>NZ_CP015992.1:624400-1248801 GCF_001708505.1 Pseudomonas sp. TCU-HL1
AAGGAAGTGCAGAAGTACTGCCCGAGCATCACCAAGGCCGATCTCACCCCCTATCCGGCCGGCGTGCGCGCCCAGGCGGTGTCCCGCGACGGCAAGCTGATCGATGACTTCCTCTTCGTGAACACCCCGCGCAGTGTGAACGTGTGCAACGCACCGTCGCCCGCCGCTACCTCCGCGATCCCGATCGGCGCCCACATCGTTGACAAGGTCCGTGAGCAGATCGCCGTCTCCGGCACCCGCTTCACCGTCAAAGCCACCGATAACAAGCAGCGGGCCGCCGGCTGAGCCGACGTCACCGCCGCCCAATCCAGAGGATGACAAGCGTGCAACTGAAAGACTCCACCCTGTTCCGCCAGCAGGCATATGTAGACGGCGCCTGGGTCGATGCCGACAACGGCCAGACCCTCAAGGTGAGCAACCCGGCCACTGGCGAGCTGATCGGCAGCGTGCCGAAAATGGGCGCCGCCGAGACCCGTCGCGCCATCGAAGCCGCCGAACGCGCCCTGCCAGCCTGGCGTGCGCTGACCGCCAAGGAACGCGCCAACCGGCTGCGCCGCTGGTTCGAACTGATGATGCAGAACCAGGACGACCTGGCCCGCCTGATGACCCTGGAGCAGGGCAAGCCGCTGGTGGAGTCCCGTGGCGAAATTGCCTACGCGGCGTCCTTCCTCGAGTGGTTCGGTGAAGAAGCCAAGCGCGTCTACGGCGACATGATCCCCGGCCACCAGGCCGACAAGCGCCTGATGGTGATCAAGCAGCCCATCGGCGTCACCGCTGCCATCACCCCGTGGAACTTCCCCTCGGCGATGATCACCCGCAAAGCCGGCCCGGCGCTCGCCGCTGGCTGCACCATGGTGCTCAAGCCTGCCTCGCAGACCCCGTACTCCGCCCTGGCCCTGGCCGAACTGGCCGAGCGTGCCGGCATTCCGAAAGGCGTGCTGAACGTGGTCACCGGCAGTGCCGGTGAAGTCGGCGGCGAGCTGACCAGCAACCCCATCGTGCGCAAGCTGACCTTTACCGGTTCCACCGAAATCGGCCGCCAGCTGATGGCCGAATGCGCCAAGGACATCAAGAAGGTGTCGCTGGAACTGGGCGGCAACGCGCCCTTCATCGTCTTCGACGACGCGGACCTGGATGCCGCCGTGGAAGGCGCGCTGATTTCCAAATACCGCAACAACGGCCAGACCTGCGTCTGTGCCAACCGCCTCTATGTGCAGGATGGCGTGTACGACGCCTTCGTCGACAAGCTCCAGGCCGCCGTGGCCCGGCTGAAGATCGGCAACGGTCTGGAAGACGGCATCACCACCGGCCCGCTGATCGACGCCAAGGCCGTGGCCAAGGTCCAGGAGCACATCGAGGACGCCGTCGCCAAGGGCGCCCGTGTCGTTTCCGGCGGAAAGCCGCACAGCCTGGGCGGCACCTTCTTCGAGCCGACCATCCTGGTCGACGTACCGAAAAACGCCGCCGTGGCCAAGGAAGAGACATTCGGTCCGCTGGCGCCGCTGTTCCGCTTCAAGGATGAAGACGAAGTCATCGCCTTCTCCAACGACACCGAGTATGGCCTGGCTGCCTACTTCTATGCCCGCGACCTGGGCCGCGTGTTCCGCGTGGCCGAGGCCCTGGAGTACGGCATCGTCGGCATCAACACCGGGATCATCTCCAACGAAGTGGCGCCCTTCGGCGGTGTCAAGGCCTCGGGCCTGGGCCGCGAAGGCTCCAAGTACGGCATCGATGACTACCTGGAAATCAAATACCTCTGCATCGGCGTGTAAGCACGGCGGATCACAACCCATTCCTGCACCAGAGGTCGCCAGCCGCGCTGGCGACCTCTGGTGTGGTGCGACTGAATATTGGAGTGCGCATGAACACCAACCAGAGCCTGCAACAACGCCGTATGGCCGCCATTCCTCGTGGCGTCGGGCAGATCCACCAGATCTTCGCCGAGCGTGCTGAGAACGCCACCGTGTGGGACGTCGAGGGCCGTGAGTACCTGGACTTCGCCGGTGGCATCGCCGTGCTGAACACCGGCCACCTGCACCCGAAGGTGATGGCCGCCGTCCAGGAACAGCTGGCCAAACTGACCCACACCTGCTTCCACGTGTTCGGCTACGAGCCCTACGTGACCCTGGCCGAGAAGATCAACCAACTGGTGCCGGGCAGCTTCGAGAAGAAGACCCTGCTGGTCACCACCGGTGCCGAAGCTGTTGAGAACGCCATCAAGATCGCCCGCGCCGCCACCGGCCGTAACGGCGTGATTGCCTTCACCGGCGCCTACCACGGCCGCACCCAGTACACCCTGTCGTTGACCGGCAAGGTGGTTCCGTATTCCGCTGGCATGGGCCTGATGCCGGGCGGTGTGTACCGCGCCGAATACCCGAACGCGATGCACGGCGTCTCGGTGGACGATGCGATGGCCAGCATCGAACGCATCTTCAAGAACGACGCCGCACCCAGCGACATCGCCGCGATCATCCTCGAGCCGGTGCAGGGCGAGGGTGGCTTCAATGTCGCGCCGAAGGACTTCATGGCCCGCCTGCGCGCCCTGTGCGACCAGCACGGCATCCTGCTGATCGCCGACGAAGTACAGACCGGCGCCGGCCGCACCGGCACTTTCTTCGCCATGGAACAGATGGGGGTAGCTGCCGACCTGACCACCTTCGCCAAGTCCATCGCCGGTGGTTTCCCGCTGGCGGGCGTATCCGGCCGTGCCAACGTCATGGATGCCGTTGCCCCGGGTGGACTGGGTGGCACCTACGCCGGCAGCCCGATCTCCTGTGCCGCGGCACTGGCGGTGATCGAAGCTTTCGAGAGCGAGAAGCTGCTGGATCGCGCCAAGTCCGTGGGTGAAATCCTCACCGCCGGCCTGCGCCAGATCGGTGAGCGCCACAACAGCCTGGTGGACGTGCGCAACCTCGGCGCCATGGTCGCCGTGGAGCTGTTCGAGGGCGGTGACCTGAGCAAGCCGGCCGCCGAACTCACCGGCAAGGTGGTCGCCAAGGCGCGCGAGAAGGGCCTGATCCTGCTTTCCTGCGGCACCTACTACAACGTCCTGCGCATCCTGGTCCCGCTGACGGTCAGCGATGCTGATCTGGAGCGCGGACTGGCCATTATCGGCGAGTGCTTCGACGAGCTGGCCTGAGGCCTTTGAGTCACCCCTGGTCCCTTGCTCACCCGTCCCTGCCCGGAAACCGTCTCGGGCAGGACGGGCTTTTTTGGGTTCGCGCCGGGCGTTCGCGCGGTGCAAACGTGCACGACAAGAACAAAGGTAATGCCATGCAGTCGCACAAGAAGAACAACCTGAGTCATGGGTTGAAGTCACGGCATGTCACCATGCTTTCCATTGCCGGCGTGATCGGCGCCGGACTCTTCGTTGGCTCCGGTCGGGCCATCGCCGAAGCCGGTCCGGCCACCATCCTGGCCTACATTTTCGCCGGTGGGCTGGTCGTACTGGTCATGCGCATGCTGGCCGAAATGGCCGTCGCCTCGCCGGATACCGGATCCTTCTCCACCTACGCCGACCGTGCCATCGGCAAATGGGCCGGCTACACCATCGGCTGGCTCTACTGGTGGTTCTGGGTCCTGGTGATTCCCATCGAGGCCAACATCGCCGCCACCATCCTCAACACCTGGATACCGCAACTGGATATCTGGGTGTTGTCGCTTGCGATCACCCTGCTGCTGACCGTGACCAACCTGTTCAGCGTGAAGAACTATGGCGAGTTCGAGTTCTGGCTGGCCTTGGTCAAGGTGGCGGCGATCGTCGGCTTCATCATCCTCGGGGCCTGCGCCATTCTTGGCCTGTTGCCCAGCACCGGCGTCAGTGGCGTTTCGCACCTGTGGGACACCGGCGGCTTCATGCCCAACGGCTTCGGCGCGGTGCTCAGCGCGATGCTGATCACCATGTTCTCCTTCCTCGGGGCTGAAGTGGTGACCATCGCGGCGGCCGAGTCCGACGCGGCGGAAAAGCAAATCTCCAAGGCCACCAACTCGGTGATCTGGCGGATCACGCTGTTCTACATCCTGTCGATCTTCATCGTCGTCGCCCTGGTGCCCTGGACCGACCCGCGCCTGGCCAGCGAAGGCTCCTACATCACCGTGCTGGATACGCTCGGCGTGCCTCACGCCAAGGCCATCATCGACGTCGTGGTGCTGACTTCGGTAACCAGCTGCCTCAACTCCTCGCTCTACATCGCATCGCGCATGCTCTATTCCCTGAGCCGTCGCGGCGATGCACCGGCCTGCGCATGCGTCACCACCAGCAGCGGCACCCCGATCTACGCCGTGCTGTTGTCCACCGCCGCCGCCTTCCTGACCGTAATCGCCAACTACCTGGTACCCGCCAAGGTGTTTGGTTTCCTTATGGCCAGTTCCGGCGCCATCGCACTGCTGGTGTACCTGGTCATCGCCATCTCGCAACTGCGCATGCGCAAGCAACTGATCGCCGAAGGCAAGCCGATCCAGTACCGCATGTGGCTGTTCCCCTGGCTGACCTGGGGCGTGATCGCTTTCATCATCAGCGTGCTGGTGGTGATGCTGTTCCGTCCGGACCACCGCATCGAAGTCCTCGCCACCGCCGTGCTGAGCATCCTCGTGGTCTGCTCCGGCCTGCTGGTGACGCGCCGCCGCGCGAAAGAGGAACTTGCCGTGGGTAACCTGCAGGTATCCGAAAGCTGATCCTGCAAACGTAGCCCGGACTTCAGTCCGGGGAGTGCCTGTACCAAGCCCCCGGATTTCAGTCCGGGCTACGTCTCTGATACGTCTTGAAGAGAATCCCCCCTACGAAGCTGTCGGCGCTTTCTCGGGGGCATGACGTCAGATCGCCATTATGGGTAGACGCCAGACTCCTATGGCCGATAAACGCCAGGCGGCTCATTACAGTCCTGGCGAAGCAGAGTCCAGATGCAGCCCTTGTATTCTATCAAGGTGCCGGAGAGCGCCAACGATGAGCGATTCGATGGTCTAGCGCGCCTGGCCAGATGCCATTTCGGCGTCATCGCCGCGCTGGTCACGACTGGCGCCGAGGAACGCCAGCAGGTCAAAGCCAGCGACGGCCTGGCTTTTGGCAAGGCGTCCTGGATCAGTCGCTTTGGGGAACCCCTGGGTTGCACCGACACCGTCCTCGTCGTCCCCGATGCCCATTGCGATGAGCGCTTCCGTAATCACGACCTGGTTGTAGCTGCCCCTAACGTGCGTTTTTTTGCAGGCTGCCCATTGCTGGCCGCAGACGTTGGCGTGCTCGGCATGTTGTGCCTGCTGCACGATCAACCCCGTGAACTGGACGAGGCGCAGCAGCACGTGCTTCGGGAGCTTGCGCTACTGGCTGCCAACCTGCTCGCGCGGGAAGCCGCAGATGCCCGTCTGGCGCGGGAGCTGGATGCGCTGCGCGCGAGCGAAAGGCATGGTCCTGGCCATCGCGGGCAGCGGTACCGGTATCTGGGACCGCAATGCAGTCACCGGCGAGATTCATTATTCCACCGGTTGGAAAGCGATGCTGGGGTATGCCGAGCACGAAGTCGGCAATCGCATCGAGGAGAGCTACAGGCGGGTCCATCCGGCGGACCTCGATTATGTGAAAGCGACAATCCAGGCTCACTTTGACCAGCGAACCGACGCTTACGAAGTGGAACATCGCCTCCGTTGCCGGGACGGGAGCTACAAATGGGTCTGCAGCCGCGGCAAGGTGGTCGAACGCGACGAGGCTGGCAACCCGTTGCGCATGATTGGCACCACCACCGACATCACTGCCATGCGCGCCATGTCCGAGCAGGTCAAGCAGACCGCAGAGCTGATGACCGACCTGACCAACGAGATTCCCGGCATGGTACTTCCAGTACCGCCGTAGTCCGGACGGTACCTCGTTTTTTTTCCTATGTCAGCGCCGGGGTTCGGGATATCTACGGGCTCACGCCGGAGCAACTGGCGGGAAGAGCGGAGGCGCTGCAAGCGATCATCCACCCGGACGACTTGCCGCGATACCTGGCTTCCTTCGAGGCCTCCGCGAAAGACCTGACACCCTGGCACCTCGAGTACCGGGTGCAGCTGCCGGGGCAGGGGATCCTCTGGCGCCAGGGCGATGCGCGCCCCAGGGGGCTGGAGGACGGTGGCGTGCTCTGGCACGGCTTCATCACCGATGTCACCGAACGCAAGCAGATCGAGGCCGAGCTGCAGGTGTTCGCCACCACGGACTTCCTTACCCAGCTGTCCAACAATCGACACTTCATTCAGCTGCTCGAAGCCGAACTGGCGCATGTACAGCGCTCCGCCGGCCACAGCGCGGCCATCTTGATGTTCGACCTGGACCATTTCAAGGCGATCAACGACCGCTGGGGCCACTCCGTGGGTGACCAGGCCCTGCGGCATTTCGCAGCGATCCTGTGGGCGCAGCTGCGCAAGACCGATGCTGCTGGTCGGATGGGGGGTGAAGAGTTTGCGGTGGTGCTGAGCAACGCGAATATCGACGAGGCCATGACCTTCGCCCAGCGCATCCAGCACGAACTCGCCGAGTCACCCGTACTGCATGGCGAGGAGCGAACACATGGCTGACCTGTGCCTGTATAGCTCAACGTAACAGGCATCGGTCCCCAGCGTTTTGTTATGGTAGGCGGGCATCCAAGCTAGGGATCTGAAGAAGACTTCCTGAATCTGGTGAAATACGCCAATCCCGTTGCATGAGTTGCCCGATGAAGCAGATGACCTTCGCCGGCGCTGAGGACGCCGGCAAGCGCAAGCAGACTCGCAAGGAGTTGTTCCTGATCGAGATGGAGCAGGTGGTGCCGTGGCAGGGCTTGCTTGCCCTGATCGAGCCGCACTACCCGAAGGGTGAAGGCGGTCGTCCGGCCTATTCGTTGCTGGCGATGCTGCGCGTGCACCTGCTGCAGAACTGGTTCGGCTACAGCGATCCGGCGATGGAGGAGGCGCTGTACGAAACCACTATCCTGCGCCAGTTTGCCGGGCTGAGCCTGGCGCGCATTCCCGACGACACCACCCTCCTCAACTTCCGCCGCCTGCTGGAGAAGCACGAGCTGGCGGCTGGGATTCTGGCGGTGATCAATGGCTACCTGGGCGACCGCGGCCTGCCGCTACGCCAGGGCACCATCGTCGATGCCACGCTGATCCAGGCGCCGAGTTCGACCAAGCACCAGGACGGCCAGTGCGACCCGGACATGCACCAGACCAAGCAGGGCAACCAGTGGTATTTCGGCGCGAAAGCGCACATTGGCGCCGACGATGAATCGGGACTGGTGCACAGTGTGGTGGTCACGGCGGCCAATGTCGCGGACGTCACCCAGGTCGACCAGCTGCTGCATGGCGAGAAGAACGTGGTGTGTGCCGATGCGGGCTACACCGGGGTCGAGAAGCGTGAAGAGCATTCGGGGCGCCAGGTCATCTGGCAAATTACGGCCTGGCGCAGCACCTACCAGCAGCTGGGCAAGCGCAGCGCCTTGTACAAGGCGATCCGCAAGATTGAGAAGGCCAAGGCCCAGATCCGCGCCAAGGTCGAACACCCCTTCCGCGTGATCAAACGGCAGTTTGGCTACACCAAGGTACGTTTCCGTGGGCTGATGAAGAACACCGCACAACTGGTGACGCTGTTCGCGCTGTCGAACCTGTGGATGGCGCGCCGGCATGTGCTGGCCACTACAGGCGAGGTGCGTCTGTAATGCGGAAACTGGCCGTCGCGAGATGCCCGCGGCGGCGAAAAAGATAGGGAAGCGCTGATGATCTGAGTGTTTTTGATCGATTGGCCGCTTTCAAAAATCGGCGGGCGCTGAAGTCAGCCAGGAATACGTGGCTATTTCAGACCATCCCTAACAATGCCAACCCTGCGTCGCTGCGCTCCGACTGCCTGTCCGAATGACCGTGGAACAGGTGTCCGGATCTGCGTGGACTGAGTGTCCGAATGGCGTGGAATCCGCACCCATAATCCGCTTCGGCGTTAAAACCCAAGGCAGGAGCCGTATGCGGTAATTCCGCACGTACGGATCTGTGTGGGGGGGGGGCAGGTGACTGCCATTCCTACCGCGACCTGAAAACGGGCGAGATAGATCTTTTTGAAAAGCCTTCTAGTGAGCGGAAGCCTTTAGAGAAGCTTGAGCTGGCATTAAACATTGTGCGGAAATGCGCGCACAAAAGCTTGTCAAGAACGAGTGCGAAGGGTGTATCTTGTGTCTGGCGGAAAGGGAGTGGGAGGTATTTTTTAATGGTATAAGGTATGACTAGTAAGGAAGTTGCATGTCATCTAAGATTTAGAAAGAGGGCTGTTGATATCCATTGGTCCCGTGTCATGGGAAGCTGGGCGCATCAACTTTTTCAGAGCTCATAAAAAATTGGATTGCCTTTGAGGTGGGAGGGGGATTTGAGGGCGGAGGGCTTACCATATTTATAGGTGTCTATGCCTGTTGAAGTTTTCTTGATTGTGAGTGCTCTAATGTGAGTTGTTATTATTTGTGATGTTAGTGTCTCTGTGGCTTATTGAGAAGGTAAAACTGACCTTGATGGTGGTTCTTTCTGATTTTTGCAAGGGGGTGTTGATGAGTCTTGTGGAAACCTTGCGGTCCATGGCCTTCAATTGTGAGTTGGCCTCTGAGCTTCTAGTTGAGCTTTCTGTTTCGGCTAGTGACAATGATCTATCGATACTTGCAATAAGCATGTCAGATCAACTGATTGAGAACGTCAGGGAGCTCGATGGATTGATTGATGAGTTAATTGAAGTGGTGCGGTAAATTCTCCATAAATTCCATGTTCAAATGAAGTAAGTGCATAGGAAGGTTTGAAGGCATCCATCTCTACCTTAAATTTCCGAAAGTCCATTGATGGCCTGGCGGCCCTAGTGGAGTTGGGCATCAAGGTGGCAGTGTTCGCCCCGGTTTTGTTTGTATTCCTCAACAACTCGGGATGAGCTACAACGCCGTCGTCATGAACCCGTTTGGGTTCAGGGCGGTGGCTCAATCGTGTGGTCAGCGGCTATTTCAACTACAACGCCGTGCCAGGGAATCTGGCATGTCTGAACGGCTTCAGAACAGCAATATGTCGATACTGGGTACGCGACGGCCTTAACGTGATCATCGGCGGCCCCACCGGCGTCGGCAAAACCTGGCTGGCCTGCGCCCTGGCTCACAAGGCCTCGGCTGTCCAGCGTTGCAGGGTGCGCAGGGATATACCCAGCTCTTCGCAGGCCACGGCTTTACGGGCCCCGGTCGCCACGGCTTCAGTCATCCAGTCAACGAATTGCTGCCGTCCTGGCAACGAGGTCAGCTGTCCTCGCTGTCGTCGCCCCAGTAGGCATTGAGCTTTTTTCGCAGCACCAGGATCGCGGCAGCCTCAGCCAGCGCCTTGTCCTTACGGCGCAGCTCGCGCTCCAGTTCACGGATGCGTTTCTTGTCGGCACGCGCCTGCTCGCGCTCGGCCTGCCGACGCAGCGGGCAAGTGAGATCGATCAACTGCTGCCGCATCAGTGGATACCTGCCTGAATCACGCAAGGTGAGTTCGGCGTACGCTTAGTGCGCCAGTTAAAGCTGGCGGAGGATAGTCGATGAAAGTTCGATACTGGTAAGAAATGGCGAATCAACCAGACCCCGAGTCATGCATGTTGCACCGTGAGGTGCAGGGTGAAGCGTTGACAGGGGAAACCGATGGGCCAGCCATTGAGCCGCGTAATCAGGAATCCGGGATGCCGATGCTGTTAAGCGAAGCAGAAGGCAACACGGAGCATGGCGCTATACGCCAGTCATGCTCTGATCCCGCGCGGTCGGAGACCCTGCGCACGTCGGGAAGTCCTTCGTACAGAAACTGGGAGATCTCAGCGGTGCCCGGTGCGCGAGCACCGGGCGGGGCAGGCAAGGCCAAAAGCCGTAACCCTGCCGTCCACGTCGCTGAGAAGTCGGATACGTCCGTAGTACCTGAGAAACCATCGAACAAAGGGCTTGCCCCG
Source organism: Pseudomonas sp. TCU-HL1 (assembly GCF_001708505.1). Classification (NCBI taxonomy): domain Bacteria; kingdom Pseudomonadati; phylum Pseudomonadota; class Gammaproteobacteria; order Pseudomonadales; family Pseudomonadaceae; genus Pseudomonas; species Pseudomonas sp. TCU-HL1. The sequence continues at coordinate 634,332 of NZ_CP015992.1, forward strand.
GCGGAGATGGTGGAGGAAAGGGACGTAGCCAAGGGAAACACCGACAGGCCCCCCGCGCCCCGGACACTGAGCCGGATCAGTTGCGCGTCGATGGGACTTGAAGGTGTACGTGAAGCAGCCCGAAGGAACAAGGGTATGCAGTTCACGGCATTGCTGCACCACATCACACCGCAGTTATTGGCGCAGAGCTTCTACGCGCTGCGCCGCAATGCGGCGGTGGGGGTGGGACGGCATCTCGTGGCGGGAATACGAAGGAAATCTTCACCAACGGGTGAGCACCTTGCACGCAAGGCTCCACAGTGGAGCCTATCGGGCAACGCCGTCACGGCGGGTCTATATCCCCAAAGCTGACGGTAGGCAGCGTCCGCTGGGCATTGCCTCTTTGGAGGACAAGATCGTACAGCAGGCAGTCGTTACTGTTCTGAATGCGATCTATGAAGAGGACTTTCTAGGTTTCTCGTATGGGTTTCGGCCGGGACGTAGCCAGCACGATGCGCTGGATGCGTTGACGGTCGCGCTCAAGGGCCAGAAGGTGAACTGGATATTAGAACGGATATCACGTCGTTCTTTGATGAGATCGACCATGAATGGATGCTGATGTTTCTAGGACACCGAATTGCAGACCGGCGCATGCTCGGACTCATCTGCAAATGGCTTCAAGCGGGAGTAATGGAGGATGGCCGTAGGTTGGCTGCGACCAAAGGGACTCCCCAAGGCGCAGTGATATCGCCGTTGCTGGCGAATATCTATCTTCACTACGTGCTGGATCTGTGGGCAAGGCAGTGGCGCCAGCGGCATGCCCGTGGCGATGTGATCGTTGTGCGCTACGCGGACGACAGCGTGGTGGGTTTCAGGACGCAATGGCAGGCTCAGCAGTTTCTGGTGCAATTGCAGGAACGCTTGGCCCGGTTCGGTTTATCCCTCAATGCCTCGAAGACACGGCTGATTGAGTTTGGTCGTTTCGCGGCTGAGAATCGCAGGCGGCGAGGGCTAGGTAAACCGGAGACGTTCGATTTCCTGGGATTCACGCACTGTTGTAGTACCAACAGAAGCGGTGGGTTTCAAATCCGGCGACTGACGGTAAAGAAGCGGATGCGTGCGACGCTGCTGGCTATTCGGGAAGAACTGAAGCGCCGACGTCACGAGTCTGTTCCAGTCGTAGGTCAGTGGCTTGCCCGGGTGGTCAGTGGATATTTTAACTACCACGCGGTGCCGGGAAATCTGATACGACTTGGCGGCTTTCGGTTGGCGGTATGTCGCCTTTGGCGGCAAGCCCTCAAGCGGCGCAGCCAGCGTAACCGACTCCAATGGTCGCGCTTTGGACGCCTTGCAGACCTTTATATTCCGAGTCCCAGAAATGCACATCCTTACCCAGAGGATCGCTTCGCGTCACGTACCTGAGGCAGGAGCCGTATGCGGTAGTTCCGCACGTACGGATCTGTGCGGGGGGTGGCAGGTAACTGCCATTCCTACCGCGACCGGTGTGATGCCCGGCTGCTTACTTAGAGACGGCCTGTCAGACACGTAGTCATAGCGCGCTGCTTGCCGAAGTTCAGGGCATCTTCTGGATCTACGCGGAGGACACCGAGCGCTTTACACAGATCGCTCTCGAAATACAGGTGCTCCGATTTGAGCCTGCCGTCAGTTAAATACACCCCTACAAACACAACCTCCACAACACCATAAAACAATCCCAGTATGACGGAGCAGGAACGATCGTTGCTAGCCTCGACGATATGTTCTTTGGCGTCCGGATACTTGCTGTTGAACTGCTGGTAGACGTAGCTGCGGTCCATTCGTTCCTCCTTCCAAGCTCCATACCGACTCAATTAATAGTCCATTTCACTCCATAGTTCAACCAGTCGTTCCTAGAGAAAATCAAGTCCAGCGCGAGGCCTATCCTGTTAAAGGAGGTGTTGGTGGTGATTGTACTGGTGTGGAGTTGGTGGTCGCGTGATCGATTTTTACTCTCTCAGGTCGCTTGGCGTAAATGGTTTACTCGTCATGATTTTTTTCCCATATGACCTTCTCGAGATGCTCGTTGATCGCGGATATGACATGTTCTTCTAGTTTGTTATCGGTCCATGGCTTGGAGATAAATCTATAGATGCCAAGTTCGTTGATGGCTTTTTCTAGCGTGTTGGTTTCTGCGTGTGCGCTCAAGAGAACTCTGGCAGCTAGGGGTTGACGCTGCTTGGTGTGTTTTAGGTAGGTTATGCCGTCCATTATTGGCATCTTGTAATCTGCAATTACTACCGCGTACTCATTGGTTTTTAGTGCCTGTAATGCTGTGTGAGGGTTCGTGAATGTTTGTACTTCGTACCATTTGTTTCTAAGGCGACGCTCGATTGCTAGTAGGGTGTTTTGGGAGTCATCAACTATTTGGATTTTTATCATTGCTTTGGCTCCTGATGTTCTGTTAATTGATCTTGAGTGTTAAGGTGATGGGCGTGCTGGTGAGTTTTTGTAATTGGGTGTCTATCAATTGATGTGATCCAGATATTTTCTAGGTCGAGCGATTATCGGTTTCGCTTAAGTTGGTTTAGGTTTCAGGTGATGGGATGGATTTAACCCGAAAGTAATCATCTCCTCATTCCTGGGGAGGCTCTTTAGAGGCTACCAGTTCATTATGGAAGAACGCCTCGGAAACTGTTGATCGTAGCTGATTGTCGTCCCATGGTTTGGTAAGGAATTTATAGATGGCGCCTTGGTTGATCGCATCAGTAACTGTCTTCAGATCTGTGTAGCCCGAAAGGACCATTCGGACAGTGTCAGGATAGAGATCTTTAACACGGCTTAGGAACTCGGTGCCGCTCATTTCAGGCATGCGCTGGTCGGACAGAATGACCTGAACCTCATACTTGGCTAATAGGCCGAAAGCATCTTGCGCCCTAGTGGCAGTCAGGATCTGGTACCCATCGCGGCGCAATACGCGAGTCATAGCGCGCAGGATGTTTTCTTCATCGTCCAGCAATAATAGGGTTTGTTTGGTTTTTTCTGCGGAAAGACTTTTCAGGTAACCTGCTGGCCGAGTCTGATGCTCTCGAAGAAACGCTTCCAGTTGCTCGAAAGGCATTGGTCGTGCAAAGTAGTAACCCTGATATTCATCGCAGCGGCTCTTATTCAGGAAAGCATACTGGGACTCCGTCTCAACGCCCTCGGCAATGACCTTGATTCGAAGAAGATGGGCCATCGAGATGATTCCTTGTGTGATGGCTGCATCGTGATGGTCACTGATAATCTCCTGAACGAAGGCCCGGTCTATCTTTACTTTGTCTATCGGCAGGTGTTTTAGGTAGTTCAAGCTGGAGAATCCCGTGCCGAAGTCATCAATTGAGAGACGTACCCCAAGGATCTTTAACTCTTGTAGTCTAGCAATAGCGCGCTCGGCGTCAGCCAACAGTACGGTTTCAGTAATCTCGAGCTCCAGCAGTTCGGCCGGCAAGCGTGCTTCTTGCAGTATGTGACGAATGCTGTCGACGAAGTTGTTGCGCTGGAAGTGTACGGCCGAGATGTTTACCGCTACTGCTGTTCCACTCAGACCGAGGTCGAGCAGGCGACGGCAGGTGCGACAGGCGGTAGCCAATACCCATTCGCTCAAGGGAATGATCTGTCCCGTTTGCTCGGCGATGGGTATGAACTGTGCCGGAGAAACATTTCCGAGCTGTGGATGCTTCCAACGTAAGAGTGCTTCATACCCGGTCACTTTACCGGTGCGTCCGTCAATCTGCGGCTGGTAATTGAGGGTGAAGTCATTAGTATCGATTGCTTTTTGCAGCGCGTTACGCAGCGTGACCCGTTCGTTGACCTTTTGCTCCAGATCGCTCGTGTACCATTGATAGCAGTTGCGGCCCTCATTCTTAGCCTTGTACATCGCTAGGTCTGCCTGTTGGATCAGTTGCAAAGGCTGCTCGAGCTCTCTTTCACTGATGGCGATCCCTAGGCTCGCGGTCACGTGAAGTTCATGTCCCTCAATATTATAGGGGCGGCTAACACTTTCGATGACCCGATCAGCCACATTGAGCACATCTTCGGCGTGAGCAAGGTCGGGCAAAACGAGGATGAATTCGTCTCCGCCAAGACGGGATACGGTATCGCCCGCCCTGACTTGCTGTGACAAGCGGCTCCCTACTTCAATCAGCATTAGATCACCAACGACATGCCCCATGGAGTCGTTGATTGGCTTGAAGCCATCCAGATCGATGAAGATGACAGCCAATTGGCGATCATATCGTCGGCTGATCTGCCAGCCTTGGCGCAGGCGGTCTTCCAGCAGAGAGCGATTGGGCAATCCGGTCAAAACGTCATGACTGGCGTTGTAGGCCAATTCCGATTCGAAACGTTTCCGCTCGGAGATGTCGCTCTGTACCCCAATAAAGTGGGTGATTTCGCCCTGCTCATTGGGCACTGGGGCAATGTAGACATCGTTCCAGAAGGGTGTGCCGTCCTTACGGAAGTTGCGCAGTACCACGTGCGTCTCGCGCTTTTCCATCAGGGCTTGACGAACTTCGCTTATGCCCTCCTGGTGCCGGTCTTGGCCCTGTAAGAAGCGGCAGTTTCGCCCCAGGACTTCCTCTGCGGCATAGCCAGTCATGCGCTCGAAAGCCGGGTTGGCATAAATGATCGGCAGATCTTCGCCTATTGCATCGCAGATCAGGATGCCATTGTGACTGGCTTCGATACTGCGCTTGAGCAAGCGCATGCGCTGTTCCGACTCTCGGGCCAGGGTGATGTCTCTAAATGCGACGACCCAGCCTTCGATCGTGTTGAATCGGAGCAGCGGTGCGCAATCGTAGGCGATGTGTTTTGCGTTGGAGAGACTCAGTTCGCCATGGTATTCACCGCGCTCGGTGGAGGTATCTGCAGAGAAGCCCAGATTAATGGGAAGGTGTGCGATCAGGGGCTGTCCCAACAATGTAGGAATGCTGAGCTCCAAGATGCTGGCAGCAGCCGGGTTCACGAAGTTCAGTCTGCCATCTCTATCAACCGCTAACAGGCCTTCGACTACGCTATTCGTGATGGCTGATGTGAAGTCCAATTGCTCTTGCAGTCTGCGCTCCCCAGCGAGTATGCGACGTAATAGTCGATTGTTTTCAATGGCCGCCACGGCCATTTGAGAAAATTGTTGAGCAATGGCCAGATCGTCTTGGTCGAAATCTCCCTCGAACTTGTCTGAGAGCTGAAAAAGCCCGAGGTTATTGCCGGACGGATCAATCAGTGGCGCGGCCAGCCAACCTCGCATTGGCGGGTGGTGATTCTGTTGATCACTAAATTGTTGCCAAGTCGGATGCGCCTCCAGTTCTGCCTGTGACATGACAACAGGAAGATTATGAGTGCAAACCAGGGTGTAGATGCTTTTGCCGGAGAGGGGGGCGTTGTAGTTGTCCCATGCCGCATACTTTTCAGAAAATGACACTGCATTGATCGCCTGGTCCCAATCGTCCACTTTGGTTATGCTGACCACACATTGGTGAGCTCCAATCAGAAGTCTCAGGCGCTCGGTCATGAACTTGAGAAGTTCTTGCTGGTCGAATATGGCCCCAATTTTCACTGCGGCTTCGCTCAGACCCCGCAGTAGATCGGCTTTACGCTGCGATTGCTTGAGAGTGTGCTCCAGAGTCCGTGTCATCTGATTGCGTTCGCCAATATCCTTGGCTATTCCGAATACCCCCACAATCTGCTCGTCGACTACGATCGGGAGGTTGATAACGTCTAATTCCAGCCTGCGCTTTCCAGATGATCTGCCGCTCAGCTCGAAGTGCCGGGCATCGCCGCCTAGTACTCCAAGGAATTGCTCTCTTACATGGTCTACTTGATCGGTATCGATGAGTTCGGAAAAAGATTTGCCGTATGCTTCCCTTTTCTCGATGCCCAGCAGGTCGCAACCAGCCTGGTTCAGGCTGAGGAGTCGTCCATTGCAATCAAATGAGAAGACTGGGTCGGGGTTGAAGGTGAAAAGAGAGCGATAACGTTGCTCGCTCTCTTCTAGGCGACGGCGATCAACTTGTCGCTCAATGGCAATCGATGCTAGTTGCGCCGCAGTTTCGATCAATTGCTGCGCCTGAAAATCTGGTTCTCCCGGGTGACGAAGGTAAATGGCGAAAGTGCCTAGTATTTCACCGCCATGGGCCAGGAGCGGCATCGACCAGCAGGCTTTCAGTCCGTGCGCAATTGCTACCTCTCGGTATTCATCCCACAAGGGATCGAGGGTTATGTCAGCAGAGATTATGGTTTCCTTGCGGAATGCTGCAGTTCCGCATGCCCCCTTGTGGGGGCCGATAGAAAGACCGTCAATTGCGCTGTTGTAGCTGTCGGGCAAGCTTGGCGCTGCTCCCAGTCGAAGACAATTCCTCTCATGGTCCAACTGAAGTATCGAGCAGAGTGACCCAGGCAGCTGTGCTTCGCTCATCAGGCAGATGGAGTCGAACGTATCAGCTATGGGTTGATCAGCGGAGATCATTCCTAATATGTCTCGCTGATCGTTGACGTAGGCTTCATGAAGCATCAGGGCGGTTACATCGTGAGCCACCGCGAAAAGTGTCTGCTCGGTTTCCAGCCAGCTCATCGACCACCTCAGGTAAACAATACGCCCATCCTTGCGGCGATAGCGATTAAGTATCGGTTCTCTGGTCTGGCCGGTCATAATGGCCCTGAGTTCGACAAGGGTGCGGGCGTGGTCTTCAGCTACGACGTAGTCGAGGTGGTGTTGGCCAATGAGCTCATCCGGTGTGTACCCAAGGACCGTCAAGCTGGAGGGACTGATCTGAATGAAGCGCTGGTGCTGGTCGATGGAGCAAAGTACGTCCATGGAGTGATCCATGATGCGCTGTTTCTGTTCTTGTAGCCTTGCTTGATGCTCCAGGCTTTTTTCAAGTTTTAGGTTGCTTTGGCGGAGGCGTTCATTATGTTCAGCTGTCAGTCGCACCAGACTTTGGCTGATGATTATGAAAATACTGCAACCGATGCCGAATAACAGCACGAGGGGGGGCAGGTAGTAAATATCCGGGTCACTCCGGCTCAAATCAAACGCACTGACCAGTCGCCAATTCTCATGATTGGGCAGCGTTGCTGATTGCTTACTCCAGGCTGTCAGAAGTTTCTTTTCTGCACTGGCTGCCGAGCGATAGATAGGTTTTTCGCCCTCGAAGACTTGAAGTATGAAGCTATCCAGGTTCGCGCCAAGTCGCTCTTGTATGGTCGCGCCAATATTCAGGCTGGCGACCAGGACATGCGATGGATCATGAGCTAGGCTCAGTGGCGTCGCGATCAGGGCGATGGGTCTGCTTCTGCTGTCCATATAGACACGGCTCATTCGCGCTGATTGGCCGCGCTGAACGTCTTGCAGCCATTGACGAGACTCGGTCTGCCCGATGAGCTGCTTAAACCATGCCTCGTCGATGGCATCTCGCCCCTTTTGATGTTCAGGCTGCAACTCGGGTCCAAGCACAGCAATGAAATTTAGATTGGGGAAGTCTCGCAAGTAGCTCGATGTTTCTTGTCGTAACAATTGATCGGGTGGCAGTTCGTCAAGCGCCTGCCATCGCTCCGCCATGCGCTGCATCAGGGTCATGCTAGAGTCCACGCTGTCAGCAATGGATTCGGTGGCTTGATGAAGCATCGCGTGACCCTGACGGGAAATCAGATTGAGCCCGTGCAGTGTTAGCAGGTACCAACTGATGCAGGTGAGCAGTATGCAGCTAAAGCCCAGGGTTAGAGGTCGATAGTCCAGCTCCCTCGTCCGTTTTCTGGCGTGGGCGCGAAGCAGAAGTGACGAGATACCCAGCAGGACGCTGAGCAGGCTGGCCATCCCGGTGGTTTCTTCCCGAAATGCGATACGCATCACGGGTAGTTCGGGAACAATGAATGATACTTGCGACCAGAGACCCAGGCCGATCATCGCTATACCCGATGCGATGCCCATCCACTGCAAGCCTTGAGTACGCCTCCATAAAAGACTTGCTCCTAGCAGTAGCCCCAGCATTGCCGCTTCGCTTCGAATTCTAGGGGCTTTGCTAAGGACTGAAAGCCCTTGGTCTTGTCCCCCGGCAAGGTAGTTGTGGGCAAGGCTATAGAGAGAAAAGGCGAGCAGCATGATGCTCAGGACGATGAGACTGCTTCGCCATTGTCGGATGGCTGCGAGCAAGGAGCAACCCAGCAATGCTATAAGTAGCGCGCCGTCTGGAAGTATCACCATGTTGTTCGGTGATGCATCTTCTTGTAACCGCACGCCGATCTGCGCAATGCCTCCCAATGCAATCAGAGCAAATGCAAGCGTATGCAGGAAGGAGTCAGAAATCAGATATCTGGTTGAGTGTCTCATCATGTCCAGTGAGATGTTGGATAGCGTTGGGCTGGATCACGATCCACGAGTGCTGCCCGTGATCAGCTCGTCGAGCAATACCGCGCCCTGCTCATCGCGGGGCACATAGGTAAGTCCGGGAGACTCTGCTTCCAGGCGAAGATATTCTTGCTGCTGAGAGTCGTACTGGGATCTCTGGACGCGGGCCTGCTCTATCAGGCGATGGTGCTCCGCCTGCAGTAAATAGCGCTCAACGGCGCCTCGCAGCGTGTTTTCCACTTCCTCGGCTTGCCAGGGCTTTTCAATGAAGCGGTAGATCTCCGCCTGGTTGATTGCTTGTTTGAGTGTTTCGCGATCTCCGTAGGCGCTCAACATGACGCGCAGTGCGTCGGGTTGTTTCTGGCGAGCGAAATTGAGATAGGTAATGCCATTGCACCAAGGCATCTTCAAATCAGCGACGATGACCGCGTAATCGTGCTCGGCGAGCGCAGTCAATGCGTCTTCCACCTTTTCGAATGTATGTGTCTCCCAGTGAAGGGGCCGAAGAATTCGTTGGATGGCTGCAAGGACATGCGGCTCGTCATCTACCAGTTGGATCTTGATCATCTCAGCACTTCCTCGGTGCAGTCCGGTGTCGTTGAAGGGGGCTGGACGTAAAGGACATACCGAGCATCCTCGCTGGCTTCGAAGGCGATCAATTTGTCTATCAGGGCTGCACTCAGTTGCTTGCCCTCATTCAGCAACAGTAGCCCACTCTTTGCGTTTAGGTTGCGGGCCAGAATCATGCCGGGTTCCAGTCGGCGGGTATCAACTGCCACTATCCCAGGTTCCTGAATGCCTACATCCGGCGCCTGATCGATGCACAGTTCCCTGAATGTCTTGCACAGATTCGGGTCGTAAAGACGGCCCGTGTATCTATCCAGTAATTGCAGGGCCTCATTCCGGCTCAAGCAGCGCTCCAGGACCAGTCCGCATTGGAGTTCGATAAAATCGACAGCAAGCTTCAGCATGCGTGATCCTTCAGGAATCGCTTCGCCCTTCAGGTGTTCTGGGAAGCCTGTGCCGTTCCAGCGCTCTTGGTGATGACGGATTAGGCGTGCAGCACCCTGAAGCGGCTCCAGGGTCATGAGCAAGCTTTCACTGAGTTCAGGGTATTGGCGGTATCGCCGCAGTTCTTCTTTGTATAGAAGGTCCGCAGGACGGTTCAGCAACGTGTCACTCCAACCCAGCTTTCCAAGGTTGTAGAGGGCCGCTGCCATTGTCAGGTCGAGGGTTTGCGCTTCACTCAGGTGCAGCCTCTCGGAGAAAGCACGCACGAGGGCAATCACTCGCGTATTGCTTTGTTTGTCGGCTGGCAGCCTCTGATTCAGCAGGGCAGAGAACACCTCTGTGGCAGTGACGTAGCTGCGTCGGAGCTCGGCGTAGGCGAGGTCGAGCATATCGGCCGTCTGCTGGAGCTCTGTGGTCCGATCACGTACACGCTGTTCAAGAGTCGCATTCAGTGCTTGCAGATGGCGATTCTGCTGTTGGGTGACGTGCAGCAGTCGCTGGCGCTCTCGCTCGGCGTACTGATGGGCCAGTGCCTGGCGCAGGATGGCGCGAAGCTCATTATCGTTCCAGGGCTTGCTGATGTAGCGATAGACCTGTCCTTGATTAATTGCGCGGATGGTGGTCGCTTGGTCAGCGAATCCGGTCAGCATCAGGCGTAGGCATTCTGGCCAGCGCCTGTGTACTTCGGCCAGGAGAGCGGCACCGTCCATGCCAGGCATGCGTACATCGGATAGCACTAGATCTATCGACGCGCCCTCAAGTGTGCTGAGCGCTGAGGTGGCGTCCTGAGCCGTGAGCAGCCGATAGGGCTCGTCGCGCAGCACTCGGGAAAGGCTTCGCAGGATGTTCGGCTCGTCATCCACTAACAAAAGCGTAGCCTGACGCGGTGTTGGCGGGGCGTTGGTCATTGTGCCGTCGCGTCAGATGCGGGGGCGGTGGGCTGTTGCACAGGCAGCCAAACGCGGAATCGGCTGCCTTTACCAGGACTGCTGGTGACTTCGATACGACCGTTGTGCTTCTGCACGATGTTGTATGACAGAGCGAGTCCCAGTCCTGTGCCTTGCCCTATCGGTTTGGTGGTGAAAAAGGGCTCGAAGATTCTGTTTTGGATGGACGGGTCGATACCTCGGCCATTGTCTTCCACCTCCAGCCACACCCAGTCGCCTTCACGCCCGGTTCGCAGGGTAATTCGTCCGTATGCCTCAATAGCATGTGCAGCGTTTACTAGGAGATTGATGGCAACCTGGTTGATCTGGGATTGAATGCACTCTACTTCTGGTAGATTGCTGTATTCCTTGGTCACTTCCGCCTTGTACTTGAGTTCGTTATTGACAAGATTCAGGGTGGTGTTCAATCCCCGGTGCAGGTCAGCGGGGCGAAACTCCTCGTCTTCAATATGGGAGAAGTCCTTCAGAGCGGTAATAATTTTTTTGACTCGCTCGATACCGTCCCCGGACTCCTGGATCAGAGCCTCAATGTCGCTACGAATGAAGTCGTAGTCGAGACTGCGCTTAAGCGAGTGCACGTCATCCGGGCTTGTGGAACCATCTAGCGAATCGATGATCTTCAGCAGAACTCCCACGTAGCCTGAGAGAGTATTCAGGTTTGAAAAGACGTAGCCGATCGGGTTGTTGATCTCATGGGCGACGCCCGCTGCAAGTTGACCAATAGCCGCTAGTTTCTCTGATTGCAGGAGCTGGGCGTTGGCCTTTTCCAGCTTGCGAATTAGCTGATCCTGTTCGGACTGTTTATTGCCCAGCGCGTTTAGCACGGAGTCGAGGTGCTCATTGGAGTGTGCATGATTAGTGGCGTCGTACAGCAGCAGGCCGAAGCGTGGCTCGCCGTTTGCGTCGCTGAAGGGCAAGAACAGCGTGCTTTGCAGCATCGGCGGGGGAGTGCTATCGCCGGGATCGTAGAGGAGCTGAATCAGGTAGGGATCATCGCGCCAGAAGTTGTAGACATGTATCCCATTTTCACTGGCCTGTTCATGCATTTGATGCAGGCGTGGTGTGTCAGACTCTGGAAAAACCTGGGTCAGCGGCTTGTGGCGGGCCACGTCCAGCGACTTTCCACTGTAGCGGCTGACGAAAGGGTTCCAGTAGAGGATGCACAACTCCTTGTCGAGGATGATTACGCCGACATCAAGCTGTTCGATCAGGGCCAGAGCTGATCGCGCACTGCTCTCTATGTCCATCACCCCATTTCCAGTTGAAAAGGTCCAGGTCATCTTTGTTCGTGGCTCAGTGCCTATCAATTTGCAGGATGCGAGACAGCTTACTGGCGTCTAAAGTATGGCGCCATCCCGCTGCATCGGCCAGATGAGTTTTCTGCTGTCCCGCAGCCAATTTTTCCGATCAGGGGAGCTTCCCATGAATGAGTCAGTCATTAGCTATGAGTTTCGCTTTGCTGACGGTCGAATCTGGTGTCATGGAGTGATGCCTAGTGGTATTGGCAGCAATACAGCTGGCAATGAAGAGCATACTGCCTGGACCCGACTGGGTTTCGAGACGTGTGCTAACTGTCCGTTGCCGCAACGGGAGTCGAGTCACTGCCCTATGGCTTTGGCTCTGGTGGAGCCCATGAAGGGGCTGGTTCACACTACGTCGCATGATGAGGTTGAGGTACGCGTTAAGTGGCGAGGTCGAGACATCCGCCAGCGAACAACCTTACAGAGAGGTCTCGGGTCCCTGCTTGGTTCGATCAGCGCTTCGTGCGGCTGCCCTCACACACGGATATTACGGCCGATGGCGTGGTTTCATTGGCCTTTCTGTACGTCGGCGGAAACGCTCTATCGCAGTTTGGGGACTTATCTGCTCGGGCAATATTTGCGGCAAATGCGGGGATTGTCCGCTGATTTTTCGCTGGGCGTGTTACGCGAAACCTACCAAAACCTCCGCCAGGTGAACCTGGGAATGGCCAACAGGCTCCGCGCTGCAGTGCAAGAAGACTCCAGTGTCAACGGCTTGGTCCTGCTTGACCTACTGGCGGCCGACACTCTGTACTCCCTTGAGAATTACGAGGGTGAGCTGGATGCTTACTTCAAGGATTTCCTGGAGCAGGATTAGCGGAGGTGGGCATCCGGATCGAGATTTCCTATCGCGCTGGCGACCTGTCCGCACAGTGACTAAAAGAGGTCGCCGTGGAGCGTTTATCCATGCGTAAAATCCGCGAGGTGCTGCGCCTCAAGTTCGACTGCGGCTTGTCCGTCCGCCAGATCGACCGCAGCCTGGGCATTGGCCACAGCAGTGCCGGTGATTACCTCTGTCGCTTTGCCGCCAGCTGCCTCACCTGGCTGAACGAGCCCCTTGAAACACAGGACACCGTTTCCCCCTTACCATAAGGGATAGGCAAACGACTGTGTTTATGACTACCAGCAAAGACAAAACCATCGAAGTGCTCGGCCAGGAGCGGCGTCGCCGCTGGAGCGTCGAGGAGAAACTGGCCATGGTGCGCGAGAGTCTCGAGCCCGGGCAAAGCGTCTCGGTGGTGGCCCGGCGCAACGGCATCAACCCCAACCAACTGTTCCACTGGCGCAAGCTCTACCAGGACGGCAGCCTCTCGGCGGTCAGTGCCGGTGAAGCGGTGGTGCCCGCCTCCGAGTTGGCCGATGCCCTCAAGCAGATCCGCGAACTGCAACGGATGCTGGGCAAGAAGACCATGGAGGCCGAGATCCTCAAGGAAGCGGTGGAGATCGCCCGCTCGCGAAAATGGATTGCGCACTCACCCTTGTTGCCGGGGGACGACCAGTGAAGGCGGTCAGTGAGAGTCTCGGTGTGGCGCGCTCGCAATTGACGGCTCGACTCAAACAACCCGCTCCAGGGCCGCGGCCTCGTCGGCGCCGAGCGTTCAACGATGTGACCTTGGTCGAGCAGATCCAGCAGGCAGTCGGCGCCCTGCCCAGCTATGGCTATCGTCGGATCTGGGGTCTGTTGCGTCGGCAGCATGAGCAACAGGCCCTGCCACCGGTCAACGTGAAGCGGGTTTACCGCGTCATGCGTGATCACGATCTGTTGCTGGAACGCCGTCGCAAGCAGCCGGGTGTGGCGCGGCGTCACGAAGGTCGTGTCGCCGTGGATACAAGCAACACCCGCTGGTGTTCGGATGGCTTCGAGTTCCGCTGCGAGGATGGTGACAAACTGCGCGTGACCTTCGCTCTGGACTGCTGCGACCGCGAAGCCATCAGTTGGGTGGCCAGCCCAAACGGCTACAGTGGCGACGATGTCCGCGACGTGATGCTGGAAGCCGTCGAGCAACGCTTCGGTAGCGAGCTGCCTGCGTCGCCGGTGCAATGGCTGAGCGATAACGGCTCGGCCTATACCGCCGAACAGACCCGGGTCTTTGCCCGGCAGATCGGCCTGCTACCGCTGACAACACCGGTGTGCAGCCCACAGAGCAACGGGATGGCGGAGAGCTTCGTGAAGACCATGAAGCGCGACTATATCCGCCACATGCCCAAGCCCGATCGAGCGACGGCCCTGCGCAACCTGGCCATCGCCTTCGAGCATTACAACGAGGAACATCCGCACAGCGCCCTGAACTACCGCTCACCTCGGGAGTTCAGACGCTTGGCTGAGGCATCAACTTAACGGGGTGCCGGTGTCCGGTTTGATAGGGGCAAGTCCACTGGCCCACCGCGTTGTCCGATACCGAGCTGGAACGCCGGCTGTTTCCACCGCCCCCGGTGGTGCCCAGCGAGCAGCGGCCACTGCCCGACTGGGCCTGGGTGCATGCCGAGTTGCGCCGGCCCGGCGTGACCCTGGCGCTGCTCTGGCAGGGGTATCGGCTGAGCCAGCCGCAGGGCTTCCAGTACAGCTGGTTCTGCGAGCATTACCGAGCCTGGGCCGGCAAGGTGGACGTGGTGATGCGCCAAGAGCATCGCGTCGGCTAGAAGCTGTTCGTCGACTACGCCGGCCAGACGGTGCCGGTGATCGACCGCCACAGCGGCGAGATCCGCCAGGCACAAGTGTTCGTCGCGGTGCTCGGGGCCTCCAGCTACACCTTCGCTGAAGCCACCTGGTCGCAGCAGTTGGCGGACTGGCTGGGTTCCCATGCCCGGTGCTTTGCCTTTCTTGGCGGGGTGCTGCGGATTTCGGTGAACGTGACCGAGCGTTTCGCTAATACGTGACCGGTGCTTCCGCTCCGGTTGCGCGGGTTCTGGGTTGTAATCGCATCGGTCACCATGCGGCGTCTTCCTCTACTTTTTTCCGGCGCAGTGATTCGCCCTTCATCGTCAGTCGGTAAGCGTTGTGCACCAGGCGGTCGAGGATGGCATCGGCCAGGGTCGGGTCGTTGATCCAGCCATGCCAGTGTTCGATGGGCAGTTGGCTGGTCAGGAGGGTGGAGCGGTTGCCGGCACGGTCGTCGATTACTTCCAGCAGGTCATGCCGAGCCCCTTCCGCCAGCGGGGCCAGCGCCCAATCGTCCAGCACCAGGACATCGACTTTGGCCAGCTGTTGCAGGGTGCGGCCGAAGCTACCGTCGCCATGGGCGATGCGCAGTTGCTCCAGCAGGCGCGGGGTGCGCAGATACAGGGTGCTGTAGCCCTGGCGGCAGGCTTGGTTACCCAGAGCGCAGGCCAGCCAGGTCTTGCCGGCGCCGGTCGGGCCGGTCAGCAGCAGGTTGTGCTGCTGGCGGATCCAGTCGCCGCTGGCCAGGCTGGCGATCAGGCGCTCATCCAGGGCGCGGCCGGGGCGGCGGTCGAGATCTTCCAGGCAGGCATTGGCGTACTTGAGCTTGGCTTTCTTGCGCAGCCGTACCAGGCGCTGGTTGTCACGCCAGGCCAGTTCACGGTCGAGCAGCAGGCCGAGGCGTTCATCGAAGCTCAGGCTGTGACTGGCCGGCAGCGTCCATTGCTCCTCCAGCGCGCGAGCCATGCCGTCCAGACGTAGCTGGTGCAGTTGATTCAGGGTGTGGTGGGGCATCATCGAACAGCTCCTGTTGCGGGGGTTGGTAGTAGTCGGCACCACGGACGTTTTCGTGGTGGCCAGGGAGGGGCGTCTCGGCTGCACGCTTGGGCAGCGGCTGTTGATCCAGGCCTTGCTGGAGCAGGTTGCGCACACTGCGCCCGGTGAAGGCGCGCAGCTGGACGGCCCGCTCGGCGGCGGCTTCCAGGCGCGCATTGCCGTAGCGGCGGGCCAGCGAGAGCAGACCGAGACAGGCGCGATAGCCCATCTCCGGGTGCGGCTTGTGGGTCAGCTGGTGATCGATCAGTTGGCGCGTGTAGGGGCCGATTCGGGCGCCCCAGTCGAGCAGGCGTTGCGGCGTCCATTCGCGATGCGCCTGGTGCGCGGCGGGCATGTGCTCGCGCTGCGTGCTGTAGGCGCCACGGCGGCCCAGCAGCACATGGCTGGCCACCCGCCGGTTACCATGCAGCACTTCCAGGGTGTGCGCCGTCAGCCGCACCTCGACGCTATGCCGGGCCAGGGCGGCGGGCACGCTGTAGAAACTGCCATTCACCTCGACGTGGTAATCGATGCTTTCTGTGGCTGACCACAGAACATATCTTGTGTGGCCTTGCGATTTCTGTGGCCTTCAGTCCGCGGCACGGCCTCGGCTGCGGGGTGGCGCGATCTGTAGGCCACAGAACTGTCCGCTACAGCGAGCGCAGGAACTGCATCAGGTCTGATCCCATCGGCCGCCGCGGCGCCTTGCCCGCAGGCTCCAGTTGTGCCAGAGCACGCGACTTCATCTCGAGATCGATTTGCGCATACACATTTGTGGTGTTGAGCGAGACGTGACCAAGCCAAGCTCGAATGGTGTTTATGTCGACCCCGGCGCGCACCAGGTAGGTTGCCGTGGTGTGCCGAATCGTGTGCGGGCTTACGCGCTTGGCCTTGAGCGCCGGGAATTGATTGGTGATCTGCCTGGCATAGCGCTTCACCAGGGCGTGAACTCCGAAGCGCGTTATCGGCCGACCACAACGGTTGAGAAAGACGTGCTGCTCCGGGGGGCGTCCTGAAATCAGTGATGAGAGCTCATCGGCGGTACGCATCCATAACGGGCAAAGCCGTGCCTTTCCACCCTTGCCTTGCAGCTTGACGAACGCGTTGCGGGCGCCGCCCGCCACCTGCAGCTGCAAATCTGCGCGGCCTCAGCGGCGCGGGATCCGGTGTTGTACAAGAACAGCAACAGCGCATGGTCACGGATTCCCTGCGCCGTCTGCATATCCGTTGCAGCCAAGAGTGCTTCCATCTCTGGCTTCTCCAGGTAAGGAATCTGAGGGCGGGCAAACTTCCTGAAAGGAATCGAGAGAATGCGCCCAGACCATTCCAGGTGTTCCGGGTCGTACTCGCCGACGAAGCGCGCAAACGTGTGCAGCGCTGCCAGACGCTGGTTGATGGTCCTCGCTGTGAGGCCTTTGTTGCTCGCCGTTGACGGGAGGAACTGGGTGATCAGCTCCCGACTGAGATCGTCCACATTGAGCAGGTCAGGTCGTTTGCCCACTGCGTACGCAGCATACCGAATGACCTTGGCGAGCGTGTCGCGGTAGCTGAGCTGGGTGCTTCTTGCCATGCATCTCACGGTGACCAGATACTCCACCAGAAATCGCTTGTGGAGGTGCGGTCTGGCCGAATACGACGACCTAGACGGCATCGCCTGACGCTGGCAGAGCATCGACGGGGCCTGGTCAAAGCCCCGCTGGCACAGGAAACCGTGGGGGCCCAACCCAACGGATCGGGGAAAAAACGGCAGCAAGCGCCATCTTCTGGTGGGTGGGCGTGGAATCCCATTGTCGCTGGTGGGCACCGCCGCCAACGTCAACGATGTCAGTCGAGTTGACGCCGTGCTGGCGAGCATCGCCCTCAAGCGTCCGAATCCGCCCAAGCGCCGCTCCAAGCACCGGTGTGCGCATGCCGGCTATCGCGGCAAAGCCGCCCTGGCAATGATCCTCGCCCATGGTTAAATCCCGCATGTGGTCTACCGCCGGCAGGCGGCCGCGCAACTACGACGCGATCCGCGCAAGCAGGCGCGCGGCCGGGGGGCGAAGCCTGTCACGGCTGGTTCAATCGCTTTCGCAAACTCCTGGTGCGGTACGAGAAACTGGCCCACAGCTACCTCGCCCTCAACCAGGTGGCCGCGGCGATCATCGCGCTACGTAAGATCAGGCTGCCGATCAATATTATTTACGGATAGACACTAAGGGGTACGACATCATTCACAGCTAATGACCCCTCTTCTGGACGGAGCACCGCATTGAGCTACCTTTTATTGCTAGAGCTTCGGGCAGCAGGACGCCGCTATGGATAGATACTTCGTATTGCCATTCTGGCTAGCCGGGCAGCACGTGGCGGTGAGCCTGGACTCGGTGGTCCGCGTACTCCCCGCCTTGCTGTGGACCCCGCTCCCCGGTGCTCCCGATACGGTGTTCGGGCTGGTCAACGTTCGCGGGCAGGTCTTGCCGGTGGTGGACTTGGCCCGGCGTTTTGCTTGGCCCGCCGCCGCACCGGCTCTCTGGCAGCCCTTCCTCTGGTTGAAGACGCGGCAGCGCGAACTGCTGGTGCCGGTCGAAGCGGTGGAGGCTGCCGCCAGCTGCGCCGCCGAAGACTTTTCCCCCGCCCCCCATCCGCAGGTGCCCTCGGCGTTTCTCAAGGGTGTGGTCCGCACGGCCGAAGGGCTGTTGCTGATCCAAGATGTGGAGCAGGTGCTCTCCGATGCGGACGAGGAGCGCCTGGCCGAAGCCCTAGTGCTCGCAAGGGGCGCCCATGGAAGTGATTGAGCCCATCTGCTCGGCACGGGTATTCGAGGTGCTGCTACACAAGGTCCACCAGCATCTGGGGCTGGACTTCTCCGGGGTACGCAGCAACGAACTGCTGCACCGCTTCAAGCTGCTGGCGCTGGAACAGGGCCAGACCGACCTGCCGGGCTGGCTGGAGACGCTGGCCTTTGCCGAGTGGGACGAGGCCCAGGTGCAGGCGCTGACACCCATATTCACCGTGGGCGAGACCTATTTCCGCCGCGATGCCGAGGCCTTCGACTGGCTGGCCCGCCAGCACCTGGCGCCCTTGATCGCGCGGCGCCGCGAGCAGGGCCACAGGCACCTGCGCATCTGGAGCGCGGCTTGCTGTACGGGCGAGGAGGCCTACAGTCTGCTGTTTCTGCTCGACGACCTGCTGGGCACGGATCGCGCCAACTGGTCGTTCGAGCTTTTTGCCAGTGACCTGAACCAGGCCTTCCTAGAGTGCGCGGAGCAGGGCCGCTACGGCCAGAATGCTTTCCGCTGCAACGAGGACGATTTCCGCCGCCGCTATTTCCAGGCCGAAGGCCGGCACTGGCGGGTGAGGCCGCAATGGCGCGGGCGCATCCGCTTCTTCCAGCACAACCTGGTGCAAGGCCGCCTGCCCAACGCCGGCCGGGGCCTGAAGGAGCTGGACCTGATCCTTTGCCGCAATGTGCTGATGTACTTCTCACCGGAGCAGTCCGCCGGCGCCCTGCGCCGCCTGCTGAGTTGCCTCGACGGCGAAGGCCTGCTGCTGCTGAGCGCGGTGGAAGCGGGTCTGGCCACCCAGGCCGGTTTCGCGGGCTTCTGGGCTGGCAGCAACTACGCCTTGCGTCCCGGAGGTCCACTGCCGCCCCAGTCCGCCGTGGCGCTGTTACCGCCGCTGCGGGTGGAGCAGTCGTTCCGGTGGCAGCCGCCAGCCGCGCCGCAGGCAAAGAGGCCAGAGCCAGCGCCGACCCCGAGTGTGTCTGAGAATCCCGCCGAATGTCCCAGCCAGTTGCTTTGGCAGCAGGCCCGGCAGGCGCTGGAACAGGTCAGCCATCCACAAGGCCGCCAGGTCCCGTTGGACTACTTGGCAAGCCTCGGCCTGTCCCAGGTGGACAAGCACCAGTTCTGCCTGCTGATGGTGCGCATCTGGGCGGACCAAGAGCGAGGCGACGAGGCCGAATCTTGGCTGCAGCGCGCCCTGGCGCTGGCCCCCACCTCGGCCACTGCTCACTGGCTGGCGGCCATGCTGGCGCAACAGGCCGGTGATGAGCCGGCCACGTTGGTGGCCCTGCAGAAGGTGCTCTACCTGGACCCCCAATTCATCCTCGCCCACTTCCACCTGGCCCGGCTGCTGCGCACGCGCGGACAGCGGCCAGCCAGTGACAAGGCACTGAGCAACTGCCGGGAGCTGCTTGGCCGGCTGCCACCTGAGGCCCCGGTGCCCGAGGGCGATGGGCTGAGCTGTATGCAGTTGCTTCGGCTCTGTGAACAACTGATGGAGGCGCACTCCTGATGGGCGAGACCGGGGAAGGTGACTGGGCACAAATCCACGAACGTCTGGCGGAGTTCGAGCGGCGCATCGGCAGTGGCTTTGCCATCAGCCCCGAGGCTCGCGAGGAGCGGCTGGCGGCGCGTAGCCGCGAATGGGCGCGCAGCGCCGAGCAGGAGCAACCGGACGCCTGGCTTGAAGTGCTCTGCTTCGATCTCGGCCAGGAGGTCTACGCGGTAGAGGCGCAGTATGTCTCGGCAGTGCTGCCGCTGCCGCAGTTCACCCCGCTGCCGGGCACGCCGCCCTTCGTACTGGGGATAGTCAACGTGCGCGGGCACATTGTCTCGGTGCTGGATCTGCGGGGGTTTTTCGAGCTGCCCATGGAGGGCATTTCCGACAAAAACTTCCTGGCGGTATTGCGCGGGCCGGAGATGGAGTTCGGCTTGCTGGTCGACCGGGTGCAAGGCATCACGCGCATCCAGCGCGACAGCCTGCAGAGCAGCCTGGCGAACCTGACTGGGATCAGGGCGAACTACTTGCTGGGGGTCACCCCGGATCAATGGACGGTGTTGGACGGTGCGCGCCTGCTGGGGGACTCCAGCCTGCGCATCGATGCAGCCGATTAGGCACAAGGAGAAAGAACCATGCTGGGCAATGTCATGAACCTGCGGATCGGCAACAAGCTGATGCTGGCCTTCGCGGCCCTGATCCTAGCGTTCGGTTTCCTGCTGTTCATCACGCTGGAAAGCTTTTCCAGCTTGCAGGCGCAGGAGGCGGCGCAGTTCAAGCGGCGCTACGTGCGGATCGCCGACGTGAAGGAGCTGCTGCTCAACCTTACTCTGCAACGGGTGGAGCTGCTGCAGGCGCTGAACGAAGGCTCGGTGCAGGACCGGGACGATAGCCTGCGGCGCAATACCGAGGCCAACGACAAGCTGCTGGATCGCCTGCGTGAGGCGGTGGTGGATGATCAGCAGACCCTGGAACTGCTGGACCGGATTAAGGCCCTGCGGGCTGACTACCTGCGCGTTCGCGACGAGGAGGTGCTGCCGCTGATTGCCAGCGGCAGCCAGGAAGAGGCGCGCAACCTGATTGGTGGGCCGCAGCGCCAGCGAGTGGAGAAGATCTACGACCTCGGCCAGGAGCTGGTGACCATCACCGACAAGCGCATCACCGCCGGTATGGAGCAGTCGGTTCTCACCCTGGAGGCACTGCGTGAACGGACCTTCTACTACAGCCTGATCCTGGTGCTGGTCACCGGGCTGCTGGCCTGGCTGCTCAGCCGCCATATCGCCCAGCCCCTGGCGCGCCTGACCGGCTGGGCCGAGCAGATCGGGCGTGGCGAAATCCCCCGGGAGATTCCCAACACCACCCGCCAGGACGAGGTGGGCCGGCTGGCCCTGGCCTTCGTCAACATGAGCCGCTATCTGCGCGAATTGGTGCAGGAGCTGAACGAAAGCATCTCGGTGCTGGCCACCGCCAGCGAAGAAATTCTCGCCGTAACGACCCAGGTAGCCTCGGGTACCCAGGAAACCGCCACCGCCATCAGCGAGATCGCCACCACGGTGGAAGAGGTGAAACAGACCGCCGTACTCTCCGGCAACAAGTCCCAGGCGGTCACCGAAAGCGCCGAACGTACCCGGCAGGTGGCCCAGGCCGGGCGCCAGTCGGTGGAGGAAACCCTCAAGGGTATGAGCCAGATCCGCGCGCAGATGCAGGCGGTGGCCGAGAGCGTGATGCGTCTCGGCGAGCAGAGCCAGACCATTGGCGAAATCGTCGCCTCAGTTAACGACCTGGCCGAGCAATCCAACTTGCTTGGGGTCAACGCTTCCATCGAGGCGGTGAAGGCCGGCGAGGCCGGCAAGGGCTTCTCGGTGGTGGCGCAGGAGGTGAAGACCCTGGCCGAGCAGTCCAAGCAGGCCACGGCCCAGGTGCGAGGCATCCTCGGTGACATCCAGAAGGCCATGACCAAGGCGGTGCTGCAGGCCGAAGAGGGCAGCAAATCGGTAGAAAGCGGCTATGAGCGTGCGAAGGTCAGCGGCGAAGCGATCCGCACCCTCAGTAGCAGCATCGAGGAATCCAGCGAGATGGCCCTGCAGATTGCTGTCACCAGCCAGCAGCAGATGATCGGCATGGACCAGATCGGCACGGCCATGGAGAACATTCGCCAGGCCAGCCAAGACAATGTTGGCGGCACCCGCCAGGTCGACTTGGCTGCGCGCAACCTGCACCAGCTGGGCCTGAAGCTAAAGGGCCTGGCGGCCCAGTTTAAGTTGTGAGATCGGCATGAGCCTCGATCGGGACGCTCTCAGACAACGCCTGCTGGCCAGTTTCCGCATTGAGGCGGAAGAGCGCCTCGGCGTCCTCGCCGACGACCTGGCCAACTGGCGCGAGGCCACTGCCTCGGTAGATTCCGTCGAGTCGCTGTTCCGAGAGGTGCACAGCCTTAAGGGCGCCGCTCGGGCCGCCGGGGTAACGGCCATCGAGCAGATCTGTCATGCTTGGGAAAGCCTGCTGGCGGCGGTTCGCCACGGCCGCCTGAACCTGACGCCGGAGAGGGTCGAACTCAGTCGTAGAACCCTCAAGGCCGTGCAGCGGCTGCATGTCGGTCAGACCGTGGCATCTCATGACCAGCAGCGCTTGATCGAGTGCCTGGAGGCCGCCGCCGAAGGCGATCTGATTGAGCTGCCGGAGGAGTTACCGCCGGCAGCGGAGTCGCTGCTGGCAGACCTGGCGACGGTGCGGGTATCGGCTCAGCGCCTGGACACACTGCTGTTCCAGAGTGAGGTGCTGCTGCAGCACAAACTGGAGGCCAGGGTCCATGCGCGGAGCCTGCAGGCCCATATGGCCGCCTTCGAGCCGCAGCGCACCAAGCGCCTGCTCAGCGGCGGAGTGCTGCACCAACTGCGCGAAGACCTGGACGAGCTGCCCCCGGGGACGGCGGATGCCCTCAAAGGTGTACTCGACTACTTGGACTGGAGCTTGCTACAGCTGGACCGCCTTCACTTCAATGCCTGCCGCCTGGCAAGGGCCGGAAACCATTTGGCACAGGGCCTGGAACAGCTGTCTGGCAGCCTCAACGACGAATTGCAGCAGGTGCTGCTGCTCTCTGGCAGTGCCCTAGTGGAAGGCTTTCCCACCATGGTCCAGGACCTCGCCAGTGTAGCCGGCAAGCGCGTCGACATGGAGGTGAAGGGCGCGAGTCTGCAGGCGGACAAGCGCATCCTCGACGAGCTGCGCATCGTGCTCACCCACCTGCTGCGCAATGCCATCGATCATGGCCTAGAGAGGCCCGAGGTGCGCAGCCGCATCGGCAAGGAGCCGACGGGCCGCCTAGGGCTGGAGCTGATCCAGGAGTCGGCGGACCGCTTCGAGCTGCGGGTTAGCGACGACGGCGCTGGCCTCGACCTTGAGCGGCTCAAGTCTAGAGCGGTGTCCAGCGGCCTGCTCAGCCCGGATCAGGCCAAGACCCTGACGGATAGGGAGGCCGGCAAGCTGATCTTCACCTCGGGGCTGTCCACCAGCCAGATCGTCACCGACCTCTCCGGGCGCGGCCTGGGCATGGC
Organism: Pseudomonas sp. TCU-HL1; assembly: GCF_001708505.1. Taxonomy (NCBI): domain Bacteria; kingdom Pseudomonadati; phylum Pseudomonadota; class Gammaproteobacteria; order Pseudomonadales; family Pseudomonadaceae; genus Pseudomonas; species Pseudomonas sp. TCU-HL1. The sequence continues at coordinate 657,437 of NZ_CP015992.1, forward strand.
CATCGTGCAGGAGACGGTGGAACGCCTGGGTGGACGCATCGAGGTGGAATCCCGTGCCAGCAAAGGCACCTGCTTCCACGTGCACCTGCCGCTCAGCCTGTCCACCTTCCGCGCCGTGATAGTGCGCAATGCCGAGCGTGTCTTCGCGGTTCCAGCTCTGGCGGTGGAGCGTTGTCTGCGGCTGCCGCCGGGCGCCATCAAGAACCTGGAGAACCGGCCCACGGTGACGGTGAGCGGCGAAGTGCTGCCGCTCTGGACCCTGGCCGAAGTGCTTGGTCTAGACCACCTGGAGCCTGGCGAGGACGACCTTACCTTGTTGCTGCTGAAGGTGCGTGGCGAACGCTTCGTACTGTTGGTGGAGGAGCTCCTGGGCGACCAGGAGATCATCGTCAAGGGCCTCGGCCGGCAGCTGGTGCGGGTGCGCAACCTGCTGGGCGCCACTGTGCTGGGGGACGGCCAACTAGTGCCCATCCTGCACCCCGCGGACCTCTATCGCAGCGCCCTGGAAACCCAGGGATCGAGCTTCGCCCAAGAGGTCCAGACGCGCCCCGGCATTGCGCCCCAGCGCCTGCTGATAGCCGAGGACTCTTTCACCTCGCGGGGGCTGCTCAAGGCCATTCTCGAGGGCGCCGGCTACCAGGTGACCACCGCCAACAACGGCCTGGAAGCCTGGAATGCGCTGAAGCAGGGGCAGTTCGACCTTCTGGTTTCGGATGTGGAAATGCCCCGGCTCGACGGTTTCACGCTGACCAGCCGGATTCGTGCCGACCGAGCACTGGCCGGCCTGCCGGTGGTGCTGGTGACGGCACTGCATTCGGCCGAGGACCGCGCCCGTGGCCTGGAGTCCGGCGCCAATGCGTACCTGGTGAAGAGTGGCTTCGAGCAGGACAGCTTGCTGGACGCCATCCGCCGGTTGATCTGAAGGGAGCGTCGATCAGGGGATCGGCGCCATTGAGGGTAGGGCCATGCGCGTACTGATAGTTGATGATTCGCCGGTTGCCCGCCTGCTGCTGCGTGCGATTTTCGAGGGCGAGGGATTCTTGGTAAAAGAGGCTGGCACCGGGCAGGAAGCGCTCAAGCTACTGCGGCTGTTCACTCCCGACATCATCACCATGGACGTGCACATGCCTGGCATGGACGGCTATGAGACCACTGAACACATCCTCGAACGCTACCCGGTGCCGGTGGTGTTGCTCACCGCTAGCGCCAACGCTTATGCCTCGGCCACAGCCATGCGCGCATTGGAGGCAGGCGCACTGGTGGTGCTGGATAAGCCTGTTAACCCGGATGCCGAGGATTTCAACGAGCGGGTCAGCGAGATGCTGCGCATTCTGCGCAGCATGGCCCAAGTAAAGATCGTGCGGCGCCCGCGTAAGGCCAATGGTGAGCTGTTTCGCTTGCAGACGCTGACAGAGCTGGTGGCGCAGAACGTGCAGACGCCACCGCAGCTGGTGGCCATCGCCGCTTCGGCGGGCGGCCCCGCGGCGCTCAGGAGCCTGCTGGAACGCCTGCAGCCGCCGCAGCCATGGTCGCTAGTACTAGTGCAGCATATCGCCACCGGCTTTCTGCCAAGCTTTCGAGACTGGCTGTCGACCCTCACGCACCTGCCGGTACTGATCGCCGAGGACGGCCAGACGCTGGCGCCGGGTCGGCTCTACCTCGCACCGGACGGTTATCACCTGGGCTTTACCGCTAACCGTCGGGTGGCCCTGGACAGCGGGCCGCCGGAGGAGCTGGTGCGTCCCTCCGCCAATTACATGTTTCGCTCTGCGGCCCGGTACTTCCGCGACCAGACCGTCGGCATCCAGCTCTCAGGCATGGGCCGCGATGGCGCCGAAGGCCTGGCAGCTTTGCGCCGTAGCGGCGCGCTGACGCTGGTGCAGGAGCCTTCCAGCGCCATGATTGATTCCATGCCCCAGGCAGCCATCGCCCTGGATGCCGCCTGCCAAGTGCTAACGCCTGACGGGATGGCCGCATTGCTCAACCTGATCGCCGAACGCCTAGCTGGCCAAGATGCATAAGGGGAGGGACTCCATGTATGCGGATGCAGACATCCTAGTGGTGGAAGACAGCCCGACGCAGGCTACCGAACTGCAATACATGCTCGAAGCGGTCGGTTGTAAGGTGCGTGTTGCCCGCAATGGTATCGAGGCGCTGGGTATGATCGCCGAACGCCGGCCGACCATCATCATCAGCGATATCGTGATGCCGGAGATGAACGGCTACGAGCTGTGCCAGCAGGTCAAGGGCTCGGCCCAAACCCAGAATATCCCGGTGATCCTGGTAACCTCCCTGGCCGATTCCCGTGACGTGGTGCATGGGCTCGCCTCGGGCGCCGATAACTTCATCGTCAAGCCGTTCGACGAGAAGTATCTAATGTCGCGCATCCGCTACTTCCTGGTTAACCTGGAACTTCGCAGTCACGAACGGGTGCAGATGGGCGTGGAGGTGGTGCTGGAGGGTGAGCGGCATTTCATCACCGCCGGCCGCCAGCAGATCCTCGACCTGCTGATATCCACCTATGAACAGGGTGTGCGCCTGAACCATGAACTGCAGGTTAAGCATGACGAATTGGCCCGCAGCAACTCGCTGCTCAACTGCCTGTTCCATTTCACTAGCGGCCTGACCGATGCCCGCAACGAGCAGCATGTGATAGACGCCGCGCTGCGGCGTGTCCTCGAGTTCCCCGACGCTGGTGGGGCCTGGTTGCTGATGGCCGACTCGTGGGAGCCTGAGAATACGGTGCGCCTGGCCGGTTTTCGTGCGCGCAGCCGGGGCTACGACTTGGAGCTACACGCCAAGTGCGCCCGCGACTGTCCGTGCCGGCATGCCTGGGACAGCGACGGATTTAGCCAGCCCCGTAATATCGAGGGCTGCCCGGCGCTTGCCGTGCTGCCCGGTAAACCGGTGCACGCCAGCATCCCGTTGCTTTTGGGCGGCGAGATCGTCGGCATGCTCAACGTCGTGCAGCGCGACGCCCTAGTCTGGTCCGAGGAAGCCCTCAACGCACTGGCGTCAATCGGCCGACAGTTGGCCATGGCCCTGGGCCGGGTGCGCCTGTTCGAGAGCATGGAACAACTGGTTGAGCAGCGCACCGAGGCGCTGACTCAGAGCGAAGCGCTGTTGCGTAACGTGCTGGACAGTCTGCCGGTGGGGGTGCTGGTGACTGATCAGCAGGGCCGCCTGATCATGAGCAACCCAGAGAGCAGTCTGATTTGGGGAGGAGCGCATACGTGTGGCGAGGAGGGCTATGGCCCGTACCGAGGCTGGTGGGCCGATAGCGGTGAGCCAGTGACCGCCGAGAACTGGTCGGTAATGCGCGCGGTGAAGCAGGGGGAGGTTTCGCGCAACGAGGTCATCGACATCCGGACGTTCAAGGGCGGGCACAAGACCATCCTCAATTCGGCTGTACCCTTCCTCGACAAAAACGAGATGATCCAAGGCGCCATAGTAGTGTTCCAGGACATCACCGAGCAGCGCCGTCGCGACTTGGAGGTGCGAACCCGCACACGGGCGGTGGAGGCCAGCGTCAACGCGATAGTGATTACCGACAACGAGCAGCCTGACCAGCCCATCGTCTACGTCAACCCGGCCTTTGAGCGCATCACCGGATACTCGGCCGAGGAGGTGCTGGGGCGCAATTGCCGCTTCCTCCAGGGCGAGGACCGGGGCCAGCCGAACCTAGACAACATTCGCCGGTTGCTGTCGGCTCAGGAGGAGGGCGGCGCTCTGCTGCGTAATTTCCGCAAGGACGGCTCAGAGTTCTGGAATGACCTCAAGGTGTCCCCGGTGGTGAACGATCGCGGCAAGGTCAGTCACTTCGTCGGCATTCTCCACGACGTCACCGAAGGCAAGCGCTATCAAGAGGAGCTTGAGCACCAGGCCAACCACGACAGCCTCACCGGCCTGCCCAACCGTAACCTGCTCAACGACCGCATTAACCAAGCCATCGCCCTGGCTGCGCGCAACCACAGTAGCTTCACACTGGCCTTTATGGACATCGACCGCTTCAAGGTGGTCAACGACAGCCTTGGCCACAACGCCGGCGACCAGTTGCTGATCCAGGTTGCCAACCGCCTTCAGGAGCGAGTTCGAGAGATCGATACCGTAGCACGCTTGGGGGGGGATGAGTTCATTGTCCTGCTAATGGAGACCGACCAGTTGGGCGAGCAGTTGGCCTGGCTGGAGCGCCTCAAGCGGAGCATCGCGGCGCCGCTAATGCTGGACGAACAGGAGGTGGTAGTTAGCTTGAGCATCGGCTTCTGTTGCTACCCGAGCGACGGGCGTGACGCCGTCACCCTGCTGCGCAACGCCGATACGGCGATGTACCAGGCCAAGCACCAGGGGCGAAACCGAATCTGCGCCTTCATGTCGGAGATGAACGACCAAGTGCAGAAGCGCCTGTCGATGGAGCAGGAAACCCGCCAGGGGTTGCAGAATCAGGAGTTCATGGTGGTCTACCAACCGCAGCTGGACCTACAGAGCGGGCGTCTGTGCGGTTTCGAGGCTCTTGTGCGCTGGAACCGCAGCGGCAAGATGGTCAGCCCAGATGAGTTCATTCCCCTGGCCGAGGAAACTGGTTGGATAGTATCCATCGACTTCTATGTGTTCGAGAGGGTCTGCAAGCAGCTAAACATCTGGCGCAACCTGTTCAATCAGGGACTGAGCGTGGCGGTGAACTTCTCCGCCATCAGCTTTGCCGAGACCGACTTCATCGAGCGCGTGCTGGGCCTGCTGAAAATCAATAGCATCCCGCCACACTGGGTCAAGATTGAGCTGACCGAAAACATTCTGATGACCAATGCCGATGATGCCCTCCGTAAGATGCATAACCTAAGCGCCAAGGGCATCCGCTTTTCTATCGACGATTTCGGCACCGGTTACTCTTCGCTTGGCTATCTGAAGCGCTTCCCCTTCAGCCAGCTGAAGATCGACCGAAGCTTCATCACCGACGTGCTGACTGAACCGGACAGCGCCTCCTTAACGCGCTCGATGATCTCCATCGGGCACAACCTAGGCATCAATGTGATAGCTGAGGGCGTCGAGAATCTTGAACAGCTGGGCTTTCTTCGCGCAGTCGGCTGCGACGAATTACAGGGCTACTATTACTCGCCGCCGCTGCCGCCCCAAGCCTGTCTGCAGTTCCTTCAGGAAGGCTCGATCCTTACGCTGCCGAAGAGCATCGTTGACGATAACGAACACTACCTGCTGATCATTGATGACGAGGTTGGCATTCTCAACGCGCTAAAACGCGCTCTGCGGCTGGAGGGCTACAAGATCCTCACCGCAAGCTCTACCACCGATGCCATTAACCTAATGGCAACTCACCCAGTGGACGTGGTGCTGACCGAACTGCGCCTCGCGGACCTGAACGGTGTGGAGTTCCTGCGGCGGATCAAGGCCATCTTTCCCGATGCGATCCGCATGGTGCTGAGCGGCTACACCGAGGTCAGCAGCATCCTAAAGGCATTGAACGAGGGGGTGATCTACCGCTTCATCACCAAGCCATGGGACGAGGATGACCTGCGACTCCAGCTCCGCGAAGCTTTCCAGCAGCGTGAGCTACACCGGGAGATCAAGCGCATGCGTCAGGCGGTGAGGCAGGCGCAGGGCTGATTGCAGGGTGAAGCTGCAACCCCCAGGGGCTGCTAGGCAGTCTTACTAAAACCGTCTCATGTCTGTAGCCAAGAGGTTTGCTACGAGAACTTCCACGTGTAGGTTGCGGATTCCACGCCATTCGGACACTCAGTCCACGCTGATCCGGACAGGCAGTTGGAGCGCAGCGATGCAGGATTGGCATTGTTAGCTCGAGGTGCCGGGAGGCGTCAATTTCTGCATCTGCTTGCGCAGCGATTCGCCCTTGAGCTGGATCCGATACGCGCTTGGCCTTGAGCGCCGGGAATTAATTGGTGATCTGCCTGGCATAGCGCTTCACCAGGGCGTGAACTCCGAAGCGAGTGATCGGCCGACCACAACGGTTGAGAAAGACGTGCTGCTCCGGGGGGGGGGGGGGGCGTCCTGAAGTCAGTGATGAGAGCTCATCGGCGGTACGCATCCATAACGGGCAAAGCCGTGCATTTCCACCCTTGCCTTGCAGCTTGACGAATGCGTTGCGGGCGCCGCCCGCCACCTGCAGTTGCAAATCCGCCACCTTGAGCTGCGCGGCCCCAGCGGCGCGGGATCCGGTGTTGTACAAGAACAGCAACAGCGCATGGTCACGGATTCCCAGCGCCGTCTGCATATCCGTTGCAGCTAAGAGTGCGTCCATCTCTGGCTTCTCCAGGTAAGGAATCTGAGGGCGGGCAAACTTCCTGATCGGAATCGAGAGAATGCGCCCAGACCATTCCAGGTGTTCCGGGCCGTACTCGCCGACGAAGCGCGCAAACGTGTGCAGCGCTGCCAGACGCTGGTTGATGGTCCTCGCTGTGAGGCCTTTGTTGCTCGCCGCTGACGGGAGGAACTGGGCGATCAGCTCCCGACTGAGATCGTCCACATTGAGCAGGTCAGGTCGTTTTCCCGCTGCGTGCGCAGCATACCGAATGACCTTGGCGAGCGTGTCGCGGTAGCTGAGCTGGGTGCTTCTTGCCATGCATCTCACGGTGACCAGATACTCCACCAGAAATCGCCTGACCCGCGGGGCCAACAAGTTCGATTCACTCATGGTGATCCTCCTGTCCTGTTGAGCAGACGAACAGGACAGGCTGTGAGTGCCCGGTGCGCGGCCTGTTACGGCTGGACCTGTAACGGTTTGGCGGATGGCAACAGCAAGGGGCAGGTGGCGTGGCACTGCGGTCGGGGACCTGTACGACGCCCTTGCCTCGGTGGCTCCTGCGGGGCGGGAGGGTTGAACTGTGCTGTAACAGCCTGCACCATGAGTGGGTGTACATTAAAGGCCACTTGCCATTATTTTGGCTTCATGGCAGGTTCTGTAAGAACCGAGGAGCAGACATTTTCATTTGCGCCAATCATAAGCCGTGGGCGGCTGTCGCTAGGACGGCCTGCGACGGTTTATGTGGGGCCCGCCAGGTCGACGCAAGTTCTGCCTGCCGGGGAAGTCTCCAACAGGGAACGTGCGGGGCTAGAGTGAAATTGAATTCGATACAGGTTATTGCAGTAACCAGCGGAAAGGGCGGCGTCGGCAAGACGCAAGTGTCGATCAACCTGGCGATCGCGCTGGCTAGAAGGGGGCGGAGAGTCGCACTGCTGGACGCTGACTTGAGATTGGCCAACGTTGACATTGCCTTGGGCCTGGACGTCAAGTCCTGCTCCGCTGACGTGCTTGCCGGGAGGTGTAGCCTTGCCGAGATAGTCCGGAGGGGGCCGGCAGCCATTCATGTTGCGCCGTCAGCGTCTGGCCTGGCGCCTGCCACGACCGCCGAAATTGCAGGTCTTATTCACGCCTTCAGTGAAATTGCCGATGACCTGGACATGCTGGTCATCGACACGGCTAGCGGCATTGACGAGTCAGTAGTCAGCTTTGCCTGTGCTGCCCAGGAAGTCCTGGTCGTCGTTTGCGATGAGCCCACGTCGGTCGCCAACGCATTCGCGCTCATCAAGCTTCTCCACTTCAAGCACGGTTTATGTCGTTTTCACATACTTGCGAACATGACCCGTACGCCGGAAGAAGGGCCCTACCTGTACAAGAAAATGCTCAAGATGACCGAGCGATCCCTGGATGTCGCCCTGCATTACCTGGGCGCCGTACCTTTTGACGACCAGTTGCAGGCGGCGATTCGCCGGCAGCGCGCCGTTATCGAAGAGTTCCCCCGATCCAGATGTGCGCTCGCATTCAAGACCATCGCCAACAGGGTCAATGGCTGGCCCCTGCCAGCGACTCCGAAGGGCAGCCTAGAGTTCTTTCTCGAGCGTTTGCTTTGAGTTGAGTAGCCCTGAGGTTCATTTGAACGTGGAAAACGGACTCTGCTAAATTCGGCGTGTAGTGAACAGGGGGCAGGTCAGGCGGAATGCTCAATCGCGGGGCGCTCTATTTCCGTGGGCCGTGCAGGTGGCGGGCTATACTCTGCCGGCTACTGCAGGCCAGTGGCCATGCGTTGTTGTGCTCCAGGTGGTGGCCAAGGGTAGTCAGCCGAAAGCGATCATGGATCGCGAATGCAAGCAAGGAAGTCCATGCAGATGAGCGATACCAGGGAGGCAGCAGACAAGGCGTGGTATCTGGTTCAGTGCAAGGTACGCCAGGAAAGCCGCGCTGAGGAAAACCTTCTGCTCCAGAGTTATGTCTGCTATCACCCAAAGCTCACGCGAGAGCGAGTGCTGCGCGGGCAAAGAAAAATCGTCGAAGAATCCCTTTTCCCAGGTTATCTGTTCATCCAGCTCAGCCAGCAGGACAGCTGGGCGCCGATCCGCTCCACGCGTGGGGTGAGTCGTATCGTCAGCTTTGGCGGCAAGCCAATCGCACTAGGCGATGACCTGATAGAACGGCTGCGGCTGCATGAGCACGCATCGGGACCCCGGGAGCATATTGTCGTGGGTGAAAAGGTGCTCATCAGCGACGGCCCTTTCGTCGACCTGGAAGCGATTTTCCTGGAAATGAACGGAAACGACCGCGTAGTGCTGTTGCTGAACTTTCTACAGCGGGAACACAAGATCCTCATGCCCCTGACGGGGGTGCGCAAACTTTAGCCTGTGGTTGAAAAAAGCGCGCCGCGTTTCCGCACCATAGCGCGTCCAAATCATTCATCTGGGGGGTCGACCAATAAGAATGAATCTGTATACTCGCCCACGATTTGATCTAGGGCGTTGGTCGGCCCTGCAGGCATATGCCAAGCCAAGCCTCGAGCTGGCGCATGAAGCGTGCACGACGAGTGAACAGAAAGCCCGGCATGTGTCTGTAGTGTCGTTGTATCCGAAGGGTTGAATACAAGTCCGGGGTATTGCCGTTACCTAATTCAGTCCTCTTGCCGATTTCGCAGCACGCTTTCCGTGCTAAGGGATTGCGCTTGCAGAAAACCAGTCAGGAACCACCGGTCTCAGGAAGCGACGTAAAATCCTGGGGCGGTAGCGTTCCAGAACCTGGATTGCGGCGACTCGGCAGCAGGACGCTTGCGCTGACACTCATCTGGCGAATGCCGGTGTCAGTGGCAAGGCAGGAAGCCGGCTTGCAGAAAAAGAACGTTGAATCGTCATCTGTCAAAACCTTCCCCTCGATACTCAGGCGGAGCCGATGCCTCCACGCCGGTCCCAGGGATTTCGTGCGCTGGAATTCAGCTCCGATCACGCGCCCCGAGTCCACACGAGAGGCGCAATGACTTGCCCGTCGTAGTAGAGCAGTGTTGTCATACCCCCTAGAGCCGCCCGCTACTCACCGCAGAAGAGGGACAGGATTCCATGCAACAGCTAACGAGGACGTTCGAAATGCGCAAAACCCTTTCCAGCCTCACCCTGGCGCTGGCCCTGGCTTCCGGCCAGGCGTTCGCTGACCAGGCTACCCTGGCCTCCCTGCAGGCCGCAGGTGTCGCCCTGACCGAAGCCCAGGCCCAGGCTGTGGCTGCCGCAGAAGGCGAAGCCCTCGCTGAAGCCATCGCCAGTGTCGTTGCCGCCAACCCCGAAGCCGCAGCCAGCATCGTAGCCGCAGCGGTCGCTGCCGCTCCGGCCCAGGCTGCCGCCATTACCGCAGCTGCCGTTGCTGCCGCACCGGCTCAGGCCGCTGCCATCACCACCGCGGCGGTCAAGGCTGCCCCGGCCCAGGCTGCCGCCATCACCGCCGCAGCTGTCAAGGCAGCTCCGGCCCAGGCAACTTCCATTGCTTCCGCAGCTGAAAGCGCCGCACCCGAACAGGCTGCTGCGATCCAGTCTGCCGCCAGCAACGCCGCGAGCGACAACTCGTCCGCGGTTGCCAGCAACAGCGGCAGCAACAGCGGCGCAACCTCCTCCAGCGTGCCGAGCGGCAGCGGTGGCGGTGGCGGCAGCAGCACTGCCAGCCCGAACTGATCGCCCAACACTCAACCGATACACCATCGATGCCTGCGCAACCATGCGCGGGCATCGCTTTGCCCTTTACCCCGGCAAGACCACAGGTAAGGAACACTGGGTTTTCTATGATCACTAAATTCAACACCAGCGCGCTGGCCGCCGCTGTTTCGGCCGCACTGTGCGCCAATGCATGGGCGGTCGACCCGCAAAGCGTTAAGCTGGCCGATGGCCTGAACTTCACGCCCACCCTCGAAGTGAGCGAACGGTACGACGACAACTTCCGCGCGGTGGAAGAGAACGAGGAGTCCTCCTGGATCACTCGCATCAGTCCGACCTTCATCCTTGGCGCCGAAGGCCGCAAGAGCGCCTATGCGCTGACCTACAGGGCTGACAGTGACATCTTTCATTCCAGCCACTCGGACGACAACACGGACCACCATCTGACTGCGGATGCCGGGTTCGAGTTCGATGCGCGCAACCGGGCGAAGCTGAATGCCGGCTACCACAAGGTCGAAGAGACCGCGTCCGTTGACCAGAACGTCGAGAACGACAAGTACACCACCAGCAATGTCGGTGGCGTGTACACCTACGGCGCCAAGACCGCCCGGACCCAGATCGACTTCGGTGCCAATTACGAGGAGCTGCGCTACCAGAACGGCCAGCACCTCAACGCGGACAAGGAGCGTGACACCACCGCGCTCAGCAGCACCTTGTACTACGCGGTGGCGCCCAAGACCCGTGCCCTGGTCGAAGCCCGTCACACCGAATACGACTACGTTTCCAACGATCGCCTGAACAGCAACAACATTGCCCTGCTCGGTGGTTTGACCTGGGACGCGACCGCCAAGACCAGCGGTACCGTCAAGATCGGTGGCGAGAAGAAGCGCTTCGACGACTCCAGCATCGACGACCAGAGCGGTTCGATGTGGGAAGTGGGCACCACCTGGAAGCCGCGCACCTACTCCACCTTCGACCTGAAAACCCGCCGCGCGCTGGACGAAGGTGATAATGGCGCCTCCGCCATCCAGTCCCAGAGCACCACCCTGAGCTGGAAGCACGAGTGGCTCGAGCGCCTGAGCTCCGAAGTCAGCTACACCCACTCCGACCAGGAGTACCAGGACATCGATCGTGACGACAAGATCGACACCTTCGGCCTTGGCCTGACCTACGAAATGCGCCGCTGGCTGGATGTGGGCCTCGGCTACAAGTACTCCGAGAACGACTCCAGCGCCGTTGGCGAAAGCTACGAACGCAACATCTACTCGGTCAGCTTCACCGCCAGCCTGTAAGCCTGCGTTCGTCGAAATACCGGGGGGTATTCGCCCCCCTTTGTTCCCCTGAGATCTTCAAGAGCTACCGAGCCATATGGTCATTCGCCTTTTCTTCAGCCTGATCCTTGGCATGCTGCTGATCACCAGCAGCGTCGTACACGCCGAAGGCAACTCCCAGTACAAACTGGCGTCGGGTGATGTCATCCGCATCAACGTCTTCGGCGAAGAGGATCTCAGCTTCAAAAAGATCCGCCTGACCGATGCCGGGACCTTCTCCTATCCTTTTGTTGGCGAAGTTCAGGCCAAGGGCAAGACCGCCGCTGAGATCGAGCAGATCATTGTCGACAAGCTGAAGGGCGATTACCTGGTGGACCCTCGCGTTTCGGTGAGCGTGCTGCAGTACCGCGAGTTCTTCATCAGCGGCGAGGTGAAAACGCCGGGCGGCTATCCCTTCCAGCCGGGCCTGACCCTGCGTCGCGCCGTGGCACTGGCCGGTGGTTTGACCGAACGGGCATCGGACAAGCGGATCACCATCATCCGCGACCACGACACCAGCCGCACGCCAGAACCGGCCAACCTCGACACACTGGTCATGCCCGGCGACACCATCACCATCGACCAAGGCTTCTTCTGATCCAGCAGCAAGCCGTCCTCCCGGCGCACCAGGATCCGGGCCGCGCGATGCGGCCGGCGCCCGGCGGTGCTCCAGCGCCCCAACTTGTTCAGAGTTCTCCAAAGCATGGAAAGTAATACCCCTATCATCGAGCGCAACCTGATCGCCCAGCGCCAGGATGAGGACGACGACGAAATCGACCTGCTCAAGCTGTGGCAGACCCTCTGGCTGCGCAAATGGAGCATCCTCACCCTGGTCGCCGTGGTCACCATGGCCGCCATCCTCGCAGTGCTGGCCATCACGCCGATCTACCGTGCCGCCGCCACCCTGATGATCGAGGAGAAGACCGCCAAGGTCGTTTCCATCGAACAGGTCTATGGCCTGGAAGGCGCCGGCAGCGAATACCTGCAGACCCAGTTCGAACTGCTCAAGTCGCGCGCCCTCGCCGAACGCGTGGTACGCCAACTGAACCTGACCACGCACCCCGAGTTCGACCCACGGCAACAGCCCGAGCCGCTGATCGACATCGGCGGCCTGCTGGCACACCTGGACTTCAACAAGGTCGTCCCCGTGACTCTGCCCGGCGACCTGGAAGACGAACAGGACCCGACCGAAGCGCAGATCTTTGATTCCGTGACCAAGGCCTTCATGGAACGCATCAGCGTCGAGCCCCAGGGCAAGAGCCAGCTGGTCAAGGTGCAGGTGGACATGGCCGATGCGCGCATGGCCGCCCTGGCCGCCAACGCCCTGGCCAATGGTTTCATCGAGGGCCAGTTGGAGGCCACCATGGAAATGTCCATGACTGCCACCAACTGGATGAACAGCCGCCTGGGCGACCTGCGCACCAAGCTGAAGGAGGCGGAAGACCGCCTGCAAGCCTTCCGTGAAGCGGAAAACCTGGTGGACGTGGACGGTGTGGCCACCATCAGCGCCGCCGAACTCAATCTGACCGGCGACCGCATGATCGATGCGCGCCGCCAGCGCGCCGAAGCGGAAAGCCAGTATCGCCAGGTCCAGGCCATGCGCAGTGGCGGCTGGGAACGCCTGGCCAGCATCCCGGCCGTGCTGGGGCACCCGCTGATCCAGCAGTTCAAGGCCGAGGAAGCCAAGGCCAAGGCCAAGGTCGAAGAGCTGTCGCGCCGCTACGGTGCGCGCCATCCGGCCATGGAGGCCGCCCGCTCCGAGCTGAGCGCCGCCTCCGCCAGCCTGCGCGGCCAGGTCGAGCAGGTGGTCGCCGGTATCGAGCGCAACTACCAGTTGGCCGCCGCCAACGAAAATTCCCTGCAGGCCTCGTTCAACGCCAACAAGTCGCAGATCCAGGACATTTCGCGCAAGGAATTCAAGCTGCGTGAGCTGCAACGGGAAGTGGATGCCAACCGCGCCCTCTACGACACCTTCATGACCCGCCTGAAGGAAACCGCCGCCACTTCCGACCTGGAAAGCGCCAATGCCCGCGTGGTGGACAAGGCCGCGGTACCGACTGAGCCGATCAAGCCGAAGAAGGCGCTGATCGTCGCGATTGCCGCCCTGCTCGCCCTGTTCGTCGGCGTCGGCCTGACCCTGCTGCTGGATGCCCTGAACAACACCTTCAAGAGCACCGAGCAGGTGGAAGCGCGCCTGAACATCCCGGTACTCGGCATCCTGCCGCTGCTGAAGAACCAGGAGCGCAGCCAACTGGCCCATATGTTCAGCGCCGACAAGGACAAGAGCTTCTCCGAGTCGATCCGCACCATCCGGACTGGCGTGGTGCTGTCCGGCATCGACGACCCGCACAAGGTCATGGTCATCACCTCCTCCATTCCCGGGGAAGGCAAGAGCACCGTCTCCGCCAACCTGGCGTTCGCTCTGGGGCAGATGGAGCGCGTGCTGCTGATCGATGCCGACCTGCGCCGCCCAACCCTGGCCAAGAACTTCGACTTCCCGGTGGGGACCCCTGGCCTGGCCAACCTGATCGCCAGCACCGCCAAGCTGGATGAATGCATCAAGCATGTGGACGGCATCGACATGATGAGTGCCGGCAGCGTGCCGCCGAACCCGCTGGAGCTGCTGTCGTCGCCGCGCTTCGCCAAGGCCATCGAACTGCTCAAGAGCAAGTACGACCGCATCGTCATCGACTCGCCGCCGACCCAGGCGGTCAGCGACGCCATCGTTCTGTCCACCTTCGCCAACTCGCTGATCTACGTGGTCAAGTCGGCCTCCACCGCCATTCCGCTGGTGGAGAAAGGCGTTGGCCAACTGCTGCAGAGCAACGCGCCGGTCAACGGCATCGTCCTCAACCAGGTGGATATCAAAAAGGCCAAGAAGTACGGCTACAGCTACGGCGGTTACTATGACTACTACGGCTACAGCGACGCCAAGCAAGCCTGACCCCGTTGCTTTTCTCCCCCTCTCCCTTTGAGAGAGGGGCCGGGGGAGAGGGCAGCTACCAGCCGGCTCGGTGCCGGGCCGATTCGCGAATGAATTCGCTCCCACAAGAAGCAGGTCTGCAACCTGAAATCCACGTTCGTAGAACGTGGACTTGCTTTCGGCCCCCTATAAGGGGGCAGCTCGGAGCAGGCGGCCAAATCGTAGCCCGGATGAAATCCGGGAGCGGACGGTAGGAACTTCCCCGGATTTCATCCGGGCTACGGACTCCCAACACCGAAACACGCATTCCGTAGGAGCGAGCTCTGCTCGCGAACAGCCCGAGCACGATCTTTCGCGAGCAGAGCTCGCTCCTACAGAAAGTCTGACTTCATCCTTCTAGTCGGAGCATTTCCATCGTCACAGGCAGAGCAGATGACTCATGACCACGTCCTCAGGACGTGGTTTCCCAAGTTCAAATGAATTCGCCCCTACAAAAAAAGGGGTGAGGGAAGCCGGCCCGTACACGGACCTCAACCCGCAATAAGACACGTATACGGATGCAACCCGGAAGGTCACCAGCCAATCCCCGGATTTCATCCGGGCTACCGAACGGCCCCCCCTGCTCAAGCAGGACGCCATCCACAAAACCAGACAACAGATTCTCCACGCCGCCATGATCGACCTGCACAATCACCTGCTACCCGGCATCGACGACGGGGCCCCCGACCTCGAAACGTCGCTGGCCCTGGCACGCATGGCCGTGCAGGACGGCATCACCCACCTGGTGTGCACGCCGCATATCCACCCCGGCCGGTACGACAACACCCCGACCAGCATCCAGGCGGCGCGGGAGCACCTGGTCAATGCCCTCCAGGCGCAGTCCATCCCGTTGCGGGTGGCAGCGGCAGCGGAAGTGCGCTTCGGCATGGAGCTGATGGTCGGTATCAGCCAGGGCAGTATTCCCTTCCTGGGGGAATGGCAGGGCAAGAAGGTCCTGCTGCTTGAGTTGCCCCATGGTGAAATACCGTTCGGCGCCGAGCGCCTGGTCAGTTGGCTGCTGCAGCGGAACATCATCCCGATGATCGCCCACCCCGAGCGCAATAAGGGCTTCATGCGCGCCCCCGCCAGGCTCAAGCCCTTCATCGAGCAGGGCTGCCTGCTGCAAGTCACCGCCGCCTCCGTATCCGGCCGCTTCGGCCTCGCGGCCGAAGAACTGGCCCATGCCCTGCTGCTGCAAGGCGTGGTCACCATCCTCGCCAGCGACGCCCACAACCTGCAACACCGCCCACCCCTGCTCAGCGAAGGCATGCAGCATGCTGCCCGTCTGGTCGGTGAGGCCAAAGCCGAAGCCCTGGTCAAACAGACCCCCTGGGAAATCGCCCAGTCTCATTTCGCATGAACGCCAGCCTATCCCTCGACCGGCCAAACCGCCGGAAACGCCGCAGTTCGCACAGCGATCTGCAAAACGTGAGCGCCGTCACACAAAAAGTGTCAGCTCTGCTGGTGTTACTGCTGGCCCTTGCGCTGCTGTTTGCTGGCGCCCGCATGGCCCTGGCCGGAATCGCCAGCTACCAGGCCGAAGCCTTTCTAGCAGTGTGGGAAAAGGCCGCTAACCAGCCCGATGCCCGCGCTTGGCAAATCGCCCACAACGCGGCGCAACGGGCCATCAGCCTGTACCCGGTGGCCAATGGCGATTACCTCGACCGCCTCGGGCGCATCCACAGTTGGCAGCAGTTCCGCCAGCCCTATGCCGACCCGTCTGCGGAAAGCTCGCGGCGTGCCGCCCTAGACGCGTACCGGGCTGCGGTAGATGCCCGCCCGACCTGGCCCTATACCTGGGCGCGCCAGGCTCACACCAAGCTCTACCTGCAAGAGTTCGACGGCGAGTTTGACTTGGCCCTGGCCCGGGCCTTCCAGCTTGGCCCCTGGCGAAACGGGATCAACCGTGAGCTGGCGGAAATCGGCTTAAGCGCCTGGCCGCACTTGGACCAGAGCCAGCGCCTGGCCACCCTCGAGTCCGTACGGCGCAGCGTTGCCAATGGTCCGGCCGAGGCCCAGCACCTGTACAAGATCGCCCAGCACACCGGCCTGACCCAGGTGCTCTGCGACAGCCTGGAGCCGGCCTTGAGATCGGCCCGAAAGCTCTGCCTGATCCCGCAGTGAGTCATGTGCCTAACGATCGTCCTGTAGGAGCGAGCTTGCTCGCGCATCACCCGCTCGCATGCTTAACACCGTTCCATCGCACCAAGCACAGTTTCACGGATTCGCAGGGTGGGCCGGGCGGCGCTCCGCTTCAGCCCTACGCCAAGCTTGTAGACCAAAGCGGGGCTTCGCCCAGCCCAGCGCCAGCCACCGTTTTACGAGACACACCAGGTACTCGCTCGTGCCAAAGACCAACACTGCAGCCCCCGACGCTCGCAACGCCGCACATCGATCGACTAGCCTGCTCGGCAAAAGCAAGTCGACCGTGTGCAGTCAGGGCTCACGCAGCAATCATCCACGGACGGAGATCAATTTGATAAGCAAACGCGAGGCGAGCATTCCCGGCGGCCGGGGCCTGACCTTCTGGGGGCAATGGCTGGCAGCCATGGCCCTGCTCCTTCTCCTGCTCTGCGCCCTGACCCTGCTGAAGACCGGCGAGATCGCGAGCCAATACCGTGTGCTGGGAGGCTTTGCGCTGTTCGCGTCGGTACCGGTCTATTCATTGATGCGGGTTTACCACAAGCAACACGGCTACCTCGTCGGTCTCGGCCGTTTGCTCGGCGGCTGGCTCGTGTTGCTGTCCCTGCTCACCGTTGCGACTTTCGTCACCAAGACCAGCCATCTCTTCTCCCGCGAAGTCATCCTGACCTGGGGTGTGCTCGGCTTCGCCCTGCAGTCCGGTCTTTATGTGCCGCTGCACCATGTCTCCCGGCGCTACCACCGGCAGCTGCAATCCGCTCGCACCTCGCTGATCGTCGGTACCGGGGAACTGGCCCTGGATCTGGCGGACAAGCTGGTCCGGCACAGGAATGAGCCGCTGGTGGGCCTGGTGGCGGGGAACGACCAAGTGCACCCGGACAACCTCCTGTACCCGGTCATCGGCAACCTTGCGCACCTGCGCGACCTGATCGCCCACCACCACATCCGCCGCCTCTATATCGCCTTGCCGCTGACCGAGGCCGAACAGATCGAGGGCCTGTACATCGACCTACTCGACGCCAGCGTCGACGTGGTGTGGATCCCCGACCTGCAGAGCCTGATGCTGCTCAACCACTCGGTTTCGGACATCGATGGGCTGCCGGCCATCCACCTCAATGAAAGCCCCCTTACCAGTTACCCCACTGCCGCACTGACCAAGGCCGCACTGGACCGCACTATTGCCCTGCTGGCCATCCTGGCCCTGAGCCCCATGCTGCTGGCCACCGCCATCGCCGTGAAGCTGTCCTCCCCCGGCCCGGTCCTGTTCAAACAGAAGCGCCATGGCTGGAACGGCAGGGTCATCAAGGTGTGGAAATTCCGCTCCATGCGTGTGCACGCCGACGCCCAGGTCAAGCAGGCCAGCCGCGAAGACCCGCGCATCACCCGCGTCGGCCGCTTTATCCGCCGTACCTCCATCGACGAACTGCCGCAACTGTTCAACGTGCTGCAGGGGCGCATGTCCCTGGTAGGCCCACGCCCCCATGCCGTTGCCCACAACGACTACTACACCGGTAAAATCGACGCCTACATGGCCCGCCATCGCATCAAGCCCGGCATCACCGGCCTTGCGCAAATCAACGGTTGCCGGGGCGAAACGGAGACCCTGGACAAGATGGAAAAACGCGTGGAACTGGACCTGGCCTACATCAACAACTGGTCCATCTGGCTGGACCTGAAGATCCTGATTAAGACACCCTTTACGCTACTTTCTAAAGACATCTACTGAGCATTCAAGCAACCATCAGGCGTGTGAACTGAGAACAAAACACAATGAGCATTATCAAGAATAGCTTTTGGAATATCTTAGGATTCAGTATTCCAATCATAGT
The DNA here is from genome assembly GCF_001708505.1 of Pseudomonas sp. TCU-HL1. Lineage (NCBI taxonomy): Bacteria > Pseudomonadati > Pseudomonadota > Gammaproteobacteria > Pseudomonadales > Pseudomonadaceae > Pseudomonas > Pseudomonas sp. TCU-HL1. Next base: position 675,607 of record NZ_CP015992.1, read on the forward strand.
GGCTATTCCAGCAATGGGGTATTTGGCAAGAGCTCTTGGGGTTGAGAAGTTTGGAATATTTACCATCTTCTTTGCAATCGTAGGTTATGCCAGTATTTTTGACCTAGGCATTTCCCGCGCCGTTATCAGAGCAGTAGCAATAAACCTACACTCCAAGACACGAATCACGGGGATAATTGGAACAGCCACAACATTCATTTCTTTACTAAGTCTTCTCGCAACAGCTACCATTTACTTTTCTGCAGAATGGTTAGCAACAATATTATCCATATCAACAAACATAAAAAAAGAAACCACAGAGTCATTGAAGTGGCTAAGCTTCGCCATCCCTCCTCTACTTTTGAGTACAGTATGGTTCTCATACCTCGAAGGTAGACAAGACTTTTACAAGCTAAACAAATTAAAAGTCATAAGCGGGCTGTCAATTTCACTATGCCCCTTACTGGCCGTTCTGCATAGTGAAACCTTAGTATCTGCAGCGATTGGAATGCTTGCTGGACGAATAATTTCAATGGTAATTTCCTACCAATACAGCCTACCTGAACTCAACAAATCAGATCTAATCTCCATAAACACCAAGGAACTACACGAATTAATCACTTTTGGTGGCTGGGTAACAATTAGCAATATCATAAGCCCAATAATGGTTTACTTTGACAGACTGTTTATTGCCAACCTGACAGGAGCTAAAAGCGTTGCGTTTTATGCTGCCCCTGCAGAAGCAATTGCAAAACTATCACTAATACCAAGCTCTATAGCTAGGGTTCTTTTTCCAAAACTTAGCGCGCAAGACAAAAATGCAGAACATGACGCCAGCTTAGGGCTTTTGCTGTTGATTTCAGCATCCATAGCAATGGCATGTTTGGTTGGTTTTTTTTCTGAACAATTCATGCTTCTGTGGTTGGGCGAGGATTATCTAGGTGAACCCGTAACGATATTGAAAATATTACTAGTTGGTTTCGTGTTCAACTCTATTGCTCAAATGCCTTTTGCGAAAATCCAAGCGTATGGTCGATCCAAAACCACAGCTCTCATTCATGCCTTCGAAGTTGCCCCTTACCTAGCGCTCCTATATTATATGACAACAAATTTCTCACTAATTGGAGCAGCAAGCGCATGGACTATCAGAGCAATAATAGACTGCATAGTCCTAGAGTGGTTCTCGCGCGAAACCACTAGAAGTCTCGCCAAAAACACATGCACGCAACAAACCAAATAAAAGCCTAACCTGGAATTTTTACACATCCTACAATCCTTTGAAAACCGAAGTGTCATGAACAGCGACCATCAACCAAAAATATCCATAATAACAGTTTGTCACAAATCAAGCATAAAAATTCGCGAATACGTTAGCTCCTTTATAAAAAACCACAATCACGTAGGCGATAAATCATTTTGCGAGTTCATCTTCATTGAAAACTCCCAAGATAAAAATATAGAAAAGGCTGTATCTCCACTTGCAGACTACGGGTTTAAAGCATCGATAATACACTGTGAAAATAACGGCTTCGGTGCGGGCTGCAATATTGGTGCATCGAAAGCAAACGGCGAAATACTGGCCTTTGTTAATCCCGACATGAGGTTTCTATCCGATATTTTACCATTGCTAGAGGCAGAAAACTGGAATGGATGGGGTACAGTTAAACAGCTAGCAAACAACAAGCGCATCAGCTCAATAGACTGGCTTCCTGAAAAAAAAGGATTAATCTTTGAAGTTCTAAAGGGCTATATCTGGATAAATCTTCTGGATAGGTTTTTCTTAAGAAACAGCTATGCCTCAGGATCATTCCTCATCGTAGATAAGAATTTATTCTTTCAAGCGGGGCGCTTTAATGAGGAGTTCTTCATGTATTATGAAGAAGCGGAATTATGCAGGAGGCTTTACATTGGCTCCGGTAAATTATACATAGAAAAGCGAGTCATAGTTTCTCATGAAGGGTTTGGCTCACAAACATCTCGCGCTGAAGTTTTGCGCAACGAAGCCAAAGGCCTAATCACCTACTGCAAAGTTACAAATCAAGAAAACCTTTTACAGAAAAAATTGCGACTTTACAAAACGCTTGGGATTTGGTCTAAATTCAATAGAACAAAATTCCATGCATTGCGAGACAGCATATCAGTCATCAAGTGAACCAGAAAAGCTTTTCAATTCCCTCTTATAAACGCACCTCTAGATAATTAGCACTCTCCACATCTATAAAAAAGGTTGAATGCCTCCACGGCAATCGCTTCACCACCAATGGCCAGATAAGCTAGTGTGCCGTCCCGTAGATAAGTGACATAAACTATTCCTATCATTACGGTGCCTTGCGAGCGGCCAGCGGCATACGGTTGAGCGCGGTGCTGAAGCCTACCACCACCGACGTCACCGTCGCATCGTGCATCTTCCCCAGTATCAGGTAACCGCTGGTACGCTCGACTAGGTTCTGTACGAAAAGTCGGTGCGGGTAGAATCGCCGCCATGATTGGCTGGAGGCCCGCATGGCAAGGCGCTACGAACTCCCCGATGCGGCATGGGAGTTGATCAAGGATCTGGTTTCCCCCGAACAGAAGATGGGGCGACCGCGCAGTGATGATCGACTGGTGCTCAATGGCATCTTCTGGATCCTGTGCTCCGGGGCGGCCTGGCGCGACTTGCCGGAACGATTCGGCCCGTGGTCAACGGTGTATCAGCGTTTTCGCGACTGGCGAGACCACGGCACGTTCGAGCAAGTGCTTGAGCGTCTGCATGTTCGGCTGAATCAGGAAGGGCTGATAGATCTGGACACCTGGATGATCGACTCCACCGTGGTACGTGCAACCCGAGCCTCTTCAGGCGCCGGGAAAAAGGGGGGCCGGAAGAACCGCTAGACCATGCCTTGGGACGCAGCCGAGGCGGCCTGACCACCAAGATTCACCTGGTCTGTGATGCCAACGGTGTGCCTCTACGCTTCATGCTTTCGCCAGGGCAAGCCAGCGACATTGGACAGGCCCAGCCGCTCTTGGAGCAGGTACGCATTCCCGGAAAGCCGGGACGGCCGCGCAAACGCTGCCGCTGGTTACTGGCTGACAAGGGGTACGACGCCGAGCACCTGCGTCAGTACTGCGACCGCTACCGCATGCAGCCGGTGATCCCACAGCGCACCATGAAGCGCAAACCCAAGCCTGGGCTGCCCCGGCTGTTTGACCGTCCGAAGTACCGACAGCGGAACATCATCGAGCGGATGTTTGCCTGGCTGAAAGAGAGCCGGCGAATCGGCACCCGCTACGACAAGTTGGCCAAAAGCTTTGCCGCGATGGTCACACTGGCCTGCACGCTTCGATGCCTACGGCATTACTTTTCGTACAAAACCTAGGGTACCTACCGCCGACGGATTGGCCTTGACTTTGATCAGGTCGCCTTCCAAGTGTCCCGGCATTACGCGATCTTCCACCTCCGGCGGAGGGGCGTGGCTACTGGCCATGTTGGGGATCTGGCCGCGGCGATCCACTCCGCCGGAGCGGGGACTGCGCGTAGTCTTGCCTTGCCGCAGGCAGATGATCAGGTCCTTGAGCAGTTTGCCGACCGGCAGGGCGTAGATCGCGTTTTAGATCGTATCGCGGCAGGCGTAGGCGTCTTCGAAGTTTGGGAATTCCATGGCGAGCAGCTTGCCGGCAATCTGTTCGGGAGAAAAGCTTTATCGCAGCAGGTTGACCCACCAGTTCGAATAGCTCATTGCGCGGCACCAGCTTTTTCCGGGGCCGGCAGGCTTTGCGGCGTCCACGCTTCGCGCGCTGTCCATGGTGGAGTAACGTACTCGCCTTGGGCGTTACGCTTGCGCCGGCTCTCGCGACTGATGGGCGAGGGACTGCGGTTGAGCATCCGGGCAATCGCGCGCTGGCTCATCCCGCGCATCAGAACGACCTGGATGTCGAAGCGTTCTTCAACGCTGAGTTCGTGGTCGGACATGGCAACACCGTACCGGTAAAGTCAGGTGTCGCACTCAGTTTTTGCGGCCGCCCTTAAAAACAGATACAGACCAGAAGTTATGAATAATGTTAAGCGCAAAAAGATATTGGTTTTAGCTTACTGCATTTCACCAATACGAGGCTCTGAATACTCAGTAGCTTGGAACTATGTCACCGAAATGTCGGCCAACAACGACTTAATAGTTTTATACGGCGCAGCAGGTGATCACATGGGCGACATAGATGAAATTCAAAGCCTCACTGAACAAGGAAAAATTAAGAATGTTGAATTCATCGCAGTCAACCCGAACTCACTATCTCGCCTACTTAACAGCACCAACCGATCCGGATTAATACCTTACTCATTCTACTTGGCGTATAAGAATTGGCACAAACAGGCTTATACAGTTGCAAAAAATATTATCAGGCAGACCGAAATAGATTTAGTTCACTTCCTGTGTCCAATTGGATATCGCGAACCAGGATATCTTTGGGGGCTAAACAAGCCCTACATTTGGGGGCCGATTGGCGGAGTTCAAAACCCCCCTCTTAAACTGGCATTCAAGGCGAGCATAGCCACTGGGCTAAAAGTATTAATAAAAAGTTCGATAAACACACTGCAATTCAACCATAGCCCACGCATCAAAAATGCATTTCATAAGGCCGACTTAATTTTATCTGCTACATCTGCCACCAAAGAACTTATACGCCAAAAACACGGAATTGAAACAATATGCTTTCCTGAAAATGCTATAACAAATCAAATGCTAATATCCCAAAAAACAATAAACGTAAATAGCGGAGATACAATCAATCTGATATGGGTAGGTCGAATCGACTCCAACAAATCACTCTCCTTATTAATAGAGTCACTGTCCCTAATCAAAGAAAAGAATTGGCATCTTTATGTAATTGGGGATGGCCCCTTAAAAAAGCCATTATCTTTCCTGGCAGAGCAGCTTGGGATAGAAAAAAACATAACATGGACAGGCAACATACAGCGTAACAAGGTGAACTATTACTATAGCATCGCGCACATTCACTCAATTACCAGCCTAGCCGAAGGTAACCCTACAGTAATATGGGAAGCGATGTCGCATGGCATACCGACCATAACACTTGACCATTGCGGAATGCATGATACCGTATGCGACCAATGCGGCGTAAAAATAGAAATCTCCACATACGACAAAATCATTAAAGAGTATGGAATGCATTTAGAGGAACTAATAGAAAGCCCAGAAAAAATAAACAGACTATCAGAAGGAGTAAATAAGTGCGTTGAAAAATTCACCTGGGAAAAAAGGGTGCAACTATGGACAAATCTTTATGATCTAGCCATTCAGAAGCGGCAGAAAAAAAATCTTATGCAAGAATGATATTAGAATGATAACTTCAAAGTCACTACAGCTCCGCAGGGAGCAAAAGCGTAACAAAATAAATTCACTAATATTTGCCACCCTGATTGCATTAAACTTAGTCGTCCCGGAGTCACTTTATAGCGCCATTTTACTTGTGACGTGCATCATATATTTAACTTTCTACAAAACAAAAATCCATAAAGGGCTTAAAGCGCAAACCTTACTTCTTTGTGCAATGGTGGCGCCTGGCCTGCTGCTTATTGGTCAAAATGAAGTAAACAACGCCCTCAAGGATGTATGGTATGTAGCAAAGGCGGTGCTTTGCCTCCTGTGCGGCTACTTAATCGCATCAAGAATAAAGAATACGCAGGAGCTGATTAAAACTTTTATTTGGACCTGTTTTATTGTTTGCTCATTTTACCTTATTAATTACTTTGTGGCTTTCAATGACTCTGCAATGCAGGCAGCTTATGACTCAGGATCAATCCCGATGTTTTGCTGCATCGGTTTTGGTTTAGCGATCTGCGGGCAGGGCAACTATAGGTTCGACACCTCTAAACCTTTAAAGTATATAGCTCTAGCGGTTATGGGAGCAGCTTTTTTATTAAGCTTCTCGCGAAGCTTACAAGGTACATTTCTGATTTTTTTGTTATCCCTAGCTGGACTTTTCGATAGCACCAAGAAAACAGCAGTCTCTTTAATGCTGCTAACCATGGCCTCAATAACAATTTACTCAATTCTGCCAGAATACAACCAAAATGATGTTAGCTTTTTGGGAAAGATAAAGAACTCAATCTCAGAAGTATCGTTTACCAAAAGTTATGATGAGCAAGAGATCACTACTAACTGGAGAGGATTTGAAGCCTCTCAGGCTCAAAAACAATTTGAATCAGCAAGCACATTTGAGAAACTTTTCGGCCGGGGGCTAGGCGCCACTGTAGACTTAGGGTTTTATGTGCACATGGGGGAGGGACTAACTTACAGACATTTGCCAATATTGCACAATGCATATTATCAAGTGCTAACTAAATTTGGTCTTCTAGGCTTGTTTTTTTATGCGCTCTTTATTCTTGGTCCAATTTTATTTGGATCGACCACTAAAAATAAGAAGCCCGAAAGCGCGGAAGCTATTAATATTCGCAGAGCAAGCATTGGACTGGCGATATCATTGGCATACACAAGCGTAACGATTACTGGAGCGTTCAATAAGTCACTAGTAGATGGCCTGCTTTTTATCAGCGGCGCACTATATGCACTCATCTTAAATTCCAACAAAAAAAACTAGCACCTCGACTCAATGTGGCGCCATGAAAAAAATTGTATTCATACATTTATTTAATGATCGAAGTGGAAGCCCTAAGGTATTGTCGCAAGTCATAAAAGTCGCACAAAACCTTGGGTTTGACATAGAGACATTGACGAGTTCTCACAAAAATGGGTTCCTTGACAACCCTCCCGGAGTTCTCAGAAAAATATTCTATCGGAGATCTGAAAAGAAACTCCTTACACTTTGTTACTACTTAATTTCCCAGGCAATCCTATTCGCCAAGTGCCTCCAGTATAGAAAGAAAGATGCAATTTTTTATATAAACACCATGATGCCCTTCGGCGCCGCACTAGCTGCGCGACTTATAAACAAACCTGTGCTTTATCATGTGCATGAAACATCGATAACCCCAAGGCCGCTAAAGTCATTTCTGCGCTGGATTATAAGAATAACAGCCTCCAAAATAATATTTGTTTCCAATTATCTCCTTCAGGCCGAAGGGTTCGACAAAAAACAGCAACATGTCATTCACAACGCAATAGATATTTGCGCAGAACAAGCCCCCAAAAAACCTTCAGTGGACTCATTTAATGTCATTATGATCTGCTCCTTGAAAGGTTATAAGGGAGTATACGAGTTCCTCCAGGTTGCCGAAAGTCTTATAAAAAACCCTTTATTCCGCTTTACTTTGGTTTTAAATGCTAATCCAGAAGAAATAAATTCATGGTTTTCTGGAACTGCCATTCCGGCCAACGTTACGTTACTCCCAAGGCAGACCGATGTTAAAATTTTTTACGAGAGCGCCGATCTTCTTGTTAATTTTACCCGTCCAAACGAGTGCATCGAGACATTTGGGTTAACCATCCTAGAAGGCATGTCTTATGGCGTGCCAGTTATAGTTCCTCCAGTTGGTGGTCCAGCAGAAATTGTAAGCAACGACTGCGAAGGATTTCTGATACCTTCGTATGAGGTCAAGAAAATCTCTGATGTTATTGAACGACTCGCTGGCAATATAGAGCAGTATTCGCGCCTATCTCGAAATGCTCATGCGCGGGCTAAAGACTTCAGCCTGGCGATGTTTGAGGAAAAGATCGCAGGCGTCATAGACTCATAAGGTCATCCATGACAGGAAAACATCTTCACATTCTCGGCATTCGTGGAATTCCCGCAAAACATGGTGGCTTCGAAACTTTTGCCGAAAAACTCTCGCAGTTTCTGGTAGCCCAAGGGTGGCAGGTCACAGTGTATTGCCAAGAGGACACAATCGGGGGGGATTGGGAAAGTACCTGGCAGGGTGTGCGCCGCATTCATATTCCGGTAAGTCGCGCCGGTGCAGCAGGAACGGTCATCTTCGATTGGAAAGCAACTAGGCGTTCTCTTTCGCAGCAGGGGCTTTTCCTCACGCTAGGTTACAACACGGCGATCTTCAACCTGATGCAGAGGCTCAAGGGGCAAACTAACGTAATCAACATGGACGGCATAGAATGGCGCCGCGATAAATGGGGGGCTATCGCTAAGGTCTGGTTCTGGCTTAACGAACGTGCAGGTTGCTGGATTGGCAATCACTTGGTAGCCGACCATCCTAAGATCAAGGATCACCTTGCTACTCGCATCAGTGCACAAAAAATCACCATGATTCCTTATGGTGGCGACGAGGTAACCGCTGCTGATGCATCTCTGCTTGCTCCTTACAACATAGAGCCCAGCAGGTTCTCCGTTATTATTGCTCGTCCCGAACCAGAAAACTCTTTTTTGGAAATGGTGCGGTCCTTCAGCAGGGTTCCACGCAATCACAAGCTTCTTGTGCTCGGCAACTTCAAGCCGGATAGCAATTCCTTCCATCGCCAAGTGATTGATGCAGCCAGTGACGAAATAATATTTCCCGGAGCCATCTATGAAGTTCCTGTCGTACAGGCGCTTCGATTCTACAGCCGCTTCTATCTGCATGGTCACCGCGTTGGCGGCACAAACCCTTCACTGGTCGAAGCCATGGGTGCCGGTTGCGCGGTCATTGCCCATGACAATCACTTCAACCGCTGGGTCGCAGGCCCCGAAGCAGGTTACTTCAAGGATGAGTCGGCTTGCGCTGCGCTTTTTGACCGTTTACTGGTAGATGATGCCGCTGTCGTACGGATGAGGGCAGCCAGCCGCGCACGCTTTCATGAGCGATTCACTTGGGATCAGGTTCTGTGTGAATACGAAAAATTGCTGACCCATTGGTATCCAGCCAAGGCTAGCGACAAAAACCAGTTAAAAGGATGATGAGCAAGATCTGCACTTGAAGTAGCACTGAAAGACCCCTTACAAGCTCATATTCAAACCAGATTGATATACTTAAAAGACGCTAGGTCAACGCAAAAACCATCCCCATTGAAGGAAATGGATCTGAAGAGATTTCCTAGTTAAATTTTCACCTTGACGACTTATACCTTATCGCAGACAGCCAAGGCGGCTGTTTACATAGCTCCATCCATCTTCAAAAGTACCCCCTATGAAAACCCGTACCCTAGTCACTGGCGGCGCCGGCTTCATCGGATCAGCCGTAGTCCGCCACCTGATTCAGAACACCCCCCATGAGGTCGCCAACCTCGATAAGCTCACCTACTCCGGCGACCACGAGTCGCTGGCTATGATCGCGGACTCACCGCGCTACCGCTTCTATCAGGTGGATATCTGCGATTCAGCCGCGCTGGATCGGGTCTTCGCCGAGTTCCAGCCGACGGTCGTGATGCATCTGGCCGCCGAGTCCCATGTTGACCGTTCCATCGATGATCCTAGCGAGTTTATCCAGACTAACGTCGTCGGCACCTACACCCTGCTGGAAGCGGCGCGTCATTACTGGAGTGGCCTGGCTCCGGAGACGAAGGAAGCTTTCCGCTTCCACCACATCTCCACCGATGAGGTGTATGGCGACCTGGAAGGCACCGACAGTCTGTTCACTGAAACCACGCCCTACGCGCCCAGTTCGCCCTACTCCGCTTCCAAGGCCAGTTCCGACCATCTGGTCCGTGCCTGGCAGCGCACTTATGGCCTGCCGGCGCTGGTGACCAACTGCTCGAACAACTACGGGCCCTATCACTTCCCCGAGAAGCTGATCCCGCACATGATCCTCAACGCCCTGGCCGGCAAGTCGCTGCCGGTGTACGGCGACGGGTCGCAGATCCGCGACTGGCTGTACGTGGAAGACCATGCCCGCGCGCTGGTCGAGGTGGTTACCCGCGGCAGGGTCGGCGAGACCTACAACATCGGTGGGCACAACGAGAAGCGCAATCTGGAGGTGGTAGAGACCCTCTGCGACCTGCTCGAGGAGTTGGCTCCGCAGAAACCGCAGGGCGTCGCGCGCTATCGAGACCTGATCACCTTCGTCAAGGACCGTCCGGGCCACGACCTGCGCTACGCCATCGGCGCCTCGAAGATCCAGCGCGAACTGGACTGGGTGCCACAGGAAACCTTCGAGTCGGGCATCCGCAAAACAGTGCTGTGGTATCTCGACAACCGCGAGTGGTGGCAGCGGGTACTGAGTGGTGACTATCGCTTGGGGCGCTTGGGCGAAAAGGTCTAAGTCGCGAATCGCGAGCACGCTCGCTCTTACAGTTTGTGCATGTTATGAATATCTGGAGCTTTGAATGAAGGGCATCATCCTCGCCGGCGGTTCCGGCACCCGTCTGCACCCCATCACCCGTGGCGTATCCAAGCAGCTGCTACCGATTTACGACAAGCCGATGATTTATTACCCGCTGTCGGTGCTGATGCTCGCTGGCATTCGCGAGGTGTTGATCATCTCCACCCCGGAAGACCTGCCCAACTTCCGCCAACTGCTGGGCGATGGTTCCGACTTCGGCATCGAGCTGAGCTATGCCGAGCAGCCATCGCCGGACGGGCTGGCCCAGGCCTTCCTGATCGGCGAGGAGTTCATCGGCGATAGCAGCGTGTGCCTGATCCTTGGGGACAACATTTTCTACGGCTACGGTTTCAGTGCCATGCTGCGTGAGGCTGCCAGCCGTGGGATCGGCGCGACCGTGTTCGGCTATCATGTCACCGATCCCGAGCGTTTCGGTGTGGTCGAGTTCGATGCCAGCGGCAAGGCCATTTCCATCGAGGAAAAACCCAAGGCGCCGAAGTCCAACTATGCCGTCACCGGCCTGTATTTCTACGACAACTCAGTGGTGGAAATTGCCAAGCAGGTGCGGCCCTCCGCCCGTGGCGAGTTGGAAATCACCGACGTGAACAACGCCTACCTGCAACGCGGCGAGTTGCATGTGAGCGTGCTCGGCCGAGGCTTCGCCTGGCTGGATACCGGCACCCATGACTCGCTGATGGAGGCCAGTCACTTCGTGCACACCATCGAGGCGCGTCAGGGCTTGAAGGTCGCCTGTCTGGAGGAGATTGCCTACCATCAGGGCTGGCTTTCCGCCGAGCGACTGGCGCAGCAGGCCGAAGCACTGAACAAGACCGGCTACGGCCAGTACCTGCAGCGTCTGCTCGCGCAGGAGGCTGCCCAGTGAAGGTGATTGAAACGGCGCTGCCGGGTGTATTGATCCTAGAGCCCAAGGTGTTTGGCGATCAGCGCGGTTTTTTTCTCGAAACCTTCCAGGTCGAGCGCTACCGCGAAGCCGGCATCGATCTGCCTTTCGTGCAGGACAACCACTCGCGCTCGCAGCGCGGCGTGTTGCGTGGGCTGCATTTCCAGCGTACCCGGCCGCAGGGCAAGCTGGTCAGCGTCAGCCGCGGTGCGGTGTATGACGTGGCAGTGGATATCAACCCGGGATCACCGACCTGTGGCCAGTTCGTCGGTGTTGAACTCACTGACGAAAATCATCGTCAGCTCTGGGTACCGCCGGGTTATGCCCATGGCTTCTGCGTGCTCAGCGACTTTGCCGACTTCCAGTACAAGTGCACCGACCTGTACTTCCCCGAGGATGAAGGCGGGTTGATGTGGAACGACCCGGACGTGAACATCCCCTGGCCGGTGGAGGAGCCGCAGCTGTCGGCCAAGGATCAGCGCAACCCCACTCTGCGTCAGCTGTCTGGTAAAGGGGATTGAGCATGCGCGTACTGATTGCCGGTGCCCGTGGTCAGGTTGGCCATGAGCTGATGCGTCGGGTGCCCGAAGTCTTCGAAGCTGTAGGCATGGGCTCGACCCAACTGGATCTTGCCGATACCGAGCAGGTAGCTGCCGTAGTTAACAATGTTCAGCCGCAGTTGATCATCAACGCCGCAGCCTACACCGCCGTGGACAAGGCAGAGAGCGAGCCGGAGCGTGCCTGGGCGGTGAACCGCGATGGCGTTGCTCACCTGGCCATTGCTGCCGAGGGGCTGGGCATTCCGCTGCTGCATATTTCCACCGACTATGTGTTTGCCGGCGACGCCCGCGAGCCGTATCGGGAAACCGATCCTACTGACCCCACCGGCGTGTATGGCGCCAGCAAGCTGGACGGCGAAGTGGCGTTGGCGGCTAACTGCAGTCAACACATCATTTTGCGTACCAGCTGGGTGTTCGGTGCATATGGCAACAACTTCGTCAAGACGATGCTGCGCCTCGGGCGCGAGCATGAAGAGCTGGGGGTGGTGGCGGATCAGCATGGCTGCCCGACTTCGGCGGCGAGCATTGCTTCGGCCCTCTGGAGCCTGGCCAGTCAGTACCGTGAGCAGGGCTCGTTGCAGTGGGGTATTTATCACTACGGTGGCAGCCCGGCCTGTACCTGGCATGGGTTTGCTCAGGAGATTTTCCGCCAGGCGCATGGGCGAGGGTTGCTGGGTCGTGTGCCTGTTTTGCGGGCGATTGCCACCGCTGACTATCCCACCCCGGCCAAACGTCCGGCGTGGTCGGTCTTGGATTGCAGCAAGCTGCGTCAAGCGCATGGCATTGCCCAGGCGGACTGGCGTGAGGAGTTGGGGCTGGTACTGCGAGAACTGGCTTAGCGCCTTGCATTTGCGGCGGGGGGGGCCGCTCACAGGGGCTCATCGCGATTTTTACAGGAGCGCCGCCTCGGCGCGAGCTTTTCGCTTTATTTGAGCGGATGCTTCTTTGTGACTGAAAAAATCTTGGCAACCGGCGGCGCCGGTTAAATCGGTTCACACACCACCTTGGCCCTGCTCGAAGCCGGTTTCGAGGTCGTGGTGCTGGATAACCTCTGCAACAGCTCCGGGGAATCGTTGCTGCGCCTGGAGCGGCTCTGCGGGAAGGCCCCCTTGTTCATTCAGGGCGATATTCGTGACCGCGCTCTGCTCGATGAGCTGTTCGCGACCCAGCGAATCAGTGTGGTACTGCATTTTGCCGGATTGAAGGCGGTAGGGGAGAGCGTGTAAAAGCCGCTCGACTACTACGGCAACAACGTTTCCGGCAGCTTGACCCTGTGCTAGACCAGGGCCCAGGCCGGGGTGTTTCGGCTGGTGTTCAGTTCGTCCGCGACCGTGTACGGCGAGCCGGCGCAGATGCCAATCAACGAAGCCTTCCCAACCGGAACGCCCACCAACCCTTATGGCCGTTCCAAGTTGATGGTCGAGGAGTCGCTCAAGGACCTTTCGCACTCCGACCCACGCTGGAGCATCGCTTTGCTGCGTGCGCTACTTCGTAAGCGCTCCACAAACCCCACCTTCAACTGAACGATCCGCTTGCGGATGCTGGGCTCCCGTTTTCCCAGTGGAGCCCCGTCATGATGCGTCCGGACGCCAAGGTCAAAGCCGTCTACCTCTATCCGAAACCCGTCGACTTCCGGAAATCCATCGATGGTCTGGCGGCCTTGGTGGAGCTGGATATCAAGGTGGCCGTGTTCGACCCGGTGTTGTTCGTCTTCCTCAACAAAACACGCAACCGGGTGAAGATCCTCTATTGGGAACGCAATGGCTTTTGCCTGTGGCTCAAGCGCCTGCAGGCCGAGCGTTTCAAGACCAAGCCTGATGCTGAAGAGTCCATCGTGTTGACGGTGCGGGAACTCAATCAGTTGCTGGCCGGTTTCGACCTCTGGGGGAACCAGCCACACAAGGTGCTGACCCCGCGTTTTGTGAGCTGAGTCGGTATAATCCGGCGCCATGAAATCTGGCGCAGACTCCCTTCCCGACGATCCCGTCCTGCTCAAGGCCTTGGTTCTGCAATTGCAGGAACAGGTTGCTCTGCTGCGCCACAAACTGTTCTCGCCAAAGTCCGAGCGCAGCCCCGAGGATGCCGACTCCCCTCAGTTGGCCATGTGTCGGCGCTGATTGAAAACTGACCCACCCTGCCGATTGAAAAATGACCCAGGGCGGCTTGCTGATTTTCACCTCAGCAATTGTGGATAAGCCTAGCAGTCGTCAGGTGGGTAAACGAAGCTGACCCCACCCAATGCATCCTGTGGTGAGGTCGCTTCGACCGGCTCAAAAGGGATCGTCCTCCGGCTCCACGACATCGGTGCGCTTGCGCTCCCGTGCCTGGATCTTGATCTGGGCAACCAGACTGCTGTGTTGCAAGCGGTAGGATTCGTTGCCGGTTTCGACGATGTGACAGTGATGCGTCAGCCGATCCAGCAGCGCCGTGGTCATCTTCGCGTCACCAAACACACTCGACCATTCGGCGAAGCTGAGGTTGGTGGTGATGATCACGCTGGTGTGCTCGTACAGCTTGGAGAGCAGGTGAAACAGCAGCGCGCCACCGCTTTGGCTGAAGGGCAAATACCCCAGCTCATCGAGGATCACCAGATCCGTTCGCAGCAGCCCCCGGGTGATGCGTCCCGCCTTGCCCTCGTGTTTTTCTCGCTCCAGCAGGTTGACCAGGTCGACCGTGGAGTAGAAGCGCACCCGCTTGTTGTGCTGTGTGATGCCAGATACGGCCAGTGCCGTCGCCAGGTGCGTTTTCCCCGTCCCCGGGCCACCGATGAACACCACATTCTGCGCGGTGTCCGTAAACGTCAAACTGGACAGTTCCTTGACCAGCCTGGCGTCGGCACTGGAGGCACTGAAGTCGAAGCCAGCCAAGTCGCGGTGCAGGGGGAGCTTGGCCATGTTCATCTGGTGGCTCACTGAGCGCACGGCGCGGTCGGCATGCTCCTGTTCGAGCAGATGTTCGAGCAACCATTTGGATGACGCCGTGGTGGATTCGCCTTGCGCGGCCAGCTCTGCCCAAGCGTTGGCCATACCATGCAAACGCAGCCCTTTGAGTTCGTCGGTCAGATCACGCATTGCGCACCTCCTCATCGGTGCTGCGCAGTCGGTCATAGCGCGCCGTATTGGCGACAGGGGCGACCTTGAGTGGCAGGCTGGTCTCGACCGAGGGCGGGGCTTCAGTCGACGTCAAACGGGCCACGACGTTAAGGATGTGATCGGCACTCAGGCTGCCGGATTGCAGTACCAGTTCCACGGCGACCAGCACGGCATCCAGGCCGGCAATGGGAACAGCCGCCAGCACCTGGGTCATGATCCGATCGCCCTGGGCGTGTCGCCTCAGCCCCTGCCTGAGCAGGCGCAATGGCTTAGGCAAATCAGCAAACGGGGCGCCGTTGCGCAAGGCACCGGGTTTGCGCTCGATCAGCGGGATGTAGTGCTGCCAGTCATAGCTGACCTGGTCTCGAACAAACAGGCGCTCATGACTGGCAATCATGCCGTCATCGGCCATCACGACGATCCGAGCGGGATAGAGCCGGCTACTGACCCACTGGCCAACGCGTTCACACGGGACTGAATAGCGGTTGCGTGCCACGCTGATCAGGCAGGTGCTGGAGACGCGAACCGTGCGTTCGACGTAGCCATCGAAGGCGGTGGGCATCGGCATCATTTCCACCCGCTCCAACTCCAGGACTTCCGCCACCGTCAGCCCGTTGTACTGCGGGTGCACCAACTCGCCCCACAATGCTCGACAGCGCTGAGCGAGCCAGGCATTCAGCTCTTCGAAGCTGTGAAAGGTGCAGGCTCGGGCGTCCAACCAGATGCGGCGCCGGCTATCCTGCACGTTCTTTTCGACGATGCCTTTTTCCCAGCCGGAAGCGACGTTGCAGAAGTCTGGGTCGAACAGGTAGTGCGAACACATCACGGTGAAGCGGGCATTGACCGTCCGACCTTTGCCCTTGCTGACCTTGTCGACCGCCGTCTTCATGTTGTCGTAGATGCCGCGCCGGGGTACCCCGCCCAGTGCCGCGAATGAGCGGGTATGGGCATCGAACAGCATTTCATGTCCCTGGCTGGGGTAGGCGACCAACCAGAAGGCACGACTGGCACACAGCTTCATGTGCGAGACCTGGATGCGTCGGAAGATGCCGCCAATCAGCATCCCTTCCTCGCTCCAATCAAACTGAAAGGCCTCACCCAGCGCGAACGCCAACGGCACAAAGGCGCGTACCGCCTTGCCTTGTTCACCACGCCAGTGACGGATGAAGGCGGTGAGCTGGCTATAGCCGCCGTCATACCCTTCAGCCCGGATCATCAACAGCAACGCCTTGGCGCTCCGGCGATTCTGCTTCGCCCTGAAGGCATCAGCCCGGAGTGCCTGCTCCAACGTCTCGTGAAAGGGGCTGAGCTTGTTGAACACGGCCCGCCGCTGGTAGACCAGCTGCGTTGACTCAGGTGCTCTGACCCATTTTCGGATGGTGTTACGCGACAGCCCGGTACGCTTGGCTATCTCATGCAAGGACAGCTTGTCGCGAAAGTACATCCGCCGAATTTTGCCCATCATTTCCATGCTGATCACCCTGTGTTCTCCTGCTCAAAAATTGAGCAGGCGCAGTGGAACACCTGGGTCAGTTTTCAGTCAGCACAACGGGCTTTACTGGGTCAGTTTTCGGTCAGCGGCAACAATGTGTAGCCTGCAGCGCAGCGAGGCACCCAGCTTACGGGGGGGGGGGGGCATATCATGCTCTTGTAGGAGGCCCGGCCTCGGGTGAAACTCTTGTCTTTCCAACGGTCTTACTGACTACAAGCGTTACTTGCAAGGACGGCCGATGAGCATCCCCGACATACGCTGGCAACAGCGCCTTAACAATTTTCGCAAGGCCCTGCACCAGCTTGATGAGGCCATGGAGCTGATGCAACAGCGCAACCTGTCAAAGCTGGAAAAACAGGGCGTGATCCAAGGGTTTGAATGCAGCTACGAGCTTGGCTGGAACACGCTGAAGGACTTTCTCGTCTGGCAAGGCATCGAGGGACTCGTCGGCTCGCGCGACATCATCCGCGACGCCTTCAGCAAGGGGCTGATCAGCGATGGGGAGGGCTGGATGCACATGCTGACCGACCGCAACCGTACCTCTCACACCTACAACGAAGACACGGCCGAAGCCATTCTCCTCAACATCCAGCAGCAGCATCACCCGCTGCTTAAGGAATTGGAGAGCACGCTGTCCAAGCGAGTCGAACCTACAGCATGAAGCCCGACGAGGCTGGTCTTCCAGCGCAGGCCATCCAGGCCATGCAGCAGGTCTTCAGCCAGTTTCCGGCCGTGCAAGAGGCCGTGCTCTATGGTTCCCGGGCCATAGGTACCTATCGGCCCGGCTCGGACATCGACCTGACCCTAAAGGGCGAGAAGCTGACCTACCAGGATCTGCTGGATATCGAACTGGCCCTGGACGACCTGCTGCTGCCCTACAAAATCGACCTCTCGTTGTACCGGCACATCGATAATCCAGTGCTTGTCGAGCACATCGCCCGAGTCGGCAAGGTTTTCTATTCACGCTAATTCCTCAAAGTCCTTCGCTACATCCTGACCTCGGGCATCTTCTTTGCGCGTGCCTTCAACACCCATTCGAAAATTTGCGAGTCTCTAGTTCTTATGCGGTATCTGCGTGCTCTTCCCTTTTTTGTGGTGCTGGCAGTTGTCCTGTTCTCGGGCTTGAAGCCTGAGCCCGTGCCCCAGGTGTTTGATCAGCAGGACAAGTTGCACCACCTGCTCGGTTTTGCGGCGTTTGCCTTTACCCTGCGTCTGGCGTTTCCCCGCCCTCATTTCATCTGGCTATTGCTTGCCAGCCTGGGGGCTGCATTGGTCATTGAGCTGGGCCAGGGCTTGTTGCCGCACCGCACGCCTTCCGTGGGCGACATGCTTGCCAATGGCCTGGGCGTATTGGCGGGCTGGGTGAGTTCGCTGCTGGTGCAAGGTTGGTTGTGGAGAGGCCGCTCCGGCGCGGAGCGGCAGGGTGGTGACGAAGTCATTCGCTAAGCAGGCCGCAGGTTCGCCCTGCCGGCTGCACAGGGGCCCGCTGCGCGGGCCTTCACGACTGAAGTCGCTCCTACGGGATCCGGGACGCGCCGCTTCTTGTCGGAGATTTCAATCGCGATGCGGAGCGCAGGTTTGCCCGGCCAGGTTCCAGGGGCAGCTGCGCTGCCCTTTCGCGAATCAGTTTGCTCACAAGGCCAGGTCATCCTACCTGGCCAGGTTTTTCAACAGCCTGCCAATGCCGGCTCCGTCAGCTCCACTGCGGGCTTTCCTGGCGTGTGCGCGGGTTGCTGTGGCTGTTCGCGAGGATGGCGATGGCGCAGAGCACGACCAGGGTCGCGGCATTGGCCGGGATCTGCAGGTTGAAGTCGGTGCTGGAGTGGATCAGCAGGGCAATGATGCCCATGGCCGCGCCGAAGCCGACCCCGCTGCGGTACACCGACTCTCGGCGCCACAGTGCGCGGAGTGCGTGCCACAAGGCCATCAGCACGAAGGCCGCCAGCGGCAGGCTGCCCAGCAGGCCGAACTCGATGGCGAACTGGATGTAGTCGTTGTGCGCATGGTCGAAGTGGATACGGATGTCTTCGCCCGGGTACTTGGGGTACACCGCTTCGAAGCTGCCGGCACCTTGCCCCAGCAGGGGGCGCTCCTGCAGCAGGGGGATGGCGTAGTTGAACACGTCATCGCGAACCTCGTTGGCCTGCTGGACCACTTCGCCATTGACCACCACGTCGTTGAGGCGGGTGTTGAGCACGCGGTCCTTGAGCTTTTCCAGGCCGAAATACTGGCTGATCACCAGCACGTCGATGAGGATGATGCTGGCGAGGATCAGGCCGTTGCGCAGGCGGTGTTTTTTCTCCAGCAGTACGAAGAGGGTGCCCACCATCAACAGGCTGGCAAAGAACGCGGTGTTGCCCATACGCGAGTGGGTCATGACCAGGGCGATGACCATCACCACCAGGGCCAGGCGCAGCCGTGCCTTGGGTCCCATCAGCAGTTCGAGCAGGTTGATCAGGTTGAAGGGGCGCCCGTCGCGCAGGGCCAATAGCAGGCCAATGCCGCAGGCGAGGGTCATTTCCAGGTAGCCCGCCAGGTGGTTGCGGTTGACGAAGGTGCCGGTGGCATCGCCCAGGTAGCTGGTCTTGGGACCGGCCAGCAGCCACTCCACCCCCGACAGGGTCATGAAGGCGCCGTGGAATGCCTGCAGGGTGCCGCTGGCGATGAGCGTGACCAGGAGCAGGTTCAGCCGCTTGCGCGTGTTGAACTGGCTGAGCACGAGCACAAACAGCAGGCAGTAGGACAGGCCAAGGACCAGGTACTGGAAGGTCGACCCGCTATCCACGCTCAACCCAGCCAGCCATTGCAGCGCGACCCAAGCCTGGCTGAGCAGGAGCAGGCCCAGCATGGGCAGTCCCAACTTCACGGCCTTGCTGTGCAGGCCCTGCGCCGGTGCGCCGCGCAACTGTCCAACGGCCCAGAGGCTGCCGACACCCCCCATGAGGCAGACGAACAGCCCCATGGACCAGTCCCGGTTGCTGCCCAGGGGAAGGGGCAGCCACACCAGGAGGAAGAGGGTGGCGCATAACAGGAACCGCTCGAGGAAGCTTGTGGGCTGGGACATAGGCGCTGCTGGTTGGTGGTGTCGCCGTCAGGCAGACGTGATGTGCCGAGGGGGCTCGGAAGGGCTGCAATTGTAGGGGGTTCTGCGGCTGATCACCACGCTGCGAGGAACAGCAGGCAAGCCTGTGGACGGGCGGCTGGAAGCGCGTAGCTCGGTAAACGGTCAGGCAGCGCAGGTTGCGTGATGATGCCCAGCTTTGCGGTAGCCCGGGCCATTCCCCTGCACCATCACCAGGGGGGCGATCATCCGCCATCAGATATCTTTTTCGCGCCCCCAGGCATTGCCCTGGGGGCGGCGTTCCTCCTTTCGCCGCTCCTCTTCGAAGCGTATCAGCTGGCGGTGATCGGCCAGTTTGCGCCGCTCGTGGTGGCTGCGCGTATTGACCAGGATTTTGGCCTTGCCCGAACCCATCGAGGGGCGGTTCGACATCTTCATGACTTGCCATTGCGCTGCTCCCCATGGCCGCGGCATTGCCCGGCGTTCCGGAAAATACCGAACAGGGTAGTACCGGCTCGTCCCTGGCGCCTGATCCAGCCTTGGCTGGTCGAGCACCGGTCGGTTTGAGCAGACGAACAGGACAGGCTGTGAGTGCCCGGTGCGCGGCCTGTTACGGCTGGACCTGTAACGGTTTGGCGGGTGGCAACAGCAAGGGGCAGGTGGCGTGGGGCTGCGGTCGGGGACCTGTACGACGCCCTTGCCTCGGTGGCTCCTGCGGGGCGGGAGGGCTGAACTGTGCTGTAGCAGCCTGCGCCATGAGTGGGTGTGCATTAAAGGCCACTTGCCATCATTTTGGCTTCATGGCAGGTTCTGTAAGAGCCGAGGAGCAGGCATTTTCATTTGCGCCAATCATAAGCCGTGGACGGCTGTCGGTAGGACGGTCTGCGACGGTTTATGCGGGCCCGCCAGGTCGACGCAAGTTCTGACCTGCCGGGGAAGTCTCCAACAGGGAACGTGCGGGGCTAGGGTGCGTTCTCATTTGATGCCAGTAGCGCCGCCCATTACTCTCGCCACTTTTTGAGGTAACGGATGTGCCGCTATTGGTTGCGTGATGATCAGTGGGAGCGGATCAAGGAGCTGTTGCCGGGTAAAACCAGCGACAGAGGCGTAACTGCCCGAGATAACCGACGTTTTATCGAGGCGGTGCTCTGGATCGCTCGAACCGGCTCGCCCTGGCGTGATCTCCCAGAAACCTATGGCCATTGGCACCGTGTTTATGTGCGTTATAGCTGCCGGTCACGCAAGGGTGTTTGGTTACAGCTGATGGAGTCGCTTGCAGCTGACGCGGATGTGGAGCACCTGATGGTAGATGGCAGCATCGTGCGGGTTCATCAGCATGGCGCGGCAAAAAAACCGATCAGGACACCGAAGCCATGGGCAAGTCCCGGGGTGGACTGAGTACCAAGATCCACGCTGCCGTGGATGCTCTTGGAAATCCGGGGCGCCTGCTGCTGGCGCCCGGACAGACCTCGGAATACGGCCAAGCCCAAGCACTGATCGAGGGCTTTACCCCCGAGGCGGTATTGGCAGGCAAGGGCTATGACTTAGACGCGTTCATTGATGCTATCCAACGCAAAGGAGCTGAAGCGGTCATCCCCTCGAGAAAAAACCGCCTGAAACCTCGCCAACTGGATCGGCATCTTTACAAGGCACGTAACCTGGTAGAGCGCTTTTTCCAGAAGCTGAAGCAGTTCCGGCGGATCGCGACAAAGTATGAGCGACTGGCAAGAAACTACCAGTCGATGCTGAGCCTTGCGTCAGCTGTCATATGGTTGGCCTGATTGAGAACGCCCCCTAGACCGAGCTACGCATGTGAGAGAGGAGCCGAATGCGGCATTTCCGGACGTACGGATCTGTGTGAGACGTGGCACGTAACCTGTCATAGGTTGGCCCTCGCCCAATGAGAAAGGCAGCGGAACGATGGCGCTTATACCTCATCCTGCGTCTCGGTCTCTGTAGTCTCATCCTTGTGCTTGGCCAGGCTGTGGTGGAGGAAGGCTTGGGCGATCACGGCGCGGAGCTGGTCGTCGTCCCAGGGCTTGGTAAGAAACTGGTAGATGGCGCCCTGGTTGATGGCGTCGGTGACGGACTTCAGGTCGGTGTAGCCGGAGAGGACGATGCGGATGGTGTCGGGGTAGAGGTCCTTGACCCGGCTGAGGAACTCGGTGCCGTTCATTCCCGGCATGCGCTGGTCGGAGAGAATGACCTGGATGTCGTGCTTGGCCAGCTGGGCGAAGGCGTCCTGGGCGCGGGTGGCGGTAAGGATCTGGTAGCCGTCGCGGCGCAACACGCGGGTCAGGGCGCGGAGGATGTTGTCTTCGTCGTCGAGCAGCAGCAGGGTCTGGGCGCTGCCGACGCCGGCGCGGGTTTCCAGGTAGGCGACCGGGCGCTTGTGGTGCTCGTGGAGGAACTGCTCCAGCTGCTTGAAAGGCATGGGGCGGGCGAAGTAGTAGCCCTGGAACTCGTCGCAGTGGCTTTTCTTCAGGAAGGCGCACTGGGGTTCGGTCTCCACCCCTTCGGCGATCACCCGCAGGCGCAGGTGGTGGGCCATGGAAATGATGCCCTGGGTGATGGCCGCGTCGTGGTGGTCGCTGATGATCTCTTGCACGAAGGCGCGGTCGATCTTCACCTTGTCGATGGGTAGGCGCTTGAGGTAGTTGAGGCTGGAGAAGCCGGTGCCGAAGTCGTCGATGGACAGGCGCACGCCCAGGTCCTTGAGCGCCTGCAGGGTGGCGATGGCGCGCTCGGCGTTGTCCAGCAGCACGGTTTCGGTGATCTCCAGCTCCAGCAGTTCGGCCGGCAGGCGCGTTTCCTCCAGGATGCGGCGCACGCTGTCGACGAAGATGTTGCGCTGGAAGTGCACCGCCGAGATGTTCACCGCGACCACGGTGCTGCCCATGCCCCGGTCGAGCAGTTCACGGCAGTCACGGCAGGCGGTGGCCAGCACCCATTCGCTGAGCGGGATGATCTGCCCGGTGTCTTCCGCCACCGGCACGAACTGCGCCGGCGAGATGAACCCCAGCAGGGGATGCTGCCAGCGCAGCAGCGCTTCGTAGCCAGTGACCCGGCCGTTCCGGCCGTCGATCTGCGGCTGGTAGTAGAGCATGAAGGCGCTGGCTTCCAGGGCCTTCTGCAGTTCATTGCGCAGGGTCACCCGTTCGCTGACCTTCTGTTCCAGGTCGCTGGTGTACCACTGATAGCAGTTGCGTCCCTGCTGTTTGGCCTTGACCATGGCCAGGTCCGCCTGCTGGATCAGTTGCATGGGCTGTTGCATGCCCTTTTCGCTCATGGCGATGCCCAGGCTGGCGGTGATGCGCAGTTCGCTGCCGGCGATGGGGTAGGGCCGGGCGATGCAGTCGATGACCCGTTCGGCCACCTGCAGGACGTCTTCCTCGCGGGCGAGGTCGGGCAGGATCAGGATGAACTCGTCGCCCCCGAGTCGCGCCACGGTGTCGCCGGGACGCACCTGCTGGCTCAGGCGCCGCGCCACTTCAACCAAGATTTGGTCGCCGATGCCGTGGCCCATGGAGTCGTTGATCGGCTTGAAGCCGTCAAGGTCGATGAACAGCACCGCTAGCTGGCGCTGGTAGCGCTGGCTGATCTGGCAGCCCTGGCGCAGGCGGTCTTCCAGCAGGGTGCGGTTGGGCAGGCCGGTGAGCACGTCGTGGCTGGCGTTGTAGGCCAGTTCGGACTCCACCCGCTTCTGCTCGGAGATGTCGTTCTGCACGCCGATGAAGTGGGTGATCTGACCGTGCTCGTTGGGCACCGGGGCGATGTAGAGGTTGTTCCAGAACGGCGTGCCGTCCTTGCGGAAGTTGCGCAGCACCACATGCACCTCACGTTTTTCCGCCAGGGCGTGGCGGATTGCGGCGATGCCGGGCTGCTCCCGGTCGTTGCCCTGGAGGAAGCGGCAGTTGCGCCCCAGGGCCTCGCCCGCGCTGTAGCCGGTGATGCGCTCGAAGGCCGGATTGACGTAGATGATCGGCAGGTCGGCGGCGGTGGCGTCGCAGATCAGCGCGCCGTTGTAGCTGGCCTCGATGCTGCGCTGGAGGATGCGCAGTTGTTTCTCCGACTCTTTGGCGCGGCTGATGTCGCGGAAGGCGATGACCCAGCCGCCGAGGGCCTGAGGATGCAGGAGCGGTGCGCAGTCGTAGGCGACATGGCGTTCGCCGTCCAGGCTGACTTCGCCATGGCGGCCAGTCGTGGCCAGGGTGCTGTAGAGGTCCAGCGGCAGGTGGTCGGCCAGGACCTGCCCGAGCAGGGCGTCGGCGCTTTGTCCGAGCAGCCCGGCGCCGGCCGGGTTGACGAAGGTCAGGCGCCCCTGGCGGTCCACGGCCAGCAGGCCTTCGCCGACGCTGTCGGTGATGGCCGAGGTGAAATCCAGCTGTTCCTGCAGGCGCTGCTCGCCGGAGAGCACCTGTTGCACCAGGCGGATGTTTTCCAGGGCGGCCACGGCCATCCGGGCGAATTGCTGGGCGATGGCGAGGTCGTCCTGGTTGAAGTCACCGTCGAACTTGTCGGAAAGCTGGAGCAGCCCCAGGTTGTGGCCGGCGTGGTCGATCAGCGGTACGGCCAGCCAGCCCCGCATGGGTGGGTGCTTTGCGCTCTCGGTACTGAAGTTGCGCCAGTGCGGGTGCGCTTCCAACTCCGCCTGGGTCAAAAGCATAGGCTGGTTGCTGGAGCAGACCTGTGTGTAGATGCCCTGGCCGGTGGGGGGCGTTAGATAATTGCGCCAGTCTGCATATTTATCGGAGAGGGAGACGGCGCTGATCCATTGGCTCCAATTGGCGCTACGAGTCAGGCTGAGGGCCGACTGATGGGTTCCGACCAGCAACCGCAAGTGTTCGCACATGAAGTCCAGCAGCGCCTGCGTGTCGAGGATGCCACCGATGCTCAGAGCCGTCTCGCTGAGGCCGCGCAGCAACTGGGCCTTGCGTTCGGATTGGGCGAGGGTTTCCTGCAAGGCGCGGGTCATGCGGTTGCGCTCACCGATGTCCTTGGCGATGCCGAACACTCCGACAATCTCACCTTCGACCACGATCGGCAGGTTGGTGATCTCCAGGTCCAGCGCCCTGCCCACCTGGGTTCGCCCGCGTATTTCAAAGTGCTGTGCCTGGCCAGCGAGTGCGGCACGGAAGTGCTGCCTAGCCCTATCGATATCCTCAGCCTGCACTAGGCTGGAGAAGTGCTGGCCGAGCAGTTCGGGTTCGCTGAAGCCGGTAAGCCTGAAGGCAGCCTGGTTCAGGCTGCGGACCAAGCCATCGCGGTCGAAGGAAAACACCGGGTTGGGATTGAAGGTGAAGAGCGAGCGGAAGCGCTGTTCGCTTTCCTGCAGGCGCAGGCGGTCGTGCTGGCGCTCGATGGCGAGGGCGGCCAACTGTCCGGCGGTGCCGATGAGCTGCAGCGCCTCGTCATCCGGACTGCAGGGCTCGCGATGGTAGATGGCGAAAGTGCCAAGTACCTCGCCATGGTGGGAGATCAGCGGGATCGCCCAGCACGCGCGCAGGCCGTGGCGCAGGGCCAGGTCACGGTAATGGTGCCAGAGCGGGTCTTCGCTGATGTCCTCGCTCACCACCATTCGCCGGCGGAACACCGCGGTGCCGCAGGAACCGACCAGCGGGCCTACAACCAGGCCATTGATGGCCTGGCTGTAGGCCTCCGGCAGGCTCGGCGCGGCGCCCAGCAGCAGGTGCTTCTGCTCCTTGTCCACCCGCAACACCGAACAGAGCGAGCCCGGCAACAGGGTTTCGCTCATCTGGCAGATGGCCTTGAGGATGTCCGGCAGCAGCTGGTCGGTGGAGATCATGCTGAGAATGTCGCGCTGGTCCTCGGCATAGGCCTCGTGACGCACCAGGCTGGTGATGTCGTGGGCGACGGCGAACAGGGTTCGCTCGTTTTCTGACCAACTGATGGACCAGAGCAGGTGGACCACACTACCGTCCTTGCTCAGGCAGCGGTTGCGCATGGCGTCCCGAGATTCACCGCGAATGATGGCCTGGACCTCGCCACGGGTGCATTCACGGTCTTCGGGTAGGATGAAGTCGGTGTAGCGGCGACCGATCAGTTCCTCGGGCCGGTAGCCCAGTACGCTGTGACAGGAGGGGCTGACCTGGGTGAAGCGCTCCTGCTCGTTGATGGAGCAGAGCACGTCCATGGAGTGGTCCATGATCCGCTGGTTCTGCGCCTGCAGCCGAGCCTGGTGCTGCAGGCTGAGTTCCAGTTCGCGGTTGCTCTCGCGCAGGCGTAGGTTGCGCTCAATGGCCAGCCTGGACAGGCTCTGGCTGATCATCAGGAAGCAGGTGAAACCTAAACCGAAGAGCAGGAACAGCGACGAGAGGTAGGCCGATGCGTAGTCGGTACGTGGCAGAGCGAGGTGGGTCGCCAGGCGCCACCGCTCGGCTCCTCTGAGGAATGTGTATTGTTCGCCAACGACAGATAGCGCTTGCTCCACATTGCCTGCGTTCGAGTCGTAAATGCGCTTTTGGCCTTCGTACACATGGAGAATGAAGCCGGCTAAATCCTTTTCCTGGTGTTGAGCCAGGGTGGCGCGCATATCCAGGCTGGCGATGAGAAGGCTAGTCGGCTTTGTGGCGAAATGTAGCGGCACTGCAATCAGAGCAATTTCGTGTCCAACGGAGAGGCTCTGAGTGGCACTAATTTGCGCGGTATTGCCTTGCTGCACCTGGCCCAGCCAGCGACGCAGTTCCGGCTGGCCGAGGAAGCGCGCCAGCCAGTCGCGCGCCGGCTGGTGGCGGCTTTGCATGCGCTGTACGTGCAGGTCGGAGTCTAAGATGCCGACCAGGTGGAGGTTCGGGTAGTCACGCAGGTAACTGCTGGCGTCCTGGCGCCAATACGCGTCCTCCGGCATGCCTCCCTGGACCTGCCAGCGGTCCGCCGCCCGTTGCAGCAGTTCTTGGTGCGACTTGAGGGCTCCTACTATTGAATCCCGAGCGTGCGATAACAACTGGCCGCTCTGTCCGTTGACTGTGGCGATGCCATTGAGGCTCAGCAGGTACCAGCTCAGCACGGTGAGCAGGACGCCAAACATCCCCGTGCCGAGCGCCTGCCGGTCCAGCAGGCGCGTGCGCTGATCGGGCAAGGCGCAAAGCAGCAGGAGGGCTATGCCGAGCAAAGCGATCAGCAGATGGGCGAGATTGGTTGACTCATAGTGCAAAGCGAATCGAAGCAAGTCGTGCTCGGGCCAGAGAATGGCCAACTGCGATAGCAGGCTGAGGCCAATGAGGACGGAGCCAATCAGCTGGCAGAGCCACCGGCCGCTACGCCGGGTGATGGAGAGCGGTAGGGCCAAACCAAGCATGCAAACGATGGTGGCCAGTTCATTGCCCACTCGCTGGGCCCCGGTGACGAGCGACAGGCCTTGGTCGCTGCCGCCGGCCAGCACGTTGTGCCCAAGGCTGTAGCCGGCCAGGCCGATTAACGCCAGCCCCGCCACTAGGACGAGCTTGCGCAGGCCGCGGGTGGCGGCTAGTAGGGCGACGCCGGCGAAGAGATTGAACAGGGCGCTGTCGGGCAGCAGCACCAGGCCGTGGTTCGCGGGGTTGTCGAGGCCTAGGAACGCCATCAGGTTGATGCCGCCCATTGCTATCAGGGCGAAGGCCAGGCCGTGCAGGTAGGCCTGGCTTACTAAGTTGCGGGTAGGGTCGGTCATGGATTCGCACGGGGCCAGGAGCTTGGGTAAGCTGACGGAAGAGGGTCAGTAGTCTACGTTGTAGCCTTCCAGAAGCACCGCGCCGTCGCGGTCGCGCCGCACCTGGGTCAGGCCCGGATGCTCAGCCTCCAGGCGCAGCAGTTCCTCGCGTTGGCGGTAAAGGACGCTCTGTTGGTCCCGTAGTTGCTTCAGCAGGCGCCGGTTTTCGTCGCGCAACAGGTAAAGGTCGAGCGCGCCCCGCAGGGCGCTTTCGATCTCGTCGTCCTGCCAGGGTTTGGAGAGGAACCGGTGGACTTCCGCCTTGTTAATCGCCTGCATCAAGGTATGCCGGTCGCCATGGGCACTGAGCAGCATGCGCAGGGCATTGGGTTGGCGCTGGCGAGCGAACTGCAGGTAGGTAATGCCGTCGAACTTGGGCATTTTCAGGTCGGAGACAATTACCGCGTAGTCGTGCTCGTCGAGCGCGGCCAGGGCGGCTTCAACATCATGGACCAGGTGCAGCTCCCAGTGATACGGCTGCAGCAGCCGTTTCAGAGCACTGAGGATATGGGGCTCGTCGTCCACCAACTGGATCTTGATCATCTTGGCGCGTCCTGTGCTGTGGTTCCGGTCGCCTGGGGATATCGGACGTAGAGGGTGTAGCGGGCGCCTTCGCTGTCTTCGAAGGCAATCAGCTTGTCGATCAGGGTGCGGCTGAGCTGCTTGCCGGCATCGAGCAGCAGTAGGCCGCTTTCGGCCTGGAGGTTGCGCGCCAGGATCATGCCGGGCTCCAGGCGCCGGGTATCGACCGCCAGGATGCTGGGGTCGGCCTCCAGCAGGTCCGGGGCGTGCCGGGTGCAGAGGTCGATGAATTGCTGGCAGAGTTCCGGGTCGTAGAGGCGTCCGGCGTATCGGGCGAGAAACTGCAGGGCGTCTTCGCGTGGCAGGGGGCGTTGCAGGATCAGGCCGCATTGCAGCTCGACGAAGTCCACCGCCAGTTTGAGCAGCCGGGCGCCCAAGGGGATTTCTTCTCCGTGGAGATGGTCGGGGAAGCCGGTGCCGTTCCAGCGCTCCTGGTGGTGGCGGATCAGCCGGCCGGCAGCGTGCAGCGGTTCCAGCGCCATCAGCAAGCTTTCGCCCAGGGCCGGGTAACGGCAGTAGCGCTCGTGCTCCTCGCGGTACAGCAGGTCGCTGGGGCGGTTGAGCAGGTGATCGTCCCAGGTGAGTTTGCCGAGGTTGTAGAGCGCCGCGGCCATGGCGAGGTCGCGGCGGTCCGTTTCCGGCAGCTGGTGTTCGACGGCAAAGGCGCGAACCAGGGCAATGACCTGGGCGTTACCCTGCTTGTCGCCGGGCAGGCGCTGGTTGAGCAGGGCGGAGAAGACTTCGGTCGACGTCACGTAGCTGCGGCGAAGTTCCTCATAGGCCAGGTCGAGCATGTCGGCGGTCTGTTGCAGCTCGGCAGTACGATCGCGGACCCGCTGCTCCAGGCTGGCGTTGAGCTCTTGCAGGCGCTGCTTCTGTTCCCGGGTCAGGCATGTCAGGCGCTGGTGTTCGCGCTCGGCGTGCTGGTGGGCCAGGGCCTGGCGCAGGGTGAAGCGCAGTTCGTCGTCGATCCAGGGTTTGCTCAGGTAGCGGTAGATCTGCCCCTGGTTGATGGCGCGCACGCTGGTGTCCAGGTCGCTTGCACCGGTCAGCAGGATGCGCAGGGTGCCTGGCCAGCGCTGCTGCACCTCGGCCAGCAGGGATGGGCCGTCCAGACCGGGCATGCGCGCGTCGGAGACCACCAGGTCCACTTCGCGCTCTTGCAGTAGCTCCAGGGCGGCGGTGCCCCCGGGGGCGGTGAGCAGGTCGTAGGGCTCGCCGCGCAGGACGCGGCGCAAGGCGCTGAGGATGTGTTCCTCGTCATCCACCAACAGCAGGGTGGGGCGGCGCTGGGCTTCATTCATGTGGTCGATCCGGCAAGCAGCGGCTGGCGTTCAGGCAGCCAGACGCGGAAGCGGGTGCCTTCGCCGGGCCGGCTGACGACTTCGATGCGACCATTGTGTTTCTGCACGATGTTGTAGGAGAGCGCCAGGCCCAGGCCGGTGCCCTTGCCCACGGGCTTGGTGGTGAAGAAGGGTTCGTAGATGCGGTTGAGGATGGCCGGCTCGATGCCCTTGCCGTTGTCCTCCACCTCCAGCCAGACCCAGTCGCCCTGGTGGCCGCTGCGCAGGGTAATGCGGCCGAAGCTTTCAATGGCGTGAGCGGCGTTGATCATGAGGTTCATCACCACCTGATTGACCTGCGAGGGAATGCACTCCACCAGGGGCAGCTCACCGTATTCGCGCACCACCTCGGCCTTGTACTTGAGTTCGTTGTTGACCAGGTTGAGCGTACTGTCGAAGCCCTTGTGCAGGTCGGTGGCGCGAAACTCGTCTTCCTCGATTTGGGAGAAGTCCTTGAGGGCGGTGATGATCTTCTTCACCCGCTCGATGCCATCCTCGGATTCGTGGATCAGCGCTTCGACGTCAGTGCGGATGTAGTCGTATTCCAGGCTGCGCTTGAGTTGCTGCAGCTCTTCCAGGCTGCCGACGCCATCCACGGCGTCGACGATGCACAGCAGGTCGCTGACGTAGCCGCTGAGGGTCTTGAGGTTGGAGAAGACGTAGCCGATGGGGTTGTTGATCTCGTGGGCCACGCCGGCGGCCAGTTGGCCGATGGCGGCGAGCTTCTCCGACTGCAGCAGTTGGGCGTTGGCCTTCTCCAGCGTGTGGAGCAGTTGCTCCTGCTCCAGTTGCTTGCTGCTCAGGGCGTTGAGGGCGGTGGCGAGCGGGTCGTTGGCGCGGGCGAACTCGGTGGTGTCGTAGAGCAGCAGGCCGAAGCAGCGTTCGCCAGCGCAATCGAAGGGGAAGAGCAGGGTGTTTTGCAGGCGCAGGGGCGTCGCCTGGCCTTCGGGGCTGTAAGGCAGTTGGATCAGGTAGGGATCGTCGCGCCAATAGGTGTAGACCTGTTCACCCTGGTCGCGAGCCTGCTCGACCATCTGCTTTAGGCGGGGAGTATCGGCCTCCGGAAAGATGCTGGTGAGGAATTGCAGATGAACCTGCTGCAAGGATTTTCCGCTGCATTGGCTGATAAATGTGTTCCAGTACCGGATGCGCAGCTCGTGATCGAGGATGATGACCCCGACCTCGATATGTTCGACAAGTGCATTGATAAGGTCTGAAGGGCATCTAGCCAAAATGTCCATCCACTCGGGTGAGAGTTTAGGGCAGGCGGGTTCGTTCACTGGTATGTCGCATTTTTTCGTATGACCAGTATGGCGAATTGCTGGCGCTGGAATTATGACAACCCAGGGCCTTCATCTCCACCGAATTTTCGTTTATCCCCAAAGGCAGATGGACCATGACACTGCATGTATTGGGCGAGTCATTTATAGGTTATGACTTCCACTTCCCTGATGGGCGTCGTTGGCACTATCAGATGGATCTTGCCAATCCCCTAGACGAGCTTCTTGACGAGGAGCTGCCGGCCTGGGTCCGCTTGGGGTGTCAGCAATGCAGCCATTGCCCGCTGAAGGAGACAGATGTTCAGTTCTGTCCCTTCGCCAGGGTGCTGGCGAAGCCGGTCGAAGTGCTGGCGCGCTCGCCCTCGTACGAAGAAGTGCAGGTGACCGTGTTCTGGCGCGGCCGGGAAATCCGCCAGCAGACCACCCTCCAGCGGGCCCTGGGCTCCCTGCTGGGGCTGCTCGGAGCCACCAGCGGCTGCCCGCATACCCGGATGCTGCGCGCCATGGCCTGGTTCCACTGGCCCTTCAGTACGTCTGCTGAAACCCTGTACCGCGCCCTCGGCACCTACCTGCTGGGCCAGCACCTGCGCCGGCAGCGCGGGCTGGAGCCGGACTGGGAAATGGACGGCCTGCGTGAGCAGTACCGCAACCTGCGCCTGGTCAACCTGGGCATGGCCGACCGCCTGCGCGCCGCAGCCGAGGAGGATGCCAGCCTCAATGGCCTGATCCTGCTGGATCTGCTGGCGGCCGATACCCTGTATTCGCTGGACAGTTACGAGGGGGAGTTAGACAGCTATTTTGCGGAGTTTTTCGAGGCAGAGTGAAACGGTTCTTAGAGGGCGTAGACATAGTCATGTTGTTAATCGGCGCGCCAATAGGCGGGCTGCGGACAGCCACACCCAGGCCTCGCTGATGCTGTGCAGCCGGTCATGGTGCATGATTAAACGCCGCGCTTTCTTGTTCCAGGCATGGGTTCGTTCCACGATCCAGCGCTTGGGTAACACGGCGAACCCGGTCGTTTGGACTGGAGGCAAGAGCAAGTCCGCCTGGCCCGTGCTCCACTGCCCTGTGTTCCGGTTTCCCAGGCTACACACCACGTGCTGGCGATCCTGAACCTGCTAGGCCCATTTGTCGGCATAGACGCTGTCCACAAACAAGGTCTTGATCGAGGGGTATGTGGCAGTTGCTTGGGTCATCGCTGAGGTACTGGCAATTCATACGCAGCATGGAAGCGCGTGAGTTTGTACTCAACCAGCAGGCGCTTCTCGTTGTAGCCGTTGCAGCATGCGTACGAATTCAAGTGTCAGTCGCTGGTTCTCCGGTGTGAGCTCACGGAAACCTTGCCGCAACTGCATGGCATTGCGGGTGTAGTCGGCTTCCTTCGTGCTTCCCGCATTTCCTTCCAGTTCTACATCAGCGGCGCCCTCCAGGCTCGCATAGATTGCGGTCACGCTGGTCCAGCGCATACGCAAGCCGCTCCAACAGTGCCCCGGAAGGTCGGCGCTGCCCGTTCTCTATGCGTGACAGGTTGCTGGTCGCTGTTTCTGCCGCCAGTGCCAGAGCCTCCTGTGTCAGTCCTTTTTCCTGACGCAGTGCGTAGATGACTTGCCCAATATGCAT
Source organism: Pseudomonas sp. TCU-HL1 (assembly GCF_001708505.1). NCBI lineage: Bacteria > Pseudomonadati > Pseudomonadota > Gammaproteobacteria > Pseudomonadales > Pseudomonadaceae > Pseudomonas > Pseudomonas sp. TCU-HL1. The sequence continues at coordinate 707,423 of NZ_CP015992.1, forward strand.
GGGCTGCGATTGTTTGCCCGTCTTACCTCTGAGGCAAAACCACCATGGCAACTTGCGTTTAAAACTTGCCATGGTGTCAAATCACGAGCCACCTTTAAGGCGGCCTGCGATTTTTCGAGGACAAGACGAGCACCATGCCGACACTGCACTGGGTAGGAAAGGATAAGGTCCGGCAGCACCACAGGGACGTTCCCTACCGTGTCCTGCGCGACCACTACCGCTTCCAGGCGCCCGCCGAAGCACCAGCCAACAGCACTGACAATCGAATTGTCCATGGCGACAACCTGGATGCGCTGAAGAGTCTGCTGCCTGAGTTCGAGGGCAAGGTGCAATGCATCTACATCGATCCGCCGTATAACACCGGCAACGAAGGTTGGGTGTACAACGACAACGTCAACGATCCCCGTATGCGTAAATGGCTAGGGCAGGTGGTTGGTAAGGAAGGCGAGGATATGAGCCGCCACGACAAGTGGCTGTGCATGATGTATCCGCGTCTGAAGTTGCTGCATCGCTTGCTCTCGGAGGATGGCGCGATTTTCATCTCCATCGACGACAACGAAGTGCACAACCTCCGTGGCCTGATGGACGAGATATTCGGGCGTCGCAATTTCGTTACTACGGTGATCTGGGAAAAGGTCTATTCACCCAAGAACAGCGCCCGCCACTTCTCAGAGGACCATGATTTCGTCTTGGTCTACGCAAAGGATGCTGAGCAGTGGACGCCCAACCCCATGCCGCGTTCGGAAAAGCAGAACGAGCGCTACAAGAACCTGGATCAGGACCCGCGCGGCTCCTGGAAGCCTGGTGATATCTCTGCGCGCAACTTTTACAGCCAGGGTACTTACGCAATTCGGTGCCCTGGCGGACGGCTGATCGAAAAACCGCCGACAGGTACCTACTGGCGTTACTCCGAGGAAAAATTGCGCGAACTGGATGCCGACCGGCGCATCTGGTGGGGGCCGGATGGTAACGGTGTTCCGGCCATCAAGCGCTTCCTCAGCGAGGTCAAATAAGGTGTTGTTCCCCAGACACTCTGGCGCTACAGCGAGGTTGGGCATACCCAGGACGCCAAGAAAGAGCTGCTGTCGATCATCGACTTTGACGGCTCGGAACCCGCGTCGGATAACTCGAGCGTGGTCGACGCGACCCTGCAAGTCGCGCTTGCCGCTCAGGTCGAGCTGACCGCCGCGAGTGCCGCTACGGTGGGACGGCCGATCCCCTCGGAAGTGAGAGGCGCAATGGACCTGTACCCGCTACGCCCGGCGTTTGCCGAAGAGATCCGTACCCTGCGCTTGCCACAACTCTTCCGTCAGGCGCCAGTCGGCCTGATCTTCACCGACGAAGACGGTGGCGTTCTTCTAGGCAAAGCGCAGTTGCTCGACCACGAATTTCGCTTGGCCGACTGCGATGTCAACGATTTCGCCTTGGAGCCGGCCGGTGGCGATCTGGTAAAGCTCGACCTACTGCGGGTGGGTGACGTGCAGGGCGATTACGAGCCGACGCGCATCCGACTTAAGGACACGGAAATCCGCAAATGGCGCGACTACCTGTCCAGCCTTGACCCAGAGGCGAAGCGTCGCCAACTGACCGGGTTGGTCGGTAACTGGCTGGGCAGGATGCCGCCGCTGGCGGAAAGCGATCTGCAAGCCTACATTCACAAAATTCTTGCTCGCCTGAGCCCAGCGCAGCTGGACGAAGTGCTGGAGCAGCAGAATGCTTATGTCGATAGCATCCGCCAGCGGGTGCGCCGCGAAATGGTCGACTTTGCACGTCGCAGGTTTCGCCAGTAGATTGACCTGCACAAGGTGGATACCCGGCCGTTTTACCGCTTGCCGGAGGAGATCGCCCCGCGTCAGAAAGCCCCTGTGGCCGCCGACAACAGTCTGTATCTGCGCGAGGAGCGGGGTAATGGCCTGGAGGAGCATATGGCCGACTTCCTGGCTGGCTGCGAGAACCTACGCTGGTGGCACCGCAATCCAAGTGGGCGTGGCTTTTACTTGAACGGGCCGATCAATCATTACCCGGATTTCATACTGCGCTTGCGCTCCGGGTTGATTGTGCTCTTGGAGACCAAGGGAGGTGACCGCGACAACTCCGATTCGGACGGTAAGATCGAACTCGGTCGGCTGTGGGAGCAGTGTGCTGGGCGCAACTTCCGCTACCTGATGGTGTTCGAGGGGAGCCCGTCACCTGGAGCATATTCTTGGGCTGAGGCATGTGAATTGCTAAGGAGTCTGTAATCTAGCGGCTGCAGGCGAGGCCCAGTGGTGTTTCGCCTTCACGCTCAGCGAAGGAAATGGCAATAGGCTTCATGCCGTGAAAAGACTGCACAACGGATGGTCAAAATGAGCCCCAATTTCTACCCGTCTCACCGAATCGCCGACGCCGTTGCCCTTGCGACAACTTTGCACGCGAATCAAACCCGCAAAGCCACCGGCATCCCCTATCTGTCGCACTTGCTGGGTGTTGCTGGTCTGGTGATGGAGCACGGTGGTGATGAAGAACAGACCATTGCCGCCTTACTACATGACGCCGTCGAGGATGCTGGACCGCACGCTGAAGCATTGATTCGGGAGCAGTTTGGCGAGCGGGTTACCCGCATCGTCCTCGCCTGCACCGATGGCGTGCCGGATGCACACGGCGAGAAGGGGGATTGGCACACTCGCAAGCAGCGTTACCTCGCCCACCTGGCCGAGGCGTTGACGGAGGTGTTGCTGGTGTCGGGTTGCGACAAATTGCACAACGCCCGAGCGATTGTCAGTGCTCTGCACGCCCACGGCCCAGCCATGTTCTCGCGGTTCAACGCCGGGCAGGCGGGGACGCTGTGGTACTACGAACAGTTGGCCGGGGTTTTCCTGTTTCATCTGCCCGGTTCGCTTGCCGACGAGTTGGCGCGAACTGTCGCCGAGCTAAAGCGTTTGGCCGCCTAGCCATGGGGAGGGCTGAGCCAGGCTCGAATCCTTTACTCAATCGACTGGACGAGTGGCGGCCGGGCTGCTGGTGCGCCGCCGTCATCCAACTGTTCGCGGCGTTCGAACGCGAGGAGGAGGGAGGGCATTCGCGCTATCCGGCGCAGTGGGCGTATTTCCTGTGGGCACCTACCGATACCGCTATTCCTCAGGCGCTTCCGGATGGCTGGGGAATCAGCCTGGAACCACCCTGGGAGGAGATTGCCTCCGATCTAGCTGGCGCTGCTGTCTTTGTCCTACCCGAACGCGAAGTGGACTGGCCCACTCTCTTGGATATCCTGCGGGTATGCGGGGATCCTGCTCCCTGGCTGCTGCAGGTAATCAGGCAGGTACAACGCACCAAACGGCGAGTACGACAGCGGCGCTTTCTCGAGCTCTACGGCGAGGGTGACAATTACGCCTTCGAGAAATTCATGCGCAGCGCGCTGGCGAAGCCTGCGGAGCATTGAGTTCTCAGGCTCAATTGCCATAGCCGCGAACCGAAACCGCTCGTGGTCGCGAACCGAAACCGAAACCGGAACCCGAACCGAGACCGTTGATAGCGGTGCACCGAGACTGAGAATGAGACTACCCCTGGGCTGAAGCAGCTCCTCGGAATAGAGGGGGCCAACTCGTCGTTCAGCGTTTCACTGAACAGCCTGGCGAGCCCCCCGGCTGTGGACACCAATCCCGGCCCTCAACTCCCCCGCAACACCGCCAACCCGGCCAGCGAAACTGACAGCTCGCGCAGCGCGCGGCCGGCGGTTTCGGTCTCGCGGACGCTGGCCTCGTTGTTCACGGCGATCTCCACCAGCTGGCTGAGGTTGCGCGAGATGTCCTCGGCCACCAGGGTCTGTTCCTCGGCGGCGGTGGCGATCTGCTGCGTCATGTCGCGGATGGTCTGTACCGCGTCGGTCACGCCATTGAGGATGCGCCCGGCCAGGTGCACCTACTCCACGCCTTTCTCGCTGCTGCGCCGGCCGCTTTCGATGGCCTGCACCGCGCTAGCCGCACCTTTCTGCACGGCGGCGATGATGGCGTTGATCTCCGCCGTGGACTGGGCGGTGCGCTGGGCGAGGTTGCGTACCTCGTCGGCCACCACGGCGAAGCCGCGGCCGCTTTCCCCGGCCCTGGCGGCCTCGATGGCGGCGTTCAGCGCCAGCAGGTTGGTCTGCTCAGCGATGCTGTGGATAACCTCGAGCACTTCGCCGATCCGTCCGCTGTCGACTTCTAGTTGGTGGATGACCCGGGCGGTGCTGGTGATCTCGTCGCGCACGTCGTTGATGCAGCTGACCATGCCCACCATGGCCTGCTCGCCCTGCTGGGCGGCCTGTTCCGCGTCGTCCGCCGCGCGGGCCGCCTGGGCGGTGGCACCGGCGACTTCCTGGGCCGCGGCGGACATCTCCTCCATGGCGGTGGCCACCTGGTCGGTGCGCTGGTTCTGCTCCTGGATGCCCTGGCCGAAGTGGCTGGCGATGGTGCTCAGCTCGTCGCTGGCCCGGTCCAGTTGCCGGGTGCCTTGCCCCAGGCTGGCGAAGGTGTCCGAGAGGCGATCGTTGAGCACGTTGGCGGCGGCGGCCAGGCGCCCCAGTTCGTCACGGCGATCCAGGCGCAGCCGCTCGCTGGCGCTGCCCTGGCCGAGCCGTTCGACGTAGCCGGTCAGTTGCCCCAGCGGGGCGACCAGGCGTTGCTGGATCAGCCAGCCACCGAGCAGCCAGGCCAGCACGGCGGCCGTCGGCGGCAGCGCCATCAGCCAGGCCGGCGCTGTGGGCGCACCGAGCTCGCCGAGGCGGTCGGACAGCAGGCCGAGGCCGACCAGGGCCGGAAGCAGCACGGACAACAGGCAGGCGCCGAGAAGCACCAGGGTCTTGCTACGCAGGGAGAGTTCGAGAGGCACGCGGGTATTCCTTTATCGGTTCTTGTCTGCAAGAGGTGGCGCCCGCCACCTCCATGGCCGGGGCGGTTACTTCAGGCTCTTCAAGTAGGCGATCAGGTCCTGGCGTTCCGCCGCGCCGCCCTGGCCCGGGTACATCATCAGGTTGCCCGGCAGCAGGGCGGCGGGGCTGGTCAGCCACTTGTCCAGGTTGGCGTCGTTCCACTCAAGGCCGGCACCCTTGAGTGGCGCGGAGTAGCGGAACCCCGGCGCCTGGGCGCTGGCGCGGCCGTACACGCCGTGGAGGCTCGGGCCCATGAGGTTCTTGCCGGCTTCGGTGCTATGGCAAAAGCCGCATTGGGCGGCAAACAGGGCTTGGCCCTTGGCGGCGTCGCCCTGGGCGAAGGCGAGGGAGGAGGCCAGCGCCAGGCCGGCGGCGATGAGTTGCTTGTGGAGCATGGTGTTTCCTACACGTGAAAAGGCCTCGCCGGGCTAGCCAGGCGAGGCCTTTTTGGTTTTAAAACTTGTTGGCGAGGTCGATGCCGGACTTGCCGGGCGCGAGAATGTTGTTCGGGTCCAGGGCGCGCTTGATGGCGTGTTCCACCTTGCGCTTGACGGTGCCGTAGCTCTGCGCCACGCGCTCCTGGAACGCGGTGTTGACGCGGTACACGGCGTAGCCATGTTTCTCGAACTCATCCAGCAGCTCGTGGAAGCAGGCATTGGCGCGCTGAGTTTCCTCGGGGTTGGTGCGGTCGTACAGCACGTCGATCACGTGGTGCATGTCGCGCCAGCCGACGATGAACTCGCCGACGTAGTCCAGGCCGTGCTTGTTGAGAATCTTCTTGGCCAGCGCCTGCTGCTTGTCGCACTCGCTGCCGCGGGCCTGGCTGACCGGGGCGAACCACATGGAGCCGCCGCCGCCGCGCCAGTTGTACAGGCCGAATTCCTGCAGGTTGGGCACGCCGGACATCAGCTGGGCACGGTACTTGAAGGGCTGGGTATCGCCGGCTTCTTCCTCGGTGACGATCCTGCCCTTGCCCAAGGCTTTCAGCGCCCCGGTGACAATCTTCCAGTTCACGTCCACCTGTTCCTGGGTGCCGTAGAGGGCGGCGTAGACGTTCCAGGCGCCGAGGTTCTTGTCCTTCTGGATCTGCTTGAGGATGGCGTCCGGGGTCGCGCCAGGCTCGGTGGTGTAGTCCGAGCGGCGGGTGTTGCAGGTAGAGGCTTCCCAGAGCACGCCGGCGATCACCACGGAGTTGGGGATGACCTGGGCGATGCGCAGCGGGCGGATGAATTCGACGATCTCGCTGATGTCGGACTCGTTCTCGAACTTGATCTCGAAGGGTTTGAACACCGGCGGCTTGGGCATCAGCCAGAAGCCCATCTTGGTGCAGATGCCGTAGTTGGCCTGGGTGAACATGCCGTCCAGGGTCGGGCCATAGCCCCACTTGAACACCTGCCAGGCGTTGTCGCCCTTTACCCCGCCCATGCCGGTGCGGTAGACGTCGCCGTTGGCCAGCACCACTTCCATGCCGCACTGCATGAGGAAGTGCTCGCCGTAGGGGGTGTAACCCACGCCGCGATCCATGGTGTTGCCCAGCGGGCCGGCGATGGCCGACGGCGCGGAGAAGGACAGCATCAGCGGGAGGTTGTTCTCCTGGATATAGTCGTACAGCTGGCCATAGGTGACGCCCGGCTCGACCAGCGCGGTGCACAGTTCCGGGTCGACGTGGATGATCTTGTTCATCTTCTTCAGGTCGAGGATCACCTGGCCGCGCTGGCCGGGAGCCGCCGAGCCGTAACCGAAGTTGCGGCCGGTGGAGATGGTCCACACCGGAATGCCGTGCTCGTTGCAGATCTTCACCACGCCCTGCACCTGTTCGACAGTGGTGGCGGTGAGCGCTGCGGACGGTGCGTGCTCGGCGTTGTCCACAGCCATCATGATCTTGTTGTAGGGGATCAGTTGGTCGTCCTTGACCAGGACGTTGTCCTCGCCCAGCAGCTTGCGGAACTTGGCCAGGGCTTGCTGGAAGTTGGCGTCATTCACGCCACGGGGAAGCAGGGTGTTCTTGGTTTGCTCGGTCATCTGTCAGCTCCTTCAAGCCACGATCGAGAACGAAACGAATTGGCCGGCAAGCGCCGGAAGCTGGCTGGCGAGGCCTGGGGCTGCGCCGCTGTCGGCGGTGCCCAGGCTGGCCAGGCTATGGCCTAGGCTGGCCGCCCATTGCGCGGAGCCGCCGCTGCGCGCGGCGCTGGCCAGCTTCAGGGGCCGGCCGCCCAGGGGGTGCTCTCCGCTCAGGCTGAAGCCACCGCCGCAGGCGTGCAGCTGCTGGCCCAGGCGCAGGGCGCAGCCCTGGGCGCTGTCGGCGCTGAGCAACTGGTGGCGGGTGCCGCCGGCGAGCGCGCTGTGCTGGCCAAGCCACTGCACCCGCGCACCGCTGCTGCGGGCGAGGTCGAGGATCAGCGCGGCGCTGGCGTCATCCACCAGGCCGATGATGCGTTGCGGCTGGCCGCTCAGAAGGCGCTTCTGCAGGCCCAGGACGAAGTCCAGACCGAGGTCGGTGCGCTGCACTTCCGCCTTGCCGGCCGCAGCGCTTGCGCCCACACCGGCCAGGAAGGCATTGCCGGCCGCCTGGCCATCCACCAGCACCAGGGTGGGCAGCGGCTGGGTCTGGCCGCCGAGCATGGCCTTGGTCATCGCCAGGCTGGAGGCGCCCATGGCGGCGCCGGCCAGGCCGCCCAGAGCCATGCCCTTGAGCAGGGTACGACGTTCGATGTTCATCGTCGGCACCTCAGGGCTTGGTCGCGGGGGCGGGCGACTTGGAGATGTACTCGCCGACCTGTTGCAGGGCCTTGTCGTCGATGTACGAGGCCGGGAAGGCCGGCATGGCGCGGAATCCGTTGCGCACGACGATGGAGATGTACTGCGGCGGCAACTGGCGGCCGGTGATCACCGGGCCCACCTGGTGTTCGTGGCAATGGCCGCAGACCTTCTGGTAGACGTTCTCGCCGCTCTTCCATTGACCGTCGCCATCGGCGAAGGCCTGCCCGGCGAGCAGGGCGAGGGGCAGTGCAAGGCCGGCCAGCAGAGGCCGTTTCACAGCTTGGCTGTTGAGGAGTGAAGACATTTCGTACTCCGTTTTTTATTGGGTGGGTGCGGGGTGTCGGTGATGCGGCCGCATCAGAACGGATAGGGCCGCGGGCTGTGTTGCAGTGTGATCCAGTGGTCGGTGGTGAACTCCTCGATGGCCCAGTCGCCGTTGAAGCGGCCGAGGCCGGAGTTCTTCTCGCCACCGAAGGGGGCGTTGGGTTCGTCGTTGACCGGGATGTCGTTCACATGGGTCATGCCGGCGTGGATGCGCTGGGCGAACTGCACGCCGCGCTCCAGGCTGCCGCAGAACACCGCGCTGGACAGGCCGTACTCGCTGCGGTTGGCCAGCTCCAGGGCGTGCTCGGCGTCGCGGGCGGACTGGATGCCCACCAGCGGGCCGAAGATTTCCTCGCGGGCGATTTCCATGTCGGCGGTGACGTTACCGAACACGTGGGGCGGCATGACGTTGCCCTGGGGCTCGCCGCCCACCAGCAGGGTGGCGCCTTCTGCCTTGGCGGTGGCGACCTTCTCCTTCAGGCCGGCCAGTTGCCTGGCGTTGATCACCGGGCCGACCACGGTCTCGGGCTTGCTCGGGTCTCCGTAGGGCAGGGCCTTGACCCGCTCGACGAAGCGCTGGGTGAAGGCCTCCACCAGGGGGGCCTCGACGATGATGCGGTTGACCGCCATGCAGATCTGGCCCTGGTGGAGGAACTTGCCCACCACGGCGGCGTGCACCGCCTGTTCCAGGTCGGCGTCGGCCAGGACCACGAAGGGGCTGTTGCCGCCCAACTCCAGCGCCACGTGCTTGAGGTGCTCGCCGCCGCTGGCGATGCGGCCGATGTTGCGGCCCACCTGGGTGGAACCGGTGAAGGAGATGAAGGCCGGCACCGAGTGTTCGACGAAGGCGTCGCCGATTTCCGCGCCCGAGCCCACCACCACGCTCAGCACGCCCGCCGGCAGGCCGGCCTCCTCGAAGATGCGCGCCAGCAGCAGGCCGCCGGTGACCGGGGTGTCGCTGGCCGGCTTGACCACCACGGCGTTGCCCAGGGCCAGGGCCGGGGCCAGGGAGCGGGCGGTGAGGTGCAGGGGGAAGTTCCACGGGCTGATGACGCCGATCACCCCGAGCGGCGCGCGGTACACGCGGCTTTCCTTGCCGGGGATGTTGGAGGCGACGATGCGGCCGTGCACGCGGTTTGGCAGGCTGGCCGACTCCAGGGTGATGGCACGGGCGGCGCCCCATTCGATCTGCGCCTTGATGCGGGTGCTGCCGGACTCGCGAATGATCCAGTCGATGATCTCCTCGCGGCGCTCATCGAAGATCTTCACCGCGTCCAGCAGTACCCGGGCGCGCTCGGCCGGTGCCTTCGCCGCCCACTCCCGCTGGCTGTCGCGGGCCATGCGGTAGGCCGCGTCGAGGTCCTCGCGGCTGGCCAGGGTAATGCTCAGCAGGGCCTGGTCGTTGTAGGGGTCGAAGACCTCCAGCTGGCGACCGGTACTGCCGGCGCGCCATTGCCCGGCGAGGGGCTGTAACTCGAGGTTTTGGTAGGCAGGGCGGATGGTGTCCATGGGGCCTCTCTTGTTTGAGCGGAAGGCTGCCGGTAGCAGCGATCCGCTGGTCGTATGGGTGCGTGGTGACACCTCAGGCGTGACGCGCGGGCGTCTGGCCTGTGGCGGTACGGTCGGGGATCAACAACGAAGCCGTGGTGCGGGCGGGATGGTTTGGCGATGGGAAGCGGTTCATGGGGCCGTTACCTGCGTTGTTGTTGTCTTGGGTGCACGCAGCAGGCCTTTAACAACTACTGTGCCATTCTTTTATGTTTTGAGTTTTATCCTTTATAAACAATTAGTTATGAATATTTACCGAAGGGCGGCCGAGTGCGCAGGGGTGGTTGCGAGACGGTTGGCGCGGAAAATTCTGCAGAGAAGTCTCCGGGGTGCTGAAACTTTCCCGGAGCGGCTCGCGGGAGACTGTGCGGTTATCGGGTAACGGCGAGCGTTGGCGCCGAAAGGCCAATTGACCGGCCATTTCACGCGGGCATACTGAATAGCTCTTTTCCTGCCTTCCGCCCATGACCATGACTCGCAAATCCTCGAGCAATCCCGGCCGCGCCATGGGGGATAAATTCCTCAAGCAGTTGCTCGGCCGGCAGAAGCGCCTGATCGTCGACTACGCCAACCAGTTCGGCAGCAGCGGGCTGCCTTCTGCCGAGCAATTGGCGGAGACCGTCGCCTTCGCCCCCCAGGACGGCAATATCTGGCTCTGCGGCCAGCGCATGATGCTGCTGCAGGGGGCCGCCTTCGGCGCCATCCGCCGCGAGTTGGTGGAGGCCCTTGGCCTGGACAAGGCCCGCGGCCTGCTGACGCGAATCGGCTGGCAGGCCGGGGCGCGGGATGCCGCCCAGGTCAGCGCGCAGTGGCCCGAGGGCGACCACGCCAGCCTCTACAGCGCTGGTCCGCGCCTGCACATGCTGGAGGGCCTGGTGAACGTCGAGGTGGTGCGCTTCGACATCGACTCCAGCATCGGCCATTTCTATTCGGAGTTCTTCTGGCACAACTCCCTGGAGGCCGACGAGCACATCGCCAGCTACGGGCTGGGCAGCGAGCCGGCCTGCTGGATGGAAGTGGGCTACGCCAGCGGCTACGCCTCCTCCCTGCTGGGACGTCTGGTGGTGTTCCGCGAGCAGGAGTGCCGCTGCATGGGCCATTCGGCCTGTCGCATCGTCGGCAAGCCGGCGGAGCAGTGGGAGGACATCGACACCGACCTGGCTCACCTGGATGCCAGCGATTTCCTCAGCCGCAGCACCTACGGCTCGGCTGACGAGGCGGAAATGGCAGAGCTGGATGAGCCGCCCGAGGACCAGGCCATGGTGGGCATTTCCGCCGCCTTTGTTGCCGCCAGCCAGCAGCTTTACCGCGTCGCGCCGACCCAGGCCACCGTACTGCTGACCGGCGAATCGGGGGTGGGTAAGGAGCTTTTCGCGCGCACCCTCCACCAGGCCAGCCCGCGTCGCCATACGCCGCTGGTGGCGCTCAATTGCGCGGCGCTGCCGGAAACCCTGCTGGAGGCAGAACTGTTCGGCGTGGAGCGCGGCGCCTTCACCGGCGCCGACCGTTCCCGGCCGGGGCGCTTCGAGCGGGCCAAGGGCGGCACCCTATTCCTCGACGAGATCGCCACCCTGAGCCTCAGTGCCCAGAGCAAGATCCTGCGGGTGCTGCAGGAGGGCGAGATCGAGCGGGTGGGTGGCACCACGGCGATCCCGGTGGATGTGCGGATCATCGCCGCCACCAACCTGGACCTGCGTCGCGAGGTGGAGGCCGGGCGCTTTCGCGAGGACCTCGTGTACCGGCTGAACGTCTTCCCCATTCACCTGCCGCCGCTGCGCGAGCGCCGCGAAGACATTCCGCTACTGATGAGCTACTTTCTGCGCAAGTTCAGCACGCGCCATGGGCTCAAACCCCTGGGTTTCAGCACGCGGCTGGTTAACGCCCTGCTGACCTACCGCTTCCCCGGCAATATCCGCGAGCTGCAGAACCTGATCGAGCGTGGCGTGATCGCCGCAGGCAATGGTGAGCTGATGGACCTGGTGCACCTGGCCGAGGCGGGCGAGCCGCTGCGTTCCAGCGGTATCGGCCTGACCGCTGAGGGCCGCCTGGACGCCACTGCTGGCGAGGGCCCTGCTCGGGGCGAGGCGGCGCATGGCGAGCAGCAGGTGGTGGAGCCGGAGCTGGCCGACCTGCAGGCGTTTCTCAGTGGCCGCGAGCGGGTGCTGGGGACTTCGCTGAAGGAGATCGAGCAACGCCTGGTGCGCCTGGCGCTGGAGCGCACCGGCGGCAACCTCACTGCGGCGGCGCAGATGCTGGGCATGAGCCGCGCCCAGATCAGTTATCGGCTCAAGGGGGAGTGATCCCCCCTGGTCGGTCACGGGTGGCTCAGAGGGGCATGGTGAACTTCAGCCAGTAGGTCTGGCCCTCGGCGCGGTTGCGCACGCCGCTTTCGTTCTGCCATTTGGCGCTGAGGAACCAGCCCTTGCCGCTGTACTGCACAGCCGGGCCGATGGAGAAGGTGCGGCCACGGTTGCCATCATTGGCGTCCACCAGGGCGGCCCCGGCGCAGTCGGAGACGCTGCACTTGTCGTCGCTGATCTGCTTGTAGGCGTGGCCACCCACGCCCACGACCCAGCCGTTGCCTAGGCCCCAGCCCAGGGTGTAGTCGGCGTGCAGCTCGCGGCCGGACTGGTAGTGGGTGTCGTGGTTCTCGAGGTTGTAGTCGTGCATCAGGCGCACATCGGCGTTGAAGCCGTTGGGGTCGGTGTAGGTCATCGCGTACACCGCCTGCACGGTGTAGTAGTTGTTGCCGAGGTTGATCAGGTCGTCCTTGTCGTAGCTGCCGGTGGGGGCCACGAAGTCGACGCCGACGGCGGTGTGGAACTTGTCGCTGTGGTGGAAGCCGACCACCGGGCCGAAGTGGGCGTCGCCGATGCCGCGCTTATGGTCGTGGGGGCCGTTCTTGATGTTCAGGCGGATGTCGTTGAGCGGCAGCAGGGCGTGGAATCCGAGGTTGCCGCCGAGCACCTGCTGCTCGGTGACCCAGACGAAACGCGGCACGATGGTGGTGACCCGCAGGTCGATGTCGGCGGCCTTGTCGCCGGCATTGTCGCGCAGGGAGTCGGCCAGGTAGTTGCCGACGAACACCTGACCGTAGGTTCCGGGCGGCGGCAGGATGCCCATGCCATAGATCTCGATGCCCATCGGCCAGGACGACAGGCCGCCTTCGGTGGCCTGGGCCAGTTGGGTGGTGCCGGCGAGCAGCAGGCTGGTGGTGCATGCAAGGATAGGGGTGCTGAAGAGTTTCTTGTTCATGAAAGGCAGCCTTGTTGTTATTGGGCGCGAGCAAGGCTGGTGACTTGCTCGGAAGCTGCCGTAAACAATTAGCGTGCCAGTCGTTAAGTTCCGGTTTTTGCCGAAGATGGCTTCCTGTTCGCGGTTTTTGTCCCTGGATGGGGCGGGTGGCCTTTGGTGTGGCGACAACCTGTTAAGAAAATTCCGCGGTCTGGAGAATTCTCGACGCCGGCCCCAAGGCATCGGAGCCTTCCTGGCCGCCGGCGCGGCGAAAGGCATTGGGTGTCTGGCCGTTGAGGCGGCGGAAGAAGCGCGAGAAGTAGGTGGGGTCGGTGAAACCTAGGCTGTCGGACACCTGGGCGATGGTCATGTTGGTGTAGATGAGGTTGCGCCGGGCCTCCAGCAGCAGGCGCTGGTGGATGATCTGCAGCGCGGTCTGACCAGCCAGTTGGCGGCACAGGTTGTTCAGGTGGACGCTGGACAGGTCCAGGCGGTGGGCGAAGGCCTCCACCGTCAGGTGCTCGCGGTAGTGCTGTTCCACCAGCTTGATGAAGCGCCCCAGCAACTGCCGGTTGCGTTCGTCGCGGCCGCTGGGCGGCGTGATCTGCTGGCTGCGCCGGCTGATCCAGACCATGAGCACGTTGACCAGAGAGTTGAGCACCAGCTCGCGGGACGGCGCGCTGCCTTCGTACTCCTTAAGCAGGGCAGCGAACAGAGTGTTGATGTAGCGACGGTCTGCCCCCACCGGATAGCAACCCGAGGAGGCCAGCACCGCCAGGGGCGCGCCGAGCTTCGCCTCCAGCTGCTCCACCAGGGGCGCCCCCAAGGTCAGCACATAGCCCTCGATGCTCTCGGAGAACTGGAAGCCGTGAACGCAGAGTGGCGGGGTGACCTGGATCGAGGGTTCGAGGATTTTGCTACGCCGGCCTTCCACCTCCACCACCGCCTGGCCGCGCTGCACATAGAGCAGCTGGAACAGGTCGGCGTGGCGGTGCGGCCTGATCTCCCAGTGGTGCAGGCTGCTGCGTTTTGGAATGGATTCGCAGTGCAGCAGGTCGGGGGTCGGCCAGGCTTGGTTCTCGCCATAGAGCTTGAATACGGGGACGCCTGGAATGCTGGTCTTCATGGGTTGGCCTGGGGGCGCGGGGGAGGGTTGTTCGATAATCGGACGATGTTTTTAAAAGTGCAATTACTGGTGGGATTTTGACCTTCTTTTCCGATTTATTTCAGCAAAAAATGCAGGTGAACCTAAATCCACGTGCTTCAGGCTCATACCCGCGCCCTTGGCCTAAAGCCCTTTTTGCGAGACAACAACAATGAAAACTCAGGTTGCCATCATCGGTGCCGGTCCCTCCGGATTGCTACTCGGCCAACTGCTGTACAAGGCCGGTATCGACAGCATCATCGTCGAGCGCCAGACCCCCGATTACGTGCTCGGCCGCATCCGCGCCGGGGTGCTGGAGCAGGGGACCGTCGACATGCTCCGCGAGGCCGGCGTCAGTGAGCGCATGGACGCCGAGGGCCTGGTGCACGAGGGCGTCGAGCTGGTATTCGATGGCAAGCGCGTGCCCATCCACCTGACCGAACTCACCGGCGGCAAGAGCGTGATGGTCTACGGCCAGACCGAGGTCACCCGCGACCTGATGGACGCCCGCGCTGCCAGTGGTGCGCCGATCATCTACTCGGCCAGCAATGTCGAGTTGCACGAACTGAAGGGCGAGCGCCCCTACGTCACCTTCGAGAAGGACGGTGAAACCCTGCGCATCGACTGCGACTACATCGCCGGCTGCGACGGCTTCCACGGCGTTTCCCGCAAGACCATCCCGGCCGGTGTGCTGACCGAGTACGAGCGGGTCTATCCGTTCGGCTGGCTGGGCCTCCTGTCCGATACCCCGCCGGTGCACGAAGAGCTGATCTACGCCCACCACGAGCGCGGCTTCTCGCTGTGCAGCCAGCGTTCCCTCACCCGCAGCCGCTATTACCTGCAGGTGCCGCTGACCGACAAGGTGGAAGACTGGTCCGATGAGCGCTTCTGGAACGAGCTGAAGGCGCGCCTGCCCCGGGAAGTGGCCGACCGCCTGGTGACCGGCCCGTCCCTGGAGAAGAGCATCGCGCCCCTGCGCAGCTTCGTGGTGGAGCCGATGCAGTACGGCCATCTGTTCCTGGTCGGCGACGCCGCCCACATCGTGCCGCCTACCGGCGCCAAGGGCCTGAACCTAGCCGCCTCGGACGTGTGCTACCTGTACCGCATTCTGGTGAAGGTGTACGGCGAGGGCCGCAGCGATCTGCTGGAGAAGTATTCCGAGCTGGCCCTGCGCCGAGTGTGGAAGGGCGAGCGTTTCAGCTGGTTCATGACCAACCTGCTGCACGACTTCGAAGGCCACAAGGACGCCTGGGACCGGAAGATGCAGGAGGCCGACCGCGAGTACTACCTGAACTCCCATGCCGGCTTGGTGAACATCGCCGAGAACTACGTCGGCCTGCCCTATGAAGAGGTCCGCTAGTGCGACCCGCCCCGCCGCCCGCGGCGGGGCCGAACCCAACCTGGAGGAGTAGTCCATGGGCATCTTCGATTGGAAGCACTGGCTGGTGCTGTTGCTGGTGGTGCTGGTGCTGTTCGGTGGCAAGCGCCTGAAGTGCCTGGGGAATGACCTGGGTGAGTCGATTCGTAGCTTGCGCCGCAGCCTGGCGGCTGAGCCGCAGGCCGAGGACAAGGGCGAGGTGTCGCCCGTCGAGGCCGCTCGTATTCAGGACCGGGCGCGTAGCTGAGTCCGCTCCTTTCCTTCGGGCCCCGTCCTGTGGTTGCAGGTCGGGACCTTTTTGCGCAGGGGGTGTTCGGTTCGCAGCCGTAGGATGGGTTGAACCTGCGATACCCATCAATTCCCGCAGGGGGTATCAGGTGCCCGGCTCGGTCTGCTGCCAACCCCCGCCAAGCGCCATGAAAAGGCCGATCTGCGCCTGGGTCACTTGGCCCTGGCTGGCGGCCAGCTGTTCGTCGATGGTCGCCAGGGTGCGCTGGGCATCCAGTTCGGCCAGGAACGACTCGCGGCCCGCCGCGTAGAAGGCATGGGTCTGCTCGGCGCTCAGGCGTGCCGAGCGGGCGGTTTCTTCCAGGGCGGCGTGCTGTTGCAGGGCGGCTTCGTACTGGGCCAGGGCGGTCTGGGTCTCGCGCAGGGCGTTGAGCACCACGCCGTCGAAGTGCGCCAACGCCGCCTGGGTGGCGGACTCGGCCTGGGCCACCCGCGCGGCTCATGTCGGCGAGGTCCTGCCAGCTGGAGCGGGTCATGCGCCGGGTCATCAGATCGGTGCCGAAGGGGCGGAACACCAGGGTCCAGAGGAAGGCGAAGAGCAGCCCGAGCAGGCCGGCCAGGTTGGCGTTGATGAACTCCTGGACGTTGGCTTCATAGGCGCCCTGGATGCTGATGAAGGTGGCGGTGTTCACCGCGATTAGCAGGGTGGGCAGGTAGAAGCGCGGCTGCACGGTAAGGGTGCCGACACAGATGAAGGGGCCGGCGAAGGCCAGCGCCAGCAGCGGGAAGTCGTGGACGTTGGGCAGCACCAGGAACAGGTAGAGGCTGGCCAGCACCACGCTGAAACTGGTCTAGACGAAGAAGCGGTGGATCTGCACCGCCGGCTCGTCGAGGGTGGCGAAGAAGCAGCAGGCCACCGCGGCCAGGACCACGGCGCTGGCGCCGTCGGCCCATTGCAGCCAGATCCACAGCTGGGTGGCGACGAAGATGCCGAGGACGATGTAGGCGCAGGAGTAGAGCATCAGGCCCCGGTCGAAGAAGCGCGCGCCGTTGCCCAGGTGCCAGTGGCGGTAGACCGGCGTTCAGGGGCTGTGGTCGTCGGCGTCGAGGCGCTGGTGCAGGCTGCGGCAGTCCTGCCAGAGGTCGAGCCACTGGCGCAGCCGGTAGAGGGCGCTGCTGAGCAGCGATTGGCCAGGGGCGGCGAGGCTGTGGATATCCGGTTCCTGTTCTTCCAGCTCGCGGCGAAGCCTGGCGCGGGTGCCTTCATGGCCCGGGCCTTGCAGCCAATCGAGGCAGCCGGTGAGAGTGGGGGAGAGCCGGTCGGCCAGGTGCGGGGCGGTGCTTCGCACGCGGCAGAGGCTGTCCTGCAGGGTGTTCACCGCCGGCAGCAGCAGGGCCATGCGCTCGCGCAGTTCGCGGGCATTGCGCACCACCCGCGGGTGGGCGCCCTCGTGGGGCAACTGGCCGATCATCAGCTCCAGGCCGTTGAAGGTGGTGATCATGTTGGCGCGCAGATGGGCCAGCTTCTGCCGGTCGCCGCCCCGTTGCAGCTGCAGGGCGCAGTAGCCCCGGGCATCACCGAACCAGCGGCGGGCGTTGCCGGCCAGCACCGGGGCCTGGCGGCTGGGCCAGAACAGGCGGCCCACCACGCTGGCGCAGATGATGCCGAGGAGGATTTCGAGAAAGCGCGAGTAGGCGAGGTCGAACACCCCCAAGGGATTGTCCACCACCGGCAGGGCGATCATCGGCATGGTGTAGCCGGCCAGCATCAGCGCGTATTTGTCGGCGGTGCGCACATGCATCGAGAGGAACAGCATGCCGCCGGTCCATAGCGCCACCACCAGGCTCTGCAGCAGGGGCTGCTGGGACAGCAGCGGCACGAAGAACAGCGCCGCGCCGGCGCCCAGCAGGGTGCCCAGGGCGCGATACAGGGCCTTGGAACTGGTGGGCCCGACGAAGGGGTTGGCGACGATGTACACCGTGGCCATGGCCCAGTAGGGGCGGGGCAGCTGCATGTAGAGGGCGATGTACAGCGCCAGCATGGAGGCGGCGAACACCTTGATCGAATAGAACCAGTCGCGGGCGGGAGGCAGTTGCGGCACGGTCATTGCGCCTGGCTGAAGCGGTCGAAGGCGTCGAACACGCGCAGGGCGGCCTGCAGGTCGGCTTCGGGCAGGTGGGCCAGGACCTCGCGGCGCAGCAGGATCAGCTCGCTTTCCAGCCTGGCGGACAGCTCGCAGCCCGTCGGGGTGACGTTGAGGATCTTGGCGCGGCGGTCGCTGGGGTCTTCCTGGCGTTCGATCAGGCCGGCTTCGCAGAGCTGGTCCAGCAGGCGCACCAGGGACGGGCCCTCGATGCCGATGGCCTGGGCCAGTTGCACCTGGCGTATTCCGCCGCCGAGGCGGCCGATGGTCAGCAGGGGCCCGCAGCAGGCCTCGCTGATGCCGAAGCCGGACAGGCTTTCCTGGCAGGTGCGGCGCCAGTTGCGGCCGCTGATCACCAGGCGGCTGCTGACTTGCAGATGAAGGGATTCGACTGGCATGTATAAAGAATGCAGGCTATCTATTAGGATGCTATCTAATCATCCGGATAATGGCCCTTCAAGGGGTGATTCGCGCAACAGTGCGTTGCGCCGGATGCGCCGTCCACCGGCTCCCTGACACCGACCTTCTGAAATCACTGCCCATGACCGCACCCCAACGCCCGGCGACGGCCGCTCCTGTCCATCCACCGCTCGTGGCCGCCCCGGCGAACCTATCCTTGCCAGCGAGCGTCACCACCGGTACCGGCAGGAGCAGCAGGGGATGAACCGCAACGAATTGCGCAAGGCCGACATCAACCTGATGGTGGTGATCGAGACCCTGATGCAGGAACGCAACGTCACCCGCACGGCGGAAAAGCTCTTCCTCGGCCAGCCCACCATCAGCTCGGCGCTCAATCGCCTGCGCGGGCTGTTCAACGACCCGCTGTTCGTGCGCATCGGCCACCGCATGGAGCCCAACGCCCGCGCCGAGCAGATCTACCAGCACCTGTCGCCGGCCCTGGACGCCCTGTCCGTGGCGCTGAGCCTGACCCACGAGTTCGACCCGGCCACCAGCAGCATGACCTTCCGCATCGGGCTTTCCGACGACGTCAGCTTCGCCCTGCTGCCGCCGGTGCTGCAGGCCCTGCGCAGCGAGGCACCGAACATCGTCATCGTGGTCCAGCACGCCGACTACTGGCGGATTCCCGAACTGCTGGCCAATGGCGACATCACCGTCGGCATCACCCGTACCCGTGACCTGCCGGCCAACGCCAAGCGCAAGCGCCTGCGCCGGGTCCACGCTAAGGTCCTGCGGGCTGATGGCGGGGAGGCGCCCCTGAGCCTGGACGAATACTGCGCTCGGCCCCGCGTGCAGGTGTCCCACACCGCGAGCATCCACGGCATGGCCGATGAGTGGCTGCAGGCCCTGGGCCGCAAGCGCCAGGTGGTGCTCTCGGTGCCGCAGTTCAGCGCGCTGCCGGGCCTGTTGGCCGGCACCGACCTGCTGGTGAGCCTGCCGGACTACACCGCCGAGGCCATGGCCGCCTCCGGCCAGCTGCGCTGCGAGCCGCTGCCCTTCGACAGCCCGGTGCTGGAGCTGGACATGGTCTGGCTCAGCCTGCTGGACAGCGACCCGGCGGAAAGCTGGCTGCGCCAGCGGTTGCAGGACCTGATGGGGGAGTAGGGCGTACCCGGGCCCGTTGTACGGGCCGGGCCGTCAGAAGGTGGCGGGGGTGTTCACCCAGAGAATCCGTGCCACCGCCTTGCCGGGGTTGCGATAGCCGTGGGGCAGATTGCTGGGGAAGTGGAAGGAGTCGCCGGCTTCCAGGAGGTAGGTGGTTTCGCCCAGGGTCAGTTCCAGGCAGCCCTCGATCACGTAGCCCATTTCCTCGCCGGCGTGCTCGATCATCTCGCTGACCATGCCGGGGGCGATGATGTGGATATCGCCTTGCAGGAGGCCGCCCTTCTGCGGATGGGTGACCCGTTCCAGGTCGATGTAGCCGCTGTTGCCGCTGCGGGCGAAGCGATTGATCTGGCGGGCGCCGGCACGCAGCACCGGCTCTTCCGATACCCAGTCCTCGGAGGTGAGTTCCGAGACGTTGCTGCCCAGGGCGCGGGCCAGGCGGTGGAGCATGGCCAGGGACGGCGAGGCGGCGTCGTTCTCCAGCTTGGAAATCAGGCTTTCCGAACAGCCAGCGGCCTCGGCCACCTGCTTCAGGGTCAGGCCCGCCACCTTGCGCGCGTGGCGCAGGCGAACGCCCAGGCTGGGTAGGCCGTCGGTGTGCTGGGCCTTGATGGTGGGTGGCTTGCCGGGCTTCGACATGTATCCCTCGTGGCTGGGGTCGGGCGGGCGTGGCGACAGGCATCCTAGAGGGACGGGATGCCCGTCGTCCACAGCGCCGCCGAGGGTCAGGCGTGGACGGAGAACTGGACTTCGACCGGGTTCAGGTCGTTGATCGGGACGATGTCCTGCGGGCAGGCGGACATCACCACCACCACGTCCATTTCGGCACGGATTTCCACGTAGTCACCGGCCTTGGAGACCGGCGGCAACCACTCGACGCTGTAGTTGGCCTTGACCGGGATGTTCATCCACAGGTTGAACGGTTGTGGCACTTCCCGGGAGCGCAGGCCGATGGCCTGAAGGGCCAGGCGCATGTTGTCGGCGCAGCTGTCGTGGTAGCCATCTACGCCGAGGTTGGTGTAGCGGTGCAGGTCACAGGCGGCCATTAGCGTGTCGTGGATGCCGGGGGAGGTGTCGCTGAGCAGGGTGCCGATGGCGCGGCGGCGGTTGCTGAACAGGGCGTCGCCCACTTGGGGAATGATGCGATCGCAGTGGACGCGGGCGTGTTCCATGGAGAGGAATTCACTCAGGTCCTCGGCATTGAACAGCCAGGTATCGCACACCTGGGTGCCGTGGGTGTTGGTGATCTTGATGACCTGGCCGGCCTTCAGGCGCACGGCGCGGCCGCAGCGCGCGGGTACGGTGTAGGTCTCGCCGAGCACCGGGGTGCCGTCGGCGGAGATGGGCTCGTGGAGGGTGGCGTTCAGGCCCAGGGACGAGCCGTTGTCGGTGTGGCAGCAGCCGGGGTAGTCGTGGGAATGGGTGATGGTGTTCATGGTGACTCCTGTGGTTCTAGGGCTGTTCGGCGAGTGAAACCAGGGCCCAGGCCAGGGCTCGGGTGCCTGCTTCCAATTGCGCGGGTTCGGTGAATTCCAGGGGGTTGTGGCTGATGCCGGCGCGGCTTGGCACGAAGAGCATGCCGGTGGGGCAGTGCCCGGCCAGGTACATGGCGTCGTGGAATGCGCCGGAGCGGATCGGCAGCCGGGCCAGGCCGGTGGCGTCGCAGGCCTGCTCCAGCACGTCGAGCACGGCGGGGTGGAAGGTCGTGGGGGCGTGGCTGAACAGACACTCCACTTCGGTGTCGGCCGGCAGGCAGGCGGCCAGGCTCGCGTCGAAGGCGTGCAGCACCGCCGGGTCGGCATGGCGGAAGTCGAGGGTGAAGACCACCTCGCCAGCGATGGTGTTGATGGCGTTGGGCTTCACGTTCCAGCGGCCGAAGGTGAGGCGCTTGTCGTCACCGGCCAGGCGTTCGGCCAGGGCGTCGATGGGGGGCAGGCAGGTCATGGCCAGCAGCAGGGCGTCGCGGCGCATGGACATGGGCGTCGTGCCGGCGTGGGCGGAGGTGCCCTTGCAGCGCACCTGGTACCAGCGCACGCCCTGGATGCCGGTGACGACGCCGAGGGGAATGCCGGCCTGTTCCAGGACCGGGCCCTGCTCGATGTGCAGCTCGATGAAGGCGTGGGCGGCGATGGGCGCGCGCTGGGGCAGGCCGGGGAAGCGCCGGGCGTGGGCATCCAGGGCCTCTCCCAGGGAGACGCCCGCGGCATCGCGGTTGGGCCGATAGCCTTCCAGCCGCGCGGGCTCTACGAAGGCGCTGGAACCCATGGCGCCGGGGCTGAAGCGGCTGCCTTCTTCATTGGTCCAGACCACCAGTTCGATGGGCCGGCGGGTGCGGATACTGGCGTCTTCCAGGGCGTGGAGGCATTCCAGTCCGGCCATCACGCCGTAGCAGCCGTCGAGGGTGCCGCCGCTGGGTTGGGTGTCGATGTGGCTGCCGGTCATCACGGGCGGCAGGTCCTCGCGGCCGTCGCGGCGGATGAACAGGTTGGCGCAGCCATCGGTCCAGACCCGGCAGCCCAGGGCCTGGGTGCGCTCGATCAGCCAGGCGCGGGCCAGCAGGTCGCCCTCGGAGAGCGCCTGACGGTCCATGCCGCCGTTTTCCCCGGGACCGAAGCCGGCCAGGGTCTCCAGCAGGCTGTGCAGGCGCTCGGCACGGACCGCCGCCAATGCGGCCGGGGCGCTCATGCCGGCACCTCCTGACGGGCCACCAGGCTGCGGTTGTACCAGGGTGTGAGGAAGCGCCGCAGGCGTTCGGTCTTCGGCGCCTGGAACAGCGGCCCGGGGGCGCCGGTCTCGACGATCCGTCCAGCCTCCATGAACACGACCTGGCTGGAGATCTGCGCGGCGAAGCTCATCTCGTGGGTCACCATGACCATGGTCATCCCGTCGTCCGCGAGGCTGCGGATCACCTGCAGCACCTCTTCCACCAGCTCCGGGTCCAGGGCCGAAGTGGGTTCGTCCAGCAGCATCAGGCGCGGCTTCACCGCCAGCGCCCTGGCGATGCCGACCCGCTGTTGCTGGCCGCCGGAGAGACGCGCCGGGTAGGTGTCGGCCTTGGCCGCCAGTCCCACCCGCGCCAGGGCGGATTCGGCCAGGGTGCGGGCGTCGGCCCTGGTCATGTGCTTGCCGAGGACCAGGGGCGCCATGACGTTCTCCCGCACGGTCATGTGGGGCCAGAGGTTGAACTGCTGGAAGACCATGGCCAGGGGGTTGCGGATCTCGTCGATGCGTGCCTCGCTGTCGCGGTCCCTGGCCTGGCGGCGGGGACCGCTGTAACCCAGCAACTGGCCGTCGATCCAGATTTCGCCCTCGTCATAGGTTTCGAGGAAATTCATGCAGCGCAGGGCGGTGGTCTTGCCGGAGCCGGAGGGACCGATCAGGGAGACGATCTCGCCAGGACGCACGCTGAGGTCGAAGCCCTCGAGCACGCGGTGGGGGCCATAGGACTTGCCTACGCCGCGCAGTTCCAGAAGGGGGAGTGTGCTCATCGCATCAGCCTCGCAGGTGGCGCGTCGTGCGCTGGGCGAGGTACTCGGCCAGGGCCGCCACCGAGGTGGTCAGCAGCCAGTAGCTCAGTACCAGGAGCGCGTAGGGCACGACGTAAGAGAAGGTGGTGGAAACGATTCGCCCGGCGGTCATGGTCAGCTCCGGCACGGTGATGATGGAGGTCACGGCGCTTTCCTTGATGGTAAGGATCACCTGGTTGCCCAGCAGTGGCAGGGCGAAGGCGAAGGCCTGGGGCGCCTGGATATGCCAGAACACCTGGCGCCGGGTGAGGCCGTGGACCCTGGCAGCTTCCAGTTGTCCGGCGGGCACGCTGGACCAGGCGGAGCGAAACAGTTCGGCGAAGTAGGAGGCGCTGTAGAGGCCGAGGGCGAGGATGCTGGCGTCCACCGCGTCGAGCCGCAGCCCGAGCACCGGCAGGCCGAAATAGACCACGGCGAGCTGGGCCAGGAAGGGCGTGCCACGGATCAGCCAGATGTAGGTCCGGTAAGGGCCGGCGAATGCGGGAAGGGCCAGGCGCAGGGCGTTCAGGCTGAAACCGAGCAGCAGCCCCAGCAGTGCGGCGGCCAGGCTGACGCCCAGGGTGACCAGCAGCGCGGTGCCGAAGTCCGGCAGGTGAATGAGGATCTCGTGCATCAGGCGCGCTCCTGC
This sequence comes from Pseudomonas sp. TCU-HL1, assembly GCF_001708505.1. Lineage (NCBI taxonomy): Bacteria > Pseudomonadati > Pseudomonadota > Gammaproteobacteria > Pseudomonadales > Pseudomonadaceae > Pseudomonas > Pseudomonas sp. TCU-HL1. The sequence goes on from NZ_CP015992.1 coordinate 730,786, forward strand.
CAACGGCGTTCAAGCATCCGGCCGAGCAGGCTCAGCAGGCTGGTCAGCGCGAGGTAGAACAGCGCTGCCACCAGGTACACCTCCAGGGGTCGGTAGGTCTGGGAAACCAGTTGCTGGCTGACTCGCATCAGGTCGGTGATGGAGATGACCGAGACCACGGCGGAGACCTTGATCACATCGATCAACTCGGAGATCAGCGCTGGTGACGTGAGCCGCAGGACCTGGGGCAGCTGGATATGGATCAGCGTGTTCCACTTGCCGATGCCGAAGATGGCGGCCGCTTCCAGCTGCCCCTTGGGAATGGCCGCGAAGCCGCTGCGCAGGATCTGCGACTGGTAGGCCGCGGTGTTCAGCGCCAGAGCCAGGGCGGCCGCCGCCAGGGGCGGCACGTCCAGGTTGAGGGCCGAGGGCAGGTAGAACAGCAGCAACAACTGGGCGAGTATCGGCGTGCCACGGAAGAAGCTGACGTAGACCCTGACGAACGCCGCGCCACCCCGGCTGCGGCCATGGCCGAGCAGGTGGAGGAACACGCCGAGGACGAAGCCCAGGACCATGCCAGCGGCGCACAGCCACAAGGTGGTCAGGGCGCCGTCGAGCAGGGCGGGCCAGTAGAGCGCGAGGCGTCCGCTGAAGTCATTCATCGCCGGCTACTCAGATGCTCGGGGCCGGCATGGCGTCGGCGGGCAGTTCCATGGTGAAGCCGAACCACTTCTGCTGCAGCGTCTTCAGGGTGCCGTCGGCATTGGCCCGGGCGATGCCGTCGCTGAAAAGCTTCACCAGGCTGGCGCTGTCGGCGTCCTTGCGGCCTACCCAGCCGAAGTAGGTGGTGGGGCCGACCATTTCCGGCAGCGTGTCGAACACGCCGGGACGCGCCTTCATCAGCGGGCCGAGGTTGGAGAGCGACTGGGCGACGCCGTCGAGGCGGCCGGTGGCGAGGTCGGCGTAGGCCTCATCGAAGCCGACGTACTGCTTGATCTCCTTGATCCCCGGCTGGCCGGCGGCCTTGAGCTTGGCATCGTAATCCTGCAGCACCGCCAGCTGGCCGGAGCCGGACTGGGAACCGATGACCTTGCCGTTGAGGTCCGCCAGGGATTTCAGCGAGCCATCGTCGGCGCGCTTGAGCAGGGCCACGGTGGATTCGGCAATGGGTACGGTAAAGGCGAACTGCTCGAAGCGGGCCTTGTTCACGGTGACGGAGGTGACCACGAAATCGAACTTGCGCGAGTCCAGGCCCGGCAGGATGCCCTGGAAGGGCAGGTCCAGCTGACGCACGTCGACCCCGGGCAGGTCGGCCCCCAGTACGTAATGCATCAGGTCCGCGCCGTAGCCGACGATCTTGCCGTTCTCCACCGACTCGAAGGGGGCGAAGCGGGCCTCGGTGGCGACCACGATCTCGTTCTTCTCCTTAATCCGTTGCATCAAGTCCCCGGCCTGGGCCATGGAGGCGGTGAAAAGTGTGACCAGCGACAGGGACAAGGCTTGGAGCGCATGACGTTTCATTGGTAGTGCCTCATGTTGAATGGACATGATCTTCATTCATGTAACTTGAATAAAAGTACAAAGGCATGAAGTGTGCCAACGCGCTGGAGTGGCGGATCGGGCGGGCGTCGAGGTGTTATTCAGCGGAAACCGTGCGCCGAACGTGCACAGGGATGGGGCGGGGTGCATCGGTTTTGTGCGGAGCCGGCCGCGAATACTGGTTGCGTATTTCTTGCGTTATCGGGAGAGCGCTGTGGAGCAGCCTGGCTACCGACCACCTTCAAGATGCCGCTCGGCTTGGACCAGCAATCGCGTGCTGACCGCCGCCCTACGTTCCTGGTCCGGTTCTTAGTTTGACGCCGCGGCCTGTGGGCGCTTATTGGTCTGTCCCGGAGCTGGTGGACAGGTAGTTAAGAGTTACTGCTCGAATAGCGCCGCTCAAACTCCATCGGACTGAGATAGCCCTGCGTCGTGTGGCGACGGCGGTGATTGTAAAAGCGGATGTAGTCGAACAGGTCGGTTTTCGCCTCTTGGTAGCTGGCATAGCGCATCAGGTACACCCGCTCGGCCTTCAGCGAACGGAAGAAGCTCTCCATCGCGGCGTTGTCCCAGCAGTTCCCCGGACGTGAATGGCTGGCACGATTCGATGTCGCCGAAGCAAGGCTTGATAGTCGTAGGCGCAGTATTGGGCGCGATCCGAGTGCAGCAGCACCTCCGCTTGTCGCTGACAGCGTGCAACGGCCATCTCCAGCGCGGCGTGCATCCCCGGTCGCAATAAGGAAAGAGCGATGGCCACAAAGACCCGCCGCGTGTCGGCGCCCCGACCGGCTTCGTGGTTATGCCCAAGCGTTGGGTGGTGGAGCGGACTCATGCCTGGAATGAGAGGGCTCGGCGACTGATCATGCACCACGACCGACTGCTCGCCGTGAGCGAGGCGTGGGTGTGGCTGGCCGAGGCACGCATACTCGCGCGCCGGCTCACTACATGATTTTGTCTACACCCTCTTAGGGGCTGTTGACGTTTCACATGGGTAGCCAGAGGAAGCCGCAGGCCATGGCTACCAGGCTTTCGTAATTCCGCTTCAGCTTGTCATGGCGGAACGCCACAGGCCGGTAATTGCGCCGCGTAAAGGCGTTCTCGACCAGATGTCGGTAGCGATACGGTCCCCGGTCCAGACCGGCATTGCCCTTGATCGAGTTGCGCTTCCTGGGTATCACCGGTCGGGCCCCTTGCACCGCGATCTGTTCGCGGATGCGCTCAATGTCATAGCCCTTGTCCGCCACAATTACCTCGGCAGACGGTAGCTGTGCAATCAGTGCGGGGGCCGCTGTACAGTCGTTGACGTCGCCTCCGGCAATCTCGAAAGCCACAGGTAAACCGTGCGCATCGACCGCCAGGTGGATCGCGGCTTACCGACATGGTCAGTCACGGCTTAGCGAAAACCTTCCCCTTCATTGCGCATGACCTGACGTGACCGCCTCCCTCGCCCGATTTCGGGAGACGAGGGATGGCGGCGCCGCGACTAGCCGTGCGAAACATCAAAGAATGTCTGCGCCTCAAGCTTGAGGCCGGTCTGTCTCACGAGAAGGTTGTCCGCACCTTACAGCTGCCTGCGGTGCCAGTGGTCAGTCGGGGGCATGTGTGTCCCTCTTCAGCAGCACTTGGCCAGGCATTTCTGCTGCAGCGCGATACATGCGAGAATCCCGGCTTTAGTGCGGGCGCTTCACGATCGTCGACGCAGGGGTATCCAAAGGAAAAGCGGGTATCTAAGCGGGTATCAAATCTGGTGATTGGGTTGAGTGCTCAGTAAAATCAAGAGGTTAATCCGCATATGCTGCTGATGATCGACAACTACGATTCCTTTACCTACAACGTGGTGCAGTACCTCGGTGAGCTGGGCGCGGATGTGCATGTGATCCGCAACGACGAGCTCTCCATCGCCGAGATCGAGGCGCTGAACCCCGAACGCATTGTGGTCTCCCCCGGCCCCTGCACGCCCAACGAGGCGGGCGTGTCGCTGGAGGTGATCCGCCACTTCGCCGGCAAGCTGCCGATCCTTGGCGTCTGCCTGGGCCACCAGAGCATTGGCCAGGCCTTCGGTGGCGACGTGGTCCGCGCGCGCCAGGCCATGCACGGCAAGACCAGCCCGGTGTTCCATAAGGACCAGGGTGTGTTCGAAGGACTGAACCACCCGCTGACCGTCACCCGCTACCATTCCCTGGTGGTAAAGCTGGATACCCTGCCCGACGAGCTGGAAGTCACCGCCTGGACCCAGCATGCAGACGGCTCGGTGGACGAGATCATGGGGCTGCGTCACAAAACGCTGAACATTGAGGGTGTGCAATTCCATCCGGAGTCCATCCTTACCGAACAGGGCCATGAACTGCTGGCCAACTTCCTCAAACAGACCGGTGGAGCGCGCTGATGGACATCAAGGAAGCCCTGAACCGGGTGGTCAACCAATTGGACCTGACCACTGAAGAAATGCAGGACGTGATGCGCCTGATCATGACCGGTCAATGCACTGACGCGCAGATCGGCGCTTTCCTCATGGGCATGCGCATGAAGAGCGAAACTATCGAGGAGATCGTCGGTGCCGTTTCGGTCATGCGTGAGCTGGCCACCCGCGTGGAGCTCTCCAGTCTCAACCATGTGGTCGACGTGGTGGGCACCGGTGGCGATGGCGCCAACATCTTCAACGTCTCCTCGGCCGCCACCTTCGTGGTCGCAGCGGCAGGTGGCAAGGTGGCCAAGCATGGCAACCGCGCGGTGTCCGGCAAGACCGGCAGCGCCGATGTGCTGGAAGCCGCCGGCATCTACCTCGACCTCAAGCCGGAGCAGGTGGCGCGTTGCATCGAAAGCATCGGCGTCGGCTTCATGTTCGCCCAGGTCCACCACAAGGCCATGAAATACGCCGCCGGCCCGCGCCGTGAGCTGGGTCTGCGCACCCTGTTCAACATGCTTGGCCCGCTTACGAATCCGGCCGGGGTGAAACACCAGGTGGTCGGCGTGTTCAGCCAGGCCCTGTGCCGCCCGCTGGCCGAGGTGCTCAAGCGCCTGGGCAGCGAGCACATCCTCGTCGTGCATTCCCGTGACGGCCTGGATGAGGTGAGCCTCGCTGCGCCAACCCACGTCGCTGAGCTGAAAAACGGCGAAGTGACCGAGTACCAGATCCAGCCCGAGGACTTCGGCATCAAGAGCCAGAGTCTGATCGGCCTGACCGTGGGCAGCCCGCAGGAGTCGCTGGAATTGATCCGCGATGCACTCGGCCGGCGCAAGACCGAGAATGGCCAGAAGGCTGCCGACATGATCGTGCTGAACGCCGGCGCAGCGCTTTATGCCGCTGATTTGGCTTCCAGCCTGAAAGAAGGCGTGAGCCTGGCCCAGGATGCCCTGCACACAGGCCTCGCCCGCGAGAAGCTGGACGAGCTGGCCTCCTTTACCGCGGTGTTCCGAGTGGAGAATGAAGCGTGAGCATCCCAACCGTTCTTGAGAAAATCCTGGCGCGCAAGGCCGAGGAAGTGGTCGAACGTCGCGCCCGCGTTTCCCTGGCTGAGCTCGAAGCCCTGGCACGCACCGCCGATGCCCCTCGCGGCTTCGCCCGCGCGCTGCTGGAGCGTGCCGAACGCTACGAGCCGGCGGTGATCGCCGAGGTGAAGAAAGCGTCGCCGAGCAAGGGCGTGTTGCGCGAGAACTTCCTGCCGGCACAGATCGCCAAGAGCTACGAAGCCGGCGGCGCGGCGTGCCTGTCGGTACTGACCGATATCGATTTCTTCCAGGGTGCCGATGCTTACCTGCAGGAGGCCCGTGCGGCCTGCTCGCTGCCGGTGATCCGCAAGGACTTCCTGGTCGATCCCTACCAGGTGGTCGAAGCCCGCGCCATTGGTGCCGACTGCATCCTGCTGATCGTTTCCGCTCTGGATGACGTCCACATGAAGGAGCTGGCCGCCACGGCCAAGGACGTCGGGCTCGATGTGCTGGTGGAAGTGCATGACGGTGACGAACTGGACCGCGCGCTGAACTGCCTGGATACCCCGCTGGTGGGCATCAACAACCGTAACCTGCACACCTTCGAGGTCAGCCTGGAAAACACCCTCGACCTGCTGCCGCGCATTCCGCGCGATCGCCTGGTGATCACCGAGAGCGGCATTCTCAATCGCGCCGACGTGGAGCTGATGGAAGTCAGTGGTGTTTACGCGTTCCTGGTGGGCGAGGCGTTCATGCGCGCCGAGGAACCGGGCGTCGAGCTGGGCCGACTGTTCTTCCCCGAGCGCAATCGCGTGGTGGCGGGTATCGATCCCGACTGACCCGGGTCTTTGCTTCGGACACGAAAAAGCCGGCTTGCGCCGGCTTTTTCGTGTGTGGCCTCAGCGGGTGCCGAAGACCACCATCGTCTTGCCCTTCACATGCACTAGGCCTTGTTCTTCCAGGCTCTTGAGTACGCGGCCGACCATCTCACGGGAGCAGCCGACGATGCGGCCGATTTCCTGGCGGGTGATCTTGATCTGCATGCCGTCCGGATGGGTCATGGCATCGGGCTGCTTGCACAGGTCCAGCAGCGTGCGGGCCACGCGACCGGTTACGTCGAGGAACGCCAGGTCGCCCACCTTGCGCGTGGTGTTGCGCAGGCGGTCGGCCATCTGGCTACCCAGGGCGTAGAGGATTTCAGGATCCTGCTGGGTCAGCTCGCGGAACTTGGCGTAGCTCAGTTCCGCCACTTCGCACTCGGTCTTGGCGCGGACCCAGGCGCTACGTTCCTTCTCGGAGCCTTCCTTGTCGAACAGGCCCATCTCGCCGAAGAAGTCCCCGGCATTGAGGTAGGCGATGATCATTTCCCGGCCATCGTCATCTTCGATCAGGATGGTGACGGAGCCCTTGATGATGAAGAAGAGAGTTTCGCAGCGATCGCCCGCGTAGATGATGGTGCTCTTGGCCGTATAACGGCGGCGGTGACAATGCGCGAGTAGTTTGTCCAGGCTCTTTATTTTTGGTGTAAGGGTGATTGCGACCATGCCCGAGTCCCGAAAAAGAGAAGGTAAGCCTTTGTCCAACAGGCAATTTTCTAATAGTTGTCTGGCTAAGTGTGCCAGTAATCCGGCGCCAGCTTAACAGAGGCCCCTGATTCGACAATGTGATTTTGCGACGCACCTAACACCTGTCCGGGAAGTATTTCGGGCCCGGCGTGGAAAAGGCGCTGTGATAAGCTACCGCACCTTTTTCCGAGCGGAGTTCCAGGCGATGAAAGCACGCATCCAATGGGCAGGCGAAGCCCTGTTCCTTGGCGAGTCCGGCAGTGGCCACGCGGTCGTGATGGATGGCCCGCCCGAGTCCGGTGGTCGCAACCTGGGCGTGCGCCCGATGGAAATGCTGCTGCTCGGCCTCGGCGGCTGCACCAACTTCGACGTGGTGAGCATCCTGAAAAAATCCCGCCAGCCGGTGGAAAGCTGTGAAGCCTTCCTCGACGCCGAGCGCGCCGATGAGGACCCCAAGGTCTTCACCAAGATCCACGTGCACTTCGTGGTGAAAGGCCGCGGCCTCAAGGAGGCCCAGGTCAAGCGTGCGGTGGAGTTGTCCGCGGAGAAGTACTGCTCGGCCTCGATCATGCTCGGCCGCGCCGGCGTTGAGATCACGCATGACTATGAGATTGTCGAGCTGAGCGCCTGACCCGGCTCCGATGGCCGGTCGTCTGAAGACATCCGGCCATCATATTTGCACGGCAAACTCTGGCAGATGGCGCCCGTCGTCTGCATAATTCGCCCCCTTCCAATTTCCGGGGCGTCGGGCCCCGAACCTACGACCACAATCGCCAACGCGAAGAGGTGTAAACCGTCCTACGCAGAAGTGTCGTGCGCTTCTGACGGGCATGCTCAACCACGCGGCAGAGCCGCATATGCACAGAGAGCTCTCAACGGTGAAAAGCAAACTCAAGCTCCACGGGTTCAACAACCTGACGAAGACCTTGAGCTTCAACATCTATGACATCTGCTACGCAGAGACCCCCGAGGACCAGCAGGCCTACGTCCAGTACATCGACGAAGAGTACGACGCCGAGCGCCTGACCCAGATCCTCACCGACGTGGTCGACATCATAGGTGCCAACATCCTCAATATTGCCCGCCAGGATTACGATCCCCAGGGTGCGAGCGTGACCATCCTGATCTCCGAGCAGCCGGTGACCCCCACCGACAGCCAGATCGAGGAGTCTCCAGGTCCGCTGCCGGAAACCATCCTGGCGCACCTCGACAAGAGTCACATCACCGTTCACACCTACCCGGAAATCCATCCGGTGTCGGGTATCGCCACTTTCCGCGTGGACATTGATGTCTCTACCTGCGGCGTGATTTCCCCGCTGAAGGCGCTGAACTACCTCATCCATCAGTTCGACTCGGACATCGTCACTGTCGACTACCGCGTACGCGGTTTCACCCGTGATGTGGAAGGCAAGAAGCACTTCATCGACCACGAGATCAACTCGATCCAGAACTACCTCTCCAATGACACCCAGGACGCCTATCAGATGACGGACGTCAACGTGTACCAGGAGAACATGTTCCACACTAAGATGCTGCTCAAGGACTTCGAACTGGACAATTACCTGTTCGGCGATGCGACCCGCAACCTGACTGCCGAGCAGCGCAAGGAAGTCGAAACGCGTGTGCGTCACGAGATGCTGGAAATCTTCTACGCGCGGAACGTGCCTCACTGAGGCGGTCCGCAGCGGGAAACGAAAAAGGGCGCCTGAGAAGGCGCCCTTTTTCATGTGCGGGGTTCAGACCCGATAGGTGGTCTTGGTCATGACCTTGGAGAGCAAAGTCATGCCGAACTTCACCGGGGCCGGGAAGCGCAGGCCGCCGGCTTCCAGCGCGCTGGTGGCGTGTTGCTCTTCGTCGGTACGCATCTGCTCAAGAATGGCACGGGACTTGGCGTCTTCGGCCGGCAGTTGCTCAAGATGCTCGTCGAGGTGTTTGCACACCTGATCCTCGGTCGCGGCGACGAAGCCCAGGCTGACCCGGTCGCTGATCATCCCGGCCACGGCGCCGACGCCAAAGGACAGGCCATAGAAGATCGGGTTGAGGACGCTCGGGCGGCTGCCCAGTTCGCGGATGCGCTGTTCGCACCAGGCGAGGTGGTCGATCTCTTCCTCGGCGGCGTGCTCCATGGCGGAGCGCACGTCCGGCAACTTGGCGGTCAGTGCCTGGCCCTGGTAGAGCGCCTGGGCACAAACTTCTCCGGTGTGGTTGATGCGCATCAGCCCGGCGATATGGCGGGCGTCTTCTGACTTGAGTTCGGCATCGGGCTGGCCATCGGCGGGGGACGGACGGAAGGGCTGGCCGGTGAACGGCAGCAGGGTGCGCAGCGCGGCATCAGCTTGCAGCAGCAAGCGGTCGGCGGGGGAGTAGGAACGTTCGCTGGCCATGCGGCACCTCCGTGGAATTCCGGCGGGCATTCTAACCCAAGGTGTGGGCCATGGCTTGACGGGCGTCAGGCCCAGGCTCTGTACGAAAAGTGCCTGCGGGCTTCGCGCGTGATGCTGCGTTGAAATCGGCCTCGTGCGCGAGTCCGATCAGAATGCTCATTTACAACGCGTAAACTGCGCTTCTTCGGCCGATTGACTCGCTCGCGCTCGCCCTTCGGGTCAGCCTTCGGCTGTTACTCCCGTTGGTCGTTGCGCCTTGCCTGACCTTCGCTCGACGACTTTTCGTACAAGGTCCAGGGCGATGGGCGGGAGGCTTCTCGCCTTGGACGGTGGCGTCCGGTCAGCCCGGTGGCCAGTGCATCTGGCGCTGCCCGAGCACATGCATGTGGATGTGGTGGACAGTCTGGCCACCCAGATCGTTGCAATTCATCACCACGCGAAAACCTTCGTCGCAGCCCTGTTCCATCGCCAGGCGCTGGGCGGTGTAGGCAATGTGACCGACGAGCGCCTTGTCCGATTCGGTGAGGTCGGTAAGGGTGGGAATGTGCTTCTTCGGAATGACCAGGAAGTGCACCGGGGCCTGCGGGCCAATGTCGTGGAAGGCGACGACCTGGTCGTCCTCATAGAGCTTGCGCGCAGGAATCTCCCCGGCGGCGATTTTGCAAAACAGACAGTCCACGGGAATTCTCCGGCCTGTTATAAGAGCCCCCGAGTTTAACGGCGAGCGAATGCCCCGGCCAGCACTGGCCGACGCCCACAAGGAGCCTCTGTGAAGAACGATATCCATGACCTGGGACTGGTGCTGGACTCGCGGGTCAAGCTGATCCTGATCGAGTCCTGGGATGAGCGGCGGGTACTGGAAACCCTCACCAGTCTGGCGGTCAAGCGCGGGCTCGGACTCTTCACCTGGGCGGTCAGTGAAGGCTTGCAGCGCCTGGGCTTCGGCGGTGAAAGCCTGGGCGAGGGTGACAGTCGTGATGCGGAAACCGCGCTCAAGCTGATCAAGGCCGATCCGCAGCTCAGCCTGTATGTCATGTGCGACTTGCACCCCTTCCTGAATGACAACCCCAAGGTGGTGCGCCTGCTCAAGGAAGTGGCCATGGCCGAGGGCAACCACAAGCCGACGCTGGTGCTGGTGTCCCACGCCCTCAAACTGCCGCCGGAAGTGCAGCGCTATGCGGCGCGCTTCGATCTGGCTCTTCCCAGTGAAGATGAACTGCTTAGCATCGTGCGCGAGGAAGCGTCGCGCTGGAGCGAGCACAATCGCGGCGCACGGGTTCGCACTGATAACCGCACCTTGCAGCAGGTGGTGAAGAACCTGCGTGGCATGAGCCACGGCGAGGCTCGCGCGCTGGCACGCAACGTGATCTGCGACGACGGCGCGATCACCCAGGAAGACCTGCCGGAACTGAACAAGGCCAAGTTCCAATTGCTGGACCTGGAGGGTGTGCTCAGCTTCGAATATGAGACCGCGCGCTTCGCCGAAGTGGGTGGCTTGGCCAATCTCAAGCGCTGGCTGGCCGACCGCCAGGCGGCGCTGCTCGACGCCAAGGGCGTGGACCGTCCCAAGGGCGTGCTGCTGGTCGGCGTTCAAGGGGGCGGCAAGAGCCTGGCGGCCAAGGCGGTTGCGGGGCTGTGGGGACTGCCGTTGCTGCGGTTGGACTTCGCCTGCCTGTACAACAAGTTCTTCGGCGAAACCGAGCGCAACCTGCGCGAAGCCCTGAAACTTGCCGAGCAGATGGCGCCCTGTGTGCTCTGGATGGATGAGGTTGAAAAGGGCCTGGCCAGTGGTGACCACGACGGCGGGGTCAGTCAGCGGGTGCTGGGTACCTTGCTGACCTGGATGGAGGAGCGCAACGCTCCGGTATTCATGGTGGCGACAGCCAACGCGATTGACCGGCTGCCGCCGGAGCTGCTGCGAAAAGGGCGCTTCGACGAGCTTTTTTTCGTCGATCTGCCGCAAGGAGAGGTTCGCACCGAGATTTTCCGCATCCATCTGGGGCGCCGCGAACTGGACCCGGCGCAGTTCGATCTCCATCAACTGGCGGCGGCCAGCGAAGGCTTCTCGGGTGCGGAGATCGAGCAGGCCGTGGTTGGAATGCTCTATGCGGCCCAGGCGCAGCAATGCCCAGCCGATCAGGCGCTTCTACTGCGCGAGCTTAAAAGCACGGCGCCGCTTTCGGTGCTGATGGCCGAGCCGTTGGCGAGCCTGCGTGCCTGGGCGGAAGGCCGTTGCGTGAAGGCCGATTGAGATCGATCAGGGCTGGGCGAAGGTGCGGATGACACGTCCCAGCAGCCGGCGAACCAGCCAGCGCGGGGCCAGGCGGGGAAGCAAGGTGGCCAGCCGATTGCGCCATCCGGGGATGATGATGGCGCGGTTCTTCTCCAGGGCGCGGACGGTTTCCAGCGCCACTTCTTCGGGGCTCATCATCAGTTTGCTGCCGTCGAGCCGATCGACGTTCAAATGGGCGCTGCGGAAGAAGGCGGTGCGGGTCGGACCGGGGCACAGCACCGAGACCTTCACGCCGCGCGGGCGCAGTTCCTCGCGCAGGCCTTCGGAGAAGTTCAGGACGTAAGCCTTGCTGGCGTAGTAGTTGCTCATCCAGGCGCCGGGCTGAAAGCCCGCCACCGAGGCGATGTTGAGGATCTGCCCGCCACCCTGGCGCACCATCAGGCCGCCGATGCCGTGGCAGAGCCGGGCGAGGGCGAGGATATTCACTTCGATCAGTTCCTGCTCGCGCCCCCAATCCTGGTCGATGAACGCGCCAGAGCTGCCGATGCCGGCATTGTTCACCAGCAGATCGATCTCCCATTCGCCCTGTTCGAGGTCCATCAACATGCCGGAGACTTGCAGCGGTTCGGCCAGGTCGCAGTAACGGAACAGCACCTCTACGCCAAAACGTTGGGTCAGCTCGCAGGCGATGCTTTCCAGAACGTCCCGCTGTCGGGCCACCAGCAGCAGGCGCCGCCCCCGACGCGCCAGAGCCTCGGCCAGGGCCAGGCCAATACCGCTGGAGGCTCCGGTAATCAGGGCGTAACGAGGCATCTGGAGGTTCTCCGTATCAGGGCCGGGTTGGACACGCCGGCCCCGGGAGGTTGCTTACTCGGCGGACTCGCCTTCGAGGGCGGGTGCTTCGGCCGGCTGCTCGAAGCTGGCGGCGTCGCCCATCTGGGCGCGAGTCAGGTAGTCCTGATAGGCCGGCATGGAAATGGCGGCGACTATACCGATTACTGGGACCAGAATGATCAGCCAGGCCAGCACTTTCACTGCACGGCTGTTCGGGGGCGGTGGCGGACCGTAGCGGTTGGGGCCATCGGTGCCAGGCATGAACAGCATCAGCAGGGCGAAAACGCTGCCGACGATGGGCGCGAAGTTCAGCAGCCAGAGCCAGCCCGACCAACCCATGTCGTGCAGGCGCTGCACGCCGATGCACACGCTGACTACGACCAGCGCAAGGCAGGCCGCGATCGTCAGCAGCCCGGCCAGGGCATCGGACAGCGCAAAGCTGCCAAGGATGATGCCGCCGATCGGCAGGAAGGCGAGCATCAACGCCATGCTCCACCCGAGGTAGCGCACGCGACCAATTCGACCGCTGGTGCCGAAGACCTTCAGCTCACCGAATTCCGGTAATTGTTCACCAACCTGAGCCTGGGGCGGTGCGTAAGGCGAGACGGATTCACTGCTTGTGATGGAGGCTTTGACTACAGCGGCCTCCTCAGCCAACTGGGCCTGGCGCGCGATGAACTTGTCGATGATGATCCCGCAAGCCTGACACTCGGGTGCCTTGGGTTGCTCGTGGCCGCATTTCGGACAGCTCATGGTGTTGCCGCCGCTAGCGTCTGCTTCAGCGACACCGGGGGCGGCCGGGGCCGGATGGCCTTCCAGGCTGAGGCCGACAACCCTGTCCTGTTCCTTGCGCACCTTGGCACCGGCGCGCTGCAAGGCCGCGAGGTAGTTATCCGCTTCGTCCTCCGCCAGGTCCCGTTTGAGGGCGACACTGCGTCCGACGAACAGGCTGTCGATTTTGCTGGCGTCACTTTTGAACAGTCGGGCGAGGTTTTCCTTGACGGTGTCCAGTGCCACACCGGGCATGGGCTCTCCGTCAAAGACGATCTTGTAGCGGGCTTCGGTCATGCGGGCATCCTTGTCGGTGACGGAAAGATCATGATGGCACAGCGTAATTGCGCTCCGTGCCACGGCACAAGCGGCCTGGAGCACAAAAATGCGCCGGTTTCAGGTCAGTCGCAGGGGGCTCCAGCGACCCACCAGGCTACCGTGGAGCAGCAGCGAACTGGCCCGGTGTACTCTCCGACTGCGCAGGGCGCGGGAAGATCCAGTTGCCACAGGCCGAGGTCGGCAGGTGCACAGGGCCCGAGCAAGGTGCGCCGCCTCATCGTGCCCAGCGCTGGCTCAATTGTCCGGCCTTGTCGCGAGCCGCACGGTACTCATGGTCCAGGCGGGCGACCAACTCTGTCACGGTCGGCAGGTCGCGGATGTTACCCACCCCCTGTCCGGCGGACCAGACGGACTTCCATGCCTTGGCTTCGTCACTGATGGGTTTGAGCTTCTCACCGTAGTTGATGTCGGCCTTGTCGGTGAGGCGCTTGAGATCGTATCCGGCCGCTTCCAGGCTCTGCCGCATGAAGCTTGCGGGTACACCGGAAACGGCCGGGGTGTGGATGATATCCGCGGCACGGGCGTCGAGGATCATCTGCTTGTAGCGGGATTCGGCGTCGCTTTGCTGGGTGGCAATGAAACGGGTGCCCAGATAGGCCAGGTCGGCGCCAAGCATCTGCGCCGCGAAGATTTCGTGGCCGTGGTTGAGGCAGCCGGCCAGCAACAGGGTCTTGTCGAAGAACTGGCGGATTTCCGCAATCAACGCGAAGGGGCTCCAGGTGCCTGCATGGCCGCCAGCACCTGCAGCCACCGCGATCAGGCCGTCTACGCCGGCTTCGGCGGCTTTTTCCGCATGACGGCGGGTGGTCACGTCGTGAAACACCAGTCCGCCGTAACTGTGCACGGCATCTACCACTTCCTTCACGGCTCCCAGGCTGGTGATGACGATGGGGACGCGCTTCTCGACGCAGATTGCGAGGTCCGCCTGCAGCCGCGGGTTGCTGTGGTGGACGATGAGATTGACCGCGAAGGGGGCCGCGCCTGCACCCAGTCCCGACTCGATTTCGTCGAGCCAGGCCTTGAACCCACTGCTCTCTCGCTGGTTCAGCGCGGGAACGCTGCCGACGATGCCGTTATTGCAGCAGGCCAGGACCAACCTGGGGTTGGAAACCAGGAACATAGGCGCAGCCACGACCGGCAAGCGCAGGCGTTGATCGAGCAGGGCAGGCAGGGACATCGGGCATTCCTCTTGTCAGATCAGAAAGGCTTGACCACCACCAGGATCACGATGGCGATCAGGAAGAGCACCGGAACCTCATTGAACCAGCGATAGAACACGTGGCCTCGCCGGTTCTCGTCACGAGCGAAGCGCTTGAGCAGCGAGCCGCAGGCATGGTGGTAGCCAATCAGCAGTACCACGACGGTCAACTTGGCGTGCAGCCAGCCCTGGCTCAGCCAGCCCGGGTTGAGATAGAGCATCCAGATGCCGAAAACCAATGTGGCGATCATCGACGGGCCCATGATGCCCCGGTAGAGCTTGCGCTCCATGACCTTGAACCGTTCGCGGCTGGTTTCGTCCTCGGCACAGGCGTGGTAGACGAAAAGGCGCGGCAGGTAGAACAGGCCGGCGAACCAGCAGACGATGGCGATGATGTGCAGGGCCTTGAGCCACAGGTAGAGCATGGGGACGGTTTCCATCAGGCAGATTGCCCGGATAGTAGAGGCTCGACGGGCCGCACGTCACCTCGGCGGTTGGCCCCTGGCCGATGCGGCCTTATTATCGGCAGCTTTCCAATCGGTTCTTTGAGGGGCAAGTGATGGTCAAGGTCGGAATCGTCGGCGGCACGGGCTACACCGGTGTCGAACTGCTGCGTCTGTTGGCTCAGCATCCGCAGGCGGAGGTCGCAGTGATTACCTCGCGATCCGAGGCCGGGGTGAAAGTCGCCGACATGTATCCGAACCTGCGCGGCCACTATGACAACCTCGTGTTCAGCGTACCGGACGTGGCTACCCTGGGTGCTTGCGACGTGGTTTTCTTCGCCACGCCCCATGGTGTCGCCCATGCTCTGGCCGGCGAGCTGCTGGATGCTGGTACTCGCGTAATCGACTTGTCTGCCGACTTCCGTCTGCAGGACGCCGAGGAGTGGGCCAAGTGGTACGGTCAGCCCCATGGCGCTCCGGCCCTGCTGCCGGGAGCCGTCTACGGCCTGCCGGAAGTCAACCGCGAAGCCATCAAAGGCGCGCGCCTGATCGCCGTGCCGGGCTGCTACCCTACGGCCACCCAGCTCGGTTTCATTCCACTGCTGGAGGCCGGTCTCGCCGATACCCACCAATTGATCGCTGACTGCAAGTCCGGCGTCAGTGGTGCGGGTCGCGGTGCGAAGGTGGGCTCGCTGTTCTGCGAAGCGGGCGAGAGCATGATGGCCTACTCGGTGAAGGGGCACCGCCACCTGCCGGAAATCAGCCAGGGCCTACGTCGAGCTGCCGGTGGCCCGGTCGGGCTGACTTTCGTTCCGCACCTGACACCGATGATCCGCGGCATTCATGCCACCCTGTACGCCAACGTCGCGGACAGAGGCGTCGACCTGCAGGCCCTGTTCGAGAAACGTTATGCCAACGAGCCGTTCGTCGATGTGATGCCTGCGGGCAGCCACCCGGAAACCCGCAGCGTGCGCGGTGCCAACGTTTGCCGTATCGCGGTGCATCGTCCCCAGGGTGGCGATCTGGTGGTGGTGCTCTCGGTAATCGACAACCTGGTCAAGGGTGCGTCCGGCCAGGCGGTACAGAACCTGAACATCATGTTCGGCCTGGAAGAGCGCCTGGGCCTGTCCCACGCGGCCATGCTGCCGTGATGCCTCGTGGCGCCGGTGATTCGTGGGCCGGCGCCGCACTTCGATCCATAGACAGGGTCGAATCGCTTAATAGTTGACCAGTTTTCTAGGGTAAGCGGATAATGCGTCGCCCTAGTGCAGTATGGCGGCGTCAAGCCGGGAGAGTTGCAGCATGAGCGTCGAAACCTTCACCCCTTCAGCCCTGATGTTCACCGAGGGCGCGGCCAGCAAGGTGAAGAACCTGATCGATGAAGAGGGCAATCCGCGCCTGAAGCTTCGTGTCTTCGTCACCGGTGGAGGCTGCTCGGGTTTCCAGTACGGCTTCACCTTCGATGAAGACGTGGCGGACGACGACACTATCGTCGAGCGCGACGGCGTCAGCCTGGTGGTCGACCCGATGAGCTTCCAGTACCTGGCGGGTGCCGAGGTGGATTACCAGGAAGGCCTCGAGGGGTCTCGCTTCGTGATCAAGAACCCGAATGCCACCACCACCTGTGGTTGCGGTTCGTCTTTCTCGATCTGATCCTGCGTCCGAACACAGAAACGCCGTGCCCAAGGGCACGGCGTTTTCGTTTGTGCATCAGGCGGGGTAGATTGCGCCGAGGATGCGCAAACCTCTTGCGCCAGTGACGCTGGGGCGATTGGTGGGAATGCCTTCCAGGCAGCAGTGCGCCAGCCAGGCGAAGGCCATCGCTTCGACCCAATCCGGATCCACGCCGAATTCCGCCGTGCTGCAGACGCGGGTACCCGGCAGCAAGGCGGCCAGGCGCAGCATCAGTTGTCGGTTGTGGGCGCCGCCACCGCACACCAGCAGATCATCGGTCTTTGCCTGCGCCGCACGGAGCGCGTCGGTGATGCTGCGGGTCGTGAGTTCCAGAAGGGTGGCTTGCACGTCTTCGGGTTTGAAGATCGGCAGGCGTGCCAGGTGGGATTGCAGCCAGCTCAGGTTGAACAGCTCGCGGCCTGTGCTTTTCGGTCCGCGGGTGGCGAAGAACGCATCGCCGAAGAGTGCGTCCAGCAGGCGCTGCTGTACCGCGCCGGTGGCGGCCCAGTCACCATTTCGGTCGAAACTGTCTCCGCGCTGGAGGTGAATCCAGGCATCCAGCAGCACGTTACCGGGGCCGCAGTCGAATCCGTGAACGGCGTTGCCGGGCTCAATAAGGCTCAGGTTGCTGAAACCGCCTACGTTGAGCACGGCGCGGTGATTGTCCGCATCGCCGAACAGCGACTCGTGGAAGGCCGGAACCAGTGGCGCGCCTTGGCCGCCGGCCGCAACGTCACGCCGACGGAAATCGCCAACCACTGTGATGTTCGTAAGTTCGGCAAGCAGCGCAGGGTTGCCTATCTGGATGGTGAAGCCGCGACCGGGTTCGTGGCGCACGGTCTGGCCGTGGCTTCCGATGGCGCGGATATCCTTCGCTCCCAGATTGTTGCGAACCAGCAGGGCGTTGATCCCAGCTGCGGCCAGTTCAACCCAGCCTTGCTCTGCCAGGGCCGCCCGGGCCAGTTCGTCTGGACCCGATGCGCAAAGTGCCAACAGCTCGTTGCGAAGCGGGCCGGGCATGGGGATGTAGTGAGTATCCAGGAGGGTGATGCCGTCCTTCTGTTCGACCAGGGCGATGTCCAGGCCGTCAAGGCTGGTTCCAGACATCACCCCCAGGTAGCGTGCCATGAGGTCAGCGCTTGTTCAGGGCCAGCATGCTGGCCTTTTCCTGATCCATGCGAGCCATCAACGGCTGGCTCATTTGCAGGAAGCGCTTCTTCTCGCTGGCAATCAGCGGGTCGGCCATCGGCAGCTTCACGCCCAGCGGATCGACATGCACGCCGTTCACCTGGAACTCGTAGTGCAAGTGTGGTCCTGTGGAGAGCCCCGTAGTGCCCACGTAGCCAATGATCTGCCCTTGCTTCACGCTGCCACCGGTGCGGATGCCCTTGGCGAAGCCTTGCATGTGGCCGTAGAGGGTCTTGTACTTGCTGCCGTGCTGGATGATCACCGCGTTGCCATAACCGCCGCGTCGACCTGCCAGAACGATCTTGCCGTCGCCGGTCGCCTTGATGGGAGTGCCACGCGGAGCAGCGTAATCCACACCCTTGTGGGCGCGGATCTTGTTCAGGACTGGATGACGGCGGCCGTTGGAAAAGCGTGAGCTGATGCGGGCAAAGTCGACCGGGGTACGTATGAAGGCCTTGCGCATGGCAGTGCCGTCGCCGCGTAGGTAGCTTGCAGTGCCCTGCTTGTCCACATAGCGGATGGCCGTGAACGTCTTGCCACGGTTGGTGAAGCGTGCGGCGAGGATTTCCCCGCTGCCAACCTTCTTGCCCTCAACCACCTTCTCTTCGTAGACCATTTCGAATTCATCGCCTTCGCGGATGTCGAGTGCGAAATCGATGTCGTAGCCGAAAATATTGGCCAGGTCCATGGTCAAGTCGTGGGAGAGGCCCGCGCGCTTGGCAGAGAGGAACAGGGAGCTGTCGATCACGCCTCGGGCATAGGCCGAGCGCAGATCCGGCTTGATCAGATCACGCTTGAACGCGTAACCCTTGGATGTCTTCTCCAGGTGAACGCTCTCGAGGCCGCTGAGCTTGGTGCTGATCTTCTCGAGCTCACCGTTGGGAGTCAGCTTGAATTCGAAACTCTGGCCAACCTTGAGGCGGCTGAGTAGCTTTGCGTTTTTGCTGCTGTTCAGGACGTCGTGCAGGACGTTCGCGGAAAGGCCGACCTTGGCAAACACCGTGGACAAGGTGTCGCCATTACCCACGGTCACGGTCTTGAGACTGGGATCGGTAGGCGCTTGCTTGGCGGCGAGGTCGCTGGATTCTTGCTTCTTATCCGCGTCTTTTCCGGCGCTGTTGTGGTTCTCGGCTGGGTTCTCGATCTTGGTGAATGGCGAGATACCCTCATCCCCGGTGACGGAAGCCGGTCGAAGGTCGTCCTTCTCCTGAATCACCATCTCCGAGCCGTTTTCCAGCTCCAGGTTGATGTAGGTCTTCTTCGCCTCGACTTCGCGAGACGGGAACACCAGCAGGGCCAGGCTGAGCAGCGCAGCCACACCGCTAGCAGCCAACAAATGGCTCTTCGGGTACGGCGGCGCTTTGGGTACTGAATGCGTCATGGCGTGTGGTGTTTGTTTTGCATTGTGAACTAACTGCCTAAAATATAATCAAAATCCGCCCTAGGCAACCTTGGAGTGCTGCCTTCCGCTGACTGGCATGGTGCTGGGCGCAAAACTTGTAATTAGTTCGCGATCTTGTATGGTTGGTTCCCCTTTGTCTATCGAACGGTCAACGAGTCCTGTCATGAAGTCGGTTGAAGAGCAGCTGGCGCTGATCAAGCGCGGTGCGGAAGAGGTTCTGGTCGAGTCCGAGCTGGTCGAGAAGCTCAAACGTGGCCAGCCACTGCGCATCAAGGCCGGTTTCGATCCGACCGCTCCCGATCTCCACCTGGGGCATACCGTGCTTATTAATAAGCTGCGGCAGTTTCAGGAGCTTGGGCATCAGGTGATCTTCCTGATCGGTGACTTCACCGGGATGATTGGCGATCCCAGTGGCAAGAGCGCTACTCGCCCGCCGCTGACTCGCGAGCAGGTCCTGGATAACGCTGAGACCTACAAGGCTCAGGTATTCAAAATCCTCGACCCGGCGAAGACCGAGGTGGCCTTCAACTCCACCTGGATGGACCAACTGACTCCAGCTGACTTCATTCGCCTGGCGTCGCAGTACACCGTTGCTCGTATGCTCGAGCGTGACGACTTCAATAAGCGCTACAGCACCAATCAGCCCATCGCCATTCATGAGTTCCTCTATCCGCTGGTCCAGGGGTATGACTCTGTAGCGTTGCGTGCCGATGTTGAGCTGGGTGGCACCGATCAGAAATTCAACCTGCTCATGGGGCGTGAGCTGCAGCGCGCCTACGGGCAGGAGTCTCAGTGCATCCTGACCATGCCATTGCTGGAAGGCTTGGATGGCGTGAAGAAGATGTCCAAGTCCCTGGGTAACTACGTGGGTATCCAGGAAGCGCCGGGCGTCATGTACAACAAGCTGGTGTCCATTCCGGACCAGTTGATGTGGCGCTACTTTGAACTGCTGAGCTTCCGTTCCATGGAGGAGATCGAGCAGTTCAAGCGTGACGTTGATGCAGGTTCCAATCCTCGCGATATCAAGATCAAGCTGGCTGAGGAGATCGTGGCTCGCTTCCATGGCGAGGAGGCTGCGGCCACTGCGCACCGTTCTGCGGGCAATCGTATGAAGGAAGGCGAGCTGCCGCTTGACCTGCCGGAGGTGCGGGTGTCTGCATCAGAGGATATGCCAATCGCTTCCGTCCTTAATAAAGCTGGCTTGGTAAAGAACGCGGCAGTCGCTCGTGATCTGCTCGGCTCTGGTGGCGTGCGCGTAGATGGTCAGGTGGTCGATCGTGGTTTCCTGTTCAAGTTGGGTGCTACCCATGTCTGTCAGGCCGGCAAGAAGGCTTTTGCGCGCATCTCGTTGGTTGCAGAGTAAAAAAGTTCGAATAAGTGTTGACGGCAGATTCTGCATCCCTATAATGCGCCCCACTTCCGGCGCAGTTGCCAAGCAAAACTCCTTGTAAATCAATGGGTTGAATGTTTGGTGAAGGTGGCGGGAGGTTCCGCTTCGCAAGATTCGCCGCAGGCGAATGAAGTGGGAGCGGAGGCGTTGACAGCGGGTTTGAACGCTGTAGAATGCGCCTCCCGCTGACGAGAAGAGTGATTCGGATCGGCAGCGCAAGCGGTTGAGTAGAAAAGAAATTTTCGAAAAACAGCTTGACAGGAAGAAGGGCTGCGGTAGAATGCGCGGCCTCGGTTGAGACGAAAGACTTGATCGAAACGCTCTTTAACAACTGAATCAAGCAATTCGTGTGGGTGCTTGTGAGGTAAGCCTGATAGTCAACTGATTATCAGCATCACAAGTAACACTCGTGAATTCGAGAGTTTATTTGCGATTGCTGAGCCAAGTTTAGGGTTTTCTCAAAACCCAAGCAGTATTGAACTGAAGAGTTTGATCATGGCTCAGATTGAACGCTGGCGGCAGGCCTAACACATGCAAGTCGAGCGGCAGCGGGTCCTTCGGGATGCCGGCGAGCGGCGGACGGGTGAGTAATGCCTAGGAATCTGCCTGGTAGTGGGGGATAACGTTCGGAAACGGACGCTAATACCGCATACGTCCTACGGGAGAAAGTGGGGGATCTTCGGACCTCACGCTATCAGATGAGCCTAGGTCGGATTAGCTAGTTGGTGGGGTAATGGCTCACCAAGGCGACGATCCGTAACTGGTCTGAGAGGATGATCAGTCACACTGGAACTGAGACACGGTCCAGACTCCTACGGGAGGCAGCAGTGGGGAATATTGGACAATGGGCGAAAGCCTGATCCAGCCATGCCGCGTGTGTGAAGAAGGTCTTCGGATTGTAAAGCACTTTAAGTTGGGAGGAAGGGCAGTCAGTTAATACCTGGTTGTTTTGACGTTACCAACAGAATAAGCACCGGCTAACTTCGTGCCAGCAGCCGCGGTAATACGAAGGGTGCAAGCGTTAATCGGAATTACTGGGCGTAAAGCGCGCGTAGGTGGTTCAGCAAGTTGGAGGTGAAATCCCCGGGCTCAACCTGGGAACTGCCTCCAAAACTACTGAGCTAGAGTACGGTAGAGGGTAGTGGAATTTCCTGTGTAGCGGTGAAATGCGTAGATATAGGAAGGAACACCAGTGGCGAAGGCGACTACCTGGACTGATACTGACACTGAGGTGCGAAAGCGTGGGGAGCAAACAGGATTAGATACCCTGGTAGTCCACGCCGTAAACGATGTCGACTAGCCGTTGGGATCCTTGAGATCTTAGTGGCGCAGCTAACGCGATAAGTCGACCGCCTGGGGAGTACGGCCGCAAGGTTAAAACTCAAATGAATTGACGGGGGCCCGCACAAGCGGTGGAGCATGTGGTTTAATTCGAAGCAACGCGAAGAACCTTACCTGGCCTTGACATGCTGAGAACTTTCCAGAGATGGATTGGTGCCTTCGGGAACTCAGACACAGGTGCTGCATGGCTGTCGTCAGCTCGTGTCGTGAGATGTTGGGTTAAGTCCCGTAACGAGCGCAACCCTTGTCCTTAGTTACCAGCACGTTATGGTGGGCACTCTAAGGAGACTGCCGGTGACAAACCGGAGGAAGGTGGGGATGACGTCAAGTCATCATGGCCCTTACGGCCAGGGCTACACACGTGCTACAATGGTCGGTACAAAGGGTTGCCAAGCCGCGAGGTGGAGCTAATCCCATAAAACCGATCGTAGTCCGGATCGCAGTCTGCAACTCGACTGCGTGAAGTCGGAATCGCTAGTAATCGTGAATCAGAATGTCACGGTGAATACGTTCCCGGGCCTTGTACACACCGCCCGTCACACCATGGGAGTGGGTTGCTCCAGAAGTAGCTAGTCTAACCGCAAGGGGGACGGTTACCACGGAGTGATTCATGACTGGGGTGAAGTCGTAACAAGGTAGCCGTAGGGGAACCTGCGGCTGGATCACCTCCTTAATCGAAGACATCAGCTTCTTCATAAGTTCCCACACGAATTGCTTGATTCAATTGCGAAGGCGATTGGGTCTGTAGCTCAGTTGGTTAGAGCGCACCCCTGATAAGGGTGAGGTCGGCAGTTCGAATCTGCCCAGACCCACCAATTGTCGCGGGGTCGACTGACCGCTGGACATTGGGGCCATAGCTCAGCTGGGAGAGCGCCTGCTTTGCACGCAGGAGGTCAGGAGTTCGATCCTCCTTGGCTCCACCATCTCCAGGCTGACCAAGAGCTCAGAATTGAATATCCGTTGTGGGATATTGAATTCTGGACTTTGTTTCAGAATCGTTCTTTAAAAATTCGGGTATGTGATAGAAGTGACTTGTTGAGTGTTTCACTGCACTCAATGATTCAAGGTAAAATTTGCGAGTTCAAGCGCGAATTTTCGGCGAATGTCGTCTTCACCGCCATGCTCACAGGCAGATTGCTTGGGGTTATATGGTCAAGTGAAGAAGCGCATACGGTGGATGCCTTGGCAGTCAGAGGCGATGAAAGACGTGGTAGCCTGCGATAAGCTTCGGGGAGTCGGCAAACAGACTTTGATCCGGAGATCTCTGAATGGGGGAACCCACCTAGGATAACCTAGGTATCTTGTACTGAATCCATAGGTGCAAGAGGCGAACCAGGGGAACTGAAACATCTAAGTACCCTGAGGAATAGAAATCAACCGAGATTCCCTTAGTAGTGGCGAGCGAACGGGGATTAGCCCTTAAGCTTCTTGGATTTTAGCGGAACGCTCTGGAAAGTGCGGCCATAGTGGGTGATAGCCCCGTACGCGAAAGGGTCCAGGAAGTGAAATCGAGTAGGACGGAGCACGTGAAACTTTGTCTGAATATGGGGGGACCATCCTCCAAGGCTAAATACTACTGACTGACCGATAGTGAACCAGTACCGTGAGGGAAAGGCGAAAAGAACCCCGGAGAGGGGAGTGAAATAGAACCTGAAACCGTATGCGTACAAGCAGTGGGAGCCTACATTGTTAGGTGACTGCGTACCTTTTGTATAATGGGTCAGCGACTTATATTCAGTGGCGAGCTTAACCGAATAGGGGAGGCGTAGCGAAAGCGAGTCTTAATAGGGCGTTTAGTCGCTGGGTATAGACCCGAAACCGGGCGATCTATCCATGGGCAGGTTGAAGGTTAGGTAACACTGACTGGAGGACCGAACCGACTACCGTTGAAAAGTTAGCGGATGACCTGTGGATCGGAGTGAAAGGCTAATCAAGCTCGGAGATAGCTGGTTCTCCTCGAAAGCTATTTAGGTAGCGCCTCACGTATCACTCCAGGGGGTAGAGCACTGTTTCGGCTAGGGGGTCATCCCGACTTACCAAACCGATGCAAACTCCGAATACCTGGAAGTGTCAGCGTGGGAGACACACGGCGGGTGCTAACGTCCGTCGTGAAAAGGGAAACAACCCAGACCGTCAGCTAAGGTCCCAAAGTTCTAGTTAAGTGGGAAACGATGTGGGAAGGCTTAGACAGCTAGGAGGTTGGCTTAGAAGCAGCCACCCTTTAAAGAAAGCGTAATAGCTCACTAGTCGAGTCGGCCTGCGCGGAAGATGTAACGGGGCTCAAACTAGACACCGAAGCTACGGGTTCGTCGTAAGACGAGCGGTAGAGGAGCGTTCTGTAAGCCTGTGAAGGTGAGTTGAGAAGCTTGCTGGAGGTATCAGAAGTGCGAATGCTGACATGAGTAACGACAATGCGAGTGAAAAACTCGCACGCCGAAAGACCAAGGGTTCCTGCGCAACGTTAATCGACGCAGGGTGAGTCGGCCCCTAAGGCGAGGCAGAAATGCGTAGTCGATGGGAAGCGGGTTAATATTCCCGCACTTCTAGTTACTGCGATGGAGGGACGGAGAAGGCTAGGCCAGCTTGGCGTTGGTTGTCCAAGTTTAAGGTGGTAGGCCGAACACTTAGGCAAATCCGGGTGTTCAAGGCCGAGAGCTGATGACGAGTGTTCTTTTAGAACACGAAGTGGTTGATGCCATGCTTCCAGGAAAAGCTTCTAAGCTTCAGGTAACTAGGAACCGTACCCCAAACCGACACAGGTGGTTGGGTAGAGAATACCAAGGCGCTTGAGAGAACTCGGGTGAAGGAACTAGGCAAAATGGCACCGTAACTTCGGGAGAAGGTGCGCCGGTGAGGGTGAAGCATTTACTGCGTAAGCCCATGCCGGTCGAAGATACCAGGCCGCTGCGACTGTTTATTAAAAACACAGCACTCTGCAAACACGAAAGTGGACGTATAGGGTGTGACGCCTGCCCGGTGCCGGAAGGTTAATTGATGGGGTTAGCGCAAGCGAAGCTCTTGATCGAAGCCCCGGTAAACGGCGGCCGTAACTATAACGGTCCTAAGGTAGCGAAATTCCTTGTCGGGTAAGTTCCGACCTGCACGAATGGCGTAACGATGGCGGCGCTGTCTCCACCCGAGACTCAGTGAAATTGAAATCGCTGTGAAGATGCAGTGTATCCGCGGCTAGACGGAAAGACCCCGTGAACCTTTACTGTAGCTTTGCACTGGACTTTGAGCCTGCTTGTGTAGGATAGGTGGGAGGCTGTGAAGCGAGGACGCCAGTTCTCGTGGAGCCATCCTTGAAATACCACCCTGGCATGCTTGAGGTTCTAACTCTGGTCCGTCATCCGGATCGAGGACAGTGTATGGTGGGCAGTTTGACTGGGGCGGTCTCCTCCTAAAGAGTAACGGAGGAGTACGAAGGTGCGCTCAGACCGGTCGGAAATCGGTCGTAGAGTATAAAGGCAAAAGCGCGCTTGACTGCGAGACAGACACGTCGAGCAGGTACGAAAGTAGGTCTTAGTGATCCGGTGGTTCTGTATGGAAGGGCCATCGCTCAACGGATAAAAGGTACTCCGGGGATAACAGGCTGATACCGCCCAAGAGTTCATATCGACGGCGGTGTTTGGCACCTCGATGTCGGCTCATCACATCCTGGGGCTGAAGCCGGTCCCAAGGGTATGGCTGTTCGCCATTTAAAGTGGTACGCGAGCTGGGTTTAGAACGTCGTGAGACAGTTCGGTCCCTATCTGCCGTGGACGTTTGAGATTTGAGAGGGGCTGCTCCTAGTACGAGAGGACCGGAGTGGACGAACCTCTGGTGTTCCGGTTGTCACGCCAGTGGCATTGCCGGGTAGCTATGTTCGGAAGAGATAACCGCTGAAAGCATCTAAGCGGGAAACTCGCCTCAAGATGAGATCTCACTGGGATCTTGAATCCCCTGAAGGGCCGTCGAAGACTACGACGTTGATAGGTGGGGTGTGTAAGCGCTGTGAGGCGTTGAGCTAACCCATACTAATTGCCCGTGAGGCTTGACCATATAACACCCAAACAATCTGGTGATTGTGGGTGCGATGGGTGAAGTCGACAGACCGAAAATTGGCCTGAACCGCAAAACCAGACTGTCACATACCTGATTCGGGATCGCGTCTCGCGACGAGATCCCTACCGAATTGCTTGACGACCATAGAGCGTTGGAACCACCTGATCCCATCCCGAACTCAGCAGTGAAACGACGCATCGCCGATGGTAGTGTGGAGCTTCTCCATGTGAGAGTAGGTCATCGTCAAGCTTCTATCCCAAACCCCCGATCCGCTCACGCGGTTCGGGGGTTTGTCTTTGTGCGCGGAAAAGCTCGGGTCTTTTTTGCTGGGGGCAGAGACCGGTAGCGTTTCTATGCAACCTGAGTGTGCATCGATATGATGCCTGCCTCATTGTGAGCCGGACCCGGCATATGCTGACACTATTGAATCTTCTGCAGGATGGGCGATTCCATTCTGGCCAGGCACTTGGTGCTGCCCTTGGTGTGAGCAGAAGTGCTGTCTGGAAGCAGCTGCAACAATTGGAGGCGGACCTTAACCTGCCGATCTACAAAGTTCGTGGTCGTGGTTATCGACTGCAGGCACCTCTGAGCCTGCTCGATTACGCTTCCGTGAATGAAGCGGAGGCTCCCTGGCCGTGTCAGGTGTTCGACTCGCTGGATTCCACTAATGCGGAAGTCATGAGGCTTTTGGCCTCGGGGGGCGTTCCTCCGTTTGCGGTTACTGCAGAGCGGCAAACGGACGGCCGAGGTCGAAGAGGGCGTCGTTGGGTCAGTCCTTACGCTCAGAATCTCTACTACAGCCTTGCCCTTCGCATAGAGGGTGGTGCCCGGCAGCTCGAGGGGCTGAGCCTGGTCGTGGGACTTGCGGTCCTGAGCGTGCTTCGTTCATTTGGGCTGGACGCAGTTGGCCTCAAGTGGCCGAACGATCTCCTGGTCAACAATCAAAAGATTGCGGGTATTCTCCTGGAACTTGTTGGTGATCCAGCAGATATCTGTCACGTAGTCATCGGGATTGGCATCAACGTCAATATGCAGCAGTCGGTCGAGCAAATTGAGCAGCCGTGGACTTCCATGCAGCGGGAGTCTGGCGGGCTGGTCGATAGGAGTGCATTGGTTGTCCGGCTGGGTCAGTGTCTCAATGACTACCTTGAGCGGCATAGACGACAAGGATTTGCGACTTTGCGTGAGGAGTGGGAGGCTGGTCATCTTTGGCAGGGGCGGTCGGTCAATCTAATCGCAGGAGTGCAGCGGATCCAAGGGCGGGTTCTTGGGATCGATGAGACTGGCGCCTTGCGCCTTGATATCGACGGGGAAGAACGAGCTTACAGTGGTGGCGAGCTCAGTTTGAGGTTGAGTGATGATTCTTGAGCTTGACTGTGGCAATAGCTTTATCAAATGGCGAGTCATCGATAGTTCGCAGGTAGTTGTCCTTGCGGGTGGCGTGGTTGGGTCGGACGAAGAGCTGATTTCTGCGTTGCGGGGGGTGGACGGTCTTGCGCTTCGCAATTGTCGATTGGTCAGTGTCCGCTCTGACGACGAGACACGTTCTTTGACGGCGCGATTGCGAAACGCATTTGGGGTGCATTGTGTCTGTGCTGCGCCGGCCCTACATATGGGGGGGGTGCGTAACGGCTACTCTGAGTACCAGCGTTTGGGCTTGGATCGCTGGCTGGCAGTGTTGGGTGCCTACAATATCGCTCATAAGCCTTGCTTGGTACTGGATCTCGGGACTGCGGTGACGTCAGATCTGGTTACTGCCAGTGGCGAGCATCTTGGTGGGTTTATCTGCCCTGGTATGCCGCTGATGCGTAACCAGTTGCGTACTCATACTCGCCGCATTCGCTATGACGATGAGGCTGCAGAGAAGGCGCTACTTGATATGGCGCCTGGGCGTTCGACAGTTGAAGCGGTCGAGCGGGGTTGTCTTCTCATGTTGCGTGGGTTTGTCCTGGCGCAGGTCGCCCTGGCGGCGGAGCATTTGGGCGAAGACTTTGAGGTATTCCTCACGGGTGGCGATGCGCTCCTTGTTCGTGACGTGCTGCCGCGGGCAAGGGTGCTGCCAGACTTGGTATTTGCTGGCCTGGCAATCGCCTGTCCATTGCGTTGAGGTTGATTCATGCGTTGGTTGTTCCTGTTCCTCCTTGTCCTCAATCTTTTCTACTACGTGTGGCACCAGCAGCAGGCCCCGCTGCGGCCGAAGGAAGTCGAGACACTGTCGCTCTATAAGGGCGGGCAGCAGGATATTCGGTTGCTGAGTGAGTCTGGCGGTGGTCAGCCGCGTCGAAACGTTGCGCCTTCGGTGCCGGCGGAGCCCGCTGTGTGCTTATTTCTGGGGGGCTTTGAGCGGGAGGAACAGGCCAGGGAAGTGGAGCAGCGCCTGATCAGTCTCGATGTACGTGCGACGGTTCAGCCCGTCGATGCTGCGGCGGGCACTGATTATTGGGTGTACCTCGCACCACTCGCATCGCGGGAGGCGTCATTGCGCCAACTGAAGGAACTGCAGGCACGGAGAATTGACAGCTACATCGTGACCCAGGGGGATCTCGTAAATGGCATCTCGCTAGGTATCTTCCCGCGTCTCGATTCTGCGGAAAGTGTTATGCAGCGTTTGCGCGACTCCGGTTATGAGCCATTCATGCGTGAATTGTCCCGTGCGCACAGGGATTACTGGGTTCGTGTGGCCCCTGAAAGTCGTCGTCTGGTTGATGATTTGCTGCTCGAACAGCTGTCTCGGGATTTTTCAGGTTTAAAACATCAACTTATCTCGTGCGAAGGTGTTGCATCCCCTCGTTAGCTTGAATAGAATGGCGCCCGCTTCGCAGGGTGGCCCGAAAGGTGGAACTGCGGAGTTGCTGTCAAATGAAGCTAACCTCAAGATTTTAATGAGAAAAAGCTTGACAGTAGGGTGGCAGAAGAAGAGAATGCCGCCTCCCTTGGAGGGATTCCCGAGCGGCCAAAGGGATCAGACTGTAAATCTGACGTCATAGACTTCGAAGGTTCGAATCCTTCTCCCTCCACCAGATTCAAGGCGAGAGCTGCAGGCTCCGCGGGTATAGTTCAGTGGTAGAACCTCAGCCTTCCAAGCTGATGATGCGGGTTCGATTCCCGCTACCCGCTCCAGGTTTGCTGTTTTCGTAATGTGTTTGGCTCATGTAGCTCAGCTGGTAGAGCACACCCTTGGTAAGGGTGAGGTCAGCGGTTCAAATCCGCTCATGAGCTCCATCTCAACAAAGGCAGATATGAAAATATCTGCCTTTGTTTTAATGGTGGCGTGACTCGCTCAATTTTTGATGGGAGACGTTCTCGATGGCTAAAGAAAAGTTCGAACGTAACAAACCGCACGTCAACGTTGGCACCATCGGTCACGTTGACCATGGCAAGACCACTCTGACTGCTGCTCTGACCAAGGTCTGCTCCGAGACCTGGGGCGGTTCCGCTCGTGCGTTCGACCAGATCGACAACGCGCCGGAAGAGAAGGCTCGCGGTATCACCATCAACACTTCCCACGTTGAGTACGATTCCGCTGTTCGTCACTACGCTCACGTTGACTGCCCTGGTCACGCTGACTATGTGAAGAACATGATCACTGGTGCTGCCCAGATGGACGGCGCGATCCTGGTTTGCTCTGCTGCTGACGGCCCCATGCCGCAGACTCGCGAGCACATCCTGCTGTCCCGTCAGGTAGGTGTTCCCTACATCGTCGTGTTCCTGAACAAGGCCGACATGGTTGACGATGCTGAGCTGCTGGAACTGGTCGAGATGGAAGTTCGCGACCTGCTGAACACCTACGACTTCCCGGGCGACGACACTCCGATCGTGATCGGTTCCGCTCTGATGGCCCTGGAAGGCAAGGACGACAACGAAATCGGCGTTTCCGCCGTTCGTAAGCTGGTTGAGACCCTGGACTCCTACATTCCGGAGCCGGTACGTGCCATTGACCAGCCGTTCCTGATGCCGATCGAAGACGTGTTCTCCATCTCCGGCCGCGGCACCGTGGTAACCGGTCGTGTTGAGCGTGGCATCGTCAAGGTTCAGGAAGAAGTGGAAATCGTCGGTATCCGTGCGACCACCAAGACCACCTGCACCGGCGTTGAAATGTTCCGCAAGCTGCTCGACGAAGGTCGTGCTGGTGAGAACGTTGGCGTCCTGCTGCGCGGCACCAAGCGTGACGACGTAGAGCGTGGTCAGGTTCTGGCCAAGCCGGGCACCATCAAGCCGCACACCAAGTTCGAGTGCGAAGTGTACGTGCTGTCCAAGGAAGAAGGCGGTCGTCACACTCCGTTCTTCAAGGGCTACCGTCCGCAGTTCTACTTCCGGACCACTGACGTGACCGGTAACTGCGAACTGCCGGAAGGTGTCGAGATGGTAATGCCGGGCGACAACGTCAAGATGGTTGTTACCCTGATCGCTCCGATCGCCATGGAAGATGGCCTGCGCTTCGCGATCCGCGAAGGCGGTCGTACCGTTGGCGCCGGCGTGGTTGCCAAGATCTTCGAATAACGACTTGATCTTGGTGTGTCGGGCCGGCATAATGGTCGGCCTGACTTTGTTACAGGCCAGTAGCTCAATTGGCAGAGCGGCGGTCTCCAAAACCGCAGGTTGGGGGTTCGATTCCCTCCTGGCCTGCCAGATTCCAAGAACGAGAATCTGGCATTTCTCTCACAGGATCCTAGCTGATGAATGCCAAGGCTGAAGCCAAAGAAGCGCGCTTCGATGTTGTGAAGTGGGTCGTTGTGGTGGCTCTTGTTGCTGTTGGCGTGATTGGCAATCAGTACTTCTCTGCTGAGCCGATCCTGTATCGCGTGCTTGCGCTTCTCGCTCTTGCGGCTGCGGCTGCGGCTGTGGCGCTGCGGACCGCCAAGGGGCAGGCCTTCTTTGTTCTTGCAAAGGAGGCTCGTGCAGAGATTCGCAAGGTTGTGTGGCCGACTCGTCAGGAAACCACTCAGACCACGCTTGTTGTCGTGGCTGTCGTGCTGGTTATGGCGCTGCTGTTGTGGGGGCTTGATACCCTGCTCGGCTGGCTTGTTTCGTTGATTGTTGGTTAATAGGTGCGCCGTGGCTAAGCGTTGGTACGTTGTGCATGCTTACTCAGGTTACGAGAAGCATGTCATGCGCTCGCTCATCGAGCGCGTCAAGCTTGCCGGCATGGAAGATGAGTTCGGCGAGATTCTGGTTCCCACCGAAGAAGTGGTGGAAATGCGTAATGGCCAGAAGCGCAAGAGCGAACGCAAGTTCTTCCCTGGCTATGTGCTGGTTCAGATGGAGATGAACGAGGCGACTTGGCACTTGATCAAGGATACGCCGCGTGTCATGGGCTTTATCGGTGGTACTGCCGATAGGCCTGCTCCTATCACTGAGAAAGAGGCTGAGGCTATTCTGCGTCGCGTTGCCGATAGTGGTGACAAGCCGAAGCCGAAGACCCTGTTTGAGCCGGGTGAGACTGTCCGTGTTGTTGATGGTCCGTTTGCCGATTTCAATGGTGTCGTCGAAGAGGTCAATTACGAGAAGAGCCGGATCCAGGTGGCCGTGCTCATCTTCGGCCGCTCTACCCCGGTAGAGCTGGAGTTCAGTCAGGTCGAGAAGGCTTAACTGACAATGGCATCCCAACCCCGCAGCCCTAGGTTGCGGGGTTTTGTCGTCACTGGGATAAACGCGAAAGCAATCGGGGAGCCTTCGGGCGCTAGAACCCGTAACTGGAGTTATACATGGCTAAGAAGATTCAAGCTTATATCAAGCTGCAAGTGAAGGCCGCTCAGGCCAATCCGTCGCCGCCGGTCGGCCCTGCTCTGGGTCAGCACGGCGTGAACATCATGGAATTCTGCAAGGCGTTCAACGCCAGGACCCAGGGTATGGAACCCGGTCTGCCGA
The DNA here is from genome assembly GCF_001708505.1 of Pseudomonas sp. TCU-HL1. Lineage (NCBI taxonomy): Bacteria > Pseudomonadati > Pseudomonadota > Gammaproteobacteria > Pseudomonadales > Pseudomonadaceae > Pseudomonas > Pseudomonas sp. TCU-HL1. Next base: position 762,407 of record NZ_CP015992.1, read on the forward strand.
CTCCTGTGATCATCACCGTTTACAGCGACCGCAGCTTCACCTTTGAGACCAAGAGCACCCCGGCTTCCGTGCTGCTGAAAAAAGCGGCCGGCATCACCAGCGGCTCTCCGCGTCCTAACACCCAGAAAGTAGGCACCGTTACCCGTGCTCAGTTGGAAGAGATCGCCAAAGCCAAGAAGGCTGATCTGACTGCAGCTGACCTGGATGCGGCCGTGCGCAGCATCGCCGGTTCCGCTCGTAGCATGGGCCTGAACGTGGAGGGTGTGTAATGGCTAAGCTGACCAAGCGCCAAAAGGCAATTGCCGAGAAAGTAGAGGCTGGCAAACAGTACGGTTTCGAAGATGCCGCCAAACTGCTGGCCGAGTTGGCGACCTCCAAGTTCAAGGAGTCCGTCGACGTCTCCATCAACCTGGGCGTCGATCCGCGTAAATCCGACCAGGTCGTTCGTGGTGCAACCGTTCTGCCGAACGGCACCGGCCGGAGCGTCCGCGTTGCTGTGTTCACCCAGGGGCCGGCTGCTGAAGCTGCTCTGGCTGCCGGCGCTGAAAAAGTCGGTATGGACGAACTGGCCGCCGAAATGAAAGCTGGTGACCTGAACTATGACGTCGTAATCGCCTCTCCGGATGCGATGCGTGTTGTCGGTCAGCTGGGCCAGATCCTCGGTCCGCGCGGCCTGATGCCGAACCCGAAGGTCGGTACCGTAACTCCGGACGTCGCTACCGCCGTGAAGAATGCCAAAGCTGGTCAGGTGCGTTTCCGTACCGACAAGAACGGCATCATCCACGCCTCTGTCGGTAAGGTCGACTTCGAGCCGATCAAGCTGAAGCAGAACGTCGAAGCTCTGCTGGCTGATCTGAAGCGTCTGAAGCCGTCCACCTCCAAGGGCGTGTACCTGAAGCGCGTGACCCTGAGCACCACCATGGGCCCGGGTCTGCAGATCGATCAGGCTTCCCTCGAAGGCTAAGTGATAAAGGTGCGACGGACCAGTCCGTCGCACCAGGTATTGGGGTCCCTGCCTGGCGGGGGCTATCCAAGACCGTAGGCGGCGCAAGCCTCAAACTGGAAAGCGATTTCCGAGCCTACGCAGATGGTGCTCCCGATTCGTTTACCGAATCAGACACCAAAACGCCGTCCGGCCCCGGCTGGACGAAACGGTAACATCCAGGAGTTAGACCCGTGGCAATTAAACTCGAAGACAAGAAGGCCATCGTCGCTGAAGTCAACGAGGCTGCCAAAGCTGGCCTGTCCGCTGTCGTGGCTGATGCCCGTGGCGTGACCGTAGCCGCTATGACCGGACTCCGTAAAGAGGCCCGCGAAGCCGGTGTATATGTGCGTGTCGTACGTAACACCCTGGCTCGCCGCGCCGTTGCCGGCACTCAGTTCGAAGTGCTCAACGACGTGTTCAAAGGCCCGACCCTGATTGCGTTCTCTAACGAACATCCGGGCGCTGCTGCCCGTATCTTCAAAGAGTTCTCCAAGGGTCAGGACAAGTTCGAGATCAAGGCCGCTGCATTCGAGGGCCAGTTCCTCGCAGCCAATCAGATCGACGTACTGGCGACCCTGCCGACCTACAACGAAGCTGTTGCACAGCTGATGAGCGTGATCCAAGGCGCTACCAGCAAGCTGGCTCGTACTCTGGCGGCAATTCGCGACCAGAAAGAAGGCGCTGCTGCCTGATCCGGGCCGCATAACCCTCTTTCAAGCTGAATCTTTCAAATTTTGATGAGCCGCGAGGCCATCTACCAATACAGGAATTAGAGTCATGGCTCTGACCAACGAAGACATCATCAACGCCGTATCCGAAATGTCCGTCATGCAGATCGTTGAACTGATCAAGGCGATGGAAGAGAAGTTCGGTGTTACCGCTGCAGCTGCCGTTGCCGCTGGCCCGGCTGCCGCTGCTGCCGTTGCTGAAGAACAAACCGAGTTCAACATCATCCTGACCGAAGCCGGCGAGAAGAAAGTGAACGTGATCAAGGTCGTTCGCGAACTGACCGGTCTGGGTCTGAAAGAAGCCAAGGCAGTTGTTGACGGCGCCCCGGGCGTGGTCAAGGAAGGCGCTTCCAAGGAAGAAGCCGAAGCTGCGAAGAAGGCTCTGGAAGAAGCTGGCGCCAAAGTCGAGCTCAAGTAAGCGACGACCTTGCGTCAACAGCCGAAGCGCATCGCGCAAGGCTGACGGCTGGTGGCTTATGCCACCGGCCTTTTTCCGTTCTAGGTGGTTGTCTCAAGGCGCCACCTGGAATGTGACCCGACCTCCATTGGGAGGCGGAGCAAACCAAGGGGTTTGCACGATTTTCTGGCTACTCCCGTCGGAGGGGCCAAACAAGCAGGTGACCAAGCTGGGGAACGCTGATGGCTTACTCATACACTGAGAAAAAACGTATCCGCAAAGACTTTAGCAAGTTGCCGGACGTCATGGATGTACCCTACCTCCTGGCCATCCAGCTGGATTCGTATCGCGAATTCCTGCAGGCGGGAGTCAGCAAAGAGCAGTTCCGTGACATCGGCCTGCACGCGGCCTTCAAGTCTGTTTTCCCGATCATCAGCTATTCCGGTAACGCCGCTCTGGAATACGTTGGCTATCGCCTCGGCGAGCCGGCGTTCGATGTCAAGGAATGTGTGCTGCGTGGCGTGACCTTCGCCGTGCCGCTGCGGGTAAAAGTCCGTCTGATCATCTTCGACAAAGAGTCGTCGAACAAAGCGATCAAGGACATCAAGGAACAAGAAGTCTACATGGGGGAAATCCCCCTGATGACCGAGAACGGTACCTTCATCATCAACGGTACCGAGCGTGTCATCGTCTCCCAGCTGCACCGTTCTCCGGGTGTGTTCTTCGACCACGACCGTGGCAAGACCCACAGCTCGGGCAAGCTGCTGTACTCCGCTCGTATCATCCCCTACCGCGGTTCCTGGCTGGACTTCGAGTTCGATCCGAAGGACTGCGTGTTCGTTCGTATCGACCGTCGTCGCAAACTGCCGGCTACCGTCCTGCTGCGTGCGCTGAACTACAGCACTGAAGAAGTGCTGAATGCCTTCTATGCCACCAACGTCTTCCACGTGAAAGGCGAAGGTCTGCACCTGGAGCTCGTTCCGCAGCGTCTGCGCGGCGAAATCGCCGTGTTCGACATCAAGGACCAGAACGGCAAGGTGATCGTGGAGCAGGGCCGTCGTATCACTGCCCGCCACATCAACCAGCTGGAAAAAGCTGGCATCAAAGAGCTGGAAGTCCCTATGGACTACGTGCTGGGTCGTACCAGCGCCAAGGCCATCGTTCATCCGGCCACCGGCGAAATCATCGCCGAGTGCAACACCGAGTTGACCACCGACCTGCTGGTGAAGATCGCCAAGGCCCAGGTCGTCCGCATCGAAACGCTGTACACCAACGACATCGACTGCGGTCCGTTCATTTCGGACACCCTGAAGATCGACTCCACCGGCAACCAGCTGGAAGCCCTGGTCGAGATCTACCGCATGATGCGTCCCGGCGAGCCGCCGACCAAGGAAGCGGCCGAAACCCTGTTCAACAACCTGTTCTTCAGCGCCGAGCGTTACGACCTGTCCGCCGTCGGCCGCATGAAGTTCAACCGTCGTATCGGTCGCACCGAGATCGAAGGTTCGGGTGTGCTGAGCAAGGAAGACATCGTCGACGTACTGAAGACCCTGGTCGACATCCGTAACGGCAAGGGCATCGTCGACGATATCGACCACCTGGGTAACCGTCGCGTGCGTTGTGTCGGCGAGATGGCCGAGAACCAGTTCCGCGTTGGCCTGGTGCGCGTCGAACGCGCGGTCAAGGAACGCCTGTCGATGGCCGAAAGCGAAGGCCTGATGCCGCAGGACCTGATCAACGCCAAGCCGGTGGCTGCTGCGATCAAGGAATTCTTCGGCTCCAGCCAGCTGTCGCAGTTCATGGACCAGAACAACCCGCTCTCCGAGATTACCCACAAGCGCCGTGTTTCTGCACTCGGCCCAGGTGGTCTGACCCGTGAGCGCGCGGGCTTCGAGGTTCGTGACGTACACCCGACCCACTACGGCCGTGTGTGCCCGATCGAAACCCCCGAAGGTCCGAACATCGGTCTGATCAACTCCCTGGCGACCTACGCCCGCACCAACCAGTACGGCTTCCTGGAAAGCCCATATCGCGTTGTGAACGGCACCCAAGTGACCGACGAGATCGTCTTCCTCTCCGCTATCGAAGAGGCCGACCACGTGATCGCTCAGGCGTCCGCCACCCTCAACGAAAAGGGGCAGTTGGTCGACGAGCTGGTGGCCGTGCGTCACCTGAACGAATTCACTGTGAAGGCGCCGGAAGACGTCACCCTGATGGACGTCTCTCCGAAGCAGGTCGTTTCCGTCGCTGCCTCGCTGATTCCGTTCCTCGAACACGACGACGCCAACCGCGCACTCATGGGCTCGAACATGCAGCGTCAGGCCGTGCCGACTCTGCGTGCCGACAAGCCCCTGGTCGGTACCGGTATGGAGCGCAACGTTGCGCGCGACTCCGGTGTCTGCGTCGTGGCCCGTCGTGGCGGCGTGATCGACTCGGTCGATGCCAGCCGTATCGTGGTTCGTGTCAACGATGACGAAGTCGAGACTGGCGAAGCCGGCGTCGACATCTACAACCTGACCAAGTACACCCGCTCCAACCAGAACACCTGCATCAACCAGCGTCCGCTGGTGCAGAAGGGTGACGTGGTTGCTCGCGCCGACATCCTCGCCGATGGTCCGTCCACCGACATGGGTGAACTCGCCCTGGGTCAGAACATGCGCGTCGCGTTCATGCCCTGGAACGGCTTCAACTTCGAGGACTCCATCTGCCTGTCCGAGCGCGTGGTGCAGGAAGATCGCTTCACCACCATCCACATTCAGGAACTAACCTGTGTGGCGCGTGACACCAAGCTCGGCCCAGAAGAAATCACCGCAGACATCCCCAACGTGGGTGAGGCTGCGCTGAACAAGCTGGACGAAGCTGGCATCGTCTACGTCGGTGCGGAAGTCCAGGCGGGCGACATCCTGGTTGGCAAGGTCACTCCGAAAGGCGAGACCCAACTGACTCCGGAAGAGAAGCTGCTGCGTGCGATCTTCGGTGAGAAGGCGTCCGACGTGAAGGACACCTCCCTGCGCGTGCCGACTGGCACCAAGGGCACCGTGATCGACGTCCAGGTCTTCACTCGCGATGGCGTAGAGCGCGACTCCCGCGCGCTGTCCATCGAGAAGATGCAACTGGACGAGATCCGCAAGGACCTGAACGAAGAGTTCCGCATCGTTGAAGGCGCGACCTTCGAGCGTCTGCGTTCTGCCCTGGTCGGCCAGGTTGCCGAGGGTGGCGCTGGCGTCAAGAAAGGCACCGAGATCACCGACGAGTACCTCGACGGTCTCGAGCGCGGCCAGTGGTTCAAGCTGCGCATGTCGGAAGACGCGCTGAACGAGCAGCTGGAAAAGGCCCAGGCCTACCTGTCCGATCGTCGCCAGATGCTGGACGACAAGTTCGAAGACAAGAAGCGCAAGCTGCAGCAGGGCGACGACCTGGCTCCGGGCGTGCTGAAGATCGTCAAGGTCTACCTGGCCATCAAGCGTCGCATCCAGCCGGGCGACAAGATGGCAGGCCGTCACGGTAACAAGGGTGTGGTCTCCGTGATCATGCCGGTCGAAGACATGCCGCACGACGCCAACGGCACTCCGGTGGACATCGTCCTGAACCCGCTGGGCGTACCGTCTCGTATGAACGTCGGTCAGATCCTCGAAACCCACCTGGGCCTCGCGGCCAAGGGCCTGGGCGAAAAGATCAACCGCATGATGGAAGAGCAGCGCAAGATCGCTGAACTGCGCGAGTTCCTCCACGAGATCTACAACGAGATCGGTGGCCGTCAGGAAAGCCTGAACGAGCTGAGCGACCAGGAGATCCTGGACCTGGCGAAGAACCTGAAGGGCGGCGTACCCATGGCCACCCCGGTGTTCGACGGCGCCAAGGAAAGCGAAATCAAGGCCATGCTGAAGCTTGCCGACCTGCCGGAAAGCGGCCAGATGCGCCTGTTCGACGGCCGTACCGGCAACCAGTTCGAGCGTCCGACCACCGTCGGCTACATGTACATGCTCAAGCTGAACCACCTGGTCGACGACAAGATGCACGCACGTTCCACCGGTTCTTACAGCCTGGTTACCCAGCAGCCGCTGGGTGGTAAGGCGCAGTTCGGTGGCCAGCGTTTCGGGGAGATGGAGGTCTGGGCGCTGGAAGCCTACGGTGCCGCCTACACCCTGCAGGAAATGCTGACCGTGAAGTCGGACGACGTGAACGGCCGTACCAAGATGTACAAGAACATCGTGGACGGCGATCACCGCATGGAGGCCGGCATGCCCGAGTCCTTCAACGTGTTGATCAAAGAGATCCGCTCGCTCGGCATCGACATCGAACTGGAAACCGAATAACACGCGACGCCCAAAACGCTACGGCTGGTCAAGGCCGGTCGTAGCGGGTCCGTGAGGAGGAAAGGCCTTGAAAGACTTGCTGAATCTGTTGAAAAACCAGGGTCAAATCGAAGAGTTCGATGCCATCCGTATTGGTCTGGCCTCGCCCGAGATGATCCGTTCCTGGTCCTTCGGTGAAGTGAAGAAGCCGGAGACCATCAACTACCGTACCTTCAAACCGGAGCGCGATGGCCTGTTCTGCGCCAAGATCTTCGGCCCGGTGAAGGACTATGAGTGCCTGTGCGGTAAGTACAAGCGCCTCAAGCATCGCGGTGTGATCTGCGAGAAGTGCGGCGTAGAAGTCGCCCTGGCCAAGGTGCGCCGTGAGCGCATGGGCCATATCGAACTGGCTTCGCCGGTCGCCCACATCTGGTTCCTGAAGTCCCTGCCGTCCCGTATCGGCCTGCTGCTGGACATGACCCTGCGTGACATCGAGCGCGTGCTCTATTTCGAGAGCTACGTCGTAATCGATCCGGGCATGACCACCCTGGAAAAGGGCCAGCTGCTGAATGACGAGCAGTACTTCGAAGCCCTCGAAGAGTTCGGTGACGACTTCGACGCCCGTATGGGTGCCGAGGCTGTTCGCGAGCTGCTGAACGCCATCGACCTGGATCACGAGATCGGCCGCCTGCGCGAAGAGATTCCGCAGACCAACTCCGAAACCAAGATCAAGAAGCTGTCCAAGCGCCTGAAGCTGATGGAAGCCTTCAAGGACTCCGGCAACCATCCCGAGTGGATGGTCCTGACCGTCCTGCCGGTGCTGCCGCCGGATCTGCGCCCGCTGGTTCCGCTGGATGGCGGTCGTTTTGCGACTTCCGACCTGAACGATCTATATCGTCGCGTCATCAACCGTAACAACCGTCTGAAGCGCCTGCTTGACCTGGCTGCTCCGGACATCATCGTGCGCAACGAAAAGCGCATGCTGCAGGAAGCTGTCGACGCCCTGCTGGACAACGGTCGTCGTGGCCGTGCCATCACCGGTTCGAACAAGCGCCCGCTGAAGTCCCTGGCTGACATGATCAAGGGTAAGCAGGGCCGCTTCCGTCAGAACCTGCTCGGTAAGCGCGTGGACTACTCCGGCCGTTCGGTAATTACCGTAGGTCCGACCCTGCGCCTGCACCAGTGCGGTCTGCCCAAGAAGATGGCTCTGGAGCTGTTCAAGCCCTTCATCTTCGGCAAGCTGGAAGCCCGCGGCATGGCCACCACCATCAAGGCGGCCAAGAAGATGGTCGAGCGCGAACTGCCTGAGGTCTGGGACGTTCTCGCCGAAGTCATCCGCGAACACCCCGTACTGCTGAACCGCGCGCCGACCCTGCACCGTCTGGGTATCCAGGCGTTCGAGCCGGTCCTCATCGAAGGCAAGGCCATCCAGCTGCACCCGCTGGTCTGTGCTGCGTACAACGCCGACTTCGACGGTGACCAGATGGCCGTCCACGTTCCGCTGACCCTCGAGGCCCAGCTGGAAGCGCGCGCGCTGATGATGTCCACCAACAACATCCTCTCGCCCGCCAACGGCGAGCCGATCATCGTTCCGTCGCAGGACGTGGTTCTGGGTCTGTACTACATGACCCGCGAAGCCGTTAACGCCAAGGGCGAAGGTCGCGTGTTCGCGGACCTGCAGGAAGTCGACCGCGTGTTCCGCGCCGGCGAAGCGTCCCTGCACGCCCGTGTGAAAGTGCGCATCAACGAGACCGTGAAAGACAAGGACGGCTCGATTACCAAGAACACCCGTATCGTTGACACCACTGTCGGCCGTGCGCTGCTGTTCCAGGTGGTCCCGGCCGGCCTGTCGTTCGACGTGGTCAACCAGCCGATGAAGAAGAAGGCGATCTCCAAACTGATCAACCAGTGCTATCGCGTGGTAGGTCTGAAGGACACCGTCATCTTCGCTGACCAGCTGATGTACACCGGTTTCGCCTACTCGACCATTTCCGGTGTTTCCATCGGTGTGAACGACTTCGTCATCCCCGATGAGAAGGCGCGCATCATTGATGCCGCTACCGAAGAAGTGAAGGAAATCGAGTCCCAGTACGCCTCCGGCCTGGTAACCCAGGGCGAGAAGTACAACAAGGTGATCGACCTCTGGTCCAAGGCTAACGACGAAGTGTCCAAGGCGATGATGGCCAACCTCTCGAAAGAGAAGGTGGTCGATCGCGAAGGCAAGGAAGTCGACCAGGAGTCCTTCAACTCCATGTACATGATGGCGGACTCCGGTGCGCGGGGTTCCGCGGCCCAGATCCGTCAGCTGGCCGGTATGCGTGGCCTGATGGCCAAGCCGGACGGCTCCATCATCGAGACCCCGATCACCGCGAACTTCCGTGAAGGCCTGAACGTACTCCAGTACTTCATCTCCACCCACGGTGCTCGTAAGGGTCTGGCGGATACCGCGCTGAAGACCGCGAACTCCGGTTACCTCACCCGCCGTCTGGTTGACGTCGCCCAGGACCTGGTTGTGACCGAGGTCGACTGCGGCACCGAGCACGGCCTGCTGATGACCCCGCACATCGAAGGCGGCGACGTGGTCGAGCCCCTGGGCGAGCGCGTACTGGGCCGTGTCATCGCCCGTGACGTGTTCAAGCCGGGTTCCGACGAAGTCATCGTTCCGGCCGGTACCCTGGTCGACGAGCAGTGGGTTGAGTTCATCGAGCGCATGAGCGTCGACGAAGTGATCGTGCGTTCGCCGATCAGCTGCGAAACCCGCTACGGCATTTGCGCCAAGTGCTACGGTCGCGACCTGGCTCGTGGTCACCAGGTGAACATCGGTGAAGCGGTCGGCGTAATCGCTGCCCAGTCCATCGGTGAGCCGGGTACCCAGCTGACCATGCGTACCTTCCACATTGGTGGCGCGGCCAGCCGTACTTCGGCCGCGGACAACGTCCAGGTGAAGAACGGCGGTACCATTCGTCTGCACAACCTGAAGCACGTCGAAAACCTCAGCGGCAACCTGGTTGCTGTGTCCCGTTCCGGTGAGCTGGCCGTGGCTGACGACTTCGGTCGTGAGCGCGAGCGTTACAAGCTGCCGTACGGTGCTGTGATCTCGGTGAAGGAAGGTGACAAGGTCGACCCGGGCGCAATCGTTGCCAAGTGGGACCCGCACACCCACCCGATCGTGACCGAAATGAAGGGTACCGTTACCTTCGTCGGCATGGAGGAGGGCATCACCATCAAGCGCCAGACCGACGAACTGACCGGTCTGACCAACATCGAGGTTCTGGATCCCAAGGATCGTCCGGCAGCCGGCAAGGACATTCGTCCGGCCGTCAAGCTGGTGGACGCCAATGGCAAGGAGCTGCTGCTGCCGGGTACCGACGTGCCCGCCCAGTACTTCCTGCCGGCGAACGCCCTGGTTGGCGTGGCCGACGGTGCCCAGGTGGGCGTGGGTGATGTAATCGCCCGTATCCCGCAAGAAACCTCGAAGACCCGCGACATCACCGGTGGTCTGCCGCGCGTGGCCGACCTCTTCGAAGCGCGTCGCCCGAAAGAACCTTCGATCCTGGCGGAAATCAGCGGCACCATCTCCTTCGGCAAAGAGACCAAGGGCAAGCGCCGCCTGGTCATCACGCCGAACGACGGTACCGATCCTTACGAGGAGCTGATTCCGAAGTGGCGTCACCTGAACGTGTTCGAAGGTGAACAGGTGAACCGCGGTGAAGTGATCTCCGACGGTCCGAGCAACCCGCACGACATCCTGCGCCTGCTGGGTGTGAGTGCGCTGGCCAAGTACATTGTCAACGAGATCCAGGACGTGTACCGCCTGCAGGGCGTGAAGATCAACGACAAGCACATCGAAACCATCCTGCGTCAGATGCTGCGCAAGGTTGAGATTGCCGAGTCGGGTGACTCCAGCTTCATCAAGGGCGATCAGATGGAGCTGACCCAGGTGCTGGAAGAGAACGAGCGTCTGGCGACTGAAGACCGCTTCATCGCCAAGTTCGAGCGCGTCCTGCTGGGTATCACCAAGGCGTCGCTGTCGACCGAGTCGTTCATCTCCGCGGCTTCCTTCCAGGAAACTACCCGCGTCCTTACCGAGGCGGCAGTTACTGGCAAGCGCGACTACCTGCGTGGCCTGAAGGAGAACGTCGTCGTAGGTCGTCTGATTCCGGCCGGTACCGGCTTGGCCTACCACAGCGAGCGCAAGCGTCAGCGCGAGGCCGGCAAGCCGGTTCGAGTGAGCGCGAGCGAAGTGGAAGCAGCGCTGACCGAAGCGCTGAACTCCAGCAGCAGCTAAGTGCGACGCCCCTGACGACCTCGGTCGTTGGGGGCTTTGCCTTGACGGGGACATGGAGTCTCTTTAGACTCATGCACCCCTAAATTTGACAGGGCGCTTTGCCCTGTCATTTTGCTTTCTTTGTAAGGCAATAGCGTCGAAAGACAACAGTGGAGCAATTAGATGGCAACTATTAACCAGCTGGTGCGTAAGCCGCGCAGCCGTATCGTCGAGAAATCCGACGTACCTGCGCTGCAGAACTGCCCGCAGCGTCGTGGCGTATGCACCCGCGTCTACACCACCACGCCGAAAAAACCGAACTCCGCACTGCGTAAAGTGTGCCGTGTTCGCCTGACCAACGGCTTCGAAGTTACTTCGTACATCGGTGGTGAGGGTCACAACCTGCAAGAGCACAGCGTAGTGCTGATCCGTGGCGGTCGTGTAAAGGACCTTCCGGGTGTGCGTTACCACACCGTGCGCGGTTCGCTGGATACCACCGGCGTTAAAGACCGTAAGCAGGGTCGTTCCAAGTACGGTACCAAGCGTCCGAAGTAATTCGGTGCCTGACCAGTTTTCCTATTTATTGAGTCGATAAGAGTAAGGTCGGGCGTAACCGAATGGTTATGGTTCCGGGCTAACCTGAAGACCGTTTGAGGGCTTATCAATGCCAAGACGTCGTGTAGCAGCCAAGCGTGAGATCCTGGACGATCCGAAGTACGGAAGCCAGATTCTCGCCAAGTTCATGAACCACGTGATGGAAAGCGGCAAAAAGGCCGTAGCCGAGCGCATCGTTTACGGTGCCCTGGATACCGTCAAAACCCGCAAGAACAGCGATCCCCTGGAAATCTTCGAGAAAGCTCTCGACGCCATCGCTCCGCTGGTCGAAGTAAAGTCCCGCCGTGTTGGCGGTGCCACTTACCAGGTTCCGGTCGAAGTTCGTCCGTCCCGTCGTAATGCCCTGGCCATGCGCTGGCTGGTTGAATCCGCGCGCAAGCGTGGCGAGAAATCCATGGCCCTGCGTCTCGCAGGCGAGCTGCTGGATGCCTTTGATGGCAAAGGCGCTGCTGTCAAGAAGCGTGAAGACGTGCATCGCATGGCAGAGGCCAACAAGGCCTTCTCGCATTATCGCTTCTAATCTAGCGAGGATTTTTTCGTGGCTCGTACAACCCCTATCAACCGCTACCGTAACATCGGTATCTGCGCCCACGTAGACGCCGGTAAGACCACTACCACGGAGCGGATCCTGTTCTACACAGGTCTCAGCCACAAAATGGGTGAGGTGCACGACGGCGCCGCTACTACCGACTGGATGGTGCAGGAGCAAGAGCGTGGTATCACCATTACCTCTGCTGCCATCACCACCTTCTGGGAAGGTTCGCGTGGTCAGTACGACAAGTACCGCGTAAACGTCATCGACACCCCCGGTCACGTGGACTTCACCATTGAGGTGGAGCGTTCTCTGCGTGTGCTGGACGGTGCTGTTGTTGTGTTCTGTGGTACTTCCGGCGTTGAGCCTCAGTCCGAAACCGTATGGCGTCAAGCCAACAAGTACGGCGTTCCGCGTATTGTCTACGTGAACAAGATGGACCGTGCTGGCGCCAACTTCCTGCGCGTGGTCGGTCAGATCAAGAATCGCCTGGGTCACACCCCGGTTCCGGTTCAGTTGGCCATCGGTGCGGAAGACGAGTTCCAGGGGCAGGTCGACCTGCTGAAGATGAAGGCCATCTACTGGAACGAAGACGACAAGGGCACCTCTTATCGCGAGGAAGAGATTCCCGCTGAGCTGGTGGACCTGGCCAACGAGTGGCGCAACAACATGGTTGAGGCTGCTGCTGAGGCCAACGAAGAGCTGATGAACAAGTACCTGGAAGAAGGTGAGCTGACGATCGAGGAGATCAAGGCCGGCCTGCGTCAGCGTACTATCGCCTGCGAAATCGTTCCGGCTGTCTGCGGTTCCTCTTTCAAGAACAAGGGCGTGCCGCTGGTTCTTGACGCTGTCATCGACTTCCTGCCGGCTCCGACCGAGATCCCTGCGATCAAGGGCGTTCACCCGGACAGCACCGACGACAACGAAATCCACGACGAGCGTCCTGCAGACGATGGCGCGCCGTTCTCTGCGCTGGCGTTCAAGATCGCTACCGACCCGTTCGTCGGTACCCTGACCTTCGTTCGTGTCTACTCGGGCGTTCTGGAGTCTGGCCAGTCGGTCATCAACTCCGTGAAGGGTAAAAAAGAGCGCGTTGGTCGTATGGTGCAGATGCACGCCAACCAGCGTGACGAGATCAAAGAAGTGCGCGCGGGCGACATCGCTGCGTTGATCGGCATGAAGGATGTCACCACTGGTGACACTCTGTGCGACATCGACAAGCCGATCATCCTTGAGCGCATGGACTTCCCGGAGCCTGTCATCTCGGTAGCTGTTGAGCCGAAGACTAAAGCTGACCAGGAGAAGATGGGTATCGCCCTCGGCAAGCTGGCCCAGGAAGACCCGTCGTTCCGCGTCAAGACCGACGAAGAAACCGGCCAGACCATCATTTCTGGCATGGGTGAGCTGCACCTGGATATCCTCGTCGATCGCATGAAGCGCGAGTTCGGCGTCGAGGCCAACATCGGCAAGCCGCAGGTTTCCTACCGCGAAACCATCACCAAGGAAAATGTCGAGATCGAAGGCAAGTTCGTTCGTCAGTCCGGTGGTCGTGGTCAGTTCGGTCACTGCTGGATTCGTTTCTCGGCTGCCGATGTGGACGAGAAAGGCAACATCACTGAGGGTCTGGTGTTCGCCAACGAAGTCGTGGGTGGTGTGATTCCGAAGGAATACATTCCTGCGATCCAGAAGGGCATCGAGGAGCAGATGAAGAACGGCGTTGTCGCCGGCTACCCGCTCATCGGCCTGAAGGCTTCCGTGTTCGATGGTTCCTACCACGACGTCGACTCCAACGAGATGGCGTTCAAGATCGCTGCCTCCATGGCGACCAAGCAGCTGGCCCAGAAGGGCGGCGGTAAAGTGCTTGAGCCGATCATGAAGGTAGAGGTGGTGACCCCCGAGGACTACATGGGTGACGTGATGGGTGACCTGAACCGTCGTCGTGGCCTGATTCAGGGGATGGAAGACAGCGTTTCCGGTAAGGTAATTCGTGCCGAGGTTCCGCTGGGCGAGATGTTCGGTTATGCGACCGACGTGCGTTCCATGTCCCAGGGTCGCGCGAGCTACTCCATGGAATTCTCCAAATACGCCGAAGCTCCGTCGAACGTCGTCGAAGCACTGGTTAAAAAACAAGGTTGATTCAGCCCTTTAAGTAAGAGGTTTACTGTCGTGGCTAAAGAAAAATTTGAACGTAACAAACCGCACGTCAACGTTGGCACCATCGGTCACGTTGACCATGGCAAGACCACTCTGACTGCTGCTCTGACCAAGGTCTGCTCCGAGACCTGGGGCGGTTCCGCTCGTGCGTTCGACCAGATCGACAACGCGCCGGAAGAGAAGGCTCGCGGTATCACCATCAACACTTCCCACGTTGAGTACGATTCCGCTGTTCGTCACTACGCTCACGTTGACTGCCCTGGTCACGCTGACTATGTGAAGAACATGATCACTGGTGCTGCCCAGATGGACGGCGCGATCCTGGTTTGCTCTGCTGCTGACGGCCCCATGCCGCAGACTCGCGAGCACATCCTGCTGTCCCGTCAGGTAGGTGTTCCCTACATCGTCGTGTTCCTGAACAAGGCCGACATGGTTGACGATGCTGAGCTGCTGGAACTGGTCGAGATGGAAGTTCGCGACCTGCTGAACACCTACGACTTCCCGGGCGACGACACTCCGATCGTGATCGGTTCCGCTCTGATGGCCCTGGAAGGCAAGGACGACAACGAAATCGGCGTTTCCGCCGTTCGTAAGCTGGTTGAGACCCTGGACTCCTACATTCCGGAGCCGGTACGTGCCATTGACCAGCCGTTCCTGATGCCGATCGAAGACGTGTTCTCCATCTCCGGCCGCGGCACCGTGGTAACCGGTCGTGTTGAGCGTGGCATCGTCAAGGTTCAGGAAGAAGTGGAAATCGTCGGTATCCGTGCGACCACCAAGACCACCTGCACCGGCGTTGAAATGTTCCGCAAGCTGCTCGACGAAGGTCGTGCTGGTGAGAACGTTGGCGTCCTGCTGCGCGGCACCAAGCGTGACGACGTAGAGCGTGGTCAGGTTCTGGCCAAGCCGGGCACCATCAAGCCGCACACCAAGTTCGAGTGCGAAGTGTACGTGCTGTCCAAGGAAGAAGGCGGTCGTCACACTCCGTTCTTCAAGGGCTACCGTCCGCAGTTCTACTTCCGGACCACTGACGTGACCGGTAACTGCGAACTGCCGGAAGGTGTCGAGATGGTAATGCCGGGCGACAACGTCAAGATGGTTGTTACCCTGATCGCTCCGATCGCCATGGAAGATGGCCTGCGCTTCGCGATCCGCGAAGGCGGTCGTACCGTTGGCGCCGGCGTGGTTGCCAAGATCTTCGAGTAATCGAATATCTTGCTAAAAAGGAGGGGCCCTTCGGGGCCCTTTTCTTTTGGTTGGTCAAAAGTTGACACCCCCATGGCGCGTCCGTACAATCACGCCTCCTTTTAACGGGCGTAGTCCGTCCGTTAGGGAAAGCAGAGATAGAGTCTGAGGTCAAAATGCAAAACCAACAAATCCGTATTCGGTTGAAGGCTTTTGACCATCGCCTGATCGATCAATCCACCCAGGAAATCGTGGAAACCGCGAAACGTACTGGTGCTCAGGTGCGTGGTCCTATTCCTCTGCCTACTCGCAAAGAGCGGTACACCGTTCTGATCTCCCCGCACGTCAACAAAGACGCGCGTGATCAGTACGAAATTCGTACCCACAAGCGTGTTCTGGACATCGTCCAGCCGACGGATAAAACCGTCGATGCGCTGATGAAGCTCGACCTTGCGGCAGGCGTGGAAGTGCAGATCAGCCTCGGCTAATAACCTTCGGGTTTTAGTCGTGTAACGCTCTGAAATGGGCGGCCATAGCGGGTGAAAGCCCCGTACACTCATGAGGTTTACAACATGACTATTGGTGTAGTCGGTCGTAAGTGCGGCATGACCCGCATTTTCACCGAAGAAGGCGTCTCCATTCCGGTTACGGTCATCGAGATCGAGCCGAATCGTGTGACCCAGTTCAAAAACGAAGAGAGCGATGGCTATCGCGCTGTGCAGGTAACTGTCGGTGAGCGTCGTGCCTCTCGTGTGACCAAGGCGCAAGCCGGTCATTTCGCCAAGGCGAGCGTGGCTGCTGGTCGCGGTGTCTGGGAATTCCGTCTTGAAGAAGGCGAGTACCAGGCTGGTGATCAGATCACTGCCGAGCTGTTCCAGGCGGGTCAACTGGTAGATGTTACCGGTCAGTCCAAGGGTAAAGGCTATGCCGGTACCATCAAGCGCTGGAACTTCCGTGGTCAGGACAACACCCACGGTAACTCCGTTTCCCACCGCGCCCCGGGTTCTATTGGCCAGTGCCAGACTCCTGGTCGTGTCTTCAAGGGCAAGAAGATGTCCGGTCACCTCGGTGCCGAGCGTGTGACTGTTCAGTCCCTGGAAGTTGTGCGTGTCGATGCAGAACGCAATCTGCTGCTGGTCAAGGGTGCCGTTCCTGGCGCTACCGGCGGTGATGTGGTTGTGCGTCCGGCAGCCAAGGCTCGCGGTTAAGAGGGGAAGCTGAGATGCAACTGAATGTAAATGGCGCTCAGGCTATCGAAGTCAGCGAGCGCACCTTTGGCGGTGAGTTCAACGAGACCCTGGTTCATCAGGCTGTCGTAGCCTACATGGCTGGTGGCCGTCAGGGCACTCGCGCGCAAAAGACCCGCTCCGAAGTTTCCGGTGGCGGCAAGAAGCCGTGGCGTCAGAAGGGCACTGGTCGTGCTCGTGCTGGCACCATTCGTAGCCCCATCTGGCGCTCCGGTGGCACCACTTTCGCAGCCAAGCCGCAAGATCACTCCCAGAAGCTCAACAAGAAGATGTACCGCGCAGCTCTGCGCTCCATCCTCGCTGAGCTGGTTCGTCAAGAGCGCCTGGTTGTGGTTGAAGACTTCGCTGTCGATGCACCCAAAACCAAGACTCTGCTGGGCAAGCTGAACGGCTTGGGTCTGACCGACGTGCTGATCGTTTCCGAGGGCGTCGACCAGAACCTGTACCTTGCAGCTCGCAACCTGCCGCACGTTGATGTTCGTGATGTGCAGGGTTCCGACCCGGTCAGCCTGATCGCCTACGACAAGGTGCTCATCACCGTGTCTGCCGTGAAGAAATTCGAGGAGCTGCTGGGATGAACCAGGAACGCGTATTCAAGGTGCTGGTTGGTCCGCACGTCTCCGAGAAAGCCACGATGCTGGCGGACAGCAAGGGCCAATTCGTTTTCAAGGTTGCTACTGATGCAACCAAGCTGGAAATCAAGAAGGCTGTCGAAAGCCTGTTCAGCGTGAAAGTCGCTCGTGTCACCACCCTGAATGTCAAGGGTAAGACCAAGCGCACTGTTCGCGGTCTGGGCAAGCGTAACGACTGGAAGAAGGCGTACATCGCTCTTCAGCCGGGCCAAGATCTCGATTTCGCCAGCAGCGCTGAGTAAAGGGGTGCATCATGGCAATCGTTAAATGCAAGCCGACCTCCGCTGGCCGCCGTTTTGTGGTCAAGGTGGTCAACCAGGAGCTGCACAAAGGCGCTCCTTACGCACCGCTGGTCGAGAAAAAATCGAAATCCGGTGGTCGTAACAACAACGGCCGCATCACCACTCGCCACATTGGTGGTGGTCACAAGCAGCACTACCGTCTGGTCGACTTCCGTCGCAACAAGGATGGCATTCCTGCCACCGTTGAGCGTATCGAATACGATCCGAACCGTACTGCTCACATCGCGCTGCTGAAGTACGCTGACGGCGAGCGCCGCTACATCATCGCTCCGAAAGGCGTGAGTGCTGGCGACCAGCTGATCTCCGGTGTTAACTCGCCGATCAAGGCTGGTAACACCCTGCCGCTGCGCAACATTCCCGTAGGTAGCACCATTCACGGTGTCGAGCTCAAGCCTGGCAAGGGTGCGCAAATCGCCCGTTCCGCTGGCGCTTCTGTTCAGCTGGTTGCCCGCGAAGGCGCCTATGTGACCCTGCGTCTGCGTTCCGGCGAGATGCGTAAAGTGCTGGCTGAGTGCCGTGCGACCCTGGGCGAAGTCTCGAACTCCGAGCACAGCCTGCGTTCGCTGGGTAAAGCTGGTGCCAAGCGTTGGCGTGGTGTTCGCCCGACCGTTCGCGGCGTGGCAATGAACCCGGTAGACCACCCGCATGGTGGTGGTGAAGGTCGTACCTCTGGTGGCCGTCATCCGGTGTCTCCGTGGGGCTTCCCGACCAAGGGTGCGAAGACCCGCGCGAACAAGCGCACCGACAACATGATCGTCCGTCGCCGTAAATAACTGAGGATACGACAGTGCCGCGTTCTCTGAAAAAAGGTCCTTTTATCGATCTTCACCTACTGAAGAAGGTCGAAGTGGCGGTGGAAAAGAATGATCGCAAGCCGGTGAAAACCTGGTCGCGCCGTTCCATCGTACTGCCGCAAATGGTCGGTCTGACCATCGCTGTTCATAACGGTCGTCAACACGTCCCGGTCCTCGTGAACGAAGACATGGTCGGCCACAAACTGGGCGAGTTCGCTGCCACCCGCACCTATCGCGGTCATGCTGCGGACAAGAAAGCCAAGCGTTAAGGGGTAAGGAACGATGGAAGTAGCCGCTAAGCTGTCGGGCGCTCGAATCTCCGCCCAGAAAGCCCGCTTGGTCGCCGACCAGATCCGCGGGAAGAAGGTGGGCGAAGCGCTCAACCTGTTGACTTTCAGCAGCAAGAAAGCCGCTGAAATCATGAAGAAAGTGCTCGAATCGGCCGTGGCCAACGCCGAGCACAACGAAGGCGCAGACGTGGATGACCTGAAGGTTTCCACCGTTTTCGTTAACGAAGGGCGTTCGCTGAAGCGCATCATGCCGCGTGCCAAAGGCCGTGCTGATCGCATCGTCAAGCGGTCTTGCCATATCACTGTCAAGGTTGCGGACAAGTAACGGAGTCGATCAGATGGGTCAGAAAGTACATCCCACTGGCATTCGCCTGGGCATCGTCAAGGAGCACACCTCCGTTTGGTACGCAGATAAGCGCACTTATGCCGATTATCTGTTTGCCGACCTGAAGGTGCGTGAGTACCTCCAAGACAAACTAAAAAGCGCGTCCGTAAGCCGTATCGATATTCATCGTCCGGCTCAAACCGCACGCATCACCATCCACACCGCTCGTCCCGGCATCGTGATCGGCAAGAAAGGTGAAGATGTTGAGAAGCTGCGTCAGGACCTGACCAAGCAAATGGGTGTGCCGGTGCACATCAACATCGAAGAGATCCGCAAGCCGGAGCTCGACGGTATGCTGGTTGCGCAGAGCGTAGCTCAGCAGCTTGAGCGTCGCGTGATGTTCCGTCGCGCCATGAAGCGTGCTGTACAGAACGCCATGCGTATTGGTGCCAAGGGCATCAAGATCCAGGTGAGTGGTCGTCTCGGTGGCGCTGAAATCGCCCGTACCGAGTGGTATCGCGAAGGTCGTGTGCCTCTGCACACCCTGCGTGCCGATATCGACTACGCAACCTATGAAGCGCACACCACCTACGGTGTGATCGGTGTGAAGGTTTGGATCTTCAAGGGTGAGGTCATCGGTGGCCGCCAGGAAGAGCTGAAGCCGGTAGCGCCCGCTCCTCGTAAAAAAGCTGCTAAGTAAGGGGTACGCCAAATGCTGCAACCAAAGCGTACGAAGTTCCGCAAGCAGATGACCGGCCACAACCGTGGTCTGGCTCAGCGCGGTAGCAAGGTCAGCTTCGGCGAGTTCGCGCTGAAGGCTACTGGCCGTGGTCGTCTCACTGCCCGCCAGATCGAGGCTGCACGTCGTGCCCTCACCCGTCACGTGAAGCGTGGCGGCAAGATCTGGATCCGTGTGTTCCCTGACAAGCCTGTTACCAAAAAGCCCCTCGAAGTTCGTATGGGTAAAGGTAAGGGTGGCGTCGAGTATTGGGTAGCCCAGATTCAACCGGGCAAGGTCCTGTACGAGATCGAGGGTGTTTCCGAAGAGCTGGCGCGTGAGGCATTCGCCCTGGCTGCTGCAAAGCTGCCGCTCGCCACCTCCTTTGTTAAGCGGACGGTGATGTGATGAAAGCGAATGAACTTCGTGAAAAATCCGTACAGCAGCTGAACGAGCAACTGCTCGGCCTGCTGCGCGACCAGTTCAATCTGCGTATGCAGAAAGCAACTGGCCAGTTGGGGCAGTCTCACCTGCTCTCGCAAGTGAAGCGCGACATCGCTCGCGTGAAAACTGTGCTCAACCAGCAAGCAGGTAAGTAATCATGGCTGAAGCTCAGAAAACCGTCCGTACGCTGACCGGCCGTGTCGTCAGCGACAAGATGGACAAGACCATCACCGTTCTGATTGAGCGCCGCGTCAAGCACCCGATCTACGGTAAATACGTGAAGCGTTCGACCAAGCTGCACGCCCACGACGAAACCAACCAGTGCCGTATCGGCGACAAGGTCACCATTCGTGAGACCCGCCCGCTGGCCAAGACCAAGTCCTGGTCCCTGGTGGAAGTCGTCGAACGTGCCGTGGAAGTCTAAGGACTAAGGGTCGGAGAAAGATATGATTCAGACTCAATCCATGCTCGACGTCGCTGACAACAGCGGTGCTCGTCGCGTTATGTGCATCAAGGTCCTTGGTGGTTCGCACCGTCGTTACGCTGGTATCGGCGACATCATCAAAGTGACCGTGAAGGAAGCGATTCCGCGCGGCAAGGTGAAGAAAGGCCAGGTGATGACCGCTGTTGTGGTCCGCACCAAGCACGGCGTTCGTCGCCCTGACGGCTCGATCATCCGCTTCGACGGCAACGCCGCCGTCCTGCTGAACAACAAGCAGGAGCCGATCGGCACCCGTATCTTCGGGCCCGTGACCCGTGAACTGCGTTCCGAGAAGTTCATGAAGATCGTCTCGCTCGCCCCCGAAGTGCTGTAAGGAGAAGCCGTCATGCAAAAGATTCGTCGTGACGACGAGATCATCGTCATCGCCGGCAAGGACAAGGGCAAACGTGGCAAGGTGCTGAAGGTTCTCGCTGACAGCCGTGTGCTGGTCGGTGGTGTAAATCTGATCAAGCGCCACACCAAGCCCAATCCTATGGCCGGTGTCCAAGGCGGTATCGTCGAGCGAGAGGCGCCTCTGCACCTCTCCAACGTGGCCATCTTCAATGCCGAAACCAACAAGGCTGATCGCGTTGGTTTCAAAGTTGAAGACGGTAAGAAAATTCGTGTCTTCAAGTCGACCCAAAAGCCGGTTGATGCTTGAAAACTGCTAGGTAGATAACCATGGCACGACTGAAAGAGATTTACCGGAACGAAATCGCTCCCAAGCTGAAGGAAGAACTTCAGCTTGCCAACGTGATGGAAATTCCGCGCATCACCAAAATCACCCTGAACATGGGCCTCGGCGAAGCCATCGGTGACAAGAAAGTCATCGAGAGCGCTGTGGCCGACCTGGAAAAGATCACCGGTCAGAAGGTCGTAGTGACCTATGCCCGCAAGTCGATTGCAGGTTTCAAGGTTCGTGAGGGTTGGCCGATCGGTGTCAAGGTAACCCTGCGCCGTGATCGCATGTACGAGTTCCTGGATCGTCTGCTGTCTATCTCCCTGCCGCGCGTGCGTGACTTCCGCGGCCTGAATGCCAAGTCCTTCGATGGTCGTGGCAACTACAGCATGGGCGTTAAAGAGCAGATCATCTTCCCGGAAATCGATTACGACAAAATCGATGCGCTGCGCGGTCTGGATATCACCCTGACCACCACCGCCCGTACGGACGAAGAAGGTCGTGCCCTGCTGCGCGCCTTCAACTTCCCGTTCCGCAACTGATTGGAGTAGGAACATGGCCAAACAGAGCATGAAGAACCGCGAGCTGAAGCGTCAGCAGACGGTTGCTAAGTACGCCAAGAAGCGTGCTGAGCTGAAGGCTACCATCGCCAACCCGAACTCCACTCCGGAAGCTCGTTGGGAAGCCCAGGTCGCCCTGCAGAAGCAGCCCCGTGACGCCAGTGCCTCGCGCCTGCGTAACCGCTGCCGCATCACCGGCCGTCCGCACGGCGTTTACCGCAAGTTCGGCCTTGGCCGTAACAAGCTGCGTGAAGCTGCCATGCGTGGTGATGTGCCTGGTCTGGTTAAAGCCAGCTGGTAATGATCGACGGCTAGGCTGGCTTCGTCCGGCCAAGCCCAGGTCACTCGAATCAAGCCCCTTTTGGGGCTTGATTCGTTTCTGGAGTATCTCTAGAATGTCCGGCTCGCCCGGGCCTGGCATCAGTCCGTCCAGTGTTCGCGCGTGACTCTAGCCGCAAGGCTATTTCTTTTTGTATCAGGAGCATCTAGCCCATGAGTATGCAGGACCCGTTAGCGGACATGCTAACTCGTATCCGTAATGCCCAGATGGCTGAAAAGTCTGTCGTAAGCATGCCGTCCTCCAAGCTGAAGGTGGCAGTGGCCAACGTTCTGAAGAGCGAAGGTTACATCACAGGATACCAAGTCAGCAGCGACATCAAGCCTCTGCTGTCCATCGAGCTGAAGTACTTCGAAGGCCGTCCGGTCATCGAGGAGCTGAAGCGCGTAAGTCGTCCTGGCCTGCGCCAGTACAAGTCCGTCGATCAGCTGCCGAAAGTACGTGGCGGCCTGGGCGTGTCGATCGTTTCCACCAACAAGGGTGTGATGACTGATCGTGCTGCTCGCGCTGCTGGTGTTGGTGGCGAAGTGCTCTGCACTGTGTTCTAAGGGGGGTTGAAAGCATGTCTCGCGTTGCTAAGAACCCCGTCAAGCTGCCTGCTGGCGTCGAAGTCAAGATCGCTGGTCAGCAGCTTTCGGTGAAGGGTGCCAAGGGCGCTCTCGAACTGAAAGTGCACCCGTCCGTGGAAGTTCTGGAAGAGTCCGGTGAGCTGCGTTTTGCTGCTCGCAATGGCGATCAGCAGAACCGTGCCATGGCCGGTACCACCCGTGCGTTGGTCAACAACATGGTGATCGGCGTCAGCCAAGGCTTCGAGCGCAAGCTCCAGCTGGTCGGCGTTGGTTACAAAGCTCAGGCCAAAGGTCAAACGCTGTCCCTGGCTCTCGGCTTCTCGCATCCGGTGGATTACGAACTGCCGCAAGGCATCACTGCTGAAACCCCCAGTCAGACCGATATCCTGATCAAGGGCATCGACAAGCAGCTGGTTGGTCAAGTGGCCGCCGAGATTCGCGACTTCCGTCCGCCGGAGCCTTACAAAGGCAAGGGTGTGCGTTACTCCGACGAAGTCGTGCGTCGTAAAGAAGCTAAGAAGAAGTAGGGCATAGCAAATGAGCGTAAAGAAAGAAACTCGTCTGCGTCGCGCTCGCAAGGCACGCCTGAAAATGCGCGAGCTGGAAGCCGTACGCCTCTGCGTGTACCGCTCTTCCCAGCACATCTACGCCCAGGTCATTTCGGCCGACGGCGCCAAGGTTCTGGCCAGTGCCTCGACCCTGGACAAAGAACTGCGTGACGGCGCCACCGGCAACGTCGACGCGGCCAAGAAGGTTGGTCAGCTGGTTGCCGAGCGTGCGAAAGCCGCAGGCGTCACTCAGGTGGCATTCGATCGTTCTGGCTTCAAGTACCACGGCCGCGTCAAGGCGCTGGCTGATGCTGCTCGTGAAGGCGGGCTGGAGTTCTAAGTTATGGCAAATAACGAGCAAAAGCGCGACGAAGGCTACATCGAGAAGCTGGTCCAGGTTAATCGCGTTGCCAAGACCGTAAAAGGTGGTCGTATCTTCACCTTCACCGCGCTGACTGTTGTTGGCGACGGCAAAGGTCGTGTTGGTTTCGGTCGCGGCAAGTCCCGCGAAGTGCCGGCTGCCATCCAGAAAGCGATGGAAGCTGCCCGCCGCAACATGATCCAGGTTGATCTGAACGGTACCACCCTGCAGTACCCGATCAAGTCCGCCCATGGCGCCTCCAAGGTGTTCATGCAGCCGGCTTCCGAAGGTACCGGTATCATCGCCGGCGGCGCCATGCGCGCTGTTCTGGAAGTGGCCGGTGTGCAGAACGTTCTGGCCAAGTGCTACGGCTCCACCAATCCGGTGAACGTGGTTTACGCCACTTTCAAGGGTCTGAAGAACATGCAGTCCCCTGAGTCCGTTGCGGCCAAGCGTGGTAAGAGCGTCGAGGAGATTCTCTAATCATGGCAACTGTCAAAGTAACGCTGATCAAGAGCGTTAACGGCCGTCTGGCTAACCACAAGGCTTGCGTCAAGGGTCTCGGCCTGCGTCGCATTGGTCACACCGTAGAGGTTCAGGACACTCCTGAAAACCGCGGCATGATCAACAAGGCTTACTACCTTCTGCGTGTCGAGGGTTAATCCATGAAACTGAACGATCTGCGTTCCGCGCCGGGTGCCCGTCGCGAAAAGCACCGTCCGGGCCGTGGCATCGGTAGCGGTTTGGGTAAGACTGGTGGCCGCGGTCACAAAGGTCAGACCTCCCGCTCTGGTGGCACCATTGCTCCGGGCTTCGAAGGCGGCCAGCAGCCGCTGCACCGCCGTCTGCCGAAGTTCGGCTTCGTATCTCTGAAAGCTATGGATCGCGCCGAAGTGCGTACCTCCGAGCTGGCCAGGGTCGAAGGCGACGTCGTCACTGTGCAGGCGCTGAAGGATGCCAACGTGATTAACCAGAACGTACAGCGTGTGAAAGTCATGCTGTCCGGCGACGTTACTCGCGCGGTCACCCTGAAGGGTATCGCCGCCACCAAAGGTGCGCGTGCGGCTATCGAAGCAGCTGGCGGTAAGTTCGAGGACTAAATGGCTAAGCAAGGTGCTCTCTCCGCGCTCAGCAATGGCGGGTTGTCCGAGCTCTGGGCTCGACTGCGTTTCCTGTTCCTGGCGATCATCGTCTACCGGATCGGCGCGCACATCCCAGTGCCCGGTATAAACCCTGACCGGCTGGCCGAGCTGTTCCGGCAGAACGAGGGGACCATTCTTAGCCTGTTCAACATGTTCTCCGGCGGCGCGCTGGAGCGGATGAGTATCTTTGCGCTGGGGATCATGCCGTACATCTCGGCGTCGATCATCATGCAGCTCATGACCGCTATCAGCCCGCAGCTTGAGCAGTTGAAGAAGGAAGGTGAAGCTGGCCGTCGCAAGATCAGCCAGTACACCCGCTACGGCACTGTAGCTCTGGCATTGGTCCAGGCCATCGGCATGTCCGTTGGTCTGGCCAGTCAGGGTGTCGCGTTCTCGACTGATTTCGGCTTCTACTTCGTGGCTGTCACCACCTTCGTGGCTGGTGCGATGTTCATGATGTGGTTGGGCGAGCAGATCACTGAGCGCGGTGTCGGCAACGGTATCTCGATGCTGATTTTTGCTGGCATCGTGGCCGGTCTTCCGAGAGCGATTGGGCAGTCCTTCGAGTCTGCTCGTCAGGGCGATATCAACATCTTCGCCTTGGTCGCCATCGGTCTGTTGGCAGTAGCGATCATCGGTTTCGTGGTGTTCATCGAGCGTGGCCAGCGTCGCATTGCGGTGCACTACGCCAAGCGTCAGCAAGGTCGTAAGGTCTTCGCTGCGCAAACCAGCCACCTGCCGTTGAAGGTGAACATGGCCGGCGTAATTCCGGCTATTTTCGCCAGCAGCATCTTGCTGTTCCCGGCCTCTCTGGGCGCCTGGTTTGGCCAGTCCGAAAGCATGGGCTGGCTGCAGGACGTCGCACAGGCTATCGCTCCTGGTCAACCGTTGAACATTCTGCTGTTTAGTGCAGGGATCGTATTCTTCTGCTTCTTCTACACAGCGCTGATGTTCAATCCGAAAGACGTGGCGGAGAACCTGAAGAAGTCCGGTGCCTTTATTCCGGGCATCCGTCCGGGCGAGCAGTCGGCGCGCTATATCGATGGCGTACTGACCCGCTTGACCATGTTCGGTGCTCTGTACATGACGGCTGTTTGCCTGCTTCCCCAGTTCCTGGTGGTGGCAGCGAACGTACCGTTCTACCTTGGCGGGACCTCGTTGCTGATCGTGGTTGTGGTTGTGATGGACTTTATGGCCCAAGTACAATCCCACCTCGTTTCGCACCAGTACGAATCCCTGATGAAGAAAGCCAACCTGAAGGGCTACGGCAGCGGCATGCTCCGCTGACCCAGTTCCGTAAGGTTCTAGGAGTTACTGATGAAAGTTCGTGCATCGGTGAAAAAGCTGTGCCGTAACTGCAAAATTATTCGCCGCGAAGGTGTCGTGCGAGTGATCTGCAGCGCGGAACCGCGTCACAAGCAGCGCCAAGGCTGAGTGTGATTCACGCGTTATGAGCCCGGCAGCTAGTGCGCTGCCGGGTTGATTATTCGTTTTTACAGCGCTAATATCGCGCGCCCTTTTCTTGGCTTCCGGGGCGTAGGTAGCTGTCAACTGGAGTTTCACTGAATGGCCCGTATTGCAGGCGTCAACATTCCAGATAACAAGCACACTGTTATCTCGCTGACCTACATCTACGGTGTTGGTCGCACCACCGCGCAGAACATTTGCGCTGTCACCGGCGTTAACCCGGCGGCAAAGATCAAGGATCTCTCTGACGAGCAGATCGAACAGCTGCGTGGCGAAGTCGCGAAGCTCACCACTGAAGGTGACCTGCGTCGCGAAATCAACATGAACATCAAGCGTCTGATGGATCTGGGCTGCTACCGCGGTCTGCGTCACCGTCGTGGTCTGCCTGTTCATGGTCAACGCACCAAGACCAACGCGCGTACCCGTAAGGGCCCGCGTAAGCCGATCCGCAAGTAATTGCGCCCGCGAATCGACAGGAATTAAGTCATGGCTAAGCCTGCTGCTCGTCCTCGTAAGAAAGTCAAAAAGACAGTGGTGGATGGGATCGCCCATATCCACGCTTCTTTCAACAACACCATCGTGACCATCACCGACCGTCAAGGTAACGCCCTGTCCTGGGCTACCTCCGGTGGTTCCGGTTTCCGCGGTTCCCGTAAGAGCACCCCGTTCGCTGCCCAGGTTGCAGCCGAGCGTGCCGGTCAGGCTGCTCTGGAATACGGCCTGAAGAACCTCGACGTGAACGTCAAGGGCCCGGGTCCGGGTCGCGAATCCGCTGTGCGTGCTCTGAACGCCTGCGGCTACAAGATCGCCAGCATCACCGACGTGACGCCTATCCCGCATAACGGGTGCCGTCCGCCGAAGAAGCGTCGCGTGTAAAAGGAGACAGTGAGAAATGGCTCGTTACATTGGTCCCAAGTGCAAACTGTCCCGTCGTGAAGGTACCGACCTCTTCCTGAAGAGTGGTGCTCGCGCGCTCGAATCCAAGTGCAACATCGAATCCGCTCCTGGCCAGCACGGCGCCCGTCGTGGCCGTCTGTCCGACTACGGCACCCAGCTGCGCGAGAAGCAGAAAGTGCGCCGTATCTACGGTGTTCTGGAGCGTCAGTTCGGTAACTACTACAAAGAAGCTGCTGCCCGCAAAGGCGCTACCGGCGAAAACCTGCTGCAACTCCTCGAGTGCCGCCTGGACAACGTCGTGTACCGCATGGGCTTCGGCGCTACTCGTTCCGAGTCCCGCCAGTTGGTTTCCCACAAGGCCATCAGCGTCAACGGCCAGACCGTGAACGTTCCGTCCTACCAGATCAAAGCTGGTGACGTCGTTGCCGTTCGCGAGAAGTCGAAGAACCAGCTGCGTATCGCCCAAGCCCTCGAACTGTGCGGTCAGCGTGGCCGTGTCGAGTGGGTTGAGGTTGACGCAGAGAAGAAGTCCGGCGTGTTCAAAAGCGTGCCGGCTCGCAGCGATCTGTCCGCCGACATCAACGAAAACCTGATTGTCGAGCTCTACTCCAAGTAAGGGCTAGAAAATAGGTGCATCCATGCAGAGTTCGGTAAATGAGTTCCTGACCCCCCGCCATATTGATGTGCAGGTGGTCAGTCCGACCCGCGCCAAGATTACGCTCGAGCCTCTCGAGCGTGGTTTCGGCCATACCCTGGGCAACGCGCTGCGTCGCATCCTGTTGTCCTCCATGCCTGGCTGTGCAGTAGTCGAGGCCGAAATCGACGGCGTACTCCATGAGTACAGCGCCATCGAGGGTGTTCAGGAAGATGTCATCGAGATCCTCCTGAACCTCAAAGGTCTGGCTATCAAGCTGCATGGTCGTGACGAAGTAACGCTGAGCCTTTCCAAGAAGGGCTCGGGCGTGGTCACTGCCGCCGATATTCAGCTGGATCATGATGTCGAAATCGTCAACGGCGACCACGTAATCGCCAATCTGGCGGATAACGGCGTGCTGAACATGAAGCTCAAGGTGTCCCGCGGTCGTGGCTATGAGCCCGCCGACGCGCGCCAGAGCGACGAAGACGAGAGCCGCAGCATTGGTCGTTTGCAGCTCGATGCCTCGTTCAGCCCCGTCCGTCGTGTTGCTTACGTGGTTGAAAACGCCCGTGTCGAGCAGCGTACCAACCTGGACAAGCTGGTCATTGACCTCGAAACCAACGGCACCCTGGACCCTGAAGAGGCCATCCGTCGTGCCGCTACCATCCTGCAACACCAGCTGGCTGCGTTCGTCGACCTGAAGGGCGACAGCGAGCCGGTAGTTGTTGAGCAGGAAGACGAGATCGATCCGATCCTGCTGCGTCCGGTTGATGACCTCGAGCTGACCGTACGTTCGGCCAACTGCCTCAAGGCGGAGAACATCTACTACATCGGCGACCTGATTCAGCGCACCGAAGTAGAGCTGTTGAAGACTCCGAACCTGGGCAAGAAGTCCCTGACCGAGATCAAGGACGTCCTGGCCTCCCGTGGTCTGTCCCTCGGCATGCGCCTCGACAACTGGCCGCCGGCAAGTCTCAAGAAGGACGACAAGGCGACTGCCTGATCGTCGTAATCACCGAACGTAGAAGTTTGGTAAGGAATTGAACCATGCGTCATCGTAAAAGTGGCCGTCACCTCAGCCGCACCAGCGCACACCGCAAGGCCATGTTCCAGAACATGGCGGTGTCGCTGTTCGAGCACGAACTGATCAAAACCACCCTGCCGAAAGCCAAGGAACTGCGCCGCGTTGCCGAGCCGCTGATCACCCTGGCCAAGGAAGACAGCGTTGCCAACCGCCGCCTGGCTTTCGACCGTACCCGTTCGAAAGCCGCTGTAGGCAAACTGTTCAACGATCTGGGCAAGCGCTACGCCAACCGTCAGGGCGGCTACCTGCGCATCCTGAAGTGCGGTTTCCGCGCTGGCGACAACGCTCCGATGGCTTACGTCGAACTGGTTGACCGTCCGGTCGCTGGTGAAATCGAAGCTGCTGCCGAGTAAGTCGGTCGTTGCATGAAAAACCGGGCCTTGTGCCCGGTTTTTTTATGTCTTTGCTGTTTGTAATTATCTATTGATTCTCTTCTTTTAATAAATTGGCTCAGTGGTGTTGCGGTCTGGATACTCGTCTTCATCCGGTCTAGCCGGAACCAAAGCGCCCCAGATGGAGATCGAGAATGAGCCAGAAGCCGACCCTGACTACAACCGCCGGCAATCCCGTTGCGGACAACCAGAATTCGTTGAGCGCCGGGCCACGTGGCTCGCTGCTGATGCAGGACTACCACCTGATCGAGAAGCTGGCGCACCAGAACCGGGAGCGTATCCCAGAGCGCGCGGTGCACGCCAAGGGGTGGGGTGCCTATGGCACCTTGACCATCACTCACGACATCACCCAGTACAGCAAGGCCAGTCTGTTCTCCGAGTTGGGGAAGAAGACGCACGTGCTGGCCCGCTTCTCGACGGTCGCCGGTGAGTTGGGTGCCGCCGATGCAGAACGCGACGTGCGCGGCTTCGCCCTGAAGTTCTACACAGAGCAAGGCAACTGGGACATGGTTGGGAACAACACCCCGGTGTTCTTTGTTCGCGATCCCCTGAAGTTTCCCGATTTCATCCACACCCAGAAGCGCCATCCCAGGACCAACCTGCGTTCAAACACCGCTGCATGGGACTTCTGGTCGCTGTCGCCGGAAAGCCTGCACCAAGTCACGATCCTGATGTCTGATCGTGGCTTGCCTACTGACGTGCGCCACATCAATGGCTATGGATCGCACACCTATAGCTTCGTTAACGCTGCCCAGGAGCGCTTCTGGGTCAAGTTCCATTTCAAGACGCTGCAGGGCCATAAGCATTGGACCAATACCGAGGCTGCTGAAGTGGTTGGGTGCAGCCGGGAAACCACCCAGGAGGACTTGTACTACAGCCTCGAGAACGGTGACTTTCCGAGATGGCGTTTCTGTGTCCAGGTGATGACTGAGGAACAGGCGCGCGACACGAGCTACAACCCGTTTGACCTGACGAAGGTCTGGCCCCACAGCGAATTCCCGTTGATCGAGGTTGGCATCCTCGAACTGAATCGTAACCCGGAGAACTACTTCGCGGAGATTGAGCAGGCCGCTTTCTCGCCATCGAATGTCGTGCCTGGCATCGGCCATTCGCCGGACAAGATGCTCCAGGCCCGTGTGTTCAGCTACGCCGATGCGCACCGTTATCGCCTGGGCACTCATTACGAGGCGCTGCCGGTGAACGCTCCTAAGTGCCCGGTGCATCACTATCACAAGGATGGTGCGATGCGTTTCTTCGCCAACAACGCGATCCCGGATGCCTACTACGAGCCGAACTCCTTCGGCGGTCCGGTTCAGGCGGCGGAGTATGCGGAGCCTCCGCTGGCGATCGACGGTGCCGCCGATCGTTATGACCACCGCGAGGGCAATGACGATTACAGCCAGCCGCGAGCGCTGTTCCAGTTGTTCGATGAAGGACAGAAGCAGCGCTTGTTTGCCAACATCGCCGGGTCCATGACAGGTGTCCCGCAGTTCATCATCGACCGTCAGCTGGCCCACTTCGATATGGTGCATCCCGACTACGGCAATGGTGTTCGCGCAGCGCTGGAGGCCGGCCAGTAACCCGCAAGTCACGTTAGCGAAAAAGGCCGGGCATCACTGCCCGGCCTTTTTCATTGCACCGTCTACGGGATCAGGCCCGATCACGCTCCAGCAGCGGCTTGAGGAATCGCCCTGTGTGGGATTGCGGCATGTCCGCGACTTCCTCCGGCGTACCGGTTGCGATGATCTGGCCGCCTTTGGAGCCGCCTTCCGGGCCCAGATCCACCAGCCAGTCGGCAGTTTTGATCACGTCCAGGTTGTGCTCGATCACCACAACGGTGTTGCCGTGGTCGCGCAGGCGATGGAGCACATCCAGCAACTGCTGGATGTCCGCGAAGTGCAGGCCGGTGGTGGGTTCGTCGAGGATGTACAGCGTCTTGCCGGTATCGCGCTTGGAGAGCTCGCGGGACAGCTTCACGCGCTGGGCCTCACCACCGGAGAGGGTGGTCGCCGACTGGCCCAGGCGGATGTAGGAAAGGCCTACGTCCATCAGGGTCTGCAGCTTGCGGGCGATGGCCGGGACGGCGTCGAAGAATACGCGGGCCTCTTCGATGGTCATCTCCAGCACCTCGTGGATGCTCTTGCCCTTGTAGCGGATCTCCAGGGTCTCGCGGTTGTAGCGCTTGCCCTTGCAGACGTCGCAGGGGACGTAGATGTCCGGCAGGAAGTGCATCTCCACCTTGATCACGCCGTCGCCCTGGCAGGCTTCGCAGCGGCCGCCCTTCACGTTGAAGGAGAAACGCCCCGGGCCGTAGCCACGGGAGCGGGACTCCGGCACGCCGGAGAACAGCTCGCGGATCGGTGTGAACAGGCCGGTGTAGGTTGCGGGGTTGGAGCGCGGTGTGCGACCGATCGGGCTCTGGTCGATGTCCACCACTTTGTCCAGGTGCTGCAGGCCATCAAAGCTGTCGTGGGCCGAGGCTTCCAGTGACGTTGCGCCGTTCAGGGCGGTGGCGGTGATGGGGAACAGCGTGTTGTTGATCAGGGTCGACTTACCCGACCCGGACACGCCGGTCACGCAGGTCAGCAGGCCCACTGGAATCTCCAGATTCACCTGTTGCAGGTTGTTGCCGCTGGCACCCTTGAGCTTGAGGGATTTCTTCTTGTCCCGCGGGGTGCGGTTGGCCGGCACTTCGATCTTCACCCGGCCGGACAGGTATTTGCCGGTGAGCGAGTTCGGGTGCGCCATCACCTCGTCCGGCGTGCCTTCGGCGACGATCTGGCCGCCATGCACGCCCGCGCCGGGGCCGATGTCCACCACGTAGTCGGCGAGGCGGATTGCGTCCTCGTCGTGCTCGACCACGATCACGGTGTTACCCAGGTTGCGCAGGTGGGTGAGGGTGGCCAGCAGGCGCTCGTTGTCCCGCTGGTGGAGGCCGATCGACGGTTCGTCGAGGATGTACATCACCCCCACCAGCCCGGCACCGATCTGGCTGGCGAGGCGAATGCGCTGGGCCTCGCCACCGGACAGGGTGTCGGCGCTGCGGTCCAGGGTCAGGTAGTCGAGACCGACGTTGACCAGGAACTGCAAGCGCTCGCGGATTTCCTTGAGGATCTTCTCGGCAATCTCACCGCGTCGGCCCGTCAGGCTCAGGCCGCCGAAGTAATCCGCCGCATCGCCCACCGGCAGGCCGGTAACCGCCGGCAGTGTCTTGTCGCCCACCCACACATGGCGTGCTTCACGGCGCAGGCGGGTGCCCCGGCAGTCGGGGCAGGGCTGGGTGCTGAGGAACTTGGCCAGCTCCTCGCGCACGGTCGCCGACTCGGTTTCGCGGTAGCGGCGCTCCAGGTTGGGGATGATCCCCTCGAAGGGGTGGGAGCGTTTGACGATGTCGCCGCGGTCATTGAGGTAGCGGAAATCCACATCCTCGCGGCCACTGCCGAAGAGGATCGCCTTCTGGTGTTCGGCCGAGAGCTCGTCGAAGGGCTTCTCCAGGCTGAACCCATAGTGCGAAGCCAGCGAACCGAGCATCTGGAAGTAGTAGACGTTGCGTCGATCCCAGCCGCGGATGGCGCCTTCGGCCAGTGTCAGCTCTCCGTTGACCAGGCGCTTGGCGTCGAAGAACTGCTTCACCCCCAGACCGTCGCAGGTGGGGCAGGCGCCGGCCGGGTTGTTGAAGGAGAACAGCTTGGGTTCCAGCTCGCTGATGGAGTGGCCACAATGGGGACAGGCGAAGCGCGCGGAGAAGATGATCTCGTCGCCTTCTTCGTCGTCCATGGGCGCCACCAGGGCGATGCCGTCGGCTAGGTTGATGGCTGTCTCGAAGGATTCCGCCAGGCGCTGCTGCAGGTCTTCACGGACCTTGAAGCGGTCCACCACCACATCGATGGAATGCTTCTTCTGCTTGTCCAGCTTGGGCAGTTCATCCAGTTCGTAGAGCCTGCCGTTCACCCGTGCACGGACGAAGCCCTGGGCGCGCAGCTCTTCGAACACCGCCAGGTGCTCGCCCTTGCGTTCGCGGATCACCGGCGCCAGCAGCATCAGCTTGCGGCCTTCGGGCAGGGCCAGGACCTGGTCGACCATCTGGCTCACGGTCTGGGCTTCCAGCGGCACATCGTGGTCCGGGCAGCGTGGCGTACCGACGCGGGCATAGAGCAGGCGCAGGTAGTCGTAGATCTCGGTGATGGTACCGACCGTGGAGCGGGGGTTGTGGGACGTGGATTTCTGCTCGATGGAAATGGCCGGGGAAAGGCCCTCGATGGTGTCCACGTCGGGCTTTTCCATCATCGACAGGAACTGCCGGGCGTAGGCCGACAGAGACTCCACATAACGGCGCTGGCCCTCGGCGTAGAGCGTGTCGAAAGCCAGCGACGACTTGCCGGAGCCGGACAGGCCGGTAATCACGATCAGTTTGTCGCGGGGCAGGGTGAGGTCGACGTTCTTCAGGTTATGGGTACGCGCCCCACGGATCAGGATCTTGTCCACAACGGCCTCACTTGGCGGTCGGAAACCGCCGATTATACGGCCCGCCACGGGGACGCGGCAAAGCGTCACGGCTGTCACGTAAACGGCCGGGACTGCTAGAATGCGCGGCATTTTTCAGGCTCCGGCGGCAGCCGGGCACCCAGGAGCGGGTGGCCAGCCAGACAGGGGCGCATGACGCAGGCCCCGATCGTTCTCCCTTGAGGCACCTATGCACGACTCCCACTCTGAACGCATGAGCGGCAGCGAAACGCGCGCGGCCAGCGGCCTGGCCCTGGTATTCGCCTTCCGCATGCTCGGTATGTTCATGGTATTGCCGGTGCTGGCCACCTACGGCCAGGACCTCGCCGGCGCCACCCCGGCCCTGATCGGTCTGGCCATCGGCGCCTATGGCCTGACCCAGGCCGTGCTGCAGATTCCCTTCGGCATCATTTCCGACCGCATCGGTCGCCTGCCGGTGATCTACATCGGTCTGCTGATCTTTGCCGCCGGCGCCGCCGTGGCCGCCAACGCCGACTCCATCTGGGGGGTGATCGCCGGTCGTGTACTGCAGGGTGCCGGAGCCATCTCCGCAGCAGTCATGGCACTGCTCTCCGACCTAACCCGCGAACAGCACCGCACCAAGGCCATGGCCATGATCGGCATGAGCATCGGCGTGTCCTTCGCCGTGGCCATGGTGGTCGGCCCGCTGCTGACCCGTGCCTTTGGTCTTTCCGGGCTGTTCTGGGCCACGGTCATCATGGCGCTGTTCGGGATCGTGATCATCGCCACCATGGTGCCGCGTGCCGCCCATCCGCTGCAGCACCGCGAATCCGGCGTGGCGCGTCAGGCGCTGCTGCCGACGCTCAAGCATGCCGACCTGCTGCGCCTGGACTTCGGCATCCTCGCCCTGCACGCGGTCCTCATGGCCAGCTTCGTCGCCTTGCCACTGGCGCTGGTGGAAAAGGCCGGGCTGCCCAAGGAAGAACACTGGTGGGTCTACCTGACCGCGCTGCTGGTAGGCTTCTTCGGCATGGTGCCGTTCATCATCTATGGCGAGAAAAAGCGCCAGATGAAGAAGGTCCTGGTCGGTGCGGTCGCCATTTTGTGTGCGTGTGAACTGTTCTTCTGGCAGTTCGGCAACAGCCTGCGCGCACTGGTCTTTGGCGCCATCGTTTTCTTCACCGCGTTCAACCTGCTGGAGGCCTCGCTGCCGTCGCTGATCAGCAAGGTCGCCCCGGCCGGCGGCAAGGGCACTGCGATGGGCGTCTACTCCACCAGCCAGTTCCTCGGCGCGGCTATGGGCGGCATTCTCGGTGGGTGGCTGTTCCAGCACGGCGGGCTGTCGACGGTGTTCGTCGGTTGTGCGGTGGTCTGTGCGATTTGGCTGGCCATTGCTGTTACTATGCGTGAACCTCCGTACGTGACCAGCCTGCGCCTTCCGCTCAGTGCAGCGGCAGTGGCCGATACCGGGCTGGTTGCGCGTTTGCTGGCTCTGCCCGGAGTGGCAGATGCCGTCGTGGTGGCCGATGAGGCGGCCATTTACATCAAAGTGGATTCTGAAAAACTGGACCGCACGTCCCTGGAGCGCCTGATCGAATCGGCCCCGGAACGTGCTGAAGCCTAGGAGAACGTCATGGCCCGTGGGGTTAACAAAGTCATTCTGGTTGGTAACGTCGGTGGTGATCCGGAAACCCGCTACCTGCCCAACGGCAATGCGGTGACCAACGTCACCCTGGCCACCAGCGAATCCTGGAAGGACAAGCAGACCGGTCAGCAGCAAGAGCGTACCGAGTGGCACCGCGTGGTGTTCTTCGGCCGCCTCGCCGAAATCGCCGGCGAGTACCTGCGCAAGGGCTCGCAAGTCTACGTCGAAGGCTCCCTGCGCACCCGCGAGTGGGAAAAGGACGGCGTGAAGCGTTACACCACCGAAATCGTGGTCGACATCAACGGCCAGATGCAACTGCTCGGCGGCCGCCCTGGCAGCGAAGGCGACGCCCCGCGTGCTCCGCGCCCGCAACGCGAGCCGCAGCAGTCCGCCCCGCAGCAGCGTCCGGCTCCGCAGCCTGCCGCCCAGCCGGCTCCGGACTACGATAGCTTCGACGACGACATTCCGTTCTAACGGGCGTCGCGTGAGCAGAAAAAAGGCGCAGCCATCCGGCTGCGCCTTTTTCGTTTCAGCCCCTCAGAACTGGTAGCTGAGGGTGGCGGTGACGTTGCGTTTTTCGCCGAAGTAGCAGAAGTCGAGGCTGTAGCAGGACGCCACGTAATCCTCGTCCAGCAAGTTGTTGGCGTTCAGGCTGAGATCCAGCCCCTTCATGCCCAGCTTGCCAAGGTCGTAACCGATGAGCGCGTCGACCAGGGTGTAGGAGGGCACGTGCAGGGTGTTCTCCTTGTCTGCCCAGGTCTTGCCGACGTAGCGCACGCCAAGGCCGCTGTGCAGGCCGTCGAGGGCGCCGGCATTGAAGCTGTAGTCGCCCCAGATGGATGCCATGTGCTTCGGCGCCTGGTTTGGGGTGTTGCCTTGGTTGCCGTCCAGCGCCTTGGCGTAGGTGATGTCGGTGTAGGTGTAGCTGGCCAGCACCTTGAAGTTCTCGGTGACCTGGGTGTGGGCTTCCAGCTCGAAGCCCTGGGAACGCACTTTGCCCACCGAGGTGTAGAAGTTGTCCTGGGGCAGCTTGGAGGCGACGTTTTCCTGGGTGATGTGGAACACCGAGGCGGTGTACATGCTGTTGCTGTCAGCCGGCTGGAACTTCACGCCGGCTTCCCACTGCTTGCCCTCGGTGGGCTCCAGGGCCTTGCCGGCGGCGTCCGAGTAGGCGTTCGGGTTGAACGACTCGGAGTAGCTGATGTAGGGCGCGACGCCATTCTCGAAGAGGTAGAGCACGCCGGCGCGGCCGGTGAACTTGCTCCACTGTTCGTCACTCTTGGTTTGCGCGGTGCGGTTCTCATCGGAGACGTCCACCCAGTCCTGGCGCAGGCCGAGGGAGAAGCGCCACTGGTCGACATCGATCAGGTCCTGCAGGTACAGGCCGGTCTGTTCCAGGCGGCGCGTGTGGTTGTCTTCGGAGAGGAAGCTCAGGCTCTCGTTGCGGTACTCCGGGTCGAAGGCGTTGAGCGGCGTGGAGACGCCGGAGGTCCAGTCCACATGGGTCTTGCGGCGCTGGTAGTCGAGGCCGGTGAGCAGGGTGTGACGGGTGCTGCCCCAGTCGAATTCAGCCTGCACCATGTTGTCGATGATGTAGGCCTCTAGCTCCTCGCTGGCGCCGGAGAAGTAGCGGTTCAGTTCGTTGCTGTCGGGCGCGGTCCACTGGTAGCCATAAACCTGCGACAGGTCGACGTTGGCGCTCAGGTAACGGAAGTTCTGCCTGGCGCTCCAGACATCGTTGAAGCGGTGCTCCAACTGGTAGCCGAACATGCGCTGGGTGCGGTCGAAGTCGTCCAGGCCCGGTTCGCCGTCGAAGAACTCGCGGTCGATGCGCCGGCCGTTGTGCTGGAACAGGCTGCCGTCGGCCGGCACGCCGCTGTGGTAGCCACCGTTGGGGTCGTGCTGCAGGTAACCCTGCAGGGTCAGCGTGGTGTCTTCACTGAAGTCGATGGCCAGGGTCGGGGCGATGGCGTAGCGCTCGTCCTTGGTGTGGTCGAACTGGGTATCGCCGCCCTTGCCCAGGCCCACCAGGCGGTAGGCGATGCGCTTCTCGTCATCCAGCGGACCGCTGAAGTCGAAGCCTACGCCCTTCTGGTTCATGTTGCCGACGGTGGCCTGCACCTGTTGGTAATCCTCATAGAGCGGTTTCTTGCTGGTCAGCGCCACCAGGCCACCGGGCAGGCTGCGGCCGTAGAGCACCGAGGACGGGCCCTTGAGCACGTCGATGCGCTCCAGGAAGTACGGGTCCACCTGCATCGAGCTGAAGGTGCCGCTGTCGCCCATGGTCTTCAGGCCGTCGAGGTAGATGTTGTCGACGCTGTTGTCGGCGAAGCCGCGCATCACCACATAGTCGTAGCGGTTCGAGGCGCCCACCTGGCCGGTGAAGATGCCGGGGGTGTAGCGCATGGATTGCTGGACGGTTTTCGAGCCTTGGTCGTCGATCTGCTCGCGGGTGATCACTGAGACGCTCTGCGAAGTTTCCATCAGCGACTTGCTGGTCTTGGTGGCGATCTGGCTGTGGGTGGCCAGGTAGCCTTCCTCGCTGCCCAGCGCGTTGCCCAGGGCGAACACCTGGGTGCTGGGGACTTCGAGCGCGCTGCCGGCCGGCACGTCGCGCAGCACGAAGCTGCCGCTGCCGAGGCTTTCCGCCTTTAGCGAGGTGCCTTCGAGCAGGCGCGCGAGGCCCGCCTCCACCGAAAAGGTGCCGTTCAGGCCGTTGCTGTCGAGGCCACGGGTCTGTGCCGGGGTAGCGGAGAGGTTGATCTCCGCCTCACGGGCGAAGCGGTTCAGCGCATCAAACAGGGCACCGGCAGGAATGGCGTAGCTGCGGCTGGCGACAGCGGCGGCCCCGTCAGCGACAGCGCTGGCGGGCAGCAGCGGGGCGGCCAGGGCGGCGGACAGCAGGACGCCACGAATGGCAAGAGCGAGGTGGGAAGCGCGGGGTGCGGTCATGAAAACATCCGTGGGGATCGGCAAAGGTTAATAGGATTCATTCCCTTTGCCGGAACAGGCGGAAAAACCCGCCAAAAAAATCAAACGCGTTCGAAGGTAAAACCTGTAGGGGCGATTTCAATCGCGAAAATTCGGGATCAAACCCTCGCCTCTACCGTCACCCACCAGCGCGTGCGGTAGTGCAGCTCCACCGGCAGGGTGCGCGGCAGCAAGGCCAGCAGCATTTCGGTGTCGTCCAGGCGGAACACGCCGGACAGACGCAGGTCGGCAATCGCCTCGGCACAGGCCAGGCGCCCGTGGCGATAGCGCGCCACCTCGGCGAGGAAGTCCGCCAGGCGCATGTCACGGGTGACGATCAGCCCGTCGACCCAGGCGCCGGCTTCCATGTCCAGTTGCGGCACAGGCCGGACTCCGTCGCGGGCGATGTCGAAGCTCTGGCCCGCTTCGACGACCCGCCTCGACAGCCGGCTGCCTGGGGTCAGTGCCACGCTGCCCTGCAACACGCTCAGGCGTGAGGCGGCCTTGCCCTGGCGCAACACGAAGTGCGCGGCCTGGGTTTCCACCAGGCCATGAGCGGTGCGCACCCGCAGCGGTGCGGCCCGGTTGGCGCTGTTGACGAAGATTTCTCCGCGCCGCAGTTCGACCAGGCGTTGCTGCGAGCCGAAGCGGATATCCACCGCCGAATCGGTGTTCAGTTGCAGCTGGCTGCCATCGGCCAGTGCCAAGCCACGGCGCTCGCCGGTCGCGGTGGCCAGGTCGGCGGTCAGGCGCTCCCACGGGGTAATGTCGCGGGTCAGCCAGAGCGCGGCCCCGCCGACGGCAGCGCCGGACAGCAGCTTGAGCGCCTGGCGTCGGCGCAACCCGGCACGGGCGTTGTCCAGCACCAGGCCGCTACCGGGCATGGCCTGCCCCAGCTCGCGGTCGAGTTGCTGCACCCGTTGCCAGGCCAGTTCGTGGCTGGCGTCCTGCCCGCGCCAGTGCTCGCAAGCCTTGTGCAGCTCGGCATCACCGTTGCCACGCAGGCGCATCATCCAGTGGATGGCCTGGCGCACGACCTGCTCGTCGGGGCCGGTGGTCCGGCTCTGTGCGCTCACTCTTCGAACCGCAGCAGGTAGCAGTGGTAAAGGGCGTCAGCGACGTAGCGCTCTACTGAGCGCAGGGAAATGCCCATGCGCGCGGCGATCTCCTTGTGAGTCAGTCCCTCGCATTGTGCGAGGAGGAAGGCGGTGCGCGTCTTGGGCTTGAGGCGGTCGAGCATCAGCGCGATGCGCTCCAGCAGTTCGAGGATCAGCTCGCGGTCCTCGGGGGAAGGCGCCTCGGCCTCGGGCAACTGCGCCAGGGCGTCCAGGTAGGCGCGTTCCAGCTCCTCACGGCGCCAGTGGTCGATCACCAGGCCACGCGCCACGGTGCGCAGGAAGGCACGCGGGGTACGCAGTTCCAGGCTCGCACCCTTGCCCAGCAGGCGCAGGAAAGTGTCCTGGGCCAGGTCAGCGGCATCGGCGGCGTTGCCCAGCTTGCTGCGCAGCCAGTTCTTCAGCCAGCCGTGATGCTCGCTGTACAAAGCCTGGAGGGTAATCGGGGAAGACGACATGAAGGCCACCGCGAGATGCGATCACAAATGAAAATTAATCGCATTTTCACGATGACTTGAGGCTTTGGCAACTGTGACCGTAGGTCTTGCCTGATGCCGTCGTTGGAGTACGGCACATTTGTAGGAGCGAGCTTTGCTCGCGAAGTATCGCGCCAAGCCCTTTCGCGAGCAGAGCTCGCTCCTACGGTCTGAGGTCCGCTAGCGATACCAGCGCGGCGTGTAGACCCAATCTTCGCCGTTGCCTTTCGGCACGCGCCGGGTCAGTGACGAGCCGATGATCACCAGGGTGCGCATGTCCACGTGCTCCGGCGTCAGTTCTCCGAGGCTGATGAGGGTCAGCTTCTCCGCCGGGCGCCCGATGTCGCGGCCCAGCACTACGACCGTCTCCGGCTTGCGATGGCGGGCGACGATTTCCAGGGCGCGGCCCAGTTGCCAGGGGCGGGCCCTGGAAATCGGGTTGTAGAACGCCATGGCCAGGTCGGCGGCGGCAGCGTGGTCGAGGCGGTTTTCGATCACTTCCCAGGGCTTGAGGTTGTCCGACAGGGAGATCAGGCAGAAGTCATGGCCCAGTGGTGCGCCCGCCTTGGCCGCGGTAGCCAGTGCGGCAGAAACCCCAGGGAACACCTGCAGTTCCACTTGCAGCCACTCAGGATCACGGGATTCATCGAGTGCTTCCAGCACGGCGGCGGCCATGGCGAATACGCCCGGATCGCCGGACGACACCACCACCACGCGGCGACCGCTTGCCGCCAGCTCGAAGGCATGGCGGGCGCGCTGGAGCTCTTCGCGGTTGTCGGTGCAGTGCGCCACCTGATCGGGGCGTAGCGGCCCGGCCATGCGGATGTAGGTTTCGTAGCCCAGCAGGTCTTCGGCCTCGTCCAGCGCCTGGCGCACGGCGGGCACCATGAATTCGGCGGCGCCAGGGCCGAGGCCGACCACGGTGAGGCGGCCACGCGGCTGGCCGATCAGGGCCGGGTCCACGGGCTCGGTCGCGAGGTAGAGACGAATGTCACGCGCCTGCTGGTGCAGGGGCGGCAGGGCGGTTTCATCGGTAATGAAGCGCAGCGGTACGCCTAGTTCAGCGGCGGTCGCAGCCAGTTCGGCATCGCACATCCGTGCACGCTTCGCCAGCAGGCAAGCCAGGGACAGGGGCGCCAGTCCGGCATCGGCCAGTGCCTGACGCACTGTATCCGCGTCTGCCGCGCCATCGATCCGGGCGATGGCCAGACGGGGATGGATCAGCAGTTCATTGCGTTCCGCCGCACGCGCCTCGGCGGTGATGTGGATAACCCGTTGCGCCTCGTCCGCCAGGGGCAGGCGAGCCTCATCCAGCCAGGGCGCCTCGCCCTGCACGCGGACCGCTTCACCGCCCAGCAGGTCGGACACGAAGCGCTTGCCCTGCTCGATATCGGCCAGCGCATACCCCGCTGGCGGGTCCAGCAGGCAGGTGCCGAAACGCAGCTCGCCGCTGGTGGTGATGGCGGGCGCCACGTTCAGTGTCGCGGCGATTTCCCGCGCCATGCGGTTCACGCCGCCGAGGCCGCCGAGCAGCGGGACCACGGCGCTGCCGTCCTCGGCCACCGCCAGCACCGGCGGCTCGGCACCCTTGCTCGCCAATAGCGGCGCCAGGGTGCGGATGACGATGCCGGCGGCGCACAGGGCGATGATCGGCGTGTCGGTGCGATAGAGCTCGCGCAAGGTTTCGCCGAACTCGTCGTAGTGCTCGTCGATAGCTTCCACACGCCCTGCCAGGCCGAGGATGCGCGCCTGTGGATAAAGCGCCTGGATGCGCTGGGCCGTGGGCAGGCCGCCCTTACCGAGCAGGACAATGGCCGGTGGGTTATGCATGGCAGAGTTCCACAGGTAGGGTGCGCGGTGCGCACCGGAAGTCATTGGTGCGCACCGCGCACCCTACGGGCACGGACATCCCGCGCTGCATCACCCCCTCCACTTCTGGCCGGGGATGACGATCATCGAAAAGTAGGGCGAGGCCATCGGGTCCACTTCATCCAGCGGCACGATGCGCTGGTTGGCCATGGTGGCGCGCTCCACATAATGGGCGCGGCTGGCGATGCCGAGGTCCTGCAGGACCCGGCGCACCTTGTCGAAGTTGCGTCCGAGCTTCATCACCACGGCCGCCTCGGCGTCCGCCAGACGCTCCTTGAGCTCGTCTTCCGGCAGCACGCCGGAGAGCACGGAAAGACTCTGGTTGCGGTACACCAGCGGCACCCCGAGCACCGCTGCGCTACCCAGCATGGAGCACACACCGGGCACCACTTCCACCTCGTAGCGCTCGGCCAGGCGGTCGTGCAGGTACATGTAGGAGCCGTAGAAGAAGGGGTCGCCCTCGCAGATCACCGCGACGTCACGGCCAGCCTCAAGGTGCTGAGCGACCTGCTCGGCGGCGGTGTCGTAGAAGTCGCTGATCACGGTCTCGTAGGATAGCGGCGGCTCCAGCTTTTCGGTGGTCACTGGATACACCAGCGGCATGCGCTGCTGGGCGTCGGTGAGGTGCTGCTCGATGATACCGAAGGCGTTGCCACCCTGGCCCTGGTTGGCCTTCGCCTTGGCCACGAAGTAGCCCACCACGGGCGCCGACTGCAGCAGGCGCAGGGCCTTGAGGGTGATCAGTTCCGGGTCGCCGGGGCCTACGCCGAGGCCGATCAGCCGTCCTTTGCCAGTCATCATTCCACCTCCGTGGCCAGGGCGTTGACCGCCGCCGCCGCCATGGCGCTGCCGCCGCGACGGCCACGCACGATCACATAGGGCACACCGCGGCTATCGGCGGCGAGCATGTCCTTGGATTCCGCCGCGCCGACGAAGCCCACCGGGAAACCGAGGATCAGCGCCGGTTTCGGTGCGCCGGCATCGAGCATTTCCAGCAGATAGAAGAGCGCGGTGGGGGCGTTGCCGATGACCACCACGCTGCCTTCCAGATGCTCGCGCCAGTGTTCCAGGGCCACCGCCGAGCGGGTGTTGCCCAACTCGCGGGCCAGCTCCGGCACGCCGGGGTCATTGAGGGTGCAGACCACCTTGTTGTTTGCCGGCAGGCGCGCGCGGGTAATGCCTTCGGCCACCATGCGTGCATCGCAGAGGATCGGCGCGCCGGCGGCGATGGCGGCACGGCCGGCGGCACCGGCGCCGGGGGAGAAGCGCAGGTCCCCCACCACGTCGACCATGCCGCAGGCGTGGATCACCCGCACTGCGAGCTTTTCCAGGTCGGCGGGGATGCCGGCGAGGTTGGCCTCGGCACGAATGATGGAAAAGGAGTTGCGATAGATCTCCTGACCATCGCGGATGTACTTGATCATTGGGTGGAACTCCAGGTGTCAGGAGAGGCGGCCAGGCGTTCGCCGGCCTCTTGAAGGCTGATGTCGCGCGCCAGCAACCGGCCGAAGCCGACGCCACCGCGCTGGTAAAGGTCGTAGCGACCGGGTGCCGTGGCCAGCAGGGTGAAGGGCGCCACATGGGCGGCGGCGCAGGAGCGCGGGCAGCCGCTGAGGTGCGCCACCGCGCCGGACGGCAGCAGGGGGGCGAGGGCCAGGGCATCGGCCTTGGTGTCGGCCAGGCCCTTGGTGCAACCCGCGGAACCGGTGCAGGCGATCAATCGCGCCAGCGGCTCGCTAGCGTCCGTGGCCAGGCCGAGATTTCGCACCGCCTGCAGGGCCGCTTCGGGGGCGCGCACGTTGGGCAGCAGCACCGATTGCCAGGGCGTCAGGCGCAGACTGCCATCGCCCTGGGTATCGGCGAGATCGGCGAGGGCAGTGAGTTGCGCAGCAGTCAGTCGGCCGAGAGCCGGCGCGCCGCCAACATGGCGGCCATTGCAGATGCCCAGGTGGGCAAAAGTCTGCGGAGCCGGGCGGCGCCAATCGCCGGCCGGCAACAGGGGAACGTCCAGCCGCTGCTGCAGGCGCAACAACAGGTCGCCCTCCGGGTATTTGGCAAGCAGGTGGCGCATGCGCGTCTGCTCGGGTGTCGCCAGTTCGAGGAACAGTTCCAGCAGCGCTTCCACCAGGGCAGGCACCTGCCTGCGGTAAACGGCGGCCAGGGCCGGGGCATCGTCGGCGGCTTGTGGCGGGCAGCCAGCCAGGCCGAAGGCGAACAGTGCGTGGTCGCCCGGGCCCATGGCGGCCAGCCAGAGGTCGTGGGGGTGTTCCAGCATCGCCATGGATTCTCCGCCATCCAGCAGCAGGGCGAACTTGGGCGAGAGTGCGTGGAAGTGCGCCTGGTCCTGTAGCAGGGCGAGGAGCTGCCCGGCCAGCGACGAGATATCCACAGGGGCGGAAGCATCCAGGCCGGCCAGCGGGCTGACCATCAGGTTGCGCACATCGTCGGCACCGGGGGAGCCTGCGCCGAGGCCTGCAGCCAACAGGGCGTCGATCAGAGCCTGCTCGGCACCCGGCTTCACGCCGCGAATCTGCAGGTTGGAACGGTTGGTGGCCTCGATCACGCCGCTGGCATGCGCGCTGGCGGCAGCCGCCACGGCGCGGGCCTGGATCGAACTCAGGCGGCCACAGGGCAGCTTGATTCGGCAGATGCCACCGTCCTTCGCCTGGACGATGCGCAGCAATCCCGGGCAGGCCGAGGGGCGGACGGATAGCGATGTGGGCTGGGCGTGCTTCACTCAGGTCACCATGTTCGGCGTCGCGGCGACCCGGTTCCCTAAGCTAGGGACAACGTTGCACCGATACACCCCGCTCGATGCGACCACACGCGACTGGTTTCACCGGCAGGTCTCCTGGCTGGCAGGTCGTCGTCCCGTGCGGCCTTCCCGATAATTCAGTGGCCAGAATGCATGGACTCGCTGCTTACAGTTGCGGGGGCAGCCACGGTTTGTCCGTGTTCCCTTTTAAACCGGGGCGACTATGGGTCGCGCCGGTAACCGGCGAAGGGCGCTATTATGCCCGCTTTGCCCGGACCTATGAAAAGGCTGCCTGTCGGGAGCCGAACGGCTCTGGCGTTTTCAGATATCGAGGACAGCGAATGCAGCCCTGGCTGACCGTGGTGGGAATTGGCGAAGACGGCTATGCGGGCCTGGGCAAGGCCGCGCGCCACGC
The DNA here is from genome assembly GCF_001708505.1 of Pseudomonas sp. TCU-HL1. NCBI lineage: Bacteria > Pseudomonadati > Pseudomonadota > Gammaproteobacteria > Pseudomonadales > Pseudomonadaceae > Pseudomonas > Pseudomonas sp. TCU-HL1. The sequence goes on from NZ_CP015992.1 coordinate 807,180, forward strand.
CCTGCTCGGCGCCGTCGAAGTGGTCGGCGGCCCGCGCCAGCTCGACCTCCTGCCGCGTTGTATCCGCGCCCGCCGCAGCCCCTGGCCCAGTCCTTTTTCTCTGGCCCCCGTACTGGAGAAGCGCGGTGCGCCGATCTGTGTGCTGGCCAGCGGTGATCCCATGCTGTTCGGCGTAGGCGCCAGCCTCGCGCGGCAAGTGGCGGTGGAGGAGATGCGCGTGATTCCCGCGCCCTCGTCCTATTCCCTGGCCGCTGCGCGCCTGGGCTGGCCATTGCAGGAGGTGACTCTGCTCTCCGTGGTGGCACGCCCGCTGGCTGCGCTCAATGCCCACCTGCACAAGGGCGCGCGTCTGCTGGTGCTGAGCAATGACGGCAGCAGCCCCGCAGCCATCGCTGCAGTGTTGGCCGAGCGTGGCTTGGGCCCCAGTCGAATCACCGTGCTGGAGTATCTGGGTGGGGAGCGTGAGCGGCGAATCGAGGGCATTGCCAGCGACTGGTCACTCACCGAAGCCGCCGTGCTCAATCTGGTGGCCATCGAAGTCCAGGCTGACGAAGGCACCCGCACGCTGCCGCTGACCACCGGTTTGCCGGACGATGCCTTCCGCCACGATGGCCAGCTCACCAAGCGTGACGTACGCGCCATCACCCTCGCGCGACTGGCGCCGCGTCCGGGCGAGCTGCTCTGGGATGTGGGGGCCGGCTGCGGATCCATCGGCATCGAGTGGATGCGCGCGCACCCAAGTTGCCGTGCCATCGCCATCGAAGCCAATGAAGGCCGCCAGGCGCACATCCGCCACAACCGCGACGCCCTGGGGGTGCCCGGCCTGCAACTGGTCGCCGGCCAGGCCCCGGCGGCGCTGGATGGCCTGCCCGCGCCGGATGCGATCTTCATCGGCGGCGGCGTCACCGAGCCCGGTGTGCTCGACACCTGCTGGAACCAGCTCAAGCCCGGTGGCCGCCTGATCGCCAATGCCGTGACCCTGCAAAGCGAAGCCACCCTGGTGGCCTTCCGCGACCGCCACGGCGGCGAGCTCACCCGCATCGCCATCGCCCAGGCCCAGCCGCTGGGCGGCTTCGACACCTGGCGCTCGGCATTGCCGATTACATTGCTTGAAGTGGTGAAGCCCGCGCGCAAGCAGGTGCAGGATGTGTAGGTTGGTGCTGAGCAGCGCGAAGCCCAACAAGGAGTGCGAAGCGCTCCCGGTCCCGCGCGGCGATCGTTGGGCTTCGCTGCGCTCAGCGCCAACCTACATAAAGATCGTGAGCGGACCTGCCATTCCCCATGCGTGACGAAACCCCCGAACAACCCGCGCCGCTGCGCAGCGGCTACACCACCGGCAGCTGCGCCACGGCCACTAGCCTCGCGGCGGTGCGCCTGTTGCTTGGCGGCGAGGCGGCGGATGCGGTAGAAATCACCCTGCCCAAAGGCCAGCAGGTGCTGATGCGCCTGGAGTTCTGCCGGCTGATCGAGGGGGGCGCCGAGGCTGGCACGCTGAAGGATGCCGGCGATGACCCCGATGTGACCCACGGCGCGCTGATCTACGCCCAAGTGCGCCTCGCCGCTGAGCCGGGAGTGCGCTTTCACGCCGGGCCTGGCGTCGGCACCGTTACCAAGCCCGGCCTGACCCTGGCGGTGGGCGAAGCGGCGATCAACCCGGTGCCCCGGCAAATGATGACCGAACACCTCACTCGTCTCGCCGACGAGCATGATTACGCCGGTGGCTTCGAGGTGACCATCTGCGTCCAGGGCGGCGCCGAGCTGGCACTGAAGACCATGAATCCGCGCCTGGGCATTCTCGGCGGTATCTCCATCCTTGGTACCACCGGCATCGTCCGGCCCTTCTCCTGTTCGGCCTACATCGCGTCGATCCATCAGGGCATCGATGTCGCCCGCGCCAACGGCTTCACCCACCTGGCCGCCTGCACCGGCAATGCCAGCGAAGACGCCATGCGCCGCCGCTACCACATGGACGACACCGCCCTGATCGAAATGGGCGACTTCGCCGGCGCCGTGCTCAAGCACCTGCGCAAGGCGCCGGTGGAAAAGCTCAGCCTGTGTGGCGGCTTCGGCAAGATCAGCAAACTTGCCGCCGGCCATATGGACCTGCACAGCGGCAGCTCCAGCATCGACCTGCCGCTGCTGGCACAGTGGGCCGCCGAGCTGGGTGCCAGCGACGAGCTGCAGGCGTCCATGCGTGGCGCGAATACCAGCCAGCTGGCGCTGGCCATGGCCCACGATGCCGGCATTCCACTGGGTAACGCCGTCTGTGCCCACGCCCTGGCTTTCGCCCGCAAGACGGTGCCGGCCAGCGTGGCGTTGGAAGTCTTCGCCATCGACCGCCAGGGCAACATCGTCGGCGAGGCCGTGGAGCAACCATGAAGCGCATCCTGCTGCTGGGCGGCGTCACCGAGGCGTTGGCGCTGGCGCGTCGCCTCGGTCCTGAACATGTCTACAGCCTTGCCGGTCTCGGCAAGGTGCCGGATGACCTCGCCTGCCAGGTGCGCGTCGGCGGCTATGGCGGCGCGCAAGGGCTGGCCCGTTTCATCGCGGAGGAAGGCATTGGCCTGCTGGTCGACGCTACCCATCCTTATGCCGCACAGATGAGTCGGAACGGCGCTGCCGCCGCCGAAATGGCCGGCATTGCCTGCTGGGCCCTGCGGCGTCCTGGCTGGCAGGCGGGCCCTGAGGACGACTGGCGTAACGTGGCCGACTGGGCCGAACTGATCGTCGCCCTGAAGGACTTTTGCCGCCCCTTCTTCACCCTCGGTCGCGAACCGCTGGAACACCTGCACGAGATTCCACCGCAGCAGCACTGGGCGGTGCGCTGCCTTCAGGGGCAGCCGGCCGGCGCGCGTTATGAGGTGATCGGCGCGCGTGGCCCCTTCAGCCTCGACGGCGAGCGAGAACTGTTCTCTCGCTTGCAGAGCGATGTGCTGATCAGCAAGAACAGCGGCAGCCAGTCCACCGAACCCAAGCTGCAGGTTGCCCGCGAGCTCGGGCTGCCGGTGCTGATTCTCAAGCGCCCGGAGCTGCCTGCCGTGGCCCGTGAATTCGATTCCGTCGAGGGTCTCTGGCAGGCCCTCGCCACTTACCTGGAAACCCCATGAGCGCAACACCCTACGCCCGCGTGCTGTTCGCCGGGCCGGACCTTTCCGAAGGCTCCTTCGCTGAACTCTTCCGCCGCCAGCTCATTGCCTTGCGTGGCGAGGCTGCCCTGGCCGAAATCGTCGATACCAGCGCGGGCGATGACGCGCTCTGGCAGCGTGTGCAGGAAAGCCCGCGCCCGCTGCTGGTGATCGACCTTGACCCCCAATCCTCTGCCCAGCATCTGGACTGGCTGCGTAGCGGGCTGGCGGCACTGGACGCCCCTGAGCAACTCTTCGCCGCCAGCCTGTTCGGCCAGTTTGACAGCGACCCAGCCAGCGCCGCCTGCATCCTGGCCGAACGTCGTGAACTGCACCTGGACTGCGTGAATGTGCCGGCGCTGCCGGATGCCCATTCCTGGTCCTGTATCCCGCCCCACGCCCGCCGCCTGCTGCTGTGCAACGGCCCGCGCTGCACCCGCCGCGGCGCCCTGCCGCTGTGGAAGAAACTGCGCGAGACCCTCAAGGCTGCCGGCAAGCTGGAGTGCGAAGGCGGGGTGCACATCACCCGCACCCAGTGCCAGTTCCCCTGCGACCTTGGCCCCACCGCCAGCCTGTATCCGGAAGGCGAGTGGTACCGGATTCGCGACGAGGAAGAGGTGCTGCGCTGGGTGCAGGAGCGGATCGTGGAAGAACGGTCGGTGCCGGAGATGTTGATGAAGGTTTTCGTGCAAGCCGGATGACTCCAGTGTTTCCGGCGCGAGTCACCCCTCTACCTCTGGGGTGAAGCGGCACGCAGTCGGAAGCACCGCTTCCGGTGCCGATGAACGCCGGAGCGCGCAGCGATCTGGCCGGGGCGCAGGGCGGGGGCCGGGGGTGAGGGTGCTGGGCTAGAGCTCGGAAATGACCCGGTACTCCGCCCCCAGCTCCTGCGCCAGTTCCTTCGCCCGTCCGAGCCGGATCGGTCCGCCTTCAATGTCCACCAGCAGCGTTGGGCAGCTCAGCGGTTCCAGCGCCGGCCAATCCTTCAAGCGCCCATCGGTGAGTACCAGCATCCGCTGTGCCTCGGCCGGTTTCTGCCGTTGCCGCCGCGCTAACCAATGGGCGGATTGCTGCAATGCATCGATCAACGGGGTGCCGCCTCCGGCGCCGAGTTCGGTGAGCCAGTGGTGCAGGGCGGGGGACGCTTTCTGACCTTGCCAGAGCCACTTGGGCTGGCGCCCGGTGGCGTGGAGCACGGCGAGGCGGGCGCGCTGACGGTAAGCCGCTTCGAACAGGCCGGCCAGCAGGCCCTTGGCCTGGGCGAGCGCCCCGTGGCGGCGGGTGGAGGCCGAGGCGTCCACCACCACCAGCCAGAGCTGCTCGGGCCGCTGGCTACGCGGCGCGCGAACCAGGTCGGCGGCCGTGCGCGGGCGGCCGCGCAGCAGGGTCGGCAGCCACTGGACAGCTCCATCGGTTCCCGCGCGGCGTGCGCCGCTGCGGCCATTGCCGAGGGTGCCGGGTCTGGGCCGGGCACCCGCCCCTGTGACCATGCGCGGGCGGATGCTCAGGGCTTTTTTGGCCAGCGCGGCAGCTCGCGCCGCTCTCCCATGGGTACGGCTTGTGCAGGCAGTTCGCCCCATTGGCCTTCGCCACTGGATGCATGGGGCGGCGAGCCGGCGGGTGGGGATTGCGGCGGCTGCGCGGCGGCTGGCGGGGTGTGGGTACGGCGGTGGGCAAGGGCGAAGTGCTCGACGGCGTCGATGTCCACGGTCTCGATCCGATCAGCCCCGCGCCACGCGGCATGGGCGCGGGCGGCACGCAGCCAGACCAGGTCGGCGCGCAGGCCGTCGACACCGGCGGCGAAGCAGCGCTGGGCGATTTCATCCAGGGCGGCATCGTCCAGTGGAATGCCGGGTAGACGCGTGCGGGCGTCCTGGCAGCGCTGGGCCAGGGCCTGCTGCTCGCCACTCCACTGGGCGATGAAACCCTGCGGGTCAGCGTCGAAGGCCAGGCGGCGACGGACGATTTCGGCGCGTTCGACCGGTTGCGGCTGGCCGTTCTGCAGCACTTTAAGGCCGAAGCGGTCCAGCAGTTGTGGGCGCAGTTCGCCTTCCTCGGGGTTCATGGTGCCGATCAGTACGAAACGCGCCGGGTGGCGATGGGAGATGCCGTCACGCTCCACCAGGTTCACGCCGCTGGCGGCCACGTCCAGCAGCAGGTCCACCAGGTGGTCCGGCAGCAGGTTCACTTCATCCACATAGAGCACGCCGCCGTGAGCCTTGGCCAGCACGCCAGGGGAGAAGCGCGCGCGGCCTTCGCCGAGGGCGGCGTCCAGGTCCAGGGTGCCGACGATGCGTTCTTCGCTGGCGCCCAGGGGCAGGGTGACGAAGAGGGCGTCCGGCAGCAGGTCGGCAATGCCTCGGGCCAGGGTCGACTTGGCCATGCCGCGCGGGCCTTCGATCAGCACACCGCCAATGGCGGGATCGATGGCCGCGAGGTAGAGCGCCAGCTTCAGTTCATCGGAACCGACGACGGCGCTCAGTGGAAAGTGGGGAAGGTCGGACATGGCGGGTTCCTGAAAACGCATGGCGGGCATGGTAGCGAAAGCCCGAACGGGCCGATAGAAATCAATGATTGAACGGCGCACGGCGATGCAGTAGGTTAGCCAGCATTCGCTTTGGAGATCGTCATGCCGCACTTCGCTTCCACTTCGCCCATCGCTCGCCCGGCTCAGGCCCTGGCGCGTGTGCGCGTGGCCGCTGCGGCCAGCTATTTCTATGGGTATTGGTTTAGCCACGGGCTGGCCTGATACCCATCAGGCGGCCCACTCCAGCAGGGTCGCCGCCAAAGCTCCACGAAACCCCCGGTCGGCAACCCGACCGGGGGTTTTTGTTTTCCGGCCCACAAGGCCAAACACATGAAATTCGAGGATCGCACCATGATCAGCTACCGCACCTACCAGACCTATTACCGCAACTCCGACTGGCGATTTAGCCGCGCAGGCTCCGCACAGACACCGTTGAATCGAACACCCAGATAGCGCCGCGCGCGGATAGAGCCGCGCCGGCTGAGGACGCCAGTCATGAATTCGCACCAATCCGTTCTGCCCACCGCTGTACAGCCGCTCCATGCCCTGGCATTGGAAGCTGCCCTTCCCCCATCGCGCAGCACCCAGCCGCTGCCCACCCCCGCCGAACTGCGACAGCGCCTGCCGCTGACTCACGAGCTCGCCCGCCAGATCCGAGCCCAGCGTGACGCCGTGCGTGCTGTGCTGGATGGCGAGGATTCGCGCCTGCTGGTGGTGGTCGGCCCTTGCTCAATCCACGACCCGGAGTCCGCCCTCGACTACGCCCGGCGCCTGGCCGCCCTGGCACCTGAGGTGAGCGACCAGTTGCTGCTGGTGATGCGCGCCTACGTTGAGAAACCGCGCACCACCGTGGGCTGGAAGGGCCTGGTCTATGACCCGCACCTGGATGGTCGTGGCGACATGGCCGAGGGGCTGGCGCTGAGCCGCCGGCTGATGCTGGAGATGGCCGAGCTGGGCTTGCCGGTCGCTACCGAGCTGCTGCAGCCGCTGGTTGCCGGCTACCTGGACGACTTGCTGAGCTGGGCGGCCATCGGTGCGCGCACCAGTGAGTCGCAGATCCACCGCGAGATGGTCAGCGGCCTGGACCTGCCGGTGGGCTTCAAGAATGGAACCGACGGCAGCCTCGGCATCGCCACCGACGCCATGCGCTCGGCCGCCCATGCCCACCAGCACTTCGGCATCGACGCCCAGGGCCGCCCGGCGTTGGTGCAGACCTCCGGCAACGCGGACACCCACCTGGTGCTGCGCGGTGGCCACCAGGGGCCGAACCATGACGCAGCCAGTGTGCAGGCCGCTCGTTCCGGCCTGGAGAAACTCGGAGTTGCGCCGCGCATCCTGGTCGATTGCAGCCACGCCAACAGTGGCAAGGACCCACTGCGTCAGCCTGCGGTGCTGGAGGGCGTGATCAACCAGCGCCTGGCCGGCCAGGACGCCCTGCGTGGGGTGATGATCGAGAGCCACCTGTTCGATGGCGCGCAGTCGCTGTCCTGCGATCTGCGCTATGGCGTTTCGGTTACCGACGGCTGCCTGGGCTGGGCGGGGACCGAGGCGATCCTGCGGGAGGCGGCGCGTCGGTTGCGTGGGTGAAGGCTCCGAGCGGGGCCTGGCTTCCCTCACCCCCGGCCCCTCTCCCGGGAGGGAGAGGGGTGACTCGCGCTTGAGGGAGAGTGCCACAGTTGAACCTCGCGCGCGTACTGCTCCCTCTCCCTTTGGGAGAGGGTTGGGGTGAGGGCAATATCAGGCGGCCCGGAGCATCCGGAAGAACCCGCAATCGTGATTGATATCGCCCACAGCACCTGAGCGCCCCGCGTGAATCACTGCTCCTCGCTATCCAGCAGCAGATTTTCGATTGCCGCGCGGTAGTCACCAGGGTTTTCCCACAATCCACGTTGCTGTGCTTCCACCAGGCGTTCGGCGATGTCGCGCAGGGCGTCGGGGTTGTGCTGGCGGATGAACTCACGGGTGTCGTCGTCCAGCAGGTAGGCGTCGGCCAGTAGCTGGTACTGGTGATCGTCCACCAGTTCGCTGGTGGCGTCGAAGGCGAAGAGGTAGTCCACCGTCGCCGCCAGTTCGAAGGCGCCTTTGTAGCCGTGGCGTTTCATGCCGGCGATCCACTTCGGGTTGGCCGCGCGGGAGCGGACCACGCGGCCCAGTTCTTCCTTGAGCGAACGGATGCGCGGCAGGTCTGGCTGGCTGTGGTCGCCGTGGTAACTGGCGACTTTCTCGCCGCGCAGGGTTTCGGCGGCGGCGAGCATGCCGCCCTGGAACTGGTAGTAGTCGTTGGAATCGAGGATGTCGTGCTCGCGGTTGTCCTGATTCTGCAGCACGGCCTGCAACCCTTGCAGCCGCTGGGCGAAGCGTTCCCGCGCCGGCGTGCCGGCATCCTGGGCGCCATAGGCGTAACCGCCCCAGTTGAGGTAGACCTCGGCCAGCTCGGCGCGGTCCTGCCACTGGCGCTCTTCGATGGCGCCCTGCACGCCTGCCCCGTAGGCGCCGGGCTGGGCGCCGAACACGCGCCAGCCGGCTTGCAGGCGGGCTGTTTCGGCACTGATGCCTTCGGCTGCAAGACGCGCGCTTTCCTGCTTCACGCGGGCGGCGAGGGGGTTCATATCTTCGGGTTCGTCGAGTCCGGCCACCGCCTGCACGGCGGCGTCGAACAGGCGGATGAGGTTGGCGAAGGCATCGCGGAAGAAGCCCGACACCCGCAGCGTCACATCCACCCTTGGGCGGTCCAGCAGGGACAGCGGCAGAATCTCGAAGTCTTCCACGCGCTGGCTGCCGGCCTGCCACACCGGGCGCACGCCCATCAGCGCCAGGGCCTGGGCGATGTCGTCGCCGCCGGTGCGCATGGTCGCGGTGCCCCAGACGGAAATGCCGAGCTGGCGCAGGTGGTCGCCATGGTCCTGCAGGTGGCGTTCCAGCAGCAGGCTGGCGGACTGGAAACCCAGTCGCCAGGCCGTGGGCGTGGGCAGGTTGCGCACGTCCACGGTGAAGAAGTTGCGCCCGGTGGGCAGCACATCGAGGCGCCCGCGACTCGGCGCGCCGCTGGGGCCGGGGGGGACGAAGCGGCCTTGCAGGGCCGCCAGCACGCCGCCGATTTCAGCAACGCCGCAGGCATCCAGGGTGGGGGCGATCACGGCGCGCAGGTTGTGGATAACCGCATCGCTGGCGGGGCCGATGGAGCCGAAGTCGGGGGACTCGATCAAACCCAGCGCCAGCAGTTCAAGGCGCTCGCGGGTGTCGCCATTGCTGCGCCACGGGTCCGGGCTGACCGCCTCCAGCACCTCCGGGCGCGGTCCTTCCCATGGCTCCGCCCAGTTGAGGTCGAGCGGATCGCGCCCCAGTTGCAGGTCAGTTGCCAGGGCGCGCAGCAGGCTGGCGTTGGCGCCCTTGCCGTCGCCGCGCGGGATGCGCACCAGGGAGAGCAGCGTGTCGTTGCGCAAACGCCCGGTGGGGGATTCGCCGAACACATGAAGGCCGTCGCGGATCTGCGATTCCTTGAGGTCGCAGAGGTAGGCATCCAGTTGCGGCAGCCAGCTCTCCGGGTCGTCGCTGATGACCAGGTTCAACTCGCGGTCCAGGGCAGTGGCCTTCACCAGTTCGAGGATTTCTCCGCGCAATTGCACGGCGCGGCGCGGGTCCAGCAGGGAGGCGTCGTAGTACTCGTCGGCCAGGCGCTCCAGGTCGCGCAGCGGGCCGTAGTTCTCGGCGCGGGTCAGTGGCGGCATCAGGTGGTCGATGATCACCGCCTGGGCGCGGCGCTTGGCCTGGGCGCCTTCGCCGGGGTCGTTGACGATGAAGGGGTAGAGGTTCGGCAGCGGGCCCATCACCGCGTCCGGCCAGCACTCGGCGGACAGGCCGACGCCCTTGCCCGGCAGCCATTCCAGGTTGCCGTGCTTGCCGACGTGGATCAGCGCGTCGGCGGCGAACACTTCGCGCAACCAGAAATAGAAGGCGAGATAACCGTGGGGCGGTACCAGGTCGGCGTCGTGGTAGATGGCTGCCGGGTCCATCTGGTAACCGCGCGCCGGCTGGATACCGACGAAGGCCAGGCCGAAGCGCAGGCCGGCGACCATCATGCGGCCGCTGCGGAACATTGGGTCTTGCTGCGGCTCGCCCCAGCGTTCGCGCACGGCGCGCTGGTTGGCTTCGGGCAGGCGGGCGAAGCAGGCGAGGTAGTCGGCGAGGGCCAGGCTCTGTGCGCAGGGCCGCAGGTCGAGGCTGTCCAGGTCGTTGCTGACGCCGCCGAGCAGGCTGTGGATAAGCGCGGTTCCGCTCTCCGGCAGTCCGGCCAGCGGATAGCCTTCGGCCTCAAGCGCGCGAAGGATGTTGAGCGCGGCAGCGGGGGTATCCAGCCCCACGCCATTGCCGATACGGCCGTCGCGGGTGGGGTAGTTGGCGAGGACCAGTGCCACGCGCTTGTCGGCATTGGCCTTGCGCGACAGCGCGCACCAGCGCCGTCCCAGCTCGGCGACGAAGTCCATGCGCTCCAGTTGTGGCAGGTAACAGACCACGTCGCTCTGGCTGCGCTCGCTGCGCCAGGCCATGCCCTTGAAGCTGATGGGACGGGTGATGATGCGGCCGTCCAGCTCCGGCAGGGCGATGTGCATGGCCAGGTCGCGCGGGCCGAGGCCTTGCGGGTTTTCACGCCAGAGCGGTTCGTTGTCCAGCGAACAGATGGCCTGCAGCACCGGGATATCGCGGCGGAAGGGGCGCAGGCTGGGGGCGTCCGGGTTGGACTGGGCGAAGCCGGTGGTGTTGATGATCAGCCCGGCGCCTGCGGCGTCCAGCCAGTTTTCCACCGCCTCCAGGCACTCCGCTTCCTTGAGGCTGGCGACGGCGATGGGCAAGGGATTCAGGCCCTGGGCTTTGATACGTTCGCAAAAGGCGTCGATGAAGGCGGTGTTCGCGGCCTGCAAATGAGTGCGATAGAAGAGCAGGGCGGCCACCGGCTGGCCGGGTTGCCATTCGGCCTGCCAGTCCTCCAGCTGCGCCGGGCGGATGCGTGGGTGATAGAGGGCCGCGCGGGGGAGGGCATGCGGCTCGGCCCAGGGGGAATCGCGCTCCAACCAACGACTGGCCAGGCAATTGAAAAGCTGCCGGGCATTGTCCAGGCCACCCTGGCGCAGGTACTGCCAGAGGCGTTCGGCGTCTTCGGCCGGGACATTGCACAGGCTGGCCAGTTCCGGGTCGGGACGGTCGTCGCCGGGCACCAGGATCAGTTTTGCGCCGCGCTCGGCCAGACTCACCAACTGCTCGATGCCGTAGCGCCAGTAACCCACGCCGCCGTGCACTGAGATGAGGATGACCCTGGCGTGCTGCAACACCTCGTCCACGTACAGGTCCACCGAGGCGTGGTTCTGCAGCTGCATGGGGTTTGCCAGGCGCAGGCTCGGGTAGTCCGCCGGCAGTTCGCGGGCGGCTTCGGCCAGCAGCGCCAGGTGCGAATCGCCGCTGCAGAGGATCACCAGTTCGGCGGGGGTCTGGGCCAGGTGGGCGATGCCATCTTCGGGGACGAAGCCGCCGGGTTGGGTGCGCAGGAGGTGCATGGCGGGCCTATTTCACTGTGGGCAGCACCCTCTCCCCAGCCCTCTCCCTGAAGAGAGAGGGAGCCGGTTCGGAGTGCGGGGACGCGTCGGAATACCAGCGGGGCGCCGCGTTAGCTCCCCTCTCCCGCTTGCGGGAGAGGGGTTGGGGGAGAGGGGGGGCGGACTCACACCAGCGCCGTACGCAGTTCGTTGGCAATCACCGCCTGGTCCAGCTCCTGTCCGATCACCACCAGGCGCGTGCTACGGGTTTCTTCGCTCAGCCACTTGCGGTCGAAGTGCTTGTCGAAACGCTTGCCGACGCCCTGGATCAGGAGGCGCATGGGTTTGCCGGGGATGGCGGCAAAGCCCTTGATGCGCAGGATGTCGTGGCGTTCCACCAGTTGGCCGAGGGCCGCGATCAGGGCCGCTTCCTCGACTTCCGGGAGGTCGACGTGGAAGGAGTCGAACTCGTCGTGGTCGTGGTCTTCATGACCTTCGTGGTCGTGGTGGGTGGGGCGGCTGTCGATATGCAGCTCGGCCTCGGCGTTCAGGCCCAGCAGGACATTGAGGGGCAGCTTGCCCGCGCTGGCTTCGACGATCTTCACCGCCGGCGGCAGTTCCTCGGCCACGTCCGCGCGCACGGCGGCCAGGGCTTCTGGGCTGATCAGGTCAGCCTTGTTGAGGATTACCAGGTCGGCGCTGGCGAGCTGGTCTTCGAACAGCTCGTGCAGCGGGGATTCGTGGTCGAGGTTCGGGTCCTGCTTGCGCTGCTCGTCTACCTGCTCGGGGTGGGCGGCGAAGGTGCCGGCGGCCACGGCCGGGCTGTCGACCACGGTGATGACCGCGTCGACCGTGCAGGCATTGCGGATTTCCGGCCACTGGAAGGCCTGCACCAGCGGCTTGGGCAGGGCCAGGCCGGAGGTTTCGATGAGGATCTGGTCGAGGTCGCCACGGCGCGCTACCAGCTCACGCATGACCGGGAAGAACTCTTCCTGCACGGTGCAGCAGAGGCAGCCGTTGGCCAGCTCGAAGACGCGGCCCGCGGCCTCTTCCTCGGTGCAGCCGATGGAACACTGCTTGAGGATTTCGCCGTCGATGCCCAGTTCGCCGAACTCGTTGACGATCACCGCGATGCGGCGGCCTTCCGCGTTGTCCAGCATGTGGCGCAGGAGGGTAGTCTTACCGGCGCCGAGGAAACCGGTAACGATGGTGACGGGGAGTTTGGCCAGGGTTTTCATGCGCGCCTCTGTGTGGTCGGTCGGCGGGCATGACGAACGCAGCGGGGCTCGTCCCGCGCAACGGATTCGCCACCGGATCACCCCGCCCGGTTGTCTGGAATGTCGTCGAGGCAGGTCTCCTGGCTCACGACCCTGCGCTTGGCGCGGCGCCTTCGCCTTCCCGCTTGTGCAGTGGCGTTTCGAAGGGCCAGGGGGCGTTCACAGTTGCGGGGGCAGCCGTGGCCTTGACCACGTTCCCTCTTAGCTCCGGCGTACAACCGGAGAACCTCGAAAGGGCGAAGGCTACGCAGGGCTCAGGCGACGGTCAATCGCAGTAGTTGACGCTTGGTCGGACTCGTGATGTCCTAGCACGGTTTTTTCAGGTGCCCTGCGTCGCCGTATGCGGGGTGAAACGGGAAGTCGGTGCGTCCAATTTCGGGCAAGTCCGACGCTGCCCCCGCAACGGTAAGCGACTGTAGGGTTAAGTACGCCACTGTGCCGAACCGGCATGGGAAGGCTTGCCCATCCAGCCCCATGGCTGGCGTCGCAAGCCCGGAGACCGGCCTGATCACGTTTTGGCAACCCGCGGTGGGCGGGCGCAAGCCGGAAATCTGGGCGCTGCCGTGCCCGCTTCCCTCGCGCGCGTTCCTCTGCCGGTATCGTTAGCAACGCAGAGGGAACCCCCATGTCCAGCCGCACCCTGTCCCATTCCGCCGCTTCTTCCTCGACCCTGGCCCAACGCCTGGTGCTGGCCATCGGTGCCAGCCTGATCGGTCTGTCGCTGGTGTACTTCGCCGGCTTCTCGCACATCGAAGCCGTGCATAACGCCGCTCACGACACCCGTCACAGCGCCGCCTTCCCCTGCCACTGAGTGATGCCCCGATGATCAAGCGCATCGCCCAGACCGCCGGTTTTGCCGGCCTCATCGCCGCCCTGGTGCTGACCCTGCTGCAGAGCCTGTGGGTAACCCCGCTGATCCTGCAGGCGGAAACCTTCGAGAGTGCCGAACCTGCCGCAGTGGTCGAGCATGACCACGGGCATGGCGATACGGCCGTCGCCCATACCCACGAGCACAGTGACGAAGCCTGGGCGCCCGAGGATGGCTGGCAGCGCACCTTGTCCACGGGCGGCAGCAACCTGGTGGTCGCCGTGGGCTTCGCCCTGATCCTTGCCGGACTGTTCAGCCTGCGTGGCCCGACCCGCGCCTGGCAGGGCCTGCTCTGGGGCCTTGGCGGTTTCGCCACCTTCGCCCTGGCACCGTCCCTTGGCTTGCCGCCGGAGCTACCGGGCACCGCCGCCGCTGATCTGGCCCACCGCCAGACCTGGTGGATTGGCACTGCCGCCTCCACTGCAGTTGGTCTCGCCCTTATCGCATTCGGCCGTCATTGGGCGCTACGTGTGGCGGGCGTGGTACTGCTGGTGATTCCGCATGTGGCGGGCGCGCCGCAGCCCGAGGTGCATTCCAGCCTGGCGCCGGAAGCGCTGGAGCATGAGTTCATTGCTGCCTCCCTGATCACCAATGCGGCGTTCTGGGTCGTGCTCGGCTGGGCCGCAGCCTGGCTGTACCAGCGCCACGCATCGCCCTCCGCTTGAAGCTGGTCGCCGGGCTGGGCTGTCGACGTGGCTGCCCGGCAGACGAGCTACAAGGCCTGCTGATGCAGTGCCTTGCCGAGGCCGGTGCCTCGCTCGAAGAACTGGTCGCCCTGGCCAGCAGCGAGGCGAAGGTTGCAGAGCCCGGGCTGATGGCCCTGGCCGAGCGGTTGGGGCTGTCGCTGCATGGCCTGCCTGTGGATATCCTCGCGGCCTTTGAAACTCGCCTGAGCCAGCCGTCCGAGCAGGTTCGCGAGGCCGTCGGCAGCGCGGGCGTGGCTGAGGCCGCCGCGCTGGCCCAGGCCGAGGCCCTGTCCGGCGCTCGCGCTACCCTGATTATCGATAAACGCCGCAGTGCCAGCGCTACCTGTGCCCTGGCCTGTATCCAGCACGAGGCTTAGCGGCCCATGACGGTCTTTTTCATTGGCGCCGGTCCCGGCGATCCGGAACTCATCACCGTGAAGGGGCAGCGCCTGATCCGTGCCTGCCCGGTGATCCTTTACGCTGGCTCGCTGGTGCCCGAGGCGGTGCTGGCCGGGCACAGTGCGGAGTTGGTGGTGAATACCGCTGAGCTGCATCTGGACGAAATCGTTGCGCTGCTGGCCGAAGCCCATGCCAAGGGGCAGGATGTGGCGCGGGTGCATTCGGGTGATCCGTCGCTCTACGGCGCCATCGGGGAGCAGATTCGCCATCTGCGCGAACAGGATATCCCCTACGAAGTGGTGCCGGGGGTGACCGCTACCGCCGCCTGTGCTGCGCTGCTGGGGTGCGAGCTGACCCTGCCGGAGGTCTCGCAGACGCTGATCCTCACCCGCTACGCGAGCAAGACGCGGATGCCTGAAGGGGAAGCGCTGGGCGATCTGGCCCGCCATCGCGCGACCATGGCCATTCACCTGGGCGTGAGCCAACTGGAAAAGATCGTCCAGGAGTTGCTGCCGCACTACGGTGCCGAGTGCCCCATCGCCGTGATCCATCGCGCCAGCTGGCCCGACCAGGAGCAGGTCACCGGCACGCTCGGGGATATTCTGCCCAAGGTGGCGGCGCGGGATTTCCGTCGCACGGCGCTGATCCTGGTGGGCGAGGTGCTGGCCGCCGAAGGCTTCGCCGATTCGTCACTCTACCGTGCCGGGCACACGCACCTGTATCGCCCGGCCAGGACCGAGCCGCCACGCGGCTAGTGACGTACGGCGGTGAAACCCGCAGAATGCGGCTCTTATGCGGCGGGCGAATGGCCCGCCTACTCCTTCTAACCGGCTTTAAGCGACCTTTTTCTCTATGCGAATGCGCTTGATGCTGTTGGGTGGCGGCAATTCACTCGGACAGGCGCTGATTCGCCTCGGTGCCGAGGAAGACATCGGTTTTCTCGCTCCGCGCCCGCCCGAACAGGGCTGGGACGCCGCCAGCCTGACCCAGCTGCTCGATGACACCCGGCCCGATGCCGTGGTCAACCTCGCCTACTACTTCGACTGGTTCCAGGCCGACGAAGTCAGCGACGCCCGCCTGACCGCCCAGGAACGCGGCGTGGAACGCCTGGCCGAGCTCTGCCAGCACCACGGCATCGTCCTGCTGCAACCTTCCAGTTATCGCGTTTTCGATGGTTCCCGAGCCACCGCCTACAGCGAGAAGGACGAGACCGTTCCGCTCAGCCAGCGCGGCAAGGCGATCTGGCGCATGGAACAGAGCGTTCGCGCGGCCTGCCCCAGGCACGTGTTGCTGCGATTCGGCTGGTTGCTGGACGACAGCCGGGATGGCGTGCTGGGACGTTTCCTAAGCCGTGCTGCGCAGGATGACGAGATCTGCCTGGCGGACGATCGCCGCGGTAATCCCACGCCGGTGGACGACGCCGCCCGGGTACTCCTGGCCGTGATCAAGCAACTCGATTGCCAGGCGCCGCTTTGGGGCACCTATCACTACGGCGGCCATGAGGCGACCACGCCCCTGGCACTGGGGCAGGCGCTGCTCAGCGAGGCTCGCGGCCTGCACCCGTTGACGGTGCAGGACATCACGCCTCAGGCCCACGCCGCCCGCCCCGATGCGTCAGATGAGCCGCAGAACGCGGTGCTGGCCTGCAAGAAAATCCTTCATACCTTCGGCATCAAGCCGCGTGCCTGGCGCGCCGCGTTGCCGACCCTGCTGGACCGTTACTACCGCCATGGCTGATTCCCCCATTCTCATCACCGGCGGCGCCGGTTTCATCGGCTCGCACCTGGCTGATGCGCTGCTCGCCAAGGGCCATGCCGTACGCGTGCTGGACAATCTTTCTTCCGGCAAGCGTGCCAACCTGGCACTGGATAACCCGAAGCTGGAACTGATCGAGGGCGATGTGGCCGACGCGGCCCTGTTGTCGCGCGCGATGGCGGGCTGCAAGGCCGTGGCGCACCTGGCGGCGGTGGCTTCGGTGCAGGCCTCGGTGGACGACCCGGTAGCGACCCACCAGAGCAATTTCATCGGCACCCTGAATCTGTGCGAAGCCATGCGCGAGCACGGCGTGAAGCGGGTGATCTTCGCCTCCAGCGCGGCAGTCTACGGCCAGAACGGCGAAGGCACCGCCATCGACGAAGACACCCCGAAGGCGCCGCTGACTCCCTACGCGGCGGACAAGCTGGCCAGCGAGCACTATCTGGATTTCTACCGTCGCCAGCACGGGCTTGAGCCGGCAGTGTTCCGCTTCTTCAACATCTTCGGCCCACGTCAGGACCCGTCTTCGCCCTATTCCGGGGTGATCAGCATCTTCACCGAGCGAGCCCTCGCTGGTTTGCCGATCACCGTATTCGGAGATGGCGAGCAGACCCGCGACTTCGTTTATGTCGGCGACCTGGTAAAGGTGCTGGTGCAGGCGCTGGAAGCGGAGTGGCTGGAGGCCGGTCCGGTGAACGTCGGCCTCAACAAGGCCACCAGCCTCAAGCAACTGCTCGCCGCCATCGGTGAAGTGTTGGGCGACTTGCCGCCGGTGACTCATGCTGAGTCGCGCGCCGGCGATATCCGCCACTCGCGGGCAAACAATGCCCGCCTGCTGCTGCGCTATGACTTCCCAGCGGCAACGCCTCTGCGCGAGGGCGTGGCGCGCCTGCTGGGACGGTAACCTTTCCCACCGGTGGCCCTGCCCCTATAAGGGGGCAGGGCCTACCTACGCGACTCGGTCCCCTCCGTAGGGTGCGCCATGCGCACCGGGCGCGGGATTAACCGCTGCGCCTCGCTCAAGCCTTGGTGCGCACGGCGCACCCTACCTGCTCGGCTCCGTCGCTCTATCCAGACAACTCGAGTCGTAACAGGCAGAGCCCGCCACTCAATTTCCAGGCAGAAAAAAAGGCGCCCGAAGGCGCCTTTGGCGGGGGTATTCCTCCCCAGGAAGATCTCGCTTAGAACTTGTAGCCGAGGCCGACCATGTAGACCCAGGGGTCGACGTCCACGTCGACGTTGGCACGCACGCCGAGGGCGGTGTTGTCGACGTACGCACGGGTATCGATGTCGATGTAGCGGACCTGGGCGTTGACCATTACGTGATCGGTCAGCATGTAGTCGGCGCCGACCTGCCAGGCCATGCCCCAGGAGTTCTTGGCGCGGAAATTGTCGAAGCCGGCTGCGGTCGCGCCGCTGCCTACGTGCTCATCGAAGATCCAGGTGTAGTTGATGCCGGCGCCCAGGTAGGGCTGGAAGGCTGACTTGGAATCCAGCGGGTAGTACACGAGGCTGAGGGTCGGCGGCAGGTGCTTGAGGGAGCCGAGTCTGCCATTGGCGGCGTCGAGGGCGGTGCCCTTGAGTTTCACTTCATGCTCGAAGGGGGTGGCGGCGAGCAGTTCCAGACCCAGGTGGTCGGTGAGCATATAGGCGAAGTTCAGCCCCAACTGGGTGTCGCTGTCCATGGTGGCCTTGCCGCCGAGATCGGCACCGGCGAGGGCGCCGCGGTCGACCTTGACACTGGAGCTGTCGGCGTCCGGGTTGACCGTGATGGCACCTGCGCGAATCAGGATGTCACCCGCCTGGTGCGCCTGGGCCAGGGGCGAGGCGACGGCAAGAGCGAGCAGGGATGCGGTGAAAAGATGCTTGCGCATGTAAGGCTCCAGTCAGTTCTAAGAGTGTTGGACTGGCGCCAGTTTCAGTAATTAGGAAGCTTTGTATCTTGATCCAGAGCAATGCCGATGAGCTTCCGCCGAAAAGGCCCGATGGAATCGGGCCTTTGTGTGGCAGGCTCAGCTGCCGGGGGATTCGTACGGATAGATCTTGCTCGCATCCATCTGGTAACCGGCTTCGGCCAGCTCGCTGCTGCTGGCCTTCACCTGCAACGGGCCTTCGATCCAGAACGGTTGGTAGAGGGCGTCCATCAGCACGCCCAGCTCACTCTTCACATGGACGATCTGGTTCGACGGCGGTGGCGGCACATGGATGCAGGCGCCGAAGTAGGGAACCAGGAGGAACTCGGTGACACGGCCTTCTTCGGTCACATCCAGCGGCACGATATAACCCGGCAGCTTCACCTCCTGGCCATCCAGCGCCTTGACCACCGGGGCCGCTGGCGATTGCTGGCTGGCGGCCGGGCCGGCTTCGGCGTTGAGCGCGTCGGAGAGCTGCGAGAGGTCGTGGATGGGGGCCGGTGGCGCGGGAGGCGGGGCGCCTTCGGGGATCATCTCGGCCCAGGTCAGCTCGCGTGCCTCGCCGGCCCAGAGCGGGGAGGAAAGGGTCAGCAACAGGGCCAGCAGGATGCGCGTCATGGAAGTCTCACAGGCGAATGGACAGACCGTCGGCCAGCGACTGCCGGTAGGCACGCCAGGCTGGCACCACGCCCATCAACAGGGCGGCGGCCAGAATAGCGCCGAGCAGCGTCCACTCATAGGGGCTGGGCAGGGTAAGCGGCAGGTAGAGGCCGTAGCTGGCCTGCACATAGCCCTGACCGAGGCCGATGCCCAGGTACAGCAGCCCCACGCCCAGCACCGCGCCGGCCAGGGCCAGGGCGAACGCCTCCAGCACCAGCAGGCTGCCCACATGCCAGGGGCGCGCGCCCACCGAGCGGAGGATGGCCATTTCGCGGCGTCGCTCATTGAGGCTGGTGAGGATGGCCGTGAGCATGCCGATCAACCCGGTCAGCACCACGAACAGCGAGACCACGAACAGCGCCTTCTCCGCCGTGCCCATCAGGCTCCAGAGCTCCTGCAACGCCACGCCGGGAAGGATTGCCAGCAGTGGCTCGCCCCGGTATTCGTTGATCTGCCGTTGCAGGGCGAAGGTGGCGATCTTGCTGTTCAGGCCGAGCATGAAGGCGGTGATGGCCCTGGGCTGCAGGTCCATGGCGCGTGCCTGGTCGACGCTGACCTTGCCGGCGCCGCGGGCGGGCACACCGTTCTGCCAGTCCACGTGCAGGGCTTCCATGCCGGCCAGGGAAATGTGCAGGGTGCGGTCCACCGGCGTACCGGTGCGTGCGAGGATGCCGACGACGGTGAAGGGCTTGTCGTCGTGCTGTACCAGGCTGACGGTGCTGACGCCGTGGGCCAGTACCAGTTCGTCCCCCAGCCTGTAGTGCAGGGCTTCGGCCACCTCGGCGCCCAGGACCACCTCGAACATGTCGGCGAAGGGCTTGCCTTCGGCCAGTTGCAGCGGTTGGCCACGGCCGTAGCGGTAATGCTCGAAGTAGGCCGCGCTGGTGCCCATCACCCGGTAGCCCCGGTGGGAGTCGCCGAGGGACAGAGGGATGGCCCATTTCACCCGTTTGTCCTGGGCGATGGTTTCGAAGCTGTCCCAGCGGATGTTGTTGGTGGCGTTGCCGATGCGGAACACCGAGTAGAGCAGGAGGTTCACCGAGCCGGAGCGGGCGCCGACGATCAGGTCGGTGCCGCTGATGGTGCTGGCGAAGCTGGCGCGCGCCTCGGTTCGCACCCGCTCCACCGCCAGCAGCAGGCAGACCGAGAGCGCGATGGCGAAGACCGTCAGCAGCGCAGTGAAACGGCGGTTGGCGAGACTGGCCAGGGCCAGGCGCAGCAGATACATCTCAATCCTCCTCGAGGCGCGCAGCGTGGTTCAGGTCCGCCAGGGACAGGCTGCGATCGAACAGCGGCGCCAGGCTCTGGTCGTGGCTGACGAACAACAGGCTGGCACCGGCTTCGTCGCATTCGGCGAAGAGCAGCTTGAGGAAGGCCTCGCGGGCATCGGCATCCAGGGCCGAGGTGGGCTCGTCGGCGATCACCAGTTCCGGCTGGCCGATCAGGGCGCGGGCGGCGGCCACTCGCTGCTGCTGGCCGATCGAAAGTGCATCGGCGCGGCGTTGCAGCAACTCTTCTTTCAGGCCGAGGTGACGCAACAGTGTGGCGGCAGCCTGGTCGACGCTCCCATGGCGCTGGCGCGCGCGTTTGGCGCGCAGGCGTGAGAAGCGGCAGGGCAGTTCGACGTTTTCGCGCACCGAGAGGAACGGCAGCAGGTTGAACTGCTGGAAGATGTAGCCGGTGTGGTCGACACGGAAGTGGTCGCGGGCACTGGCGGAGAGTCTGGCGAGGTCCTGACCGAGCAGGTGGATGCTGCCCCGGCCGGGTTTCTGCACGCCGCCGAGCAGTCCGAGCAAGGTGGTCTTGCCGCTGCCGCTGGGGCCCTTGAGGAAGAGGCTTTCGCCGCGTTTCAGGGAAAACTCGGGGATATCGAGCAATTCCGGATGGCCGGGCCAGGCAAAGCCCAGCCCCTGGAGTTCGATTAGTGTCTGGCTCATGGGCAGCCGACCGGGTTGCCCTGGTCGGGAATGTCGGCGATTAGAAGTTCAGGGTGGCGTTGGCGGCGCTCAGTTCCGCGCCTTGCTGGCCCTGCGGGCCGATCAGTTGTACCTGAATTTTCCGGGTGGCGGGGAAGTGCTTGAACAGCGGCCCAAGGTCCAGGACCTTCAGCGCCTCGGGGCTGGCGCATTCGAGTTGGTAGTGGGCATGGACTTCGCTGTGCTCGTTGTCGTGGCCCTTGGCATGTTCATCGGCGCGACTCTGTTCGCCGAACAGCGGACTTTCGATCTCCTGGTCCGTTACCTTGCAACCCGCCTCTGCGGGGAGGGCGAACAGCGCCATGGGTTTTTCCAGGCCGGCGCGTGCGGCTGCGATCTTGGCCTTGTCGGCATCACTCCGGGCCGCGTGTTCGAAACCCACCAGGTTCATGGCCGGGCTTTCCAGCTCCAACTCGAGGCTCTTGCCATCCAGTGCGACGTTCAGTTGCGCCACGCCGTGCTCGTGGGCATCCAGGCTGCCGTGGTCGTGATCATGTTCGTGCTCATTGGCCTGGACAGTAGCCAATGGCAGCAGGGCGAAAGGCAGTGCAAGCAGCAGGCGACGCATGGGAAGACTCTCCGGCATGGGGAAAAATAATATGGTTACGTTATAACAAATGTAGGCAGGCCGCCAGCGTCGTGGGAGCATTGCGCATTCGTTTCGCAAGGAGTTGGACATGCTGCGCATACGCGGACAGATCGGCGAGTGGCCGGTGGACCTGACGGTGGAGATGGATGCCGAAGACTGGGATCAATTAGCCAGCCGCCTGTCTCCTGACAGGGTCGTCCGGGCCCCGGCTGAGCCCAGGACCCCGAGCGCCCCGCGCAGTGACGCGCTCTGGGATACCGCCCAGCAGTTGTTGCGCGACGCCGGGCAAATGGAAGGTCCGCGCCTGCTGGCGGAACTGGAAGCCCTGGCTGGTGGCGTTGCAGCGGGCAAGCGCTTGCTGGTGCGCTTGCGCCATTGCGAACAGGTCCATATGGAAGCGGGGGAGGATGCCCCTCTCTATATCTGGAAGGGTTGACGAACCGTGGGAGCGACTTCAATCGCGAATAAATTCGCTCCAACAGATCAAGGGTGGATGGCGTTTTTCCATCCACCAGCGGCGTGATGCCGGGCCTCAAATGGTGGACCGGTGAAGCGTGGTCCACCCTTGGCTGAAGCCCATCCTTAGGCGTCGAGGGCTGTGGGCGATTTCCATCGCGAATGAATTCACTCCCACCGGAAATAGCGCGCCTGAAGTCCCGTCAGTAGATGGCGTTGTACAGCTTGCGCCGATAGGTGCCGACCAGCGGGTGGTCGCTGCCCAGCAGATCGAACACTTGCAGCAGGGTCTTGTGGGGCAGGCCTTCGCAATAGCTGCGATTACGCACGAAGAGCTTGAGCAGGCCGTCCAGCGCCGGCTCGTACTGCTGGCGGGAAAGCTGCTGGATGGCCAGTTGGTAGACCGCTTCGTCATCACCGGCGTCCAGCGCCAGGCGCGATTTCAGGTCGGCGACTTCGGGCAGGTCAGCGGCCTGGCGGAGGAAGGTCAATTGCGCGCGGGCACCGGCCAGGGCCTGTTTGTGTTCGTCGCTCTTTACGGCGTTGAGCACGGTCTCGGCTTCGCTCAGCTCACCGCGTTCGGCCAGGCAACGGGCATAGAGGATCAGCCCCGCGGCGTTGGTGTTGTCTTCCGTCAACAGTTGCTTGAGCAGGTTTTCCGCTTCGCTGATACGGCCTTCGGCAAAGGCGGCCTGGGCCGCGTCCAGCAGGTTGCCCTGGGGCGTCGCCGGCAGTTGTACATGGGGCTCGAGCATGGCGCGGATGGCCGACTCGGGTTGCGCGCCGGCGAAGCCATCAACCGGCTGGCCGTCCTTGAACAGCACTACGGTAGGCAGGCTGCGAATACCGAAGCGCATGACGATGTCCTGCTCGATATCACAGTTGACCTTGGCCAGCAGCAGCTCGCCCTGGTAGGACTCGGTGATCTGCGCCAGCAGCGGCATCAGGGCCTTGCAGGGCGCGCACCAGTCGGCCCAGAAGTCCACCAGCACCGGCTTGTGGAACGAGTTCTGGATCACCGCCTGGTCGAAGTCGGCGCCGGTGGTATCGAAGATGTAGGGAATGTCGCTCATCTGGGCACTCGAAGGCACGAAGGGATGGGCGAATCATACGGCTGGCGGAGGGGGATGAATATGCCCCGTACGAGCGCCGTGCCTTCCCACCACTCGGTCTGCCTCACCTGTAGGGGCGAATTTATTCGCCAAGCGCCCCGGAGGGGCGCCCCAACTCCGAGCTGATCAGAACGATTCATTCACCGGGCGGGCGGAAGCTTCCAGCCCCGGAATCCGATCGGGAGCCCTGCGTGCTCCTTGGCGAATGAATTCGCCCCTTCTATGAAGATCTCGGTGTCAAGGCCTGTTCCTCCGATTCATGACTTGGGGCACGCATCAAGGCAGCGGGGCATGCTGCTCGTGAGACCTAGCGTCTCACCACCTTCTATCCGCTGGTCACGAGGACCAACACGATCCTGCTTGCGCGTTGCGCTCAGGCATACCCCTTTGCACCACACCCTTTCTACAAGATCGGTCATCGCGCTGATGACCCGGGCGAATTACGGGCGTGTTGACTGCGTAACTCTTTCGTCGCGGCTCGCTGGCTGAGTGGTGGTGTCAGGGCACGGCTTTCAGTGTTGCACCCGCCGGCAGCTCACCGCGCTCCAGGTAGCGCCACAAGGCGATCACCAGGCGTCGCGCCAGGGCCACGATCGCTACCCGTCGACTGCGACGGCAATCACCGCCGGCCTTCTTGGCGAACCAGTGGCTGAGGGCGCTGTTCGGCTGGTAGTGCAGCCATAGCCAGGCCTGTTCGACCAGCAGCGCGCGGACCCGGGGATTACCCTGCTTGCTGATGCCCTGGTCGACCCGCAGCGTGCCGCTGTCGTAGGGCGAGGGCACCAGGCCAACGCAGGCCCCCAACTGACGGCGGTTGCGAAACTGCCGCCAGAACAGCTCGAGTACCAGTTGCCGGGCGCCGACGGTGCCGATGCCGCGCAACTGGCTCAGTCGCGCCACTTGTTCGGCCTGGCGGGTGCCGAAGCGCTGCGCGTGTTCGTGCTCCAGCCGCCGCAGCTGGGTCCGGGCCTCCTGCCAGCGTTGCAGCTCCCGCTGCAGGCGGGCCTGCAGCGCCGCCCCCAGCGCCTGGCCAGCCCAGTCCTGCAGCGTGCCCTCGGCCAGTTGTTGGCGGCCGGCACGATCCAGCCGGGTCCAGCAGCCCACCGTCGCCAGCAGCTTCTCGATCCGGTTGCGGTGCTGCTGCAGCTCGCGCTGCAACTGCTGGCGCTCGCGCCCCCAGTGCCGGCGATCCTCGTCCTCGACGCTGGGCGGGCACACCACCTGAAAACGCCGCTGCTCGCCACGCAGCCAGGCCAGCAGGGCCTCCACCAGGCGCAAGGCGTCCAGCCGGTCAGTCTTGGCCAGACGCCTCCGCCGCGCCATCAGCAGGCTCGCTGGATCGATCACCAGGACCTCCAGCGCACGCGCCTGCAAGGCGCGCTGTAGCCAGAAGCCATCCTGGCCCGCTTCATACACCACGACCACTCTGGCGGACGCTGGCAACGCCCAGAGCGCGCGCGTCTCCGCGATCGTTTGCACCACCTGCTCCAGGCGCGCCAGGGGTTGCGGTGCGTCGACTGTCTTCAGCCGGGGGGCGCGCCGGGCATCACTCAGCGCCACTTTCCAACTGGCCCTGGCCAACTCCAGCGCCACTGCCAAGACCGGTTCGTTCGCACTATGCTGTTCAACGTAGGCCGTTCGCATGTCGATTCCTCCTCTGGGCCAAACCTTCTATCCCCCGGATTAAGAATCGGCGTGCGGGCGGCCTTTGCATAGGATCTACAGGAACGGGGATGGTCTGCTCAAGCGCTCACCGAATCGCGTGATACAGGCTCACGTTGCGGAATTCCGCCGGCTCGGCCAGGTCTGGCCAGGTGCAGGCGTCCAGAATCGCCAGGCGGGTGTAGAGCGGGTGCTGGAAGTCGCGAACCCGCGAGTCGGCTACCAGGGCCTGGCGGCCACGGGTGAGGAAGTGGTTGAGCAGCGGCAGGTTGGCGCGGTCGTAGAGCACGTCGGCGACTATGATCAGGTCGAAACGGTCCTCCTCCTGGAAGAAGTCCGCAGAGTAGCTCAGCGCCACCCCGTTCAGTTCTGCGTTGGCGCGGCAGGCGTCCAGGGCCAGCGGGTCGAGATCGCAGGCCACCACTTCGGCGGCCCCGGCCTTGGCCGCGGCAATGGCGGCGACCCCCGAGCCGGCCCCGAAATCCAGCACGCGCTTGCCGGCGACCCATTCCGGCTTCTCGGCCAGCCAGCGCGCCAGGGCCAGGCCGCTGGCCCAGCAGAAGCACCAGTAGGGTGGCTCTTCGAGGATGCGTCGGGTTTCTTCGGGGCTGAAGGCCCGGTCCATATTGTTGGCGTCGATCAGCCAGAGCTTGAGGTCGGTGCCGGGCAGGGTTTCCGCGCTGAGGCTGGCGTCGCCCAGCAAGCGGGTCAGTGCCTGCTGCAGGGATTGCGCCACGGTCATGGCGCCGGGACCATTTGCAGGGGGCCGAGGGACTGGCTTTCAGGTTGCAGGATGAGGCGCGGCTGCAGCTTCAGAATCAGCTGTCCCGAGAGGCTCGCGCGTCCGCGTAGCTCCACGCGCTCGCCACGGGGAAAGGCTTCCGGGTTGAACAGCAGGCGAAAGGGCAGCGGGCCGCCGTTGCCGTTAAGCACCAGGCTGCCCAGCAAGCGCTGCGGGCGGTTGCGCTCGTCGATCGACATCAACGCGAGTTCCACCTCGCTGCCGGCGGGCGGGGCTTGCAGCACGCCGCTGAGTTCGCGCAGGTGCGCGGGCGTGGCTTCCACCCGGGATTGCGGTGCCGGGGTGGGCAGTTCCGGGGCGGGCTCTTCGCTGGCACAGGCCACGAGCAGGGCGGCGAGGAGCAGGGGAATGAGTGGGCGCATCTGGGCTTCCTGATATTGGCGCTGTTGACGTTGCGTTACGGTCGCGAACGAAGCATCTACAGACCCTAAGTGCGCGGGGCTTATAGCGCAAAGCCGTCGGCTTGTCTTGCCTCGGGGATGCGCTACCATGGACCACCTTTTCTGCCGATGCCCCCCGAACGCCATGCACTGTCCCTTCTGCGGCGCCCACGACACCAAGGTCATTGATTCGCGGCTGGTCGCCGAGGGCGACCAGGTGCGCCGCCGCCGCGAGTGCCTGGCTTGCGAAGAGCGTTTCACCACCTTCGAGACCGCCGAGCTGGTGATGCCCCGGCTGATCAAGCAGGACGGCAGCCGCCAGCCCTTCGACGAAGACAAGCTGCGGGCCGGCATGCAGCGCGCGCTGGAGAAGCGCCCGGTGAGCGTCGAGCGCCTCGAAGCTGCCATCGCCCATATCAAGCACAAGCTGCGCGCCACTGGTGAGCGCGAAGTGAAGTCGCGGGTGTTGGGTGAGCTGGTGATGCTTGAACTGCAGAAGCTCGATGAAGTCGCCTACATCCGCTTTGCTTCGGTTTATCGCCGCTTCCAGGATCTCAACGAGTTCCGCGAGGAAATCGAGCGCCTGGCCCGCGAGCCGTCGAAAGACTGATGGCCGACCTCGACCAGGCCTATATGGCCCGCGCCCTGGAACTGGCGCGCAAAGGCATTTACTCCACTCACCCGAACCCACGCGTGGGTTGTGTCGTCGTCCGTGACGGGCAGATCGTGGGCGAGGGTTGGCACGTTCGCGCTGGCGAGCCCCATGCCGAGGTTCACGCGCTGAGGCAGGCCGGCGAGTTGGCCCGTGGCGCCACCGCCTACGTCACCCTCGAGCCCTGCAGCCACCATGGCCGCACACCGCCTTGCGCCGATGCGCTGGTGGCGGCCGGTGTCGGGCGCGTGGTCGCGGCCATGCAGGACCCCAATCCACAGGTTGCCGGCCGTGGTCTCCAGCGTCTGGCGGACGCCGGCATCGCGGTGCAGAGCGGTGTGCTGGAGGCCGAGGCGCGGGTGTTGAACGCCGGGTTCATCAAACGCATGGAGCAGGGGCTGCCCTTCGTGCGGGTCAAGCTGGCCATGAGCCTGGACGGCCGTACCGCCATGGCCAGTGGCGAAAGCCAGTGGATCACCGGACCCGAAGCCCGCTCGGCCGTGCAGCGCCTGCGTGCCCGCGCCAGCGTGGTGCTGACGGGCGCCGACACCGTGCTCGCCGATTCTGCGCGTCTGACCGTGCGCGCGGACGAACTGGGCCTCGACCCTGAACTCACGTCCCTGGCCGTCAGCCGTCCGCCGCTGCGGGTGCTGGTGGACGGGCGCCTGCGGGTGCCGCTGTCGGCGCCTTTCTTCCAGGCCGGTCCGGCCCTGGTCGTCACCGCCAGTGTCGCCGGCCAGGACGCCTATCGGGGCCACGAGCTGCTGGCGCTGCCCGGAGCCGACGGCCATGTCGACCTGCGTCAGTTGCTGCAGGACCTGGCCAGCCGTGGCGTAAACGACGTGCTGGTGGAGGCCGGCCCGCGCCTCGCCGGGGCCTTCGCCCGTGCCGGGCTGGTGGATGAGTACCAGATTTTCATCGCCGCGAAGTTCCTCGGCTCCAATGCCCGGCCCTTGCTGGACTGGCCGCTGGAACGAATGGCCGAAGCGCCAGCGCTCAAGATCGTCGAAATGCGCGCCGTGGGTGACGACTGGCGCGTCATCGCCGTACCCAGCCCCTCTGCCTGATTTTTGGCCAGCTGGCCTGGTCGCAAACGCCGATGCAAGTTCGCCACGACTGTGATAAAACGCCAGCCAGCCAGCTTCATTGACTGGCTGAAACGTTCTCAGGGCGGGGTGCAAGTCCCCACCGGCGGTGATTGCGCGTCAAGCGCATAGCCCGCGAGCGCTCGTTCATGACGAGGTCAGCAGACCCGGTGCGATCCCGGGGCCGACGGTAATAGTCCGGATGAAGAGAGAACGGGATTGCCTGCCTGGGCCAGGGTGCGTCCGTGCCTGCCTCCGTCAGATCCCTTTCGATCCGATACGCCCTGTTTTTCACAAAACAGGAGTTCCATCGATGTCACATGCAACAGTCCAAATCCTTCCGGCGCCGGCGGTTCGTCTGCGCGCGGGCGAGGTGCGGGCGCCTATAATGCGTCTTTCGCCGGTTTCGACCGGTCCGCAGCAAGTTCTGGAGGCCTCATGTTCACCGGCATAATCGAAGCCATCGGCACCCTCCGCGCGATCACGCCCAAGGGTGGCGACGTCCGCGTACTGGTAGAAACCGGCAAACTGGACCTCTCCGACGTCAAGCTGGGCGACAGCATTGCGGTCAATGGCGTCTGCCTCACCGCCGTCGAGCTGCCGGGCAACGGTTTCTGGGCCGACGTCAGCCGCGAAACCCTGGCCCGCACCGGGTTCGAAGACCTCAAGCCGGGTAGCCTGGTCAACCTGGAAAAAGCCCTGACCCCCACCAGCCGCCTGGGCGGCCATCTGGTCAGCGGCCATGTCGACGGCATCGGCGAAGTGGTCGCGCGGGAAGACAACGCCCGCGCCGTGCAATTCCGCATCCGTGCACCGCGCGACCTGGCCAAGTACATTGCCCTGAAGGGCTCGATCACCGTCGACGGCACGAGCCTGACGGTAAACTCGGTGAACGGTGCAGAGTTCGAGCTGACCATCGTCCCGCATACCCTGGCCGAGACCATCATGGTCGACTACCGCCCGGGACGCCGGGTCAACCTGGAGGTCGACCTGCTGGCCCGCTACCTGGAGCGCCTGCTGCTGGGCGACAAGGCAGCCGAGCCGCAATCCTCTGGCCTGACCGAAAGTTTCCTCGCCGAACACGGCTACCTCAAACACTGAATTCAGAAGGAGGGCCCATGGCTCTCAACAGCATTGACGAACTGATCGAAGACATCCGCCAGGGCAAGATGGTCATCCTCATGGATGACGAGGATCGCGAGAACGAAGGCGACCTGATCATGGCCTCCGAGTGCGTGCAGGCCGAGCACATCAACTTCATGGCCCGCTTCGCCCGCGGCCTGATCTGCATGCCCATGACCCGCGAACGTTGCGAACTGCTGAAGCTGCCGCTGATGGCGCCGCGCAATGGTTCGGGCTTTGGCACCAAGTTCACCGTCTCGATCGAAGCCGCCGAGGGCGTGACCACCGGCATCTCCGCCGCCGACCGCGCACGTACCGTGCAGGTTGCCGCCGCCAAGGGCGCCAAGGCCGAAGATATTGTCAGCCCCGGCCACATCTTCCCGCTGATGGCCCAGCCGGGCGGCGTGCTGGCCCGGGCCGGTCACACCGAGGCTGCCTGCGACCTGGCGCGCATGGGTGGTTTCGAGGCCAGCGGCGTGATCTGCGAGATCATGAACGACGACGGCACCATGTCCCGTCGCCCCGAGCTGGAGGCCTTCGCCGCCGAGCACGGGATCAAGATCGGTACCATCGCTGACCTCATCCACTATCGCCTGATCCACGAGCGCACCGTCGATCGCATTGCCGAGCAGCCGCTGGACAGCGAGCTGGGCCACTTCAACCTGGTGACCTACCGCGATTCCGTGGAAGGCGACGTGCACATGGCGCTGACCCTCGGCAAGATCTGCCCGGAAGAGCCGACCCTGGTGCGTGTGCACAACATGGACCCGCTGCGCGACCTGTTCATGGTCAACCAGGAAGGCCGCTGGAGCCTGCGTGCCGCCATGAGCGCGGTGGCCAAGGCCGGTAGCGGCGTGGTGCTGCTGCTGGGCAACCCGCTCACCGGCCCGCAACTGCTGGCCCACCTGGAGCGCCAGCTGGGAACGGAAACCAAGGTCACCAACCCGACCACCTACAGCACCGTGGGTGCCGGATCGCAGATTCTTCGCGACCTCGGCGTGCGCAAGATGCGCCTGATGAGCTCGCCGATGAAGTTCAACGCGATATCCGGTTTCGACCTGGAAGTTGTAGAATACCTGCCCGCTGAATGACCCGCAGGGCCCCGACCAATGAATGGCCGGGGCCCTCGCTCTTTAATTGACGAGAATTCGCCCATGTCCCTGAAGACCATCGAAGGTACCTTCATCGCCCCCAAAGGCCGCTATGCCCTGGTGGTCGGCCGTTTCAACAGCTTCGTCGTGGAAAGCCTGGTGAGTGGCGCCGTAGACGCTCTGGTCCGCCACGGTGTCAGCGAAAACGACATCACCCTCATCCGTGCTCCCGGCGCGTTTGAAATCCCGCTGGTGGCCCAGAAGGTCGCCCAGCAAGGCGAGTACTCCGCCATCATCGCCCTCGGCGCGGTCATTCGTGGCGGCACCCCGCACTTCGAATACGTTGCCGGTGAATGCACCAAGGGCCTGGCCCAGGTTTCCATGGAATTCGGCGTTCCGGTCGCCTTCGGCGTGCTGACCGTCGACTCCATCGAGCAGGCCATCGAGCGTTCCGGCACCAAGGCCGGTAACAAAGGCGCCGAAGCTGCCCTGTCCGCCCTGGAGATGGTTAGCCTGCTGGCTGCCCTGGAGGCCAAGTGAGCAACGCAGACGGTTCGGCGCCCAAGGCACCGAAAGGCAAGATCGCAGCCCGTCGCCAGGCCCGCAGCCTGGCGATGCAAGCGCTCTACTCCTGGCACATCGCTGGCCAGCCGCTCAACGAGATCGAAGCGCAGTTCCGCGTCGACAACGATTTCAGTTCGGTCGACGGCGCCTACTTCCACGAGATCCTGCACGGCGTGCCGCGCATGAAGACCGAGATCGACGAAGCCTTCCTGCCCTGCCTGGACCGTGCCCTCGAAGAAGTAGACCCGGTGGAACTGGCGATTCTGCGTCTGTCGACCTACGAGCTGATGAACCGCGTGGACGTGCCGTATCGCGTGGTGATCAACGAAGGCATCGAACTGGCCAAGGTGTTTGGCGCCACCGACGGACACAAGTTCGTCAACGGCGTGCTGGACAAGCTGGCGCCGCGCCTGCGCGCCGCTGAAGTCCGCGGCGGCAAGCGCTGATTGCAGCCTGCGCGTGGGTGAGTTCGAGCTGATCCGCCGTTTCTTCGCCTCCGCCGCCTGTGCGGCGGGAGGTGAAGGCATCGCCCTTGGCATCGGCGACGACTGCGCCTTGCTGCAATTGCCGCCCGGCGAGCAGCTGGCGATTTCTACCGATACCCTGGTGGCCGGCGTGCACTTCCCACACGATGCCGACCCCTTCCTTCTCGGCCAGCGCGCCCTGGCGGTTTCTGCCAGCGACCTGGCGGCGATGGGCGCCACGCCCGTTGCCTTCACCCTTGCCCTGACCCTGCCCGACGCCCAGGCCAGTTGGCTGGACGGCTTCGCCCGTGGCCTGTGCAACATGGCGCAGGATTGTGGGATTGGCCTGGTGGGTGGCGATACCACGCGCGGTCCGCTGAGCCTGACCCTCAGCGTATTCGGCCGCGTTCCCGCCGGGCAGGCCCTGACCCGCGCCGGTGCGCGCCCTGGCGACCTGCTTTGTGTGGGCGGCAGCCTGGGCGACGGTGCGGGCGCGCTACCCCTGGTGCTGGGCGAACGGCAGGAATGTGGTCCCGAGGCGGACTACCTGCTGCAGCGCTACTGGGCGCCGCAGCCGCAACTGGCCCTGGGCCAGGCGCTGCGCGGGCGTGCCACGGCGGCGCTGGATATCTCCGACGGTCTGCTCGCCGATTGCGGGCATATCGCTCGCGCCTCGGGCGCCGCACTGTGGATTGAAACGGCGCGACTGCCGCTGTCATCTGCCCTCGAAGGGCTCTTTTCCAGGGAATTTGCCCTCAATTGTGCGCTGGCCGGTGGCGACGACTACCGCCTGGCCTTTACCCTGCCCGCCCGTGAGCTGGCCGCCGTCCAGGCCGACTGGCCGGACGTGGCGGTGATTGGCCGGGTAGAAGCCGGGCAGGGTGTGCACTTGCTGGACTCCGCCGGCGCTGAACTGCAGCCGCCGGCATTGGGCTATCAACATTTCGGGAGTCAAGGTGACTGATCACGAGTCGTCCACGCCGCAACCCATTCCCCATTCGGTGTGGACCAACCCCTGGCATTTCATTGCCTTCGGCTTCGGCTCGGGCACCCTGCCCAAGGCCCCGGGCACCTGGGGTTCGCTGGTGGCCCTGCCGTTCATTCCGCTCTGGCAGATGCTGCCGGACTGGGGCTACTGGCTGATGCTGGGGCTGACCATGCTGTTCGGCTTCTGGCTGTGCGGCAAGGTGGCCGACGACCTGCGCGTGCATGACCATGAAGGCATCGTCTGGGACGAGATGGTCGGCATGTGGATCACCCTCTGGCTGGTGCCCGAGGGCTGGCAATGGCTGCTGCTGGGTTTCCTGGTGTTCCGCGTGATGGACATCCTCAAGCCCTGGCCTATCCACTGGATCGACCGCCACGTCCATGGTGGGGTGGGGATCATGCTCGACGACGTGCTGGCCGGTGTCTTCGCTTGGCTGGCGATGCAGTTCATTGTCTGGGGCCTGGCCTAGGGCTTGTACGAAAAGTCGTCGAGCGACGCAACGACCACTGGAAGCAACCCTACGCCTTCGACAAGGAACTGGAGAAACCCCATGCCGCGCCCCGACCTGCGTATCGCCGCTGTCCTGCTGGCGTTTGCCCCGATGTTCGCCGGAGCCACCCAGGTGCAGGTGGTCGGCCTCTTTCCCGGTGCGGCCGTGCTCAACGTCGACGGCCAGCGCAAGCTGGTGAAGGTGGGGCAGACCGGTCCAGGGGGTGTTCAGGTCATCAGTGCCGACAGCAAGGGTGCGGTGCTGCGCGTCGACGGTGTCGAGCGTAGCTATGGCCTGTCCCGCGAGTACAACCAGGCGGGTAGCCCGGGAGCGCCGCAGAAGGCCCGACTCAGCATTGCTCGCGGCAATAACGGACACTTTCAGGTGGCCGGCTCCATCGAAGGCCACCCGGTGCAGTTCCTGGTCGATACCGGCGCCACCAGCGTTGCGATGAACGAGAACCAAGCGCGCCGCCTGGGTATCGATTACCGGGTAAAAGGCCTGCCGATGAAGGCCAGCACCGCGGCGGGCACCGTCAACGCCTGGCGGGTGACCTTCGACCGGATCAAGGTCGGCGGCATCGAAGTGCTGGGCGTGGAAGGCGCCGTGGTTGAAGGCGACTCGCCGGTGGAGGTGCTGCTGGGTATGAGTTTCCTCAACCGGGTGCGTTGGCGCGAGGAGCAGGGCGTCTTGATGCTCGAATCCAAACTCTGAGTCCGCTTCCTTCGGGTCAATCGATACTTATCCCCAACTATTCAGTCTGACCGGCCGATCAGCGCTGCTGCTACAATGCCGGCCTTGCCAATTTCCAGGAGCCCTACGGTGTCTGTCGTTTTCGTCGCCGCCTCCCAGCTGCCCACGCCTTTCGGTGTATTCACCATGCACGGCTTCCTCGACGAGACCAGTGGCAAGGAGCACGTTGCCCTGACCCTGGGTGACGTCGCCAGCGGCGAACCTGTCCTGGGCCGTCTGCACTCCGAATGCCTCACCGGTGATGCGCTGTTCAGCCTGCGTTGCGATTGCGGTTTCCAGCTCGAAGCGGCCCTGGGTGCCATCGCCGAAGCCGGTTGTGGCGTGCTGCTGTACCTGCGTCAGGAGGGCCGTGGCATCGGCTTGCTGAACAAGATCCGCGCCTATGAGCTGCAGGATGCCGGTGCCGATACCGTGGAAGCCAACGAGCGCCTGGGCTTCGGCGCCGACCAGCGCGACTACGCCATGTGCCAGCCGATGCTGGAACACCTGGGCATCCGCGCCATCAAGCTGATGACCAACAATCCGCGCAAGGTCAAGGCACTGGAAAGCTACGGCCTCAATGTGGCAGAGCGCGTGCCGCTGCAGACCGGCCTGAACAAGCACAACCGCAAGTACCTGGCCACCAAGGCCGGAAAACTCGGTCACATGCTGGGCAACCTGCATCAGGCGGAAGCCGAGTCGTGACCCGCAAGGAAGTCCGTCGCCAGCTTGCCCTGGCCTGGTGGCGCCAGCTGGGCTACACCTTGGTGCCGCTGCTCGTCATGAGCTACCTGTTCGGTGATGGCGAGCCGCTTTGGCCGATGTTGCAGATGCCGCTGTTCATCGCCGCCCTGGTCTCCCTGTTCCTCAGCCTGCCCTTGTTCTCCGCCTACAAGCGCGCGTTGGTGGCCACCGAAGCGGCCCTCGGCCGTGCCGAAGAGCCTGGCGCCTGGCAGGAACTGGCCCGTCGCCGTGGCAAGGCGTTTCTCGCCGCTGGGCTGCCCGCCTGGATCGCCGCCCTGGCGGTGCTGGTCGGCCTGAATGCCGTGGCGCTGTTCCTCCTGGCCATGAGCAGCCTCGTGCTGCTCTACCTCTACCGAATTCCCCGCCAGCTCGGCTGATGCGCCGGCTGCTCACCTGCCTGTTGTTGTGCCTGGCGCTGCCCGCCACGGCGCAGCTGCGGGTGGTCAGCCTGGCTCCGTCCCTCACAGAAACCATGCTCGACCTCGGCGCCAGCGACCTGCTGGTGGGCGTGCTGGATGGCGGTGAGCGTCCTCCTGCCCTGGCGGATCTGCCATCCGTGGGCCGTTACGGCCAGCTGCAGGCGGAAAGTCTGCTCAGCCTGCGACCCGACCTGGTGCTGCTCTGGCCGGACAGCGTGGGTGCCGCCGGGCGCGAGCAACTGAAGAAACTCTCCATTCCTCAACTGGTGGTCGAGCCCCGGAACCTGGCGCAACTGGCAGCGTCCTTCGTCGAGCTCGGCGAGCGGGTCGGGCGTGCCGAACAGGGCCGCCAGTTGGCGGCGCGCTTCGAGATGGGGCTGGCTGAGCTGCGCCAGCGCCATCAGCGCGACGTGCCGCTGAAGGTTTTCTATCAGGTCTGGGACCAGCCGCTCTATACGCTCGGCGGCCAGCAGATCGTCAGCGATGCCTTGAAGTTATGTGGGGCGGAAAACGTCTTTGCCGACCTTTTAGTGCCGGCGCCACAAGTGGGGATCGAGGCCGTGTTGCAGCGCGATCCCGCCGTGATACTGGTGAGCGAGCCGAGTCAGGCCAGCGGGTGGGCGGCTTGGCCGCAATTGGCGGCAGTCAGGAAGGGGCAGGTCTGGCCCGTGCCGGACCGTGGACTGGAGCGGCCGAGCTTCCAGATGCTGGGCGCGACCGAGAAGCTGTGCCAGTTGCTGGACATTGCGAGGTAGGGTGCGCCATGCGCACCGACAGAGGCTTGGTGCGCGCGGCGCACTTTACAGACGTGTAGGGTGGATGGCGCTTTTCCATCCACCAACAGCACTATGCCGGACCTCGAATGGTGGACCGGTGAAGCGTGGTCCACCCTTGGCTGAAGCTCATCCTTGAGCGTCGGGGTCTGTGCAAATTCATTCGCGAATGAATTCGCTCCCACCGGGTCAGAGCCCCAGCAGCGCCAGCCGTTTGCGCATCGATGCTTCGATACCCGCGGCATCCAGCCCGCATTCGGCGAGCATTTCCGCTGGCTTGGCATGTTCGACGTAGTAGTCCGGAAGACCCAGGTGCAGCACGGGCTTGACCAGATTCTCGCGGGCGAGGAACTCGCTGACGGCGGCACCGGCGCCACCCATCACGCTGTTCTCTTCGATGGTCACCAGCAGCTCATGGCTTCCGGCCAGCTCGCGGAGCAGGGCCTCGTCCAGCGGTTTGACGAAGCGCATGTCGACCACGGTGGCGTCGAGGTTTTCCGCCACTTGCAGGGCTTCCGCCAGTTGCACGCCGAATACCAGCAGCGCGGCCTTGGCACCCTTGCGACGGACCACGCCCTTGCCGATTTCAACCGGAGCCAGGCTCGGGTCGATCGGTGCGTTCGGGCCGCTGCCGCGCGGATAGCGCACCGCCGCCGGACCTTCGAAGTGGTAGCCGGTGGTCAGCAGCAGGCGCAGTTCGTTCTCGTCGCTTGGCGTCATCACCAGCATGCCGGGGATGCAGCGCAGGTAGGAGAGGTCGAAGCTGCCCGCGTGGGTCGGGCCGTCTTCGCCCACCAGGCCGGCACGGTCGATGGCGAAGAGCACGTCGAGGTTCTGCACCGCCACGTCGTGGATCAGTTGGTCGTAGCCGCGCTGGAGGAAGGTGGAGTAGATCGCCACCACCGGCTTGGCGCCATCGCAGGCCATGCCGGCCGCCAGGGTCACCGCGTGCTGTTCGGCGATGGCAACGTCGAAATAGCGATCCGGGAAGCGTTCGCTGAAGGCCACCAGGTCGGAGCCTTCCTTCATCGCCGGGGTGATGCCTACCAGGCGCGGGTCCTGGCCGGCCATGTCGCACAGCCATTGTCCGAAGACGCTGGAGTACTTCGGGCCGGAAGGTTTCTTCGGCGCGGCCGGGGCCTTGATCGGTTCCAGCTTGGTGATGGCGTGGTAGCCGATGGGGTCGACTTCCGCCGGAGCGAAGCCCTTGCCCTTCTTGGTTACCACATGCAGGAACTGCGGGCCCTTGAGGTCGCGCATGTTGCGCAGGGTCGCAACCATCGTCGGCAGATCGTGGCCGTCGATGGGACCGATATAGTTCCAGCCCAGCTCTTCGAACAGGGTGCCGGGAACCAGCATGCCCTTGGCGTATTCCTCGGTGCGGCGAGCGATTTCCCAGGCGCCGGGCAGGCGCGACAGCACTTTCTTGCTGCCTTCGCGCATGCTCGCGTAGGTGCGGCTGGAAAGGATCTTCGCCAGGTAGTTCGACAGGCCGCCGACGTTGTGGGAAATCGACATGTCGTTGTCGTTGAGGATCACCAGCATGTCGGCCTGCACGTCCGAAGCGTGGTTGAGCGCCTCGAAGGCCATGCCGGCGGTCAGCGCGCCGTCACCGATCACCGCAATGGATTTGCGGCTGGAACCCTGCATACGGGCGGCGATGGCCATCCCCAGGGCGGCGCTGATGGAGGTGCTGGAGTGGCCGACGCCGAAGGTGTCGTACTCGCTTTCCACGCGGCGCGGGAAGGCGGCGATGCCGTCCTTCTGGCGCAGGCTGCCCATTTGTTCGCGACGGCCGGTGAGGATCTTGTGCGGATAGGCCTGATGGCCCACGTCCCAGACCAGCCGATCGTCGGGCGTGTCATAGACATAGTGCAGGGCGATGGTCAGTTCCACCACGCCGAGGCCAGCACCGAAGTGGCCGCCGGTCTTGCCGACGGTATAGAGCAGGTACTGGCGCAGTTCGTCGGCCAGCGTCTCCAGCTCCGCCTCGCCGAGCCGGCGCAGTTCGTCCGGCGTCGCCGCACGGTCGAGCAGGGGCGTGACGGGGCGTTCGCGGGGAATCTCGTGGAACGTCGTGGGCATCAGGCGAATCGTTATAGGAAAAAAAGATGGGCAAGTTTACCTGATGCGGCTTTGCCTGCCCAAGACATGGTGTCGGTTGGGGGCAGTCGTCGGTTGGCTCGGTACAGTGTGTACAACGGTGAATAACGCTTTTTTATCCACCATTGGCGCTGGGCTGGAGTCTGATTGGTGGACAGAAAAGCGCTGTCCACAAGGGAACGGGCCTACCAGGTATCCACGAACGGCCGCTTCTTCCCTTCGCGAGCCGCCGGTCTGGGCGCGGCATTCAGCCCGCGTAGCAGCCAGGCGCGGGTTTCCTGCGGGTCGATCACGGCATCGATCTCCAGGAAGCTGGCCATGTTGATCGCCTTGCCGTTCTGGTAAGCCCTGGCAACCATCTTGTCGAACAGCTGCTGTCGCTCGTTTGCGTCCTCAATGGCGGCCAGTTCTTTGGCGTAGCCCAGGCGTACCGCACCCTCCAGCCCCATGGCGCCGAATTCGCCGCTGGGCCAGGCGATGGTGAACAGGGGGGAGTGGAAGCTGCCCGCCGCCATGGCCTGGGCGCCCAGTCCGTAGCCCTTGCGCAGCACCACGGTGAAGAAGGGCACCGACAACCCGGCAGCGGCCACGAACATGCGTGAGACGTGGCGCACCGTGGCCTGTTTTTCCGACTCCGGCCCCACCATGAACCCGGGCGTGTCGCAGAGCGAAAGCATCGGGATGTCGAAGGCATCGCACAGTTGCATGAAGCGCGCGGCCTTGTCGCCGGCCTGGGCGTCGATGGCGCCGCCCAGGTGCATGGGGTTGTTGGCCAGCAGGCCGAACGCCTTGCCCTCGATGCGAATGAACGCGGTGACCAGCCCCGGCGCGAACTGTCGGCGCAGCTCCAGCACCGAGCCCTGGTCGGCCAGGGTCTCGATCAGTGCGCGGATGTCATAGACCCGCAGGCGGTTCTCCGGGATGGCGTGGCGCAGCAGGCGCTGGTCGGCACATTGCCAGTTGGTCAGGTCGCCCTGGAAGTACGACAGGTATTGCTGCGCCACCCGCACCGCCTCGGCTTCGTCCTCCACCAGCACGTCGATCACGCCGTTGGGGCCCTGGACGCTGTTGGGGCCGACGTCCTCCGGCGCGAAGCGGCCCAGGCCGCCGCCTTCGATCATGGCTGGTCCCGCCATGCCGATACTGGCGTTCTTCGTCGCGATGATCACGTCGCAGCAGCCGAGCAGTGCGGCGTTGCCGGCGAAGCAACGGCCGGACACCACCCCCACCAGCGGCACCAGGCCGGACAGGCGTGCCATGCCCACGAAGGTGTGGCAGTCCAGCCCCGCCACGCCGACGAAATCCGAGTCGCCCGGCCGGCCACCGCCACCTTCGGCGAACAGCACCAGCGGCAGGCGCCACTGCTCCGCCAGGCCCAGCATGCGGTCGGTCTTCTTGTGGTTCATGACCCCCTGGGTGCCGGCGAACACGGTGTAGTCGTAGGCGATGCTCATGCAGCGTGCGGCTTCACTGCCGAACCGGGCGGCGTTGACCGTGCCGATGCCCGCTACCAGCCCATCCGCCGGGCTCTGCTCGATCAGCTCCTCCAGTGAACGACGCCGGCGCTGGGCGGCCAGGGCCAGGGCGCCGTACTCGATGAAGCTGCCTTCATCCAGCAAGTCGTCGAGATTCTCGCGGGTAGTGCGTTGGCCCGTTTTGCGCCGCCGCGCGACCGCCTGCGGGCGGCGCTCATCCGTGGTGATGGCGTGGCGTTCCAGCACTTCGGCCAGGTCCGCGCGGATATGCGCAAGGTCATGGCTTTCCTCGCTCTGCTGCTTACTGCCGGTCACCTCCGCCGGCTCCAGGAATAGCAGCGGCGCACCTTCGAACAGGCTGCCCCCGGGTGCTACCGCCACCGCGCGGATGATGCCGCCCTGGTTCGCCTTGACCACGAATTCCATCTTCATCGCTTCCAGCACTGCCACGGGCTGGCCGGGCGCCACGATATCGCCCACCTGCACGTCCAGGCTCACCAGCATGCCCTGGCTGGGGGCATTCAGCGGTACGCAGCCGGCCGGCGCCTCGACCTGCCCGGCCTGGGCGGTGCCCGTTCCCGCGTCACCCGCAAAGAACAGGTGCGGATGGGCCGCCTGCCGGGGTGCCAGGAGTTCACCGATTTCCCGCTCGATGAAACGCGTGTCCACGCCGCGTTCCAGTTCTGTACGGCGCAGCAGGTTCTGCAGGAAGTGGATGTTGCTTGCCACACCTTCCAGGCGGAACTCGCATAGGGCGCGATAGGCGCGGCGCAGGGCGGCGGGCAGGTCATCGCCCTGGGCAGTCAGCTTGGCCAGCAGCGAATCGTAGTTGGGGCTGGTGGCGTAGCCGGCGTAGCCATAGCCGTCCACGCGGATGCCGGGGCCGCTGGGAGGCTCGTAGGCGCTGATCAGTCCGCCGGCGGGACGGGCGCTGCCGTCGGCTTGCATGCTTTCCAGGTTGATACGCAGTTGCACGGCGAAGCCGCGTGGGGGCGCAGGGTCGACAAGCCCCAGCTCCGTCAGATTGGCGCCTTCGGCCAGGCGCAGTTGTACCTGCACCAGGTCGACGCCGGTCACGGCTTCGGTGATGCAGTGCTCCACCTGAATGCGTGGGTTGGCCTCCATGAACACAAAGTCTCCACGGGCGGCGTCCACCAGGAATTCGAAGGTGCCGATACCGCGATAATTGACGGCAGCGGCCAGGGTCAGCGCGGCATCCAGGATGCGCTGGCGCAGGCGGGCGTCCAGATCGGGCGCCGGGGCGATCTCGATCACCTTCTGATGGCGCCGTTGCAGGCTGCAGTCCCGCTCCCAGAGGTGGGCCACCCGCTCACCGTCGCCCAGCACCTGGACCTCGATGTGGCGCGCGTTGTCGATCAGCCGCTCGACATAGAGATCGCCATTGCCGAAGGCCGAACGGGCCTCCGACTGACAACGCTCGAAGGCCTGCTCCAGCTCGCCGTTATCGCGCACTGCCCGCATGCCGCGTCCGCCGCCGCCTGCCAGGGCTTTGAGCATGATCGGGCCGCTTTCCAGCAGTGTGCGGGCTTCGTCCAGGGTGGTGGCGCGGTTACTCCCGGCGGCCAGCGGCAGGCCGCAGCCTGCGGCCAGTTCACGGGCGCGGGCCTTGTCGCCGAACAGCGCCAGGGCCTCGGCTGAAGGACCGACGAAGCGAAGCCCGGCGGCCTCGCACTTGCGGGCGAAATCCGCGTTCTCACTGAGAAAGCCGTAGCCGGGGTGCACCGCATCGCAGCCGTGCTGGCGGGCCGCTTCCACCAATTGCGCGGCATCCAGGTATGCCGCCGCGCCACGACCTTTCAGCGGGACCGCGAGGTCCGCCTTGCGCAGGTGCAGGGACTGGCTGTCGTCCTCGGCGTACACGACAACGCTGCGAATACCCAGCTCGGCGGCGGCGCGGGCGATGCGGATGGCGATCTCGCCGCGGTTGGCGATCAGCAGGGACTGGATGGCTCTGTTCACGGCGAAGATCCTTGGCGTGCGATGCAGGGATCTTAGGCAGCGCTGGCCGCCCGCCGCAGCCAACTGTGTCGCGCCGAATACCCGCCACTCATGGCGACTGATGATCCGGTGACATCGATTGTCCGAATCGGCCCTTGCCGCTGCCCGGCGTGCTGCAGTATCAGTGGCGCCTTCATTTCTGCCACAAGGACCGTCCATGAACGAGTTGCTGCACAGCCTGGACTGGGTGCTGCCCCTGCGCAACGAGACGCTGACACCGGTGATGCGCTTCTTCACCCTGCTGGGCTACGAGAAGTTCATCCTCTTCTTCCTGCCGCTGGGCTACTGGGCGTGGAACCGTGGTGTGTTCCTGCGCCTGCTGGTACTGGTGGCCGTCACTGCGCTGCTCAACGCCTGGCTCAAGGACTATTGGCAGGACCCGCGTCCGGACATCGCCCTGCGCATGGACCATGAGGTGGGCGACAGCTTCGGCCTGCCCAGCGGCCATGCGCAGATAGCCGTCGTCATCTGGTTCTGGCTGGCCTTCGAGTTGCGCCGCACGTGGGCCTGGGTGGTCAGTGGGGTGGTGGTGACGGGGATCATCTTCAGTCGCCTGTACCTGGGTGCCCACGATGTGGAAGACGTAGTGGGCGGCTCGTTGCTGGGGATCGGCACGCTGCTGCTGTTCGCCCAGGTGCGTCATTGGCCCTGGTGGCGCGAGGCCCACGGCCTTTGGCATCTGGCGCTGATTCTGCTGGTGTTTGTCGCGGCCTGGCTGAGCTGGCCAGGTGTGGCGCCGAGCTACATACCGTTGCTGGCAGGCTTGATGGTCGGCGTGCTGGTCGGCTACCGCCAATGGGAGTTTTCCGCCGAGGTCGCGACCTGGCGCCGCGTGCTGGCGGCGGCCATCGGCGCGGTGAGCTTCATCCTGCTGCAGAAGCTGCTGAAATCGGCCGGCGCGGCGTGGCCGTTCGACCCACAGCTCTGGCAGGGGCTGAAGGGCCTGGTGATGGGCCTGTTCGTCGCGGTGGCGATGCCCTGGGCGCTGGTGCGGATGGGGTTGCTCAAGCCACACCAGCCAGCAGGCTGTCGTAAGGAATCTTCAGGCCATCGTGCAGCCGCTTGATCATGCGCAGGCTCAATGGGCGCTTGCGGTTGAGCACCT
Organism: Pseudomonas sp. TCU-HL1; assembly: GCF_001708505.1. Taxonomy (NCBI): domain Bacteria; kingdom Pseudomonadati; phylum Pseudomonadota; class Gammaproteobacteria; order Pseudomonadales; family Pseudomonadaceae; genus Pseudomonas; species Pseudomonas sp. TCU-HL1. The sequence goes on from NZ_CP015992.1 coordinate 848,721, forward strand.
CCGAGACACGCCCGCTGGGACCGATGAAGGGCTCCAGGTCCTTGGGCGTCAGGCCCTGTTGATCCATGCGGAATTTGATGGCCTCGATGGGGTCGGCCGGCATGATCGGATAGTGGCGGTTTTCATAGACCTCGATGAGGGTCGTAAGCACCTCAGCTTCGTCCGCTTCCGGGGTGCCGGCAGAGGCCTGGAAAACTGCCTCCAGTTGCTTGAAGGCGGCACGCAGGTCTTCGTCGTTGCGGATCGGTCTAATAGTCATTGATGGTCTCCACGTCGATCCTGTCGTATTGCTCGTGGGTGCCGATGAACTTCACCCAGGCGATCCCGGCTCGGTACTGCATCTCCACCACCAGGCGGTACTTGTTGCCGCCAATGTTGAAGACCACCCGGTTATTGCCGCAGAAGCTTGCGCTCCGGTATTGCGCCTTGATGTCCTGCGGCGAGCGCCAATCGGCTCTCAGGGCTTCGTCGTGCCAGCTCTGCAGCGGGCCCTGCGCATCGGCATGGGTCGGATTCTGTTCCCAGAAACGGCGCAGGGTGCTTTTGGCGGTGATCCTCATCCTAGCAGCTCTCTCCCAATTTGGGAGGATGCTGGCCGCAAGCCTCGTTTCGAACAAGAGGAAACCCTGTCGGAGCTTTCTGAACGTGACTGCCTAAGTTTCGCTCTTTAGATATGTGGAGGGTTTGTAGGGAGGATTGGCGTTGTCTGTAGGGTGCGCCGTGCGCACCAGCGGTATTTGGACCGCGACTATGCCTCTTCTGACGCTGAACCGGTGCGGCGCACCCTACGGTCGACAGTGTTTGAGCCAGACCTCTTGGGGGCCTAAGGACGGCGCGATCAGCTGCGCCGTTCGACGATGTAGCGCGCCAGGGCGCGGAGGGGTTCGGCGGCTTCGCCGAAAGAAGCGACGGCTTGCACGGCCTGGTCGCACAGTTCGCGGGCATAGGCCTTGGCATTGTCGAGGCCGAGCAGGGCAGGGTAGGTGGGCTTGTCGTGGGCCTGGTCCTTGCCCTGGGTCTTGCCGAGCGTGGCGGTGTCGCTCTCCACGTCGAGGATGTCGTCGTGAACCTGGAAGGCCAGGCCGACGGCGCGGGCATAGATCCTGAGTGCAGCCAGGGCAGCCGGGTTGGCCTGGCCGCTGGCCAGGGCACCGAGGCGCACGCTGGCCTCGATCAGGGCGCCGGTCTTGTGCCGGTGCATGGTTTCCAGGGCGAGCTGATCCAGCGTCAAACCCACAGAGCCGAGGTCGATGGCCTGGCCGCCGACCATGCCGGCGGGGCCAGCGGCGTGACCGAGACTGCTGATCATCGCCAAACGGGTTTCGGCATCGTGCGGGTTGCGGCCGGCATCGGCCAGCACTTCGAAGGCCAGCGCTTGCAGGCCGTCACCGGCGAGGATAGCGGTGGCTTCGTCGAAGGCAATGTGAGTCGTAGGCTGGCCGCGGCGCAGGTCGTCGTCGTCCATCGCCGGGAGGTCATCGTGAACCAGGGAATAGGCGTGGATCAGCTCCACCGCACAGGCCGCGCCATCAGCGCGGGCTGCATCGCCACCCAGGGCTTCGCAAGCGGCGTAGACCAGCAATGGGCGCACCCGTTTGCCGCCATTCACCACGCTGTAGCGCATGGCCTGGTAGAGGCGGTCGAGGGGGGCGAGTGGGGCGTCGAACAGTGCGACGAGCGCGGTATCCACGCGCTGCTGACAGCGCGTCTGGTAGCTGGCGATCATGCTTGTTCGTCCGCGTCGAAGGGGGCTTCCTCCAGTTGGCCGTCACGCTCAAGCAGGATCTGTACCTTCTGTTCCGCCTGATTCAGTGCCGACTGGCATTCGCGGGTCAGGCGGATGCCTTGTTCGAAGGCGCTGAGGGAGTCCTCCAGCGACAGTTCGCCGCTTTCCAGGCGTTCCACCAGGGACTGCAGGTCGGCGAGGGACTGTTCGAAATCGGGGGCGGCTTTCTTGCGGGCCATGATGCTGTCTCGCGGAGGTCGAATCGGGCGCGACACTAGCAGAGCCGCACCCCGCGGGCAAATGAAGGGGGCGGATGGTTTGCCGCTGGCAGGCTTGGGGCCTGTGGGAGCGAATTTATTCGCGAATGAATTCGCTCCCACCGACAGCGGGGTGGCTTTTGTAGGTTGGGTAGAGGAACGAAACCCAACGCTTCGTGGCCGATACAGGGCCATGTTGGGCCTCGCTGCGCTCGGACCAACCTACGGGGCCGCTGCATGGCTGATTGACATGGAATCTCCCACGATCAGACGGTGACGAAGTAATAGACCGTCATCCCCGTCCCCACCGCGATCACCAGCCAGCGCAGCCATCGGGTCGGCAATCGCCGGGCCAGCGCACCACCGCAGTAGCCGCCGCAGCTGGCGGCGGCGAGCAGCACTGCCAGCTCGCTCCAACTCACTCGCCCGGCGGCAATGAAGGTCACCACCGCCACGCTGTAGATGGTGCTCGACAGCAGGTTCTTCAGCGCGTTGGCCCGCAGCAGCGGATGACCTTCGATGGAAAAGGCCGCCAGCTGCAGGATGCCCATGCCGGCGCCGAAGTAGCCGCCGTAGATGGCCACCACTGTGTGGGCCAGGGTGCTGCCGACGCCGTGCGGTGGCAGCGCGCCGGCTTCGCGTCGGCGGTTGATCAGCCGGCTCAGCCAGGGGCTGGCGGCGAACAGCAGCGTGGCGGCCAATAGCAGCCAGGGAATCAGCCGGCGAAAGGTTTCGTTGCCTCCGGCCAGCAACAGCAGGCCACCGCCCAGGCCGCCCAGCAGCGACACCAGTACCAGCGGCACCACATAGCGCCCCAGCGGGCGCAACTGCTCCCGCGCCGCCCAACTGGCGGCCAGGCTGGCGGGCCACAAGGCCACGGCGTTGGTGGCGTTGGCGGTCACGGGTGGTAATCCGGTCGCAAGCAGCGCGGGGAAGGAGAAGAAAGTGCCGCCCCCGGCGAGGGCATTCATGCCGCCGGCGGAAAAACCGGCAAGCAGTAGCAGGAAGAAATCGTGAAGGCTCATGGTCGGGCGTGCAAAAGCCCGCAGGTTACCCCCAGGGGTGAGCGGTGGCAAAGGCACGCTGAACGGTCACAGGCACTGGGGCCTGGCGACCAGTGAGCTGAATCGCTGATGGGCGGGCGCGCGCTTTTCGCCAGCGGCAGTATGCTTTCAACAACTCGTATGGGGCGGGGGCGGTAAAACGCAAGGAAGCCCACACCGCAAGTCTTCCCGAGTCGTATCAGTGGAAGACGACAAGGGTGATCCACTGAAAATCAGCGCGTTAGCGTCAGGCCGGAATCAGGCTCAGCTGTACTCGATTCCGGCCTCTTTCATTGTGCGTCCGGCTGGTCGGCAAGCAGGGCAAAGCCTTCGCGGTTATCACTGATGATGCGGAAGTGCTCGCTTTGGCCCTGCTCGATATGGGCAGCCTTCTCGCGGCGCAAACTGCCCTTGGAGCAGAGGGTGTCGTCCGTTTCGTCGATGCCGATGCCGACGATGCGGTCACCCGATGGAACCTGGAAGCTGGCGACCTCGCCAATGCCAATGCGCGCTGCCAGTTGCCGGTCCACATGCACGGCGATGTAACAGCCACTGCCCAATCCACCCATGTCGCGGTTCACGACGATCAGGCCCCCGCCCTCCACCGGCGTCTGGAACGCCAGCAGGCGGTCGGTGGGCACCTGGGTAATTTGCATAGGGTCGGTGCGGTAAGACGAACAGCCGGCGAGCAGGAGCAGGGAAACAGCGGCACAGGTCAGACGCATGGAGCCCTCCTTGGGGCGGAAAAGCGAAGGTGCTGCTGGAACTCTAGTGGATGGGATGGGGATTGCCATGGCGGCGAGCGGCGGCTGGCGTGTTCCCTGTGGGAGCGAATTCATTCGCGATGAAGCGCGGCGCCCATGCGAGCCGGTAGGGTGCGCCGTGTGTTCAGCCGGGGGACATAGGTAACGGGTGTCGGGAGACATGGGTAACGCATTTAGGCTTACGGAATCCTTCGACTCTGGAGTTCGAGCGATGCCGTGGCAGGAGTGCACCACCATGTCGATTCGACGCGAGTTTGTGCGGTTGGCCGAACAACCGCAGAGCAACGTGCGGGAGCTGTGTCGGCGCTACGGCATCAGCCCGAAAACCGCCTACAAATGGTTACAGCGCCACCGCGAGCACGGCGATGCGGGGTTGCAGGAGCGCTCACGCCGGCCGTTGCACAGCCCTGGGCGCAGCGACCCGGACTTGGAACAGGCGGTGGTGCAGTTGCACCACCGTTTCCCGTATTGGGGCGCCCGCAAGCTGCGCGGCCTGCTGCCGGCCGCGTTCGAGCGTCCCCACCACAGCACCCTCGACGCCATCCTCCGCCGCCATGGTTGCCGGGTGCGCTACCACGCCGAGGAGGCCGAAGCTCCGGCCACGCAGCGCTTCGAGCACTGCCAGCCGAACGAGCTCTGGCAGATGGACTTCAAGGGCCACTTCCCGCTCGCCGACGGCCGCTCGTCGCGCTGCCACCCGTTGACGCTGTTGGATGATCACTCACGCTTTGCCCTCTGCCTGGAGGCCTGCGAGGGCGAGCGCCTCGAACTGGTTCGACCGCACCTGATCCAGGTCTTTCGCCGCTATGGCCTACCGCGCCGGATCACCGCCGACAACGGTCCGCCCTGGGGCTCGAACATCGCGGGCGGCCTGTCCGCCCTGGAGGTCTGGCTGATGCGGCTCGGCATCGAGGTCAGCCACAGCCGCCCTCATCATCCGCAGACCCAGGGCAAGCTGGAACGCTTCCACCAGACACTCAAGCGCGAGTTACTGCAGCGCTCGTTTCGCGACTTGGCGCACTGCCAGCAGGCGATGGCGCACTGGCGGGAGCAGTACAACCACGACCGCCCGCATGAGGCGCTGGGCCAACTGCCACCGATCACGCGCTACCAGCCAAGCCGGCGCAGCTACCCGGAGCAATTGCCTGAGCTGGACTACGAACCGGGCGACCGGGTGCTCAAGGTCGGCCGCGTCGGCCAGGTCAGTTTCCAGGGACGCAGCCTGTTCGTCGGCGGGGGGCTGTACGGGGAACGCGTCGCTCTCCGCCCCACCGCCGTCGATGGCGTCTACGATGTGGTGTTCATCCACAAGACCCTGCGCCAAGTCGACTTGAGACCGGGCAAAACATGATCATCAACCCGTTACCTATGTCTCCCGACAAGCGTTACCCATCTATCCCGGCTGAACACCGTGCGCACCAATGATGGAGCAGGTCGCAGATGTCGATCCGGAACTCGGTGCGCATGGCGCACCCTACGGTGGGGCGAGGGTGAGAGGGATGCCTACTCCCGCCGGAACACCAGCGCCTTCAATCCCGCATCCGGGTCGATATCCGCGAACTCCGGCGGGTTCTCCAGCCGCTCCACGAAGTGCAACTCCGGCGCTTCGGCCTGCATGCCCTGAATGAGGAAATCGGGCCCGATGGCGGGATCGTTCACACAAGCCAGCACCACCCCGTTTTCGGTCAGCAACTCCGGCAGGCGGCGCAGGATCTTCTGGTAGTCGCGGGTCAGGGTGAAGCTGCCCTTCTGGAAGGAGGGCGGGTCGATGATCACCAGGTCATAGGGACCGGTCTTCTTCACCTTGCCCCAGGACTTGAACAACTCATGGCCCAGGAAGCTCACCCGGCTGAGGTCATGGCCGTTGAGCCGGTGATTGTCCCGCCCCCGGCTCAGGGCCGAGCTGGCCATGTCCAGGTTCACCACCTGCTCCGCTCCCCCCTCGATGGCCGCCACCGAGAAGCCGCAGGTGTAAGCGAACAGGTTCAACACCCGCTTGCCCTGCACGTTGGCGCGCACCCAGTCGCGGCCGTAGCGCATATCGAGGAACAGGCCGTTGTTCTGCTTCTTGCCCAGGTCCAGCTTGAAGCGCAGGCCGCCCTCGCTGACCACGCATTCATCCACCGCCTCGCCCCAGATCAACTCCATGGTGCTGTCCAGCAGATAACGATGCTGCAGCAACAGCGTCCGGGCGTCGCTGCGTTGCCAAACCGGCGACTCGGTGAGGCGTAGCAACATGGCCTTCAGCGCAGCGAGTTCGTCGTCGCCCACCTCGCGGAACAGCGACACCAGCATCACGCCCTGCAACCAGTCCGCCGTCACCTGCTCCAGCCCCGACCAGCGCCGTCCACGGCCGTGGAAGACCCGGCGGATTTCGTCCGGCAGATTCTCCAGCGCGGAGGTAAGTTGCTGTTCGAGGGTGGTGATGGCGTCGAGGTTCATGGCGGGCGGTTCGAGGAAAGCGGGGGGCGGCATTTTAACCCGAGTCTTGCAGGGTGGATGGCGCTCTTCCATCCACCATCGGTGCCGATACGAATGCTCGGGCTAGCAGAATGAGGCCGATCGGGTAGGGTGCGCCGTGCGCACCGGCGGTTTGACCGGGTGCCGAGGCAGATCCTGGAATCGGTGCGCACAGCGCACCCTACGGTCCAGACCGAGCTAAAGAGATCGACCTTGTGCAAGGGACGGAGGGGGGTACCTCAAGTCCAGGTTCTACGAACGTGGATGTTTACTCGCGATTGAAATCGCTCCCACACCGGTGCGCACCAACGGGCTCGATCGGGACTCCGAATGGTGGAAATAAAAAGCGATTTCCACCCTACGAATGCCAAGGAAGGCGTCCTTACAAGGCATCAGCCCCAGGCTTGCCGGGGCGGCGGTCGGTCTGATCCATCGGCCTGAACCTGCGCAGCACCAGTGCGCACAGGATGCCGCTCAGCACGCCCAGCACGTTGGCGGCGATGTCGGCCCAGGAGGCCGTGCGCAGGGGCAGCAGCTCCTGCCCCAGTTCGATCCCCACGGACACCAGGAAGGGCCACAGGAACAGCCACACCAGCCGGGTCCGGGGAAAGGCGAGCCAGGCGCTCAGGGTTAGGCAGGCAAACCCCGCCCAGTGGTGCAGTTTGTCCTGGTTTTCGAAGGCTTCGGGCACCGGGTCGCTGCTCAACCCGGCCGCCAGGATCACCAGCAGCACGAGGCCGAAGGCAATCCGCGCCAGCCAGGTGATCCGGGCGTCCGTCATTCCACCACCTTGTCGAAGTTGCTGTGGAACATATCGATGTTGCGCCCTTCGGTCAGGGTATAGAGCGAGTAGCTGCGGCCCAGCGAGGCGCCACCGTCACGGGTCAGCGGCGACCACACCAGGTTGGCCCGGCGCATGGTGGAGCTGGCCATCAGCTCGTCGAAGGGAATGGAGAAGTAGATGCCCTTGCCGAAACTGCCCTCGCCGTACTCTTCCTTGGTGACGTTGGTGAAGGTCGCCCAGGCGCCGAAGCGCACCCCGTTGCGGAATTCGCGGGACAGGTCGAAGGTCACGCCATAGTCGCGGGCCAGGTAACGGCCGACGCTGACGGCGGCGAGAATGTCCTCGAAGGGCAGGCGGTAGTAGCCGGTCACGTGGCCGGTGATCACGCTGTAGTCGCGCAGGCCGAAGTCCTGCTCGAAATCGCGCTGCTTGGCCCAGTTGAGGTTGCCACCGATGGCCCAGCGCTCGCCCATTGGGCGATAGAGCAGCTCGCCGCCCACACCCGCGAACATGGTTTCCAGGTAGCCGCCGTAGGCCATGCCGTAGAGGTCTTCGTCCAGCTGGCGCACCTTGTTCAGCTGGAAGGTGGGCATGGTCACGTCGGAGGTGGTCATGAACTCGCGCAGGTGAGTGCGCACGCGCGGCAGGTTGCTCGGCGCGTCGTACTTGAACTTGTCGAAGTTGTTCACCAGGTTCGCGCTGAGCGTGCCGTTCCACCACAGGTCGCGCTGGAAGCGGTATTCGGCGTTCAGATCGGCAGTGAACTGATAGAGCAGGAAGCCGTCGGGGCCGCCGACGTTCTGCTTGTAGCCCAGGCCCAGGCCGTAGGTGAAGGGCGACAGCTCCTGAGCGAACAGCTCCTTCTCCTGGTGAGGCACGGGCGCGTTCTGCTCAGTGACCCGACGGAGGTCTTCCACCGGTCGATCCTGTTGCGTGACTTCGCGGAAGGTCTCGCGGGGCAGGCTGATCTCCTGCACGGCCATGCCATTGCGGCTGTCGACCACGGTGAACCAGTCGATTTCATCGTTCACGCTGTTGTCGAGAATGCGCGCGGCGCGGCCCACGGCCTTGGGGGCGTGGAAGTAGCGGGTCTGCTCGCCGTAGACGATCAGCTCGGAGTCGCGCTGGGTAATACGCTCCACCCGGTAGCCGGCGTTGTTGCGCAGGCGCTGGGCCACACCGGCCCACTTCACCTCTTCCGGCGCCACCTTGGGCATGCTGGCCTGCACCTTCTCGGCCGGCGGGTCGAAGCTCTTGGTCGGCGCTTTGCGGGTGGCGAAGTTGGTGTGCAGGGTAATGCCGAACATCGCGGTGTTGCCGCGCTCCCAGGCCGCGTGCAGGTCCACCCAGTCGCTGGCCTTGAACACCAGGCCCAGGTTGATGGGGGAGTCCTGCACCTGGTTGTTGTTCAGTGGCTCATTCTGGTAGTCGTTACCTTCGTATTCCAGCTTGAGCGAGAGCGGCTTCCAGGGGGTCTGGTAGTTCACTCCGCCGAAGAAGGCAGGGCTGCCTCGGAAGAAGGTGTTGCCGTTGAATTCACCAGCATCAGCAACCGTGGGTGAGTTAGCCGGTCGTTCATCGAACTTGTCGCCAAGAACGAGGCTGGCGGGGTTGTCGATATCCCCCCGATTGCCAATGTATCCCCACGCCAGCCCGAGACTGACATCCAAGTTGCCGAAGCGCTTGTTGCCGACGAAGTACTCGCTGGAGAACAGGCCCGTACCACCAATGTCTCGGCCACCCAAGGCAACTTGCGGCAACCAATGGCTTTCTTCGAGCAGCCGCAACTTGGCGTCAATGGCCTTGTCCTTGTAGCTCTGGTCGCCACTAAAGGATTTCGCACCGTATTTCCGGTTGCTGATGGCGGTATAGCGGAAGCTGCCCTCCAGCCAGTCGAAAGGCTGGAAGGACACGCTGTAGCGGCTGTACGGGCCTGTACGGTTGGCGTTCACCGACAGCTCGCCCGCAGGCGCCATGCGTGCGGTGGGGGTTTGCAGCAGGCCCACGCCGCCAAAATCGTTCTGCGTATAGCGGGGGTCGGCCTGGGCGCAGGTCGTGCAGCCGAGCAGCAGGCACGGGAGCAAGTGGCGCTTCACGGGGCCACCTCCAGCGGCTGGGTGGCGATGAAAGTCGCGAACTCGGCATTCAGGTCCGGCGTCGGGTCACCCAGGCCTGCATGGCGCATGGGCACATAGATACGCGCGCCAGGCGCGGGTGGCGGTGCTGCATCGGTCCGGTTCCATAGCGCAATGTCCTGGCGCTGCACGCGGCCATCGGGCTGCGCCACGAAGAGCTCATCCAGGCCGGCTTCCGCATGCCGGGGGCAGGCCTCCAGGTAATCCCTGGCCGCTTGCATGGGCACGAAGGGCAATTGGCACTCGGCCAGCACGGCCCCCTCTACTCGCACGGATCCCGGGCGCGGCGGATAGGTCAGACGGTCGCCAGCGCTGAGCTTGGGGTTGTGCTCGTGGTTGAGCTCCACTTTCACCGGGTCCAGCTCCGCCACACGGCGGCCGGTTACCGGCATCGCCTGGACCTTGGCCGCGAGACTCTTGGCCAGCTCAGCCAGGGCCGGGCGGTTATCCAGCAGTGCATTGCGCTCGAGCGTAGCCAGGTCAAACAGCACGCCCAGCTTCAGGCGCCTCTGCTCCTGGCGCAGCGGGCGATGCAGCCAGGCGGCGCCCAACAGATAAGCGTTGGGGCTGACCTGGGCGGGCAGCAGCACATCATGCAGGCGTGTCGCCGGGGTGACGGTGAACTGGCCAGGCTCGACGGCATCACCCTCAACCGTTACGGTCGGAGCAGCACTAGTGGCACAAGCGAAAAGGGCGCTGCACAACAGCAGCCAGGAACGAGGGAAGTTCATTGTGAATTTGGTTCGACTATATCTTCTAGGAGCGAGCGTGCTCGCGAACAGCGGTGTTCAACAGCTCTCCCGCAGGAGCCAGCGCGCTGTCGAATCGGTGCTCCGGCTTCGCCAGCATGCTCGCTTCTACTTGGCGTTCGGCCTCATCGGGCGAACCTGAATGATGCGCAAGGGCAGCTCGGGGGTTACATGCTGGATACTGGCTAGGATGAAACCATCAGCAGGGTCCACCCAGTACTGATTGCGGGCCGAGTAGCTCAGTTCGGGCATCTCGATGTGCTCATCGACGCGCAACAACTCCAGGTCGCGGTCGAGGATGCGCACCGTCTCCAGCCCCTGCTTCTCGAAATGGCTGATCAGCCGGGCGCCCATCTGGTAACGCCCGGCGAAATCCACCTGGCGCTCGGCACGCAAGCCATCCGCAATGCGGTGCAGACCGGTGCGGAAGGGCGACTCGCCGACAAAGCGAGTGCCGTCGAGGTTGTCATTGAACCCCACGGAGCGGATGGCCAGGCCATCCTGAATCATCAGCACCTGCTGGGTAGAGGCCAGCCAGAACTGCACGCCGCCCTGCAGGCGCACCAAGGCCATCACGGCCTCCCCGGTGGGGGCGACAATGGTGATCTGATAGTAGGGGGCGGCTTCCACCTGCTCGCGGGTCAGCTCAAGGGGCTGCGGCCCCTGGGTCGCGGCCTTGAGTGTGTCCCAGCTCGCCCGCATCAGCGGGTTGCAGGCGCTCAGCAGCATTACGGCAAGCGGCAACAAGGCCAGGCGTGCAATTTTCACGTCATGAACACTCAGTTGCTGTTGTTGCTCAAGTCATCCTGAATGGCGACCCCGGTGCGCAGCAGGTTGGCAGTGGGGAACACCTGGCTGATGAACCGGTTCCAGCGGGTGACGTCCGCCGGGCCTATGTAGACCACATCCTGCGGCTGCAGCTTGAAGTGCTCGGCCACGATAAAGGCCGACGGGGACTTGAGGTTGAGCTGGTAGACCTTGGCAACGTCCCGTTGCAGATCATCCACACCGCGGATCACATACACCTCCTTGCCGCTGGAGGTTTCCTGGCGCAGGCCGCCCACGCTGCCCAGGGCATCCGTCAGGTTCATGCTGCTGCCCTTGAAGGACAAGGCGCGGGCGCTGTTTACCTCACCCAGCAGATAGACCTTCTTGTTGTCGTTGTAGGGCAGGTGAAGCTGGTCGCCGTCCCGCAGATAGATGTTGTGCAGGACCGAGTCCTTGCGGTTCAGCGTATCGAGGTCGATCACATACTCGCGGCCAGCGCGCTTGAGCACCAGGCCGGCAATATCGGCCGCGCCAGTTTGCACGCCGCCTTGGCCTACCGCATCCAACAGGCTGAGTGGTGTGTTGGTAACCGGTACGGGGCCGGTTTTGCTGAAGGCGCCGGAGAGGATGACCTTCTGGCTGGCAAAACGCAGCACGCTGACGTCCACTTGCGGCTCGGTCACCACACTGGTGAGGCGCGAGGCGATCAGCGAGCGCAGCTCTTCAATGGTCTTGCCCGCGGCGTCGACATTGCCGACATAGGGGTAGAACAGCGTGCCATCCGGGCGCACCAGGCGGCCGTTGGCCTCGATCTGCTGCTGCGGGCCGGAAGGCGCGGTGAGCTCGGGGTGGTCCCATACGGTGATGTAGATCAGGTCACCGGCACCAATCCGGTATTCGCCGGGCTGAAAACTCAGCAGCTCAGGGGCTACCTGGGTGCCATTCATGGCGGACTCGATGGCCACCAGTTTCGGCGTGATGGGCACCAGCTCGATACGGCTGCTTTCAGGGGAGCCCTTGCGCACCTGATTGCCGGAATCCATGTGCTGGCCAGGGGAGAACATACAGCCTTGCAGGGTGAGGCCAAGCAGCGTGGCCAGGGGGAGTGCGCGATTCATGTCGGGTGATCTTGTGCGTGGGGCCAAGCGATGCCAAAGCGGCAGCGCCTGACTCGGAATCAAGGGGGTGGGTTACGGCGTGATGTCCTGGCCAGCACGGGCATGCCGGCGTGCTACATGCAAGTGCGCAAGCAGTCGGGTAGCTGTGACGATCAACCGGGGCAGGAAGTTGCAGGCCCAATGCGAAGCCTCCCAGTGGTGCTGGGAGGCTTCAAGGTGCAGCAACCAAGCGTTGTGCTTAGTTGGTGGTACCGGTAGTGCCGGAGGTACCAGTGGTGCCGCCGGTGCCCGGGGTGCTGTCGTTACCGCCGCCGCCGCTGTTGGAAGCGGCAATGCCGACAGCGATGGCCGCAGCACCGATAGCCAGGCCGGTACCCACGGTCACGCCACCGGCGATCGGCGTGGACAGGGTCAGGCCGGAGGTGGAACCCGGAGTGCCTGCGGTGGTCTTGCCAGTATCGGCAGTAGTGCTGGTTTCAGCGGCCACCAGTGAGGTACTGAAGGCTGCAACAGCGGCGAGAGTTAGAAGTTTTTTCACAGTCATGCTCCTTTTGAGGGAATAGTCCCTAATGGCGCGAATAGCGACACAGGGTATGGGGTAAATGAGTAGCACTGCAAGCAGATAACTTAGGTTGGGCAAAGGCTTCGCCAACTTTCAGACATTGCGGACAAGATTTAAGACTTTTTACTATTTTCTTTCCCAGAAGCCTGATCGTAGCTGTGGCCAAGCAAGCGGGTATGTTTTTGCTTAGTTCGGAATTAAAGCTACCTGTTGCGTGATGTGAGTTGCTTGGCTTTCTCTTTGATTAGTAGCCATGCGAATTTTGTATTAGTTGTAAGATAGCGCTTCCACATCCTTCCCGGCTCCTGAGTCACGCGGTAGAGCCATTCGAGTCCGTAATTCTGCATCCAGAGTGGAGCACGTTTGACTTTTCCTGCGACGACGTCGAAGGTACCGCCAACACCCATGACGAAGTTGACGCCAAGTTGATACTTCCAGCGGTTAATGAAGTTCTCCTTCTGGGGGGAGGTAATCGCTACGAATAGAAGTTGTGCGCCAGATTCTCGAATCTTCTGCGCCATCGCCTCTTCATCGCCCCAGAAGTAACCGTGGTGATAGCCTGCTATATTAAGGCCAGGGTAGAGATTCTGGACAGTGGTAGCGGTCTTGGAGACAACATCATCCTTGGCGCCAAGTAAGTAGACAGAGAAACCGCTAGTGGCACTCATTGCCAGAAGTTCATAGAATAAGTCGATACCCGCAACACGCTCGGGGACTCTATGTCCAAGGAGCCTCGCTCCCCACACTACACCCATTCCATCGATGTTAATAATGTCGCAGGCGCTCACAGATTCGCGGAGGATAGCGTCGCTTTGCATGTTGACGACCTTTGCAACATTGACGACTACGTGCTGCAAAAAATGGCCAGTTACAACTGAGTATTTTATTCGATTAATAGACTCCGATGTTGTCGATGAGTCCATCGGGCAGCCAAGAAATTCAATTCGTTTCATCTTCTTATTACTTTATAGTAGGTTGTTAAGGCGGGCCCTGAATGCTAACTGCTGCTGGATAAACTTGTCTTTTCCATATTCTTCCAGAATTCTCTCGGATCGATCCTTCATGAGGGCGGGAGGGGAGGAATCGATCGACTTCTCTATGGAGGACCTGATCGCCTTTATTAAGGAGTCTTGGTCTGAATGGCTAAAAGGAAAGCATAGGCTTTGGTCTTTGCAGACTTCCCGCAATGCGGGGATGTCGCTATAAATGACAATTTTGCCTTGGTAGATTGACTCTATGGCTACGAGGCCGAAGCCTTCTTCCAGCGAAGGTATCGCAACAATGGATATGTTCGAAATGTGCTCGTACGGAGCCTCTTGGAAGCCTAGCAATCTTGTCTCAAAATATTTTGATCGAGACGATAGGTTTGCGATGGATTCTTTCTCAGGGCCATCTCCAACTACAGTAAGGCAGATTTTTGACTTTTGATATTCTGCTATTTTTAGAAGCTTATCTGCTAGAAGGTAAACTCCTTTCCAAGGGTTAAGGCTCCCGATACAGGCAATGTTTAAGTGTTCTGAACGCTTATCATGATTTTGCAGAACATTTTTTCCGGCGAGATAGGGGTTTCTAATTACCGTTATCCTGCTGCTCAAGATTTTATTGGATTCTAAGAGTTTTTTCACGGCGTCGGAAACTGCGATGTACTGGTCGCAGCGAAAGACCCTGAAGAGCAAGTTTCCATGTTTATAGTTTGCGTGAGCGTAGAAGATAACTTTTGATTTAAAGGCTCTAAGGATCAGTGAGAGAGGAAGAAAGCAGCGGCTGTGTATGAAGACGGTTTTGGGGCGTTTCTTTATTATTTTGACTATTAGAAATGGTATCCAGGAATGCTTTCCGAAAACCTTGCCGTAAAACGTGTTCCGTCCGCTCTTTTGGCTCAGAATGATTTCGCTATTTAGAGCGGCTTCTCTGAGTATCCGTTGTGCGCCGCCTCGTCTGGGATCGGGGTCATTAATTAGGTGCCAGGCTACTTCCAATTTCTGTATCTCGCGCAATTGAGTTTGATGCAGTTCTGGGGGCTTTTCTGGTTGCATGCGCCATTGTGCGCATGTAGAAGTAGTATGGCATGTACATCCAGAACTTAAGTGTTGGGTAGAATACTAAGCATACGAAAAATAGCAGTATGCCGCCTCGTATATTCGTAAGTTTTCTTGGCGTTCGCAGGAAGGTTGCAATGCCATCTAAAATAAGTAGTAGCATTCCTAATGCTCCAAGCTCGAAGATAAAAACTGGAAGCTCACTGCCGTCGCGAGCGCTTGGCTCCTCTTCATGGACCAATACGGATAGTCTATTTTTAACAGCCTCGGTGCCCCAGCTGCCTAGGCCGTTTCCAAATAACATGCTAGTTATGCCTTGCGTTTTCTGGTGCTCAATAACGCGAGTCAACGGTAGCCATCTTGAGTTGTAGTTTAAGACGGTCTCATTCACTCCCTTCTGATTGATCTCATTTCGGAACGCAAATACTCCATACATCAGTGATATCAATAGGAGTGTAATGATTCCGCCTTTTGCTGGGTTTTTCTTGATCAGGGGGGCGGCATAGGCGATTACGAGAATGCTGATAGTGGCTAAGGACCCATTTAGGATGATGGTTATGGCTGAGAGCGCGGCCAGCCAATAGTGCCTTTTGATGAAAGATATGACGTCATTGCCAATCAATAGGAAGGTATTGAATGTGATTGCAATTGCAAACCAGTTTGGTTCAACAAAAAAACCTCTGAGACGCAGAGATACCGAAGACCCTTTTTGGTAGTGTTCTTCGTTGATAAAGCTTATCTGTGTTCCAAAAAGATTGAAGAGGGCATACTGAAATAGCCCTGTCACGATGAGTGCGATTTGGAAATATAAAAAGAAGCTGTGGTCCCATTTTCTGTAGGTCAGGTTTACAAAAATTAGGACGTTAGCTGATATTGCAAGGTAAGTTAATATTACAAGGTAGCCCGGCTTGGAGTAAGCCATTCCCGCGGTGGTGCAATAGGCGAGAAATAGAAAGAAGAAGAATTCCTTTCTTATCGTGCTTACTATTTGGGATGGCCTTGTAAAGAAAAATAAGGCGTTGGTCAGTAGTATGGCGATAAGCCCTGCGTGCAGTTGAACTCCGGCGTTAAATTTTAAAGCTGAGTCAAATGCAAAGCTAACGTATATTATGATTAGCCACGTTTTAAGGTTAATCTTCATTTTTAGCTCAAGGCGTTCAGTAAAAAATCTTTCGATTCCTTGACGATCTTCAGAAGCTTTGGGTTGGTGAGTGAGTAGTCAATACTTTCTATTTTGAGCTTTTCTAGATCGAACGGAGTGGGGACGAGTCTGTCTAGAAGGTTAATCCTTTTCAGGAGGGTTGTTTGCCTAGTGTTAAGATTTTCTACGGTATGTGGGAAGAATAGGAACTGCTTTTCAAAGTTCACAGAAAAGGCTGTTCCATGAAATGAATTTGTTCCAACAAATTTTGCGGACTTAATGAAGGAGATCCACTCGTCGGGCCCTACGTCAAGTAAGTTGTAGTCGGCAGACTCAATAGGTTTTGCTCCGATGTGGTATACGGGAAGTTTGATTTTTTCTTTCAATATCTTTATGTATTCGTTGAATTTATTTAGTGTCTCGCCAGAACCCACGACATAGGTAACAATGTATTCGTCGCTCGGGACTCGTTTTGGGTTTTCAATCTGGCTGTAGTCTTTTATTAAGAGGGATGGATCTACTACAACTTGGCTGGTAAGGCCTGGATCTAGTGACTTAATGTCATCTGTTAGTATGTCTTCTCGAACCCCAAGAGCGTCAAACGAGCGTAATAAAGCTACAGAGTCTTTTGTCTCAATAATTCGGCTGCTACCAGCGCTTGCCGCGTATGCAATTCTCTTTGTGTGGCTAGGTGCGAAGCTCAGTAGAAAGGACTCGTCGATGGTCCCGTTTGTTAGATGCTTATTCCAGACCTGGTCGCTTCCACACACAATTGCATGTGCGTCCGAGATCTGGCTGAGTGACTTTTTGCTGAAGTATGTCTTTGGGGTCAGTGGAAGGTGTTTGTTGGCGAATTGGTTGAAAGAGCATATTTTCTTTATCTTGTTTGCAGTTTTTTTTAATCCTAAAGCAGGTCTATATCTTTGGATTAGAAAGTATGATGGTAGGTAGTCGATGACCTCAACTTGAAAATTCGAATCCTTCAGGAATTTTGCAAGTGCATATGCTTGCAGCGCGGCTCCGTTATTGAGGACTTTCTGGAATGTAAGGGTGTAGACTTTTTTCATGTTATTTAATTACTGCTTCTGGTTCTAGTTTGATTTGGAATTTGGCTTCAACATCTTGTTGAATCTGCTGTGACAGATTATAGATATCCAATCCATTTCGGGTGCCGTGGTTAAGCAGTACGATGGGTCTTTTGGCGTCCACGCCAACACTTCCTACTTTTTTACCCGCCCATCCGCAAGCCTTAATTAGGTCTCCAGCGGAGATTTTTTTATAGCCTTGTGTGTAATCGAAAATCTGAACGTTTTTAATTTCGCACTCAATGAATGCCGCTTTCTGGTTTGTGACAATTGGGCTTTTAAAGAAGCAGCCAACATTGCCTACTATGTCGGGGTTCGGAAGGGTTCTAAGGCGGATAAATCTGACCAGATTTCGCTTTAGTTCAACGGGTATGGAGGTTAGTGCGAGTAAGTCTCGAATCTTTATGAAAGAAAATTTAGGTTTCCACTGATTTTTTCCGGAAAAAGTAATTGATTGAATCGAAATTGGTATGGCTCTAAGGATGTCAGTCAAAACAGTTGCGTACCCTTTAATGCGTCCGTGCTGGTAGGCGGCTTTCTGGAGTTGAGATTTATAAAGTAAGAAGTCTACGGCGAGAATTATTAGTTCTGGACTTTCTTTAAAGATGCTGTGGCGGTACGAGAATGAGCATTCTTTGTTGGTCAGAGTTAGTTCTCTTTTTTTATTTATGTCGTAGCAGTGGACGGCCTGTATCCACTCGCTCACTTCGGTTCCGTATGCTCCGATATTCTGAACAGGCGCTGCCCCGACATTTCCTGGAATTAATGTCAGGTTCTCGAGTCCGTGCCATCCTCTCTGCGAGCAAAATCCGACGAATTCATCCCAATTAAGTCCGGCGTGTGCCCGCACCAATACTTTTCCTTTATCCTCATCTATTTTCTCTATTTCTTTCTTTTGAGGATGTATAACTAACCCTTTCAGGTCTTTAGAGAAAAGTACGTTGCTGCCGCCGCCTAGGACGAAATAGGGGGTTTCGTTGTTTATATTTTTCCTAGCGTACTCATCAAGTTCACTCGTGTCTGTGAAACTGAAATATTCATCGGCAATGCACTCAACTTTGAATTTATTGAGTTTAAGTAGGCTGAATTTTTTTTCTAGCATGGCTGCGCCTTTGGCTCAGATCTGAGTGCGGGGCTTGTATGGAAGGAAAAGGCTCTTTGATTGGATTATAAATAAGTATTTGTATATATCCATAAAAAAGTGGGCTGCATAGTTTGCAATGAAGAGGCCGATAACCGTTGACATGGCTGCTCCATGTATTCCGTATTTTGGTATTAGGGCTATGTTTAGAATCGTATTAATAATGCATGCAACAACACTTTTTATAAAGGCCCTGTTCTGATTTCCGTCTGCGACAATAATCTGCCCTGATGCGGCCCCTAGGGCCGTTAGGAGAGGGGTGATGGATAGTATAAGTGCGGGGATTTTGGCGTCTTGGTAGCTTTCGCCAAATATAAGTGTTGTTGCGAAGTATGCGGTTGTGAACATTAAGGCCGACATTGCCATGCCTGTTGTCACGATAATGTCGGAAAATTTCTGCTTGACGGATGGGTAGTTTTCAAGGTTGATGTTCTTGAACATCTTTGGAGCCAGAGTTTCTGAAACTACTATAGGTGTGATGGAGAACATCAGCATCAGTGTGGTTGCGCTGCTATAAATTCCGGCTGAGAAGTCCCCTAGGTAATGTCTCACTAGAATGATGTCAAGGCGCTGAAATAGGATCATTGCCGCACCAGAAAAAACCAAGGGGGCGGATAGATTGATTAGTCGTTTTGCTGTTGAGCTTTTGTAAGATATTTTTAGGGGGGTGTTCTTTTTGTGGTAGTACGTTAGTAGTATTCCAATGGCGAGAAAGTCTATTGATCTGGCAAAGACGATCCATAATAAGCTGAATTCATAGGCTATAAAGGCTAAGGTTATTGATAGCGTTGCCATGGATGCAGCTATCTCGCATTTTGCGATTAAGATGTTTTTTTCTTCCGCTAGAAACTGTGCCCTAAAAGTTCTAGGTATCTTGTATAAAAATGAAATGCTATATATTGCCAAGCCAATGGCGACCGTTTTGTCGCTCTCGTAAGCGCTATATGCCAATACAAGTAGAATGCCGATTACCGCGAATATTAGATTTGCCACCAGTGCTGATCCAAGTAGTCTGGAGGGCGGCTCGCTATCGCAGGTTATTTCTTTGACTAGAACATTTTGCAGTCGAAACTCGGCAATCACTGCCAGTAAAGAGGTGATGCCCAAGATGAACGAGTAACGTCCGAAGTCATCTGGCTCAAAGAATCTAGCGATCAGTAGGTTTGTGATTATTACCTTTGAGCCTTCGAGAGCCTTGGCAGTGAGTGCAAATATTTGATTCTTAGAAATAAGGTCATTTAGGTTCATTTCTGCCTTCTTGCAGGCTGGTCTTTGTTGTCAAAGGGCTGGTAGCCAATCCTCTGGCATAAAGGTGACTTAAGAGTTGATTACGCCTCGTGTGTCTATAATTCGGTGGTGAGAGGCTAGTTTCTCTTGTTTGTCTCTGAATTCTTTGTGGTCGACAAGGAGAATAATGATGTCAGCCTCGGAGAGGGTTTTTTTAATTCCTGTGAGTTGGAATTTTTCCTCAAGTTTACTTGGCAATTTATTGATGTTTGGCTCGACAGCAATTAGTGGTCCTTTGTGCGTTTCAGAGATTTTTAGTGCAATCGATAGCGCTGGGCTCTCTCTGAGGTCATCGATATCTGCCTTAAAGGCCAGACCTAAACACGCAACAGTTACTTCCCGTGCAGATTTGTCTGGATTCGAGAGTAAGAACTCAGCGATGGCCAGTTTGACCTTCTCAATGACCCATTCCGGTTTGCCGTCGTTCACTTCGCGAGCAGTGCGAATCAGCTTGGCGTCTTCGGGGGTCTTGCTGACGATGAACCAGGGGTCGACTGCGATGCAGTGGCCGCCGACGCCAGGGCCCGGCTGAAGGATGTTTACGCGGGGGTGGCGGTTGGCGAGGCAGATCAGTTCCCAGACATTGATATCCAGCTTGTCGCAGATGATGGACAGCTCGTTGGCGAAGGCGATGTTAACGTCGCGGAAGCTGTTTTCGGTCAGCTTGCACATTTCGGCGGTGCGGGCGTTGGTGAGCACGCAGTCGCCTTCAACGAATGCTTTGTACAGTGCTACAGCTACCTCGCAACATTTTGGGGACATGCCACCGATTACCCGGTCGTTCTGCACCAATTCGCGCAGTACATGCCCAGGCAGTACACGCTCAGGGCAATGGGCAACGCGAATGTCGGATGCCTCTCCATGAGTCTGCGGGAAGGTGAGGTCCGGACGTGCCTCGGCCAACCAGGCGGCCATCTGTTCGGTGGCGCCAACCGGTGAGGTGGATTCGAGGACGACGAGGTCACCCTTCTTCAGAACCGGTGCAATGGACTTGCTGGCCGACTCGATATAGCTGAGGTCTGGCTCGTGATCACCTTTGAACGGAGTCGGCACGGCAATCAGGAAGGCGTCGGCAGGCTCAGGAACCGTAGTGGCCCGCAGGTAGCCCTCAACGACTGCAGCATGGACGGCCATGTCGAGGTCGGGTTCGACAATGTGGATCTCTCCGCGGTTGATGGTGTCGACCGCTTGCTGGTTCACATCAACACCGATGACCTTCTTCTTGCGCGAGGCAAAGACGGCTGCGGTTGGCAGGCCGATGTAACCTAGGCCAACTACGGAGATTGTCTGGAAAGGCATTTTTCTTCCTTAATAGAACAAAGATCAAAGCAAATGCTTCGCCCCAAATGTCGCGGAGCGGCTGCTTAAAGGGTCGAGAGCAGAGCGTTCAGGATTCGTTTGCAGGCTTTGCCATCACCGTAGGGGTTATGGGCGTAGCTCATGGCACGGTAAGCGTTCGAGTCGTTCAACAGGGTGTGGAGTTCGCGGATGATGTTCGCGGTGTCGGTGCCGACGAGCTTAACGGTGCCCGCGGCAACGGCTTCGGGCCGCTCGGTCGTATCTCGCATGACCAGGACCGGCTTGCCCAGGGAGGGCGCTTCCTCCTGAATGCCGCCCGAATCCGTAAGAATGATGTGCGAGCGGCTCATCAGGTACACGAACGGCAGGTAGTCCAGCGGTTCTATGAGGTGAACATTGCGGATGCCGGTCAGCAGACGGTTCACGGGCTCCCGAACATTCGGGTTGAGGTGGACGGGATAGACGATATCCACCTCGGGATGCTGCTGGGCAACGTCCATCAATGCTTGGCAGATGCGCTCGAAGCCGCCACCGAAGCTCTCCCTACGGTGGCCTGTGACCAGCACAGTCTTGCGATTGAGGTTCAGGAATTCGAACGGTTTGGCTGCTTGGGCCTGGAGTTGCGAATCCCTATCGAGCCGGGCGATCACATCCAGCAATGCGTCGATCACGGTATTACCGGTGACGATGACGGTTTTGGGATCAATGCCCTCACGGAGCAGATTGTTCTGGGAGGTGGTGGTGGGGGCGAAATGGATATTGGCCAAGGCACCGGTCATCTTTCGATTCGCCTCTTCCGGCCATGGCGAATAGGTATTGCCGGTACGCAGACCAGCCTCCACGTGTGCCACGGGAATCTGCTGGTAGTAGGCGGCCAGGCTGGCGGCAAAGGTGGTGGCCGTGTCGCCGTGGACCAGGACCACGTCGGGCTTGAAGGCTGCAAAGACACTTTTCATGCCTTGCAGGATCGCGCTGGTGACATCCGTCAGGTCCTGACCGGGCTTCATGATGTTCAGGTCGAAGTCGGGTTCGATATCGAATAAACCCAGCACTTGATCGAGCATTTCCCGATGCTGCCCAGTCACGCACACCTTGGCGTCGAAGCTTTCATCAGCGGCCAGGGCCAGTGCTAGTGGGGCCATTTTGATGGCTTCTGGGCGGGTGCCGAAAACACAAAGGGTCTTGATCGTCATTTCTTGCTCCGCACGTCCTTGTGGAGTGCTTCTTCGGATGTGCTTATGGGATGCGTATATCAGCAGCGACATCGCGTTGCTGGTAGTGCGTGGTCAGTTGTTTGCTGAGAGCGTTCTTGGCTGTGTTCTCGCCATGCACCAGCCGAATTTCGCTTGGCCAATGCCGCATGCGGGTCACGAAGTTCACCAGTCCTTTCTGGTCCGCATGGGCGGAATAGCCGCCGACGGTATGAATGCCGGCACGGACGTCGAAGCGCTCACCATCGAGGTCCACATACCCGCCTTTGGGGCCGTGCTTCTGGATCAGTTGGCCGGGTGTGCCGTTTGCCCGGTAACCCACGAACAGCACGTTGTGGCGCGAGTCGCCCAGCATCGCCTTCAGGTAGTTGACGATGCGGCCGCCGCTGCACATGCCGTTACCCGCAATCACGATGGCGGGGCGGGCGGTGCTGGCCAGATGGCGCACCATGCGCAGGTGGGCGTCGTGGCTCCACCGTCAGCAGTTGTTCGAAACCCAATGGTTTGCGCCCGACCTTGATACGCTTTTGCGCTTCGGCGTCCCAGAAGTGCTGGAGGTCGCGATAGGCGCGGGTGAAGCGGGTGGCCAGCGGGGAGTCGAGGATGATGGGGAGGGCGGGCCAGTGGAGTTCTGGGCTGTCCTCGGGAGTTTTTTTGCTGGCGGTGGTTTCCCTCACCCCCGGCCCCTCTCCCGCAGGCGGGAGAGGGGAGGAAAAGCGAGGCCCCTCTCCTGTCATTTGGTGGGGCGCTGTTTTTGCCCTCTCCCCCAGCCCCTCTCCCGCAAGCGGGAGAGGGGAGCTAAGGCGTGAGCGAGGGGGGTTAGTGGCGTGGTGGATGATCTCTTCGAGTTCGTAGAGCAGTTCCTGGGTGCGGCCGATGCTGAAGGCGGGGATCAGTACGGTGCCGTTGTCGGCCAGGGCTTGTTCGATGATGGCCTTGAGGCGTTGTTTGCGTGTGCGTCGGTCTTCATGGAGGCGGTCGCCGTAGGTGCTTTCGAGCACCAGGATGTCAGCCTTCCAGGGGGATTTTTGCGCTGGCAGCAGGGGCGTATGGGTGGCGCCCAGGTCGCCGGAAAATACAACGCGCTTCTGTTCGCCACGCTTGGGGTAGCGCACATCGCATTCGATGTAGGCCGAACCCAGGATATGGCCTGCCCGCTGCAGGCGGATACGCGCTTGCAGGTCGGGGGTGTCGATCAGGCTATGCCAGGTGCGGAAGGGAAGCGGCATCACGCGTTGCTGTATCAGTTTGAGGTACTTCTGCAATAGCTGCGCATTGCGCCCGAAGGTGAACTGGAAGGCGTCCTCAAGTACCAGTGGGAGCAGCTGCGCGGAAGGCTGGCTGCAGATGATCGGGCCTTTGTAGCCGGCGGCAAGCAGGTAGGGCAGCCGACCGACGTGGTCCATGTGTACGTGGGTGAGCACCAGCGCCTTGAGGGTGCTGATGTCAAAGTCGATATCCAGCCTGTCGGCGCCAGCCCGGCCTTCGGCAGAGGTTTCAGCGCCCTGGAACAGGCCGCAGTCCACCAGAAGGCTGTGCTGCTCGTCCATCAACAGTTGATGGCACGAGCCGGTTACGCCGGTTACTGCGCCGTGGTGAAGGATGTCTGGATACTGCATGGGGCATTAGTCCTTTATGTCGATCTGAAGCCGCTCCGTCCTGGGGGCGGGGTAGTGCGTTGGGAGGTAGGAAAGAGCTTCGCGAGCGAGCTCGCTCCTACAAAGAGCAGGCGCTAGTCGAGGATTAGTAGATGTCTTTGGCGAGCAGGGTGAACGGGGTTTTGATCAGGATTTTGATATCCAGCCAGAAAGACCAGTTGTTGATGTAGGCCAAGTCCAGCTCCACGCGCTTTTCCATTTTGTCCAGCGTCTCGGTTTCCCCGCGGCATCCGCTGATTTGCGCCAGGCCAGTAATGCCGGGTTTGATGCGGTGGCGGGCCATGTAGGCGTCGATCTTGCCGGTGTAGTAATCGTTGTGGGCAACGGCATGTGGGCGCGGGCCCACGAGGGACATGCAACCTTGCAGGACGTTGAACAGCTGGGGCAGCTCGTCGATGGAGGTGCGCCGAATGAAGCGGCCAACGCGGGTAATGCGCGGGTCTTTACGGGTGGCCTGTTTGACCTGAGTATCGGCATGCACGCGCATGGAGCGGAACTTCCATACCTTGATTACCATGCCGTTCCAGCCATGGCGCTTCTGCTTGAAAAGGGCCGGACCGGGGGAGGAGAGCTTTACCGCCAACGCGGTGCCCAGCAATACCGGGCTGAGCAACAGGATGGCCAGCAGGGCGACACTGCGGTCCAGCACAGCTTTGGTCAGGGCGGCGGTGGGGTAGCTGGTGAGCGGGCTTTCATTGAGGTTGATCGCTGCCAGGCCCGCGATATCGGACACCGAGTGGTTGAGCAGCTTCAGGCTCTGCAGGTCCGGGATCCACACCACGTCGACGTTGGCGTCGAGCAGGTCGATGTAGAGGCCCTCGATCTGCTCTGCGGCGGAGAGGGGCAGGGCGATATAGAGACGGCGGATCCTGTGCTCGGTAATCAGGTCGCGCAGATGGCTGAGGTTACCGATGAGGGGGTACAGGCTATCGTCCAAGTGGAGGTGGTCGTCGGCGGCCACCAGGCCCAGGAGGGGCTCGCTGCGTTTGCGCACCAGTTTGTCAGCCAGTTCCTGGGCGAGGTCGCCAGTGCCGATGATGAGCGAGGTGCGCTCAGACTGGAGCTTGTTGTGATAGCGGCGGGAGATCGCGTGTAGCGGCAGGAACAGGCAGGCCTGGATGACGTAGCCGGCGCCTGCCCAGATGATGATGATCTCTCGGGAGAAGAGCTCGCTGGTCTTGGTCACGAAGGCCATGACCGTCAGGCCGGACAGCAGCACCAGCCAGCCTGCCAGCAGCCTGCTCACGCCGACCAGATAGCCGTGCTGCTTATGGTAGACCCGCATCAGCGAATAGGCTGGTACGGAGCCCAGCAGGGTGAAGAGGGCAAGGATGCGGTACTGGGTTTCGATATGCCCGATGTTGCCCTTGGCCAGGGCGCAGAGCAGCAAGGTCAGCATGCCCATTGCGGCGGCCCATTGGCCCCAGAACGTCAGGCCGCGGCCTTCCGGCGCGGTGTTTTCCCGCTTACCGATCAGGTTGATATGGCGGGTGCGTGCGCTGCTGGCGCTATGGCGAACCTTGGCGGCATGCTTGAGTACGCCTTTACTGGCGCGGTGCGGGCCGTGGCCCTTGGCCTTTACGGTGGCTGCCTGAGGATGATTGGGCACGATTGAAACCTGTCCTGATGATGACGCTACGGTCGGGAAACCTGCCTGCGTTCCTGCAGCGGGCCTTACGGTACGGTTCGCGAATTCCGCTGTTTCTTCCTTGTGAGCCAAAGGCTTGTCTGGGTTGCTCGGGGCTTGTGGCCCTGCCCTGTTTACCGGGTTCGGATTCGACCTGATCGTGCTTTTGGCACGCTACCGCCCCAGGGTTACTCGTTTATTCCCCGAGAACGATCGCCATAAGCGATGGCTGGCCTCGGGCAGTGCCCGAAGCGGCAGTAGTCTGGTGTGGATGAAAGCGGGCGTGCCGAGTCTGTGCTGGCTTGCGCATTACAGGGGGATGTCGTCCCTGAGGGCTTGAGCTGCTTGTAAAGCAGTCTGCCTACTTCCTGAGTCGGAATATTTCCGACGCCGCATTTCACGGACTCGGGCTGGTTTGTGAAGAACGTCAACCCGGACCGCTCATTCGCAAATGGATGTTAGCTTGAGTGCCGTGTCGAAATTTGTCCGACCGATCTGATAGCTCAGTAGGATCAAGGCGTTGCAGGGCTGCAGCGCCTAAGGGCCCACATTCGAATGTCGATGGGTGCACTGATTTTTCGAGGAGGGCGCTTACAATAGGCGTGGCGATGAGCGGGGAGAGTTAAAGCTTGTCGATGCTGTCACGCGGGACGCTGAGCGTGTGTTGGCGCTGCAGAAGTTGCAGGAGGATAAGCACGCGCTCGCTTCCATCCCTGGCCAGGAAGATGGCTTCCATCTCCTGTAGGCCGGCGCTTTTCAGGCGTATGCGGTCGCCAGGGCTCAGGCAGGGCTCTTGCGGTTGCGGCGATGCCAGGCGCTGCTGCAGTTGTTTGATCAGCTCATCGGCGATGGCAGCCGGCTGGTCGCCGAAGCACACCAGTTGGCTGACGCCACGGGTCGAGCGGATGGGGTGCCAGTTGTCGTTGACCTGGTCCAGCTGGATGAACAAGTAGCCGGGGAACAGCGACTCGACGCTCTCCCGCTTTCGGCCGCCACGCAGCCGCGTGACGCAGTGGGTTGGGCGATAGCAGCGGAAGGCTTGGCGCACCAGGTGTTCTTCAGCCCGAGCATCCTGCTTTGGCTTGCACTGGATCAGGTACCAGCGGTGGGGTGCAGGCTTGCCTGCCATGCGGTGCACCTCAGTTGTCGGTCTGGGCCTCTGCCTGGCGACCGGGCTTTCTTCTCTACCGGGCCCTCTCCCACGGCGGGAGAGGGTAGGCGCAGGGCGGCTTATGCCTTGTCCGATTTGTATTCGTACTGGTAGTAGCTGTAGTTGCCATATCCGTAGGCCGAAGCCTTGCGCTCCACGGCGTTGAAGATGGCGCCCTTGAGGCTGATGCCGTTCTGCTCGAAGCGGCGTTTGGTGAGCAGGATTTCCTTGGCGGCGTTCATGCCGAAGCGGGTCACGATCAGGCTGGTGCCGGCCTGGCGGCCCACCAGGCCGGCATCGGTTACCGCGAGGATGGGCGGGGTGTCGATGATCACCAGGTCGTAACGACTGCTCGCCTGCTCCAGCAACTGGGTGAAGTTGGCGTGCATCAGCAGTTCCGAAGGGTTCGGCGGGATCTGGCCACGGGTGATCACGTGCAGGTTTTCCACCTCGGAGGCATAGGCGGCCTGGTCGAGGTTGATCCGCGCGGTCAGCAACTCCGACAGGCCGTTTTCTGCTTCCTGCTGGAACATCTTGTGGATGTAGCCCTTGCGCATGTCGGCGTCGATCAGCAGAACCTTCTGCCCGGTCTGCGCGATGATGGCGGCCAGGTTGCTGGAGACGAAGGATTTACCCACAGACGGACTGGGGCCGGAGATCATCAGGATGTTGTTCTTCGCCTCCAGGGTGGCGAAGTGCAGGCTGGTACGCAGGCTGCGCAGGGATTCCACGGCCAGGTCGGCCGGGTTGGTCACCGCCAGCAGCAGTGAGCCGGCGCTGGCCGTGCCCTTGCCCTTTCCCTTGAAGCTCAGCTCGTGGGCGGCCTGCTCCTTGCTGTGCGGGATGGAGGCATACACCGGCAGGCCCATCTGCTCGATCACGTCCGGGTCTTCTACGCCGCGGTTCAGGGCCTTGCGCGCCAGCACATAGCTCACGGCGACCAGGCCGCCGAGCAGGGTGGCGATCAGCACGATCAAGGCTTTTTTCGGTTTCACCGGTTTTTCGATATTGGCGTCGGCTGCGTCGATGATGCGCACGTTGCCCACAGTGCCCGCGCGGACGATGTCCAGTTCCTGGGACTTGTTCAGCAACTGGGTATAGATCTCGGTGGTGACTTGCATGTCGCGGGTCAGGCGCAGCAGCTCCTGCTGGGTTTCCGGCAGGTTTTCCACCTTTTTCTGCAGGTCGCGCTTCTGCTGTTCCAGCTGGCCCATCTGGGTAATCAGCGCCTGGTAGCTGGGGTGCTGGCGGGTAAAGAGGCGTTCCATTTCGGCGCGTTTGAGCTTCTGCTCGGAAATCAGGGTTTCCAGCGCGACGATCTGGTCCAGCACCGCCTTGGTCTCGATGGTGATGTCCACCGAGCGGGCGCTGGTCTGGTAGGCGTTGAGCTGGGCTTCGGCCTTTTCCAGTTGCTTGCGCACTTCCGGCAACTGGCCCTGGAGGAACTCCAGGCTCTGGGCAGCTTCGGCGGAGTTGCGCTGAACGTTCTGCAGCACATAAAGGCGGCTGACTTCATCCAGCACCTGGGTAGCGTGGGCCGGGTTCTCGCTTTCCAGTGAGAGGCTGATGATGCCGGACTCCTTGCCGCGCTCGCTTGCGGCCAGGTCTTCCTGGTATTGCAGGATGGTGGTCAGGCGGCGCTGCTTGGTGACGCTGAACAGGCTGCTGGGGTTGGCGTCCAGCTGGGCGATCTGCACCTTGAAGCCGTCTTGCTCCAGTTGCTCGCCGACCTGGCCGGTGAGCAGCACTTCGTCGTCGTCATTGAGCAGGGTGAAGGTGCCATTTCCGTCGGCGCGCAGGGTCAGATCCTTGCCCAGGTACGCATCCGGTGCATCCAGCTGGAACACATCCAGCACTTCGCCGCCCCAGGCGAAGCTGCTGAGGCCGAAGAAGGGCTCTGCCACTTCGTGCTCGCTGACGGGTTGGAAGCGTCGTGCTAGGAACTGGCCGAACAGCGGGAAGTAGTGGGGCTCGACGATGATGTCGAGCTTGAGGTTCTCCACCGCTTGGCCCAGCACTGCGCGGGATTTCAGCAGCTCTATTTCGGTGACCGCGGCGGAAGTGCCGCCAAACATCTCGGTCATTTCCGATATGCCGCTCAGTGCGGCCATGCCACCCTTTTTCTCCTCGACCTGCACCAGGGCGTTCGCCTGGTACACCGGCGGGGTCAGCACAGCGTAGGCAGCGCCCAGCACGGTGAAGAAGGACGTGATGCCGACGATGATCCACTTGCTGTCCAGCAGGGTGCCGAGCAGCCCGAGCAGGTCGATGTCGTCGTCGTCGCGGATGACCTGCACCTGCAGGTTGTGTTGGGTCGTCATGGGGCGCGCCTCTTCACAAGTTCTTTAGATTTTCTGTGACCAGCTTTCGACGCCTTGCGCCATCAACTGATAGACATGTTCGAAGGCCGGCTTCTGCTGGCGATAGGGGTCCGGAATATCCTGGTTACCCTGCCATTTGCCGAGGAGGAAGGTCTTGCCACGGGCCTCGGGGGCCATCTGGGCGATCCGCTGGATATGCCCCTGCTCCATGGCCAGCACCAGGTCGTACTGGTGCAGCATTTCGCGGCTCAGCTGGCGCCCCTGGTGTTCGGGGTGATCCCCGCCATGCTCGCGCAGCACTTCGAGGGCGGTGCTGTCCATGGGGTTGCCGACCAGGGCATGGATGCCCGCGGAGCCGACGTTGATACCGCGCGGGGCGAGCTTTGATTTGAGCAGGGCTTCAGCAGTAGGACTGCGGCAAATGTTGCCTACACAAACGACCAGGATGTTCTTGAACATAGGATCAGCACATGTTGCGAAATCGGTAGTAAGCCGCAGGTGTGCTGTGAGGGTGGAAGGCGGATTCCACTCCAGCGTCCCGGTACGGCATCCCTGAAAGTTGCGCAACTTCCAGGGGGATAGAAGGGGGGGGCTGTAGGGGGGGGAGGGGGTAGGGTCAATACTCCATGGTCGCTTTCTGCGTGGGCATATGCCCCGATCGCTTTGGCGGATTGCCGCCTACCCCTGCTGCATCACTCGTTGGCGGCGAAGCTTCGCTTGTCTGTGGTCTTCAGTCTGGCGTGTAACAGCGTCCATTCCCGCAGGATTACCGAGTAGGGAATGAACACGCTGATGCGCTGCGCGCCCCTTACGCCGGGGTGGTAGCTGAGATCGTTCAGGGTGACCGAGTAGATCCCCATGTTGATGCCCACCACGCTGCCGTCCTCGGCGATTACCGGGCCGCCCGACATGCCCTTGGCGATGGGGGCATCGTGGATGGCGTAGAGCTCGCCGCTGTCTTCGTCGGTGTTGATGAAGGGCGCCGGGTAAACCTTGCCCTTCCCGCTTGCGGCGATCAGGTACGGGCTCGCTCCGGTGCTGGTGATGCTTTCACCTGGCTGCGCGGCGCGCCAGGAAGGGATCTTGGCTTTGGCCGTGTGACGGAAGAAGACCAGGTCGCAGCCCGTACTGCATCGATACGTCTCATAAGGTATGAGTGGCGTGTGGGCCGTGGTGACGGCGTACTCCTCGTTCCACTGGACCGCGGACGCCATATAGAAGTAGGGCAGGGGGAAACCCGAGAAAATGGGAAAGTAGCTGTTGGTCGTGGAACTCGCGAGTTCTGGCTTTACCACGCCGTTGCATCCTGCACACAAGGCTCCTAGCAGCAGACAGGCCTTGATCATGCTCATTGTCGATCACCGACATTCATTGGAATGGGGAGCCGACCCTGGCTGCGGATCTGTCCTGCGGTTGACCCAAAAGCGGTTCTGCCGCGTTATCGAAAGGGTAGTGGTTGGGCGTGTTTCGGTTGCCGCCCTGGCTGCTTGGGGGCGCCAGTGGTAACAAAACCGGAGCGAGCGGAAGGCGCCGGTGACTTCGTGCTTGCCGGCGATGGGGAGCGAATTCATTCGCGAAAGGGCTGCGCAGCGGCCCCGTAGGTTGGCGCAGAGCGCAGCGAAGCCCAACATGGTCAGGTATCGACCTCGCACGTTGGGCTTCGCGGAGCTCAGCCACAACCTACAAAAGCCGCCCCGACATTCACTGAATGCCAGTGGTCCAGTTTTTCGCAGGCAATAAAAAAGCCGGCTTGTGGCCGGCTTTCATTGGGTGGTCAGGCCTTACTTTTGGTAAGCCGCAACCGCCTTAGTGATTTCAGCGCGGGCAGCGTCAGCGTTGCCCCAGCCTTCAACTTTCACCCACTTGCCTTTTTCGAGGTCTTTGTAGTTCTCGAAGAAGTGCTTGATCTGCTCCAGCAGCAGGGCCGGCAAGTCGGTGTATTCCTTCACGTCCTTGTAGAGGACGCTCAGTTTGTCGTGGGGAACGGCCAGCAGTTTGGCGTCGCCACCCGCTTCGTCGGTCATGTGCAGGACACCGACCGGACGGGCGCGGATAACGGAACCCGGAGCAACCGGGTAAGGGGTGACGACCAGCACGTCGAGGGGATCGCCGTCGTCAGCCAGGGTGTTCGGGATGTAGCCGTAGTTGGCCGGATAGAACATCGGGGTGGCCATGAAACGGTCGACGAACAGGCAGTCGCTGTCCTTGTCGATTTCGTATTTGATCGGCGCGTGGTTGGCCGGAATCTCGATCGCGACGTAGATGTCGTTCGGCAGGTCTTTGCCAGCCGGGATCTTGCTGTAGCTCATGGTCAACTCCCAGGGGGTGGGGCCAAAAAAGTGGGCGCGATTATAGGCATATTCCCAAGCCGATGCCACGCCGTTCTGCTTATCCATTGGTCGCGTCGCGATAGTCCGGATGGGTGATCTGGAGCCGTTTCAAACGGCTCAGCGGGTCCTGGCGGTAGAACGCCTGGAGCTGGCGGTAGACGGCGGGGAAGGCCTGGTCGAGCAGGTCCGGGGCGGTGAAGAAGTACTCGCTGGCGACCGCGAAGAATTCTGCCGGGTCCTCGGCCGCATACGGGTCGATCGGCGTTTCGGCATCCG
Source organism: Pseudomonas sp. TCU-HL1 (assembly GCF_001708505.1). NCBI lineage: Bacteria > Pseudomonadati > Pseudomonadota > Gammaproteobacteria > Pseudomonadales > Pseudomonadaceae > Pseudomonas > Pseudomonas sp. TCU-HL1. Next base: position 879,652 of record NZ_CP015992.1, read on the forward strand.
GGTCGCGGTCGAGCTGCGCATTCAGCGCATCAAAGGCGGTCTGCATGGCCAGGGCCCAGTCGGACTGGCGCATGTCCCGGTGCAGCGGCGGCAGGCCGTTGGGGCTGCCGTTGAGCATGTCGAGCTTGTGTGCCAACTCGTGGATCACCAGGTTGTAGCCGTCCCAGCCGCCGCTGGCCTGCACGCCGGGCCAGGCGAGTATGACCGGGCCGAACTGCCAGGACTCGCCGCTGCGTTCGTCCTCGTACTCGTGCTCCACACCCGCTGCGTCGCGGTGGCGCTGGGGGCTGACGAAGTCGTCGGGATAGAGCACCAGTTCGTGGAAGCCCTGGTACCAGTCGAGGTCCGGCAGGTGCAGCAGGGGGAGTTGGGCGAGGGCGGCGAGGGTCAGGCGGTCGTCGCGGGAAAGCTCGACGCCGGGCAGGGCGCTGATGCGCTTTCCATGCAGGAAGAGCACGCTGCGTTCGCGCAGGCGCTGGTTCTCAGTCTCGTCCAGGCCATCGAGAATCGGCAGGCGCCGCTGCACGGTTGCCCACTGCTCGGGGGCAACCGGGTTGCGGGCGAGGATGCGCCGGCGGCGCCAACTGCGGTAGGACCACATGGGCCGCGGGTCAGCTCGAGTGCTCGGCGTCTTTGGCGGCGGGGCGAAAGTGACTCCGCGCAAAGCCAATCATCATGGGTAGCATGGACAGGCCGATGATGGCGATGACCATCAGTGACAGGTGCTGCTTGATGAAGGGCACGTTGCCGAAGAAGAAGCCCAGGGTTACCAGGCCACCCACCCAGAGAAGGGTGCCCAGCACGCTGAAGGCGAAGAAACGCGGGTAGGGCATGCGGCCCACGCCCGCGACGAAGGGCGCGAATGTCCGCACGATGGGCAGGAAGCGCGCCAGGGTCACGGTCTTGCCACCGTGGCGGTCGTAGAAGTCGTGGGTGCGCTGCAGGTAGTCGCGACGGAAGATTTTCGAGTTCGGGTTGCTGAACAGCCGTTCGCCCACCGTGCGTCCGATCAGGTAGTTGGTGCTGTCGCCACTGATGGCCGCGAGCATCAACAGGCCGCCGAGCAACAGGGGGTCCATCCCGCCGGTGGCGCAGACGGCGCCGGCGATGAAGAGCAGGGAGTCGCCAGGGAGGAAGGGCGTTACCACCAGGCCCGTCTCGCAGAAGATGACCAGGAAGAGGATGGCGTAGATCCAGGTTCCGTAGTTGGTGACCAGCAGGTTGAGGTATTGGTCAAGGTGGAGAATGAGGTCGATCGGGTTGAAATCCATGGGGCGCCTTGTGAATGACTGCGGCGAGAGCGGGGCAGTAACTCACGCATTATAGGGAAAAGGCCCACGGCTACGGCCATCGGATAGCCGAATGGCAAACGGCATAAAGACTGCATGCGGATTCCGCATCCATCCGGCCACCTATTCCATGAACATCCGGCCACTGATTTCACGCTGATCCGGCCACCCATTCCACGCGCATCCGGCCACTGATTCCACAGCCATCCGGCCACCCGTCAGGCAGGCAGCCACGCAGGATTTCTTCACTACCATCGGCCTCTTTTTCGGAGCAGAGAGGTCGCCGTGGAGCGTTTATCCATGCGTAAGATTCGCGAAGTACTACGTCTCAAGTTTGAGGTTGGTCTATCTGCCCGCCAGATCGCGGTCAGCCTGCAAGTTGGTCGCGCCACCATCGGTGACTACCTCAATCGCTTTGCTGCCTGTGGGCTGACCTGGCCCTCTGCCCTGACCGACGCCGAGCTGGAGCGGCAGCTTTTCCCGCCGTCGCCCTCCGTTCCCAGTGAACAGCGCCCGATCCCTGACTGGGCTTGGATACATGCCGAGCTGCGTCGTCCCGGGGTCACCCTGGCGCTGCTCTGGCAGGAGTATCGACTGAGCCAGCCACAGGGGTTCCAGTACAGCTGGTTCTGCGATCACTACCGCGCCTGGCAGGGCAAGGTGGATGTGGTAATGCGCCAAGAGCACCGGGTCGGCGAGAAATTGTTTGTCGACTATGCCGGCCAGACAGTGCCGATCATTGACCGGCGTACCGGCGAGATCCGTCAGGCGCAGATCTTTGTCGCGGTGCTCGGCGCCTCCAGCTACACCTTTGCGGAGGCCACCTGGTCACAGCAGTTGTCGGACTGGCTGGGTTCTCATGCTCGCTGCTTTGCCTTTCTCGGCGGGGTGCCGGCGATCGTGGTGCCGGACAACCTACGCAGTGCAGTGAGCAAGACGCACCGCTATGAGCCGGACATCAACCCCAGCTATCGCGATCTGGCCGAGCATTATGCGGTGGCTATCGTGCCAGCCAGAGCCCGAAAGCCGCGTGACAAGGCCAAGGTTGAGGTCGGTGTGCAGGTGGTGGAGCGCTGGATTCTGGCGGCACTGCGCCACCGGCAATTCTTTTCGCGGGAAGAGCTCAACACCGCCATCGGTGCGCTACTGGTTCGCCTGAATCAGCGCCCGTTCAAGAAGCTGCCGGGTTCCCGGCAGTCAGCCTTCGAAACGCTGGATCAACCGGCACTGCGCGCTCTTCCGGAGCAGCCCTATGTCTACGCCGAATGGAAGAAAGTCCGGGTGCATATCGACTACCACGTCGAGGTCGATGGGCATTACTACTCGGTGCCCTACCAACTGGTGAAGCAACAACTGGAGGTGCGCCTGACGGCGCGCACGGTGGAGTGCTTCCACGGCAATCAGCGGGTGGCCAGCCATGTCCGCGCCCAGCTTAAGGGGCGGCATAGCACCCAGGTCGGGCACATGCCCAAGAGTCATCGCGAACATGCCGAGTGGACGCCCCAGCGCCTGGTGCGCTGGGCGGAGCAGACCGGCCCCCATACGGCTGGCGTGATCCAGCACATCCTCGAACGGCGCAGCCATCCGAGCCACGGCTATCGGGCCTGCCTGGGCATCCTGCGCCTCGGCAAAGCCCATGGCGAAGATCGTCTGGAGGCGGCCTGCCAGCGCGCATTGAGCTTGGGGGCCTGTAGCTACAAGAGCCTCGAATCCATCCTGCGCCAAGGCCTTGAGCGTCTGCCGCTGCCTCAACAGCACCTGCCGCTGCTGCCGGATAACCACGAAAACCTGCGTGGCCCGCGCTACTACCACTGACCTGAAGGAACGCCCCCATGTTGCATCACCCGACTCTGGACAAGCTCCAGAACCTGCGCCTGCACGGCATGCTCAAAGCGCTGAGCGAGCAGCTGACAACCCCGGATATCAGCAGCCTGAGCTTCGAGGAACGCCTCGGTCTGCTCATCGACCGTGAACTGACCGAGCGCGAGGACAAGCGCTTGAGCAGCCGGCTGCGCCAGGCCCGACTCCGGCATAACGCCTGTATCGAAGACCTCGACTACCGCAGTCCGCGCGGCCTGGACAAGGGGCTGATCCTCCAGCTGAGCAGCGGCCAGTGGCTGCGTGAAGGGCTCAACCTGATCATCGGCGGCCCCACCGGCGTGGGCAAAACCTGGCTCGCCTGTGCCCTGGCCCACAAGGCCTGCCGGGATGGTTTCAGCGTGCGCTACCTGCGCCTGCCACGCCTGCTGGAGGACTTGGGCCTGGCTCACGGCGATGGTCGCTTCGCCAAGCTGATGAGCAGCTATGCCAAGACCGACCTGTTGATCCTCGATGACTGGGGACTGGCCCCGTTCACCGCCGAACAGCGCCGCGACATGCTGGAACTGCTGGATGACCGCTACGGCCAACGCTCGACCCTGGTGACCAGCCAGATGCCCGTGGAAAACTGGCACGAGCTGATCGGCGATCCAACCCTGGCCGATGCCATCCTCGACCGTTTGGTACACAACGCCTATCGCCTCCAGCTCAAGGGCGAATCGATGCGTAAAAGAACTCGGAAATTGACGGCACCCGGGCAATCAGATTAACAATGCCAGCCCTGCGTCGCTGCGCTCCGACTGCCCGGCCGGATGGCCGTGGAACAGGTGGCCGGATGTGCGTGGAATACCCGGCCGGATCAGCGTGGATTGGGTGGCCGGATGGCGTGGAATCCGCAGACTGCAACTGTTTCCATTGATTTCCCGGGACAGGATGCGCGCCCAGGCCATTACAGCTGTTGGAACACCCCGCCGTGAGCCTGGCCCAGGGGCATGGCCTGGATTGCCCAGCCAGGCGGCCCGTGCATGGCAGGACGCCAGGGACGCCTGACGCTGCTGTTGGGGTTACTGGGCTAGCAGGCTGTTGAAAAACTACCTGCGTTGCCGAGGCGTCGTTAAAAACCGACTCGGGCGCGAGTCCGATCAAAATGCTCATTTACAACACGTAAACTCCGCTTTTTCGTCGGTTTGACTCGCTGGTGCTCGCCCTTCGGGCCAGCCTTCGGCTGTTACTCCCGCTGGTCGTTGCGCCTCGCCTCGGCTGCCTCGCTCACGTTTTTCAACAAGCTGCTAGCCGAGGAGAGCCCGGCTCGCTGGCCGGGCTCATGCAGCGGGTTCAGTCGCTGTTGATTGGCAGGATGTAGTTCTTGAACTCGGTGTCTTCGTGGAAACCGATGGATTCGTACACTTTGTGCGCCACCTCGTTGCTCACGCTGGTGGACACGCGCATGCGCACGGCGTTGGTTTCCCGCGCCATCTTCTTCGCGGTCTGCAGCAGGCGGTCGGCCACCAGCTGGCGGCGGGCGTCTTCTGCGACGTAGATGTCGTTGAGGATCCACACGCGCTTCAGGGACAACGAGGAGAAGCTCGGGTAGAGCTGGCAGAAGCCCAGCAGACGGGTGTCGTCGTCATCTGACAAGGCCAGGTAAATCACTGATTCCTTGCGGCTCAGACGCTTCTCCAGGAACTTCTTCGAGGACTCCGGGAACGGCAGTTCACCATAGAACTCACGGTACTTCACGAACAGCGGCGTAAGCAGGTCCAGGTGCTCCAGGGTGGCTTGGACGATGCGCATGATGGGCCTCGGTGTCTGTGGATGGGCTTGATTGGCGATGCAGATGCTGTGCCAGCCAACGTCGTCGATGCTGCACCAGAATTTGTGGAAAGCGCAATCCAAGCAAGCGTTTGACCGGTTTCCCCTGTCTCGTGGCTGCCGGGCGGCCCAGCGCGGTTGCACAGGCTGCGCCGGACCGCTCCCGTCTTGCCAGTACGGTTTCAGTGGTGGTCGGTGGCCAGCAGGAAATTGCCGGCCAGGGCCCGATCGGGCTCGCCAGACAGGCTCGGTACCTCGGCTTCGTCCTTCAGGTTCACCCCGGACAACTGCCGGCGGCAGGCTTCACGCATCAGGTAGAGCAAGCGGTGGGCGGCCATGCCGTAGCTGAGCCCTTCCAGGCGCACGTTGGAAATGCAGTTGCGGTAGGCATCGGTGAGGCCGACGCGAGGCGCCCAGGTGAAGTAGAGGCCGAGGCTGTCTGGCGAGCTGAGGCCAGGGCGCTCGCCGATGAGGATCACCACCATCTTCGCGCCCAGCAACTCGGCCACTTCATCGGCTACCGCGACCCGGCCCTGCTGGACCAGCACCACGGGTGAGAGCGACCAGCCTTCGGCCAGCGCCTGTTCTTCCATGCGTTCGAGGAAGGGCAGGCTGTGGCGTTGTACGGCGAGGGCGGAGAGGCCGTCGGCGACCACCACGGCGAGGTCGTAGCCACCGGGGTTGGTCTGCGCATGTTGCTGCAGGACCTCCCGCGAGGCGGCATCCAGGCGCCGGCCCAGGTCCGGGCGCTGCAGGTAGGTGTCGCGGTCTTTCGCCGCGCTGTGCAGCAACAGGGTGTCGCGCCCGCGCCCAGCAAGCTTCGCGGACAGTTCGGCGTGGTCGAAGGGCAGGTGCACGGCATCCCGCGCCTGGGCGTGGGCGTACTGGAAGTTCAGTTGCGCATTGGTGGGCAGGCTGATGCCGGCACGGCCCAGGGCAATGCGCGCGGGCGTCAGGCGCCGCAGTTCCTGCCAGGGGTTGGCCGTGTGGCCGGAGGTGGGGCGTTGGTCTTTCATCCGTCTCTCCTCGGGGTCAGGCCAGCCGCGCGATGGCCTTGCGGAAGGCCGGCGGCAATTGCTCGCCGAGTATCACCCGGCCGTCGCTCTGTACCAGGATGCCCATGCGCTCCAGCCAGGCCTCGAACTCCGGTGCCGGCTTCAGGCCCAGGCTCTGGCGGGCGTAGAGGGCATCGTGGAACGAGGTGGTCTGGTAGTTGAGCATCACGTCGTCCGAACCGGGGATGCCCATGATGAAGTTGATGCCGGCCACACCGAGCAGGGTCAGCAGGGTGTCCATGTCGTCCTGGTCGGCTTCGGCGTGGTTGGTGTAGCAGATGTCGCAGCCCATGGGCACGCCCAGCAACTTGGCGCAGAAGTGGTCTTCCAGCCCGGCGCGGATGATCTGCTTGCCGTTGTAGAGGTATTCCGGGCCGATGAAGCCCACCACCGTGTTCACCAGGAAGGGGTTGAAGTGCCGCGCCACGGCATAGGCGCGGGCCTCGCAGGTCTGCTGGTCGACGCCGTGGTGAGCGTTGGCGGAGAGGGCGCTGCCTTGGCCGGTCTCGAAATACATCAGGTTGTTGCCCAGGGTGCCGCGCTTCTGCGACAGGCCCGCTTCGTAACCTTCCCGCAGGACTTCCAGGCTCACGCCGAAGCTGGCATTGGCCGCCTCGGTGCCGGCGATGGACTGGAACACCAGGTCCAGCGGCACGCCGCGTTCGATGGCGGCGATGGAGGTGGTGACGTGGGTCAGCACGCAGGCCTGGGTCGGAATCTCGTAGCGCTGGATGATGGCGTCGAGCATTTCCAGCATGGCGCAGATGGAGGAGATGCTGTCGGTGGCCGGGTTGATGCCGAGCATGGCATCGCCATTGCCGTAGAGCAGGCCGTCGAGGATGCTCGCGGCGATGCCGGCGGGCTCGTCCGTGGGGTGGTTGGGCTGCAGGCGGGTGGAGAGCCGGCCGCGCAGGCCCATGGTGTTGCGGAAGCGGGTGACGACGCGGATTTTCTGCGCCACCAGCACCAGATCCTGTACGCGCATGATCTTCGACACGGCGGCGGCCATTTCCGGCGTCAGCCCCTTGGCCAGGGCGCACAGGCTGGCTTCGTCGGCGTGCTCGCTGAGCAGCCAGTCGCGAAAGCCGCCCACGGTCAGGTGGCTGACCGGCGCGAAGGCCGCACGGTCGTGGCTGTCGATGATCAGTCGGGTGACTTCGTCTGCTTCGTAGGGAATCAGTGCTTCATCGAGGAAATGCTTGAGCGGGATATCCGCCAGGGCCATCTGCGCGGCGACGCGCTCGCCATCGCTGGCGGCGGCGACGCCGGCCAGGTAGTCGCCGGAGCGTGCCGGGCTGGCCTTGGCCATCACGTCCTTGAGGCTGTCGAAGCGCCAGGTTTCGCCGCCGACGCTGTGGGAAAAACTGGCCATTTCTGTCTCCGTTCTTGTGATGAACGTGGATCTGCGATTCGGGTAGCTCGGATGCAATCCGGGGAATTCAACGCTCCCGGATTTCATCCGGGCTACGAACACCCCACCGCCTGGCGGTGGGGTGGGGCAGGCCTCAGGCGCGGTTCAGCAGGGCATCGGCCGGTGCGCTGGCGCGATGGTGGGCGGTGAACTGGAAGTAGATATACCCCACCGCCATGAAGCCAAGGAAGATGAATCCGATCAAGGTGTTGAACCAGGCCATTGCCAGCAGGCAGACCACGGCCAGCACCAGGGCGATGGCCGGCACCACCGGGTAGCCCGGTGCGCGGAAGGTGCGTTCCAGGTTCGGTTCGCTGGCGCGCAGCTTGAACAGGCTGAGCATGCTGATGATGTACATCACGATGGCGCCGAACACGCTCATGGTGATCATCGCGGCGGTCAGGCTCATGCCCTGCAGGTTTACCAGGCCGTCGCTGTAGATGGCGGCGATGCCCACCACGCCGCCGGCGATGATGGCGCGGTGCGGGGTCTGGAAGCGCGACAGCTTGGCCAGGCCGCGAGGCAGGTAGCCGGCGCGGGCCAGGGCGAAGAACTGCCGCGAGTAGCCGAGGATGATGCCGTGGAAGCTGGCCACCAGGCCGAACAGGCCGATCCACACCAGCATGTGCATCCAGGTGGAGTCATTGCCCACCACGGCCTTCATGGCCTGGGGCAGCGGGTCGTTGATGCCCGACAGCTCGCGCCAGTCGCCCACGCCGCCGGCCATCACCATCACGCCGATGGCAAGGAATACCAGGGTGAGGATGCCGGCGATATAGGCGCGCGGGATGGTGCGCTTCGGGTCCTTGGCTTCTTCTGCCGCCATGGCCGCGCCCTCGATGGCGAGGAAGAACCAGATGGCGAAGGGGATGGCGGCGAAGATGCCGGGAATGGCCGCGCTAGTGAATTCGCTGGAGCCGGCCCAGCCGTTGACGACGAAGTTGGAGAAGCTGAAGCCCGGCGCCACCACGCCCATGAACACCAGCAGCTCGGCGACAGCCAGCACGGTGACCACCAGTTCGAAGGTGGCGGCGATGCTGACGCCGAGGATGTTCAGGGTCATGAAGATGAGATACGCGCCGACCGCCGCGTGCTTGGGGTCCAACCCCGGATACTGCACGTTGAGGTAAGCGCCAATCGCCATGGCAATGGCCGGCGGGGCGAAGACGAACTCGATCAGGGTGGCGATGCCGGCGATCAGTCCGCCCTTCTCGCCGAAGGCACGACGGCTGTAGGCGAAGGGGCCACCGGCGTGGGGAATGGCAGTGGTGAGTTCGGTGAAACTGAAGATGAAGCAGGTGTACATGGTGGCCACCATCAGGGCGGTGACCAGGAAACCGAGGGTGCCGGCGGTGCCCCAGCCATAGCTCCAGCCGAAGTATTCACCGGAGATCACCAGCCCGACCGCGATGCCCCAGAGGTGCAAGGTGCCGAGCGTTGGTTTTAGTTGTGTTGTGCTCATCGGGACTCCTCGCCCTCGGGGGCGGTGTTGGTGGAAGACCAGGCTCGATCTTATCCAGCGACCCTCCCCAGGACTTGACCCTGGAAGTCCGTGTGCGGCATTTGCGGTCAAGTCGTGCGGCACTGTTACCCATGGCCCCAACGGCCGTGCCCCGACACGGGGCGAGCGCCTGGAAAATGCCCGGAAATGGCTCGCGGAGGCCCTGGCGACGGGCTTGTGTCTGCCCTGCTTCGTGGTGCAGGCGAGGGCATGGGTTTTGCTTGTTTGTCCGTTCAAAAAAGAATCGGTGGACCGTGATGACTCCGTCCCTGTTTTCCAGTACCAGCCTGCAGGCGCCCGCGGCGAGCAACGTCGGTGTGCTCTCGGCTGCCGCCAGCGGTCTCGACCGCTTCATCACCGGGCAGGGCGGTGATCTGGACCGTATCTTCGGCCGCGCCGGCATCGACCCGGAGCAACTGCTGCACCCCACCCTCAGCCTGGCGTTGACCAACTACTGCCAGGTGCTGGAGGAAGCGGCGCGGCAGTCCGGCTGCGATAACTTCGGGCTGCGCTATGGCCAGCAGTTCCAGCCCCGCGACCTGGGGTTGCTGGGCTACGTCGGCCTGTTCTCGAACACGCTGGAAGAGGCGCTGAAGAACTTCGCCGCAGCCTTCCCCTATCACCAGCACAGCACCCTGATCCGCCTGGTGGATTGCGGCGAGTGCCTGCGCTTCGATTACCAGGTACGCCATGGCGCGATCCTCGACCGTCGCCAGGATGCCGAGCTGACCATGGGCATGGCGCTCAATCTGGTCCGCCATGTGCTGGGCCGCGACTGGGCGCCGCGTGCGGTGGCCTTCGAACATGACCGGCCCGAGGGCTGGCAGGAGCACAGCCAGGCATTCGGCGCGCCGGTGCAGTTCGGCCGGCCGTGCAATTTCCTGCTGGTGCCCAAGGGCGATGTGCAGGGCACGCTCATGCCCGAGCGCGATCCCAATCTGCTGTTCCTGTTCCAGGACGTGATCCGCCGGTTGGGCGAGCAGGGGGGCGGACCGAGTCTGCTGGAGGAGGCCGGCACCCAGATCCGCCTGGCCCTGGCATTGGGCGAGCCCTGCCTGGAACAGATCGCCGAACACCTCGAACTGACTCCGGCGGGGCTGCAACGCCGCCTGCGCGAAGAGGGCCTCAGCTTCAGCCAACTGGTGGAGCAGACCCGCCGCGAGCTGGCGCTGCATTACCTGCGCCAACGCCAGCGGCCCATCTCCGAGCTGGCGCCCTTGCTCGGCTACTCCGAAACCAGCGCCTTCTCCCGCGCCTTCCGCCGCTGGTTCGGCGTGAGCCCGCGGCAGTGGCGGGGGGATGAGCGCTGAGGTTTGTGGAGCAGCTTTTGACCTTGGCACGAACAGCCCCTCTCCCTTCAGGGAGAGGGTTGGGGAGAGGGTGAATGCATCTGCGCGGGAGTCCGAAGGGCAGCCCTTCGGCCTGCTCAGCGAATGAATTCGCCCCCACAGGTGTAGGAGCGAGCTCTGCTCGCGAATCGGTGCACGGGAATTTCGCGAGCAGAGCTCGCTCCTACGGAGCACCCATGAAAAAACGCGGCCGGGGCCGCGTTTTTTCGTTACTTGCCGAGGATCAGAAGAAGCCCAGCGGGTTGATGTCGTAGCTCACCAGCAGGTTCTTGGTCTGCTGGTAGTGGTCGAGCATCATCTTGTGGGTTTCACGGCCGACGCCGGACTTCTTGTAGCCACCGAAGGCGGCGTGCGCCGGGTACAGGTGGTAGCAGTTGGTCCACACGCGACCGGCCTTGATGCCACGGCCCATGCGGTAGGCGCGGTTGATGTCGCGGGTCCACAGGCCGGCACCCAGGCCGAACTCGGTGTCGTTGGCAATCGCCAGGGCTTCGGCTTCGTCCTTGAAGGTGGTGACACCCACCACCGGGCCGAAAATTTCTTCCTGGAACACGCGCATCTTGTTGTGGCCCTTGAGCAGGGTCGGCTGGATGTAGTAACCGGTGGACAGGTTGCCTTCCAGCTTCTCCACGGCGCCGCCGGTGAGCACTTCCGCGCCTTCCTGCTGGGCGATGTCGAGGTAGGAGAGGATCTTCTCGAACTGTTGCTGCGAGGCCTGGGCGCCGACCATCGTTTCGGTGTCCAGCGGGTCGCCACGCTTGATGGCTTTGACCTTCTTCATCACCTCGGCCATGAAGGCCGGGTAGATGGATTCCTGCACCAGGGCGCGGGACGGGCAGGTGCACACCTCACCCTGGTTGAAGAAGGCCAGCACCAGGCCTTCGGCGGCCTTTTCGATGAAGGCCGGCTCGGCCTGCATGATGTCTTCGAAGTAGATGTTCGGGCTCTTGCCACCCAGCTCCACAGTGGACGGGATGATGTTCTCGGCGGCGCACTTGAGGATGTGCGAGCCCACCGGGGTGGAGCCGGTGAAGGCGATCTTGGCGATGCGCTTGCTGGTGGCCAGGGCTTCGCCTGCTTCCTTGCCGAAGCCTTGCACCACGTTGAGCACGCCGGGGGGCAGCAGGTCACCGATCAGCTCCATCAGTACCGAAATGCCCAGCGGGGTCTGCTCGGCCGGTTTCAGCACCACACAGTTGCCCGCGGCCAGGGCCGGGGCCAGTTTCCAGGCGGCCATCAGCAGCGGGAAGTTCCACGGGATGATCTGGCCGACCACGCCCAGCGGTTCGTGGATGTGATAGGCGACAGTGCCTTCGTTGATCTCGGCGGCGCCGCCTTCCTGGGCGCGGATGCAGCCGGCGAAGTAGCGGAAGTGGTCGACAGCCAGCGGGATGTCGGCGTTCAGGGTTTCGCGCACGGCCTTGCCGTTGTCCCAGGTTTCGGTAACGGCCAGGACTTCCAGGTTCTGTTCGATGCGGTCGGCGATCTTCAGCAGGACATTGGAGCGGTCCTGGACGGACGTCTTGCCCCAGGCATCAGCGGCGGCGTGGGCGGCATCCAGGGCTTTCTCGATGTCTTCGGCAGTGGAACGGGGGAATTCGGCGATCGGCTGGCCATTCACCGGCGAGGTATTGGTGAAGTACTGGCCCTTGACCGGGGCGACGAACTCGCCACCGATGTAGTTGCCATAGCGGGACTTGAAGGAAACGACAGCGCCGGGGGTACCGGGTTGGGCGTAACGCATGGTGTTTCTCCTGTCTCTTGTTGTAGTTGCAAAGACGCGGTTGGCGTTTCTCCCTACTGGAGCAAGGGCTGGGCCAAGGTTCTGGAAGTGCCGTTCCAGAGCGGTTCTTTGGTTGGCCTGCACATGCCCTTGTGAGCGCTTGTCGCAGGCCTGACACAACTGAGAGTGACACTTTGTCACGTATCTGGCACGACAGGTGACCAGCGGGTCAGAGTGCCATTGCAAAGGCTTCTACGCTGGAGGATGCTGCGTCGACGCGAATGCCGTTCCACGGCCCGGGCTGCCTCCCGGAAGCGCGCAGGAGAAGAACAACAATGCAGAATCCTCTCAGCCGTCACGCCCAACAGGTGATGACCCTGGCACAGGGGAAGGCGCAGGCCAGCGGGCCGGCTGCCGACCCTTCTATTGCTCGCTCCTGGCTGCGCTGCCTGGAGGACTACCACCTCGATCCCGCCCAGCCGGTGGCGCCCACCGTGCTGGAACACGGGCGCATGCTGGAATGCCGCGAGCGCATGCAGCAGGTGCTGGAGGTGGCCAATGGCGAGATGAACAACCTCTACCGTCAACTCTCCGGGGCCGGCCACGCAGTGCTGCTCACCGACGCCCGAGGGGTGATCCTCAACTGCGTGACCGCCCAGGCCGAACGGCCGACCTTCGAACGCGCCGGACTCTGGCTCGGTGCCGACTGGAGCGAGGCCAGTGAAGGCACCAACGGCATCGGCACCTGCGTGGTGGAGCGCCAGGCGCTGACCATCCACCAGGACGAACATTTCCGCAGCCGCCATACCGGCCTCACCTGTTCCGCCAGCCCGGTGTTCGACCCACAGGGCGACCTGATGGCGGTGCTCGATGTGTCATCCGCGCGACACGATGTCTCGCGCCAGAGCCAGTTCCACACCATGGCACTGGTCAACCTCTCGGCGAAGATGATCGAGAGCTGCTACTTCCTGCGCCGCTTCGAGGGCGAGTGGTTGCTGCGCTTCCACCTGCAGGCCGAGTACATCGGCCTGTTCAGTGAAGGCCTGCTGGCCTTCGACGGAGAAGGGCGGATCAGTGCGGTGAACCAGAGCGCCATCAACTTGCTGGGCCTACCCCGTGAGCGCCTGCTTGGCCAGCCGGTGGAAGTTTTCTTCGACTGCTGCCTCGACGACCTGCTCGGTCGTGCCACGCCGCAGCCGGCCACCAGTTGGCCGCTGCGTACACGCAATGGCCGCGCCCTGTTCGCCGCCCTGCGCGGCCAGCCCCGCAGCGTACCGCAGCCTGTTCCGCTGGAGCTGCCAAAACCGGCGCGACCGGGTATCTGCCTGGGCGATGCGGCGCTGCAGAACGACTTCCGACGGGCGCTGCGCGTGTATGAGCGCGACGTGCCGCTGCTGATCAATGGCGAAACCGGCTCCGGCAAGGAAGCCTTCGCCCGTGCCCTGCACCAGGCCAGCTCCCGTGCCGAGCGGCCCTTTGTGGCGCTGAACTGCGCGGCCATTCCGGAAACCCTGATCGAGAGCGAGCTGTTCGGCTATCGCGGCGGCAGCTTCACCGGTGCCCGCAAGGAAGGCATGCGCGGCAAGTTGCAGCAGGCCGATGGCGGCACCCTGTTCCTCGACGAGATCGGCGACATGCCACTGGCTTTGCAGACCCGCCTGTTGCGGGTGCTGGAGGAACGCCAGGTGGTGCCCATCGGTGGCGAGCCGCAGGCCGTCGATGTGCGCATCATCAGTGCTACCCACCGCGAGCTGGAGGCGCGGGTGCAGAACGGTGGCTTCCGCGAAGACCTGTACTATCGCCTCAATGGTCTGGTACTCGATCTGCCACCCCTGCGCGAGCGCTGCGACAAGCCGGAGCTGTTGCATTACCTGCTGGCGGAAGAGGCGCGCGGGATGCGCATCGTGCTCACCGAAGAGGCGCGCCAGGCGTTGCTCGACTACCACTGGCCGGGCAACGTGCGGCAGATGCGCAACGTGCTGCGGACCCTGGCGGCGTTGTGCGAGGACGGCATCATTCGCCTGACCGACCTGCCGCGAGACGTACTACGGAGTGCGCCATCGGCTGCGGTGCCCGAGCCGCTGGCCAACCCGCTGGACGACGCCGAACGCACGGCACTGCTCAGCGCGCTGGACAGCCAGCGCTGGCACATGACCCGCACCGCGGAGCAACTCGGCATCAGCCGCAACACCCTGTATCGCAAGCTGCGCAAGCACGCGATTGCAACGCGGGGGTAGAGAGATTCACCTCCTCCCTGTGGGAGCGAATTTATTCGCGAATGAATTCGCCCCCCCACAGCAAGCAAAAAAGCCCGGCCTCCTTGTTGGGGCCGGGCTTTTTCACGGGAGGTGCGGGCATCCTTGCCCGCCGGGGGAGGGGCCGACGGCTGCCCCCGCTTCCAATCAGCTGGCCTGGGGCATCTCGCCGCGCGCCAGGCGCTTGTTGATGTCGTCGATCACCGCCGGCAGGTCGGCGATGGTGTCGATCAGGTAGTGCGGGCGGGAGCCTTCGAACATCTGGCCGATGCGCGCGCGTTCCTGGTCCAGCTTGTCCTTGGGCAGTGCCTGGAACTGCTCCCAGGTCAGGCCCAGGGCGTTACCCGAGCAGGTCAGGGCAACGGTCCACATGCCGGAGCTGCGGCCCTCGAGGATGCCCGGCCAGGTGTCGTCCACCTTCACGCAGGCGGCGACGTCGTCGATACCGAGCGCGATCACGTTGGCCAGGGACTGCGCCGGGTGCGGGCGGCCGTTGGGCACTTCATCGGTGGCCACTACGTGGTCCGGTGTGTAGCCGTTCTCGCGGGCCAGTTCCACCACCTTGGCCATCACTACCGCCGGGTAGCCGGAGCAGGTGCCGATCTTCAGCCCCTTCCCGCGCAGGGTGGCGATGGCGTCGAGGGCGCCGGGGATCAGTGCCGAGTGCAGGCCGATCTTCTCGATCTGCAGCGGCATGAAGCGCTCATAGAGGGCGGTGACGTCCTCGTCCGTGGGCAGGCGGCCGAAGGCGGCGCGGTAGCGTTCGGCGATGGCCGGCACGTTGCAGAGGGTGCGGATGTGGTCCCACTTGCCCATGCCCATCGGGCCGCGGGCTTCTTCCAGGGAGACGGCAACGCCGAACTCGGCGAAGGCCTCGACGAAGATCTGGGTCGGCGCGAAGGAACCGAAGTCGACGACGGTGCCGGCCCAGTCGAGGATCGCGGCTTTGAGGTGGGTGGGTTGCTTGTAGTTCATGGTGATGACTCCAGCGGATTGCAGGTTGGCTAAGGGCATTCAGGTCTTGGCGCCGGCCATGGCCGGTTGGGCGTTGGTCGGGACGCTATCCGGCGCTTTCAGGGTTTGCGGGCGGCTGTTCCAGAAGGGCACCAGCATCAGGCTGGCCAGCAGCGCCGCCGCGGTGAACACGAGGAACACGGTGGTGGTGTCGAAGTAGCCCGGCAGCAGGCCGCCGAGGATGGCGCCCACCGAGCCGCAGCCGTTGACGAATCCCGCGGCGGTGCCGGCGGCTTCCTGGGTACCGAAGTCGATGGCGGCGGAGCTGCTGATCATCGAATCCGGTCCGTAGAGGGTCATGCCCATCATGAACAGCAGGCCGACCACCAGGTACAGGCTGCCGCTCTGCATGGCCGGGACGAACAGCCCCAGGCAGACGGTGAGGGCGATCAGGCTGAACACACAGGCGGGCATGCGACGGGAGCCGAACAGCTTGTCCGAGGCAAGGCCGATCAGGATCGGGCCCACCAGGCCAGCCAGTTCGAAGGCGGTGGGGACGATGGCCGACGCCACCTTGCCAATGGATGGCATGCGTTCGTAGACGATCACCGGGCCCCACAGCAGGATGGCGTAGCGTGCGGGTTTGAGCAGGAAGTAGGCCAGGCCCAGGACCAGCACGGTGCGGTTCTTCAGCACCTTGCGCAGGGCCGTCCAGTGGCCGTCGCGCTGGCCGCTGCCACTGTTCGCTTCTGCTTCCACCGGGGGATGGCCGACGTCTTCCGGTTTGTTGCGTTGCAGGAAGTAGAACAGCACCGCGACCACGGCCACCACCAGGGCACTGGAGATGAACGCCATGCGCCAGTCATGGAACACCTCGTAGGCCCACCAGCCGGCGAAGGGCGTGGCCACCAGGCCGCCGAAGGCGTAGCAGGTGCTCCAGTAGCCCAGCACCTGGCCACGCTCGCGGGTGGCGAAGAAGCTGCCGATGTTCTTGCACAGTCCCGACCAGCCGGTGGACTGGGCCAGGCCCTGGACCAACATGCAGGTGACGAAGATCGGCAAGGTGGCGAAGGTGCCCATGGCGACGGCTGCCAGGGCCGAGACGACCAGGCCGCCGAGCACCACCACGCGCGGGCCGAAGCGGTCGGCGAAGAGGCCCCAGGTGAACTGGCCCACGGCGTAGGCGGCCAGGTAGAGGGCGTCGAGGTTGGCCATCGCGGCCTTGTCGAGTTCGAAGCTCGGGTCTTCGCCAATGCCAAGCTTGGCGACGGCGAAGGCTTTACGGGTGAAGTAGAAGGCGGCGTAAGCCAGCCAGGTGATGAGGAAAATCTGGACGCGCCAGCGCTGGAGGGATTTCCAGCCGCTTTCGAAGGCACCTGCGTTGTTGTTCATGAATTCTGACCCCGTGTGGGTATGCCGGACAGTGCAACTAGGGAGGTTGTTTTTGTTTTCAGTACTGCTGGGCTGTCTAAACGCACGGCCTTGGTCAGATGGCAGCGGTCGTGGCGTCAGGCTGATGGATGAGGTTTGGCGCTAGCTTTGGCTCCTGCCCGGCGCGGCCGAGCGGCTGGTTTACTACAGGGATGTTTCAGAAAAAGGTCACCGCACCACGACCCCGCTACCCGCAGCGGGAACCGTCTCAGGACGGTGGGTGACCCGGAATGGGCTGCCTCTCGACTCAGGCAGCCGTTTGCTCGATGTCCACGCCCATCACTTCGAGGGTGTCGGCGATGGCGCGCAGCAGTTGGCGGATGATGTGCTCGTCGATCTGGCCGATGCAGCCGATGCGGAAGCTTTCGGCCACGGTCAGCTTGCCCGGATAGATGATGAAGCTGCGGGCCTTCAGTTCTTCGTAGAAGCGCTTGAACTCGAAGTTCGGGTGCTCCGGACTGAAGAAGGTGGTGATGATCGGCGACAGCCACCGGTCTTCCAGCAGGGTCCTGAAGCCCATCTCGCGCATGCCGGCCACCAGCACGTCGCGGTTGCGGCTGTAGCGCGCCAGGCGACCTGGGACGCCACCTTCGGCAGCGTGTTGCTCCAGTGCTGCACGGAACGCCACCACGCTGTGGGTCGGCGGGGTGAAGCGCCACTGGCCGGTGCGCTCCATGTAGAGCCACTGCTCAACGAT
Source organism: Pseudomonas sp. TCU-HL1 (assembly GCF_001708505.1). Lineage (NCBI taxonomy): Bacteria > Pseudomonadati > Pseudomonadota > Gammaproteobacteria > Pseudomonadales > Pseudomonadaceae > Pseudomonas > Pseudomonas sp. TCU-HL1. Next base: position 896,947 of record NZ_CP015992.1, read on the forward strand.
ATCCAGCGCCAGGGAGTGGGCGCGGCCCTTGGCGGCTTCCAGCACCGCGCGGCGGATGATCACGAAGCCGAAGCCGGGGATGCCCTCGATACATTTGTTGGCCGAGGACACCAGCACGTCGAAGGCGACTTCGTTGACGGTCAGCGGCACCGCGCCGAAGGAACTCATGGCGTCGACGATCAGGCTCTTGCCGTGGGCCTTCACCACGTCGGCGATTTCGCGCAGCGGGTTGAGGATGCCCGAGCTGGTTTCGCAGTGGACCAGGAAGACGTTGGTGACGTCCGGGTTGGCCTTCAGCAGGGCATCCACTTCGTCCGGTTGCGGCGGCAGGTAGTCGCCCTTGTCCAGGGTGATGTAGGCGCGGCCGAGGTAGTCGAGGGTCTTGGCGGCGCGCTGGCCGTAAGCGCCGTTCATCAGGATCAGACACTTGCCGTCGCGGGGGATGGCGGTGGCCAGGGCAGCCTCCACCGAGAAGCTGCCGCTGCCTTGCAGGGGGACGCAGGCGAAGCTGTCATCCTGCACGCCGGCCATGGATAGCAGCTCCTGGCGGACCTCGGCGGTGACCAGGTTGAAGGCGCCGTCCCACGAGCCCCAGTCACGCAGCATGGCTTCCTTGGTGGCCTTGGACGTGGTCAGCGGGCCGGGGGTCAGCAGGTAGGGCTCGCCCAGGACGGGTGTGGCCAGCGGCTGGGTGGAAGTGGGGAATTCGGCTTGGGTCATGGTCGTCTCCAGCGGCGTTGTTCTGGTGAGGGCGCGTTGCGTTGGAGAGATAGAACCAATTCCTTAAAAATAAATAAAATCGATTTATAGTATTTCAAATATAAGTTGAGCTTATTTATCAAGGAGCAGGCAGATGGCGGTTTCCCAGGCACAGCTCAAGGCCTTTCACGCCGTGGCCGTACACGGCAATTTCACCCGCGCGGCCGAGGCGCTGTTCCTCAGCCAGCCGGCGGTTTCCGACCAGGTGCGCAAGCTGGAGGAACGCTTCGGCATCCTGCTGTTCCACCGCAACAAGCGCTCGGTGCAATTGACCGACCTGGGCGAGCGCTTGCTGATGATCACCCAGCGGCTGTTCGCCGCTGAGGCCGAAGCGCAGGAGCTGCTCTCCACCTCGCGAGCGCTCGAGACGGGGAGCCTGACCCTGGCGGTGGATTCGCCGGTACACCTGCTGGGCCATATCGCACGCTTCTGCGAACGTTATCCGGGCATTCGCGTGAGTCTGGTCACCGGCAACAGCGACGAGTGCCTGCGCAGGCTGCAGGAGTACAAGGCGGACTTCGCCCTGCTGGGGCGCGTGGTGGAGGACGACAGCCTGATCACCCATGTGCTGAGCAGCGACCCGTTGGTGGCTTTCGTCGCTCATTCCCACCCCTGGGCGTCGCGTGACTCCATCGTGCTCGCCGACCTGGAGGACATGCCCATGGTGCTGCGTGAGCGGGGCTCCATGACCCGGCAGATACTTGAGGAAGAGATGCGTCGCGCGGGTATCACTATCCGTCCGGCCATCGAGGTGGAAGGCCGCGAAGCGACCTTCGAGATGGTCGCCGCGGGCCTCGGCGTCGGTCTGGTTTCGGCGGCGGAAGTGGGGGCCAGCGCCAACGTGCATGTGCTGCCGGTCCGCGATTGCCTGCAGCGCATGACCGAGACGCTGGTGTGCCTGCGCGAGCAGGGTTCGCGGCGGATCATCGAGACCTTTTTCGAGATGGTGAGGTCGAACGGCGGCTAGCTGCGGGCTCCCACAGAAGAGTGGAGGCCCAATAGGGACGGCCTGGCCGCTGTGCTAACCTGCGACAAGTTTTTTTCGGGCCGGGGCGGCCCGTTTCAGAGGTCATCCATGCATATCCATATCCTCGGCATCTGCGGCACCTTCATGGGTTCGCTGGCGGTGCTGGCCAAGGAACTTGGCCACCGTGTCACCGGCTCCGACGCCAACGTCTACCCGCCCATGAGCACCCAGCTGGAGGCCCAGGGCATCGAGCTGATGCAGGGGTACGATCCCGCCCATCTGGATCCGGCACCGGATCTGGTGGTGGTCGGCAATGCGCTGTCCCGCGGCAACCCCGCCGTCGAGCACGTGCTGAACAAGGGCCTGCCCTACGTCTCCGGCCCGCAGTGGCTGGCGGACCATGTACTGCAGGGCCGCTGGGTGCTGGCCGTGGCCGGCACCCATGGCAAGACCACCACCACCAGCATGCTGGCCTGGGTGCTGGAGCACGCCGGAATGAGCCCGGGCTTCCTGATCGGTGGTGTGCCGCAGAACTTCGGCGTGTCCGCGCGCCTGGGCGGCACGCCCTTCTTCGTGGTGGAGGCCGACGAGTACGACAGCGCTTTCTTCGACAAGCGCTCCAAGTTCGTCCACTACCGCCCGCGCACCGCAATCCTCAACAACCTGGAGTTCGACCACGCAGACATCTTCCCCGATCTTGCCGCCATCGAGCGCCAGTTCCATCACCTGGTGCGGACCATTCCGGGTGAAGGGTTGATCATCCATCCCACTTCTGAAGCCGCGCTCAAGCGCGTGTTGGGCATGGGCTGCTGGTCCCCGGTGCAAACCACCGGCGAAGGCGGCCAATGGCAGGCACGCCTGCTAGCCGAGGACGGCTCGCGCTTCGAGGTGCTGTTCGAAGGCCAGGTGGCTGGCATCGTGGATTGGGAGCTGACCGGCCAGCACAACGTCGCCAATGCCCTGGCCACCCTGGCCGCCGCCCGCCATGTGGGCGTGGTGCCTGAACTGGGTGTTGCGGCGTTGTCCGCCTTCAAGAGCGTCAAGCGACGCATGGAGAAGGTGGCCGAGGTGAAGGGCGTGACCATCTATGACGATTTCGCGCATCACCCGACGGCGATTGCGACCACCCTCGATGGCCTGCGCAAGCGCGTGGGCGATGCCCCGGTAGTCGCTGTGATCGAGCCGCGTTCCAACTCCATGAAGCTCGGCGCGCACCGCGACGGCCTGCCGGAGTCCGTGAAGCTTGCCGATCAGGTGTTCTGGTACGCGCCGCCGAACCTTGGCTGGGACCTGGCTGCCACGGCCATGGCCTGCCCGGTGCCGGCGCAGGTCTGTAGCACGCTGGAAAGCATCATTGCCGAGGTCAAGGCGCTGGCTCGCCCCGGCACCCAGGTGGTGATCATGAGCAACGGCGGATTCGGCGGCCTGCATGGCAAGCTGGCCAAGGCCCTGGAAGAGTAAGGAGCTCGCCATGACCGGACCGTCCCGCATCACCCTGGCCATGACTGGCGCCTCGGGCGCCCAATACGGCTTGCGCCTGTTGGACTGCCTGATCCAGGAAGACCGCGAGGTTCACTTCCTGATCTCCAAGGCGGCGCAGCTGGTGATGGCCACCGAAACTGACGTCACCCTGCCGGCCAAACCCCAGGCCATGCAGGCGTTCCTCAGCGAATACACCGGCGCCGCGTCGGGGCAGATTCGCTGCTACGGCAAGGAAGACTGGATGTCCCCGGTGGCTTCCGGCTCCGGTTCGCCAGCGGCCATGGTGGTGGTGCCCTGTTCCACGGGCACGCTCTCGGCCATCGCCACCGGCGCCTGCAACAACCTCATCGAGCGTGCCGCCGACGTGACCCTGAAGGAGCGCCGCAAGCTGATCCTGGTGCCGCGCGAGGCGCCGTACTCCAGCATTCACCTGGAGAACATGCTCAAGCTGTCCAACCTCGGGGCGGTGATCGTGCCGGCTTCGCCGGGCTTCTATCACCAGCCGCAGACCATCGATGACCTGGTGGACTTCGTGGTGGCGCGCATCCTCAACCTGCTGGACATCCCGCAGGACATGCTGCCGCGCTGGGGCGAGCACCATCAGGGCGTCGATGATTAAGCGCCTGGCCTTGACCCTGCTGGCGTTCGCCCTGCTGCCAGGGTGCGCCAGCGTCGGCACCCTCAACGCGGCCAAGCCGGGGGCGCCGATCATCTATTCGGGCACCCGCCTGGATTGGTATTCGCTCAATGGCGGCTGCTGTCCGATGGACCGTTTTGGCGCTGAGGCTCCGGCCTATCCTGCGCTGGACCTGCCCGCCAGCGCCTTGCTGGACACGCTGCTGCTGCCCTTCGCGGTAGCGGCGGAACTCGGGGTTGGGCTTGGGGTTACTGGCGGGTATTGAGTAGCGGGGCTCAAACCTGTGGGAGCGAATTCATTCGCGAAGCAGGCTGAATGCCCGCCATCGGCATGGAAGGGGGCAGCTGCGCTCCCCATTCGTGAGTAAACATCCACGTTCGTAGAGCGTGGACTTGTGTTTGCCCCCTATCCTCACACGCAGCACTCGGCTGATCTGCGCCACCGTGCCCAGCAGTAGGGTGCGCCATGCGCACCGCGGCGATGGTGGCGACTCCGAGTCTGTCTCCCGGTGCGCGCGGCGCACCCTACGGGACCAGCAGCATCCTGCTGGTTCGCTGACTCGATTCGTCACAGGCAGAGCCGGTGACTCATGACCACGTCCGCAGGACGTGGTTTCCCAAGTTCAAATGAATTCGCTCCTACACAGGAAGGTTGTGCTGTCACGAGCCCCTCAGGCTTTCAGGCCACGAACCTCTGCCAGGCTGTCGGCCAGGCCGTAGCGGCCCTTGGCGTCGCGCACCACGCGGCCCAAGGCGATGGCCGGGTCGTGGGTGAACACCAGGCGGCCGTTGCGGGCCAGTAGATCGGCCAGCAGGGCTTCCTTCTCTTCGATCAGGCCTTCAGGGAAGCGGTCGTAGCCCATGGTGATGGGCAGGTGCACCCAGGGAGCGCCAGGGATGAGGTCGCCGCTGAACAGCACCGGGCCGCCAGGCATGTCCACCTCCGGCAGCAGCTGGCCCGGCGTGTGGCCGTCGCTCCAGTGGAAACGCCAACCGGCGCCGAGGCTTTCGCTGTCGCCACCGTCCTCCACCAGTTCCAGGCGTCCGCTGGCTTCCAGCAGGTCCAGCAGCTCCGGGATGTAGGAGGCGCGGTCTCGCGGGTGGGGGGTGCAGGCCCGTTGCCATTGGCGGCGACCGGTGACGAAGCGTGCCTTGGGAAAGAGCAGGCGCGCGGGCTGGTCGGCTTCCCAGGGGGCGAGCAGGCCGCCAGCGTGATCGAAGTGCAGGTGGGTCAGCAGCACGACGTCGATGTCGGCGTCGGTCAGGCCCGCTTCAGCCAGGCTTTCGAGCAATACGTGGTGCGCTTCCTGGACGCCGAATCGCTGCTTGAGCTCGGGGGAGAAGAAGGCGCCGATGCCCGTTTCGACCAGGATGTTGCGGTCGCCATCCTGAACCAGCAGCGCGCGGCAGCCGAGGTCGATGCGGTGCTCGGCATCGGGCGTCATCCAGCGTTCCCAGAGCGCGCGCGGGGCATTGCCGAACATGGCGCCGCCGTCGAGTTTCTGGCTGTTGCCGATAAGGGTGGTGAGGGTGCGCATGGCAGGAATTCGCAGTCGCTAGCAAGGGGCCAAGGCTAACCCGAACGCGGGGGCGATGGTCAATCCGCCCATCCGTGATGGACGAAGGTCATTGGTCGCGGGCCGGGCAGGTAGCCGCTGTGCAGTTCGCCGATGTTGAATCCGCCGGCTTCGATCAGGCGTGGGATGTCGCGGTTGAGGTGACAGCCGCCGGCCAGTGGTTTCCACAGCGGGGTGAGCCGGTGCTGGCAGCGTGCCACGGCGAGGTCCGGCGCCAGGCCATGCTCGGCGAAGTGCAGGCGTCCGCCGGGCTTGAGCACGCGGCGCATTTCCCGCAGGGCCGCGAGGGCATCTGGAATCGTGCAGAGGGTGAAGGTGCAGACGATGCTGTCGAAGCTGGCGTCGGCGGCCTGGATCTCGCCGAGCTCCAGGGCGATGGTGTCCACCGGAATGGCGATGGCCTCGGCGCGCTGGCGTGCCAGTACCTGCATTTGCGCAGCCGGGTCGACGCCGGTTACCCGGCTGACCCGGTCGGGATCGTAGAAGGCGAGGTTCAGGCCCGTGCCGATGCCGATCTCCAGCACCTGGCCTTCGGCCAGGGGTACAACCAGGGAACGGGTCTTCATCACATGCCCCATGCCGCAGGCGAAGTCGATCAGGCGTGGCAGGACGTAGCGATCGTAGAAGCCCATGCTTGGCTCTCTCCGGCGAGTGATATCGCTCACCTTAGCAGTGGGCATCACTCGGGGCGCGGGGATTTCGGCCAATGGCGGGCGTGCTCACGCCGTCGTCAGCGACCGAGTCGGCGCAGCTCGTTCGACTCGATGATGCGCACGCCGTCCTCTTCCTCCAGCGCCAGGCGCCAGAGGGCGCGAGCCAGGGTGCAGGCGCCGATGCCGCGATACTTGCCGGGTAGCCAGCGCATGAACGGCGCGGCCAGGCGTTCGCCGAGGCGGAACTCGCTGCGCGGCCCCATCAGCAGCGAGGGGCGGGCGATGGTCAGTTGTGGCCAGTCCATGGCTTTCAGGGCCTCTTCCATTTCGCCTTTGACCTTGTTGTAGAAGATCGAGGAGGCGCGGTTGGCACCTAACGCGCTGATCACGATGAAGTGGCGGGCGCCCATCTCGCGGGCGCGTTGGGCGACCGCCAGCGCCAGGTCGAAATCCACCGCGCGGAACGCTTCCTGGGAGCCGGCCTGGCGGATGGTGCTGCCCAGGCAGCAGAAGGCGACGTCGACCCGGCCCTGCAGCTGCGGCAGCAGTTCGGCCAGGGGACCAACGGGATTCTGCAGGTGCGGGTGCTCGGCCAACGGGCGACGGGTAGGGGCCAGGACCCTGGCCACCGTAGGCTCGTTGAGCAGTCGGTCGAGCAAGTGCTCGCCGGTCAATCCAGTGGCGCCGGCGAGCAAGATGTGCTGGGGCGTCAGATGCATGTTGTTTCTCCGCTGATACAAGCTGAGCTTAGTGGCTGCGAGCGGTTTTGTCGGGGGGCGCGACACTTCGCGCGGTCAGGGCCTGCTCGGCCTGGTGCTCGCGAAGTGCGCGCCAACGTGCGGTGACGGCCTTGGGCGCCCAGATCTGCGGCTCCGACGCTTCGAAGTCGTCGGCCTTCTCGCGCTCGGCGACTTTTTCCCTGGCGATGCCGAAGGCGCGTTCCAGGTCGTCGGTTTCACTGAAGGCATCCGCGAACAGGGCGCGGCCGAAATAGGTGAAATCGTTCTCTTCGGAGCAACCGAAGGACACACGGTCGGAGCGGGCGGCCGTCATGATCAGCGTCTTCTCGTCCTTCAGGGGCGGAATGAATCCGCCGGAGAAGCAGGCGGAGATTACCAGCACTTTGTACCTGTCCTTGAGAGGGGCGAGCAGGTCGGCGAGTTCTTGTGCCGGCAGGTGGCTCAACTGAAGTCCGGGTTGTTCCAGGGCCAGTTCGTGGGTCGGTGAACCGTGGCTGGTCAGGTAGATGAATATCAGGTCTTCCGGGGCGCTGCGTCTGGCGACGGCCTGGACCGCGCGGGACAGGCTTTCGCGGGTGGCCAGGGGGCGGTCCGCCATGTGGTCGCGGTGGTTGACCAGGGTGATCTGGCCGTGGGCGCCAAAGCGTTCGGCCAGGAGCTTGGAGACATAGTCCACCTCGCGCAGGAACACGCTCTGGCGACCGTCGCCGGCCAGGGCGATGGTGTAGAGCTCCACCTCGGGGCTGGAGGCTGGCAAGGCGTCTATCGCCTGGTCGAGCAGGCGCCCCTGGACCAACAGGCCGACTTCCAGCGGGTCGGGCAGGGCCTTGCCCTGATCGTCGCGGATGCGGGTGCCGTCCTGCCAGACGCCGCTTTCCTGCTTGCCATCGGCAAGGGCGAGGCTGCCGGTGCCGCTGTAGAGTCCCTCGTTGAAGTGCCCCTGGTAGCGGCTGCCGTCAGCCAGGGACAGCGTGCCTTCGCCCTGGTAGCGCCAGTGCCTGAAATGGCCTTCGTAGTGGCTGCCGTCGGCGCCGATGAACTCGCCCTGGCCAATCAGGTTGCCATCCTTGAACCGGCCGCTCCAGACATCGCCGTCAGCACTGGTGAAACGTCCCTTGCCGGCGAACAGGCTGTCCTTGAACTCGCCGATGTAGTGGGAGCCGTCCTGGCCCTGATAGCTGCCCTGGCCCTGCAACTGGCCGCGCCGGAAGCGTCCGGCGAATCGGTTGCCGGCCTCATCGGTGCGCACCCCTTCACCGTCCGGCTGGCCGTTGCGGAACAGGCCCTGGTAGTTGCTGCCGTCGGCCCATTCGAGGCTGCCGGCACCGTGGTACTTGTCGTTGCGAAACGCCCCGCGATAGGTGACGTCACCCTGGCGCAGGGTGCCTTCGCCTTCGAACTGGTTGTTGGCGAAGCCACCTTCGTACGTCGTGCCGTTGTCGTAGCTGAGGCGGCCCTGGCCGTGGAACAGGCCGGCCTTGAATTCGCCGACGTAGGCCAGGCCATTGGGGCCGTGCCATTCGCCCTTGCCTTCCGGTTGGCCATCCTTGAACTGCCCTTCGAACCAGGTGCCGTTGTTGTAGTCGAGGCGGCCCGGCCCCTGCAGCAGGCCATCGACCAGCTCGCCGCGATAACGGGAGCCATCGGGCAGGCGGGCGTCCGGTGGGGTCAGGGGCTCCCCTTCGCCGCAGGCTATGAGCAGCAGGGCGAGAGTGAGGGGCAGAAGCGGCTTCATCGGGTGTTCCTGTCCAGGCATCTGCCCTTCAGTGTGGCGCAAAAAAACCCGCTATTGCGGGCTTTTTTGGCGGCGGGCCGCGCTTCAGACGAAGCAGAGACTGAGCGACTCGGCGATGTAGGCGGGCTTCTGCTGGCCTTCGATCTCCAGGGTGCAGAGGGCCTTGATCAGCCACTGGCCAGGGTTCTTCTCGGTGATGTCGACCACTTTCACCGCCAGGCGGACACGGGAGTCCACTTTCACCGGCTGGATGAAGCGCACGCTGTCGAGGCCGTAGTTGACGACCATTTTCACGCCTTCGGGGAGGATCAACAGGCCTTCGATCAATTTGGGGATCAGCGACAGGCTGAGGAAACCATGGGCGATGGTGGAGCCGAAGGGCGTCTGCTTGGCGCGCTCCGGATCGACATGGATGAACTGGTGATCGCCGGTGCATTCGGCGAACTGGTCGATGCGATTCTGGTCGATGGTCACCCAATCCGAGTGGCCCAGTTCCTTGCCAACGTAGTTCTTGAGTTCTGCTACTGGTACGAACGCCATGCGTCATCCTCCATGGATGCAGTGTTGTAATTCTTCTGATCCGGGGGCATCGCCCCTCTCTTGCGTGGAGGCGTAGATCAGCATGTCGGGCGGAACCGGTCAAGACGGCATGCCCCTTGCGAATGGCGGGTTATAGCCCGGCGACGGGCGAGCCTATAATGCCCCCGTCCCGGCCACGGTCGCCCGGCCGGACCTGACCCGTGGAGAACTTCATGCTGTTGCGCGGACTGACCTGGCTGGTGCTGTTCCAGCTGATCGGTAGCGGGCTCAATGCCCTGTTCCTGTCGATGCTGCCAGGCCCCATCATCGGCCTGGTGCTGCTGTTCCTTTATCTGCTGGCTCGTGGCGAGGTGAGCGAGCCGCTCAGCCTGGCCGCCAGCAGCCTGCTGCGTTACCTGCCGCTGCTGCTGGTGCCGCCGGCGGTGGGCGTGATGGTCTACGCGCAGGCCATCTGGGCGGACTTCTGGGCCATTGTCGGGGCGCTGGTACTGTCCCTGCTGGCCGCATTCCTCTTTTGCGGCTGGCTGATGCAGAAACTCATCGATCGTCAGGCAAGCCGCCAGGAGGACATATGAGCCTCGACTGGCAGGCCGCCGTGCAGGCCGTGGTGCATCATCCGCTGTTCGGCTTCGGCGTGACCCTGGCGGCGTATCAACTGGCCCTGGCCGCCTACGAGAAGACCCGCTGGGTATTCCTGCAACCGGTGCTGCTGTCCATGCTGCTGCTGATCGGCGTGCTGCTGGCCTTCGGCATCACCTATCAGGAGTACCGCCAGAGCACCCAGTTGCTGACGGTCTTCCTCGGCCCGGCTACCGTGGCCCTGGCGGTGCCGCTCTTCCTCAACCTGCGGCGGATTCGTCAGTTGTTCTGGCCCACCTTGCTGACGCTGGTGTTCGGCGGGCTGTTCGCTACGCTGTCGGTAGCGCTGCTGGGCTGGTGGTTCGGCACGGAGCACATGGTGCTGATGACCTTGCTGCCCAAGTCCGTGACGTCACCCATTGCGATGCTGGTGGCCGAGCAGCTCGGCGGGGTAGCAGCCCTGGCGGCGGTGTTCGTCCTGATCACCGGCGTGATCGGCGCGATTCTCGGCCCCGAGCTGCTACGCCGTTGCGGCGTGCTCCATCCGGCAGCCCAGGGCATGGCGCTGGGGCTCACCGCGCATGCGGTGGGTACTGCCAGAGCCTTGCAGGAAGGCGAGGAGTGCGGGGCCTTCGCTGCCCTGGCGATGAGCCTGATGGGCGTCGCCACAGCGGTATTGTTGCCGCTTGCCGTTGCCATGATTGCTTGAGGTCGATTCATGAAGTTGCCGTTGTTTCCGCTCAACACCGTGCTGTTTCCCGGCTGCACGCTGGACTTGCAGATCTTCGAGGCGCGCTACCTGGACATGATCGGGCGCTGCATGAAGCAGGGCGAGGGGTTCGGCGTGGTGTGCATCCTTGAAGGCCAGGAAGTCGGCGAGGCGGCCAACCGCTTCGCCGCCATCGGCTGCGAGGCGCTGATCAGCGACTGGCAGCAGCGACCCAATGGCCTGCTGGGCATCCGGGTCGAGGGTGGGCGGCGCTTCCATGTCAGCTCCGCGCAGGTGCTGCGTGATCAACTGACCGTGGCGGATGTGGAGTGGCTGACTGATGAGCCGGAGCTGCCGCTGCTTCCGGAGCATGCTGACCTCGCGGCATTGCTCAATGCCCTGGCCGAGCATCCGATGGTCCAGGGGCTCGGTATGGGCGGCGTGGTGGACGGGCAGCAGGCGCTGGCCAACCAGCTGTCCTACCTGCTGCCATTCCACATCAATGAAAAGCTGCAGCTGCTGACCCTGAACTATCCCGGCGAGCGCCTGGCGTTTCTTCAGGGCTTGCTCGATCACTTGCAGGGCGAGTCCATCGCCTAGCTGCTTGCCGCCCTGCTTCAACCCGGAACGAATTCGCACAGGACCCAACGTCCAAGGATGGGCTTCAGTCGGGTGGACCATTCTTCACCGGTCCACCCTTGGTTGCGCGGCCCTTTCGTGAATGAATTGGCTCCCACAAGGGGGCGCACGACGGGCATTCCTCAATAGCTGTACCGCGCCAGGGCTTCCGGCAGGGCCCAGGTGGCAACGCCGCCCAGCAGGGCCAGGCACGCCGGCAGGATCACCAGCCACACCCGCGTGTTCATGGCGGTCAGCGGCGCGGCGCGCTGCATCAGTACCAGGCCGGCTGCTGAGATGCCGCTCGCCAACAGGGCGCCTGCGAGAATGTCGCTGGGCCAGTGCACGCCGAGGTAGACGCGAGACAGGGCGATGGTCAGGGCCGGCAGACAGGCCAGCAGTAGCCAGGTCAGGCGCAGACGCCCCGGCTGGCCGCGACCGGCGAGAACCCCCAGGACCAGGAAAAAGGCGAAGGCTGCCGAACTGTGTCCGCTCGGAAAGCTGAAAGTGCTCAGCGGCTCGGCGAGCACGTCCGGCCGAGCCCGCGCGAAGAAATGCTTGAGCCCGGTGTTGGCCAGCGCCGTCGCCACCAGGGTGCCGATGGCGAAGCAGGCCGGACGCCACTGCCGCATGACCAGTAGCAGGGCACCGAGCAGGGCGCCTGCCAGGAACTGCGTCTTGAAGTCGCCCACGCGGGTGACCAGTACCATCAGTCGGTCGAGACTGGCGTGGCGTTGCTCCTGAACCAGGGTCATCAAGCCCTGATCCAGTGCTTGCAGGTGTGGCCAGCCGATCAGCAAGGCGCCCAGCGCCGCGAGGCACAGCGCTGCGGCCAGCGGGTTGGCCCAGCGCTTCTCGCGCAGGGTGCTGTGGATGATCAGGCCAAGCATGGCCACCACCGTGGCTATCACCACGCCGGCTTCGCCCCAGAAGCCTTCCGGCAGCGGCAGGCGCAAGGCGGCGCCTGTGGCCCAGCCGGGCACCAGGTAAGCCACCACCCACCCGGCGGCTGCCAGCATGCTCACGGCGACGAAGCGCGGGAACGGCATGTCGAGCATGCCCGCCACCATGGGCAGCATGGGACGCAGCGGGCCGATGTAGCGGCCCACCAGCAGGCTGGCGACGCCATAGCGCTGGAAGTAGTTTTCCGCGCTGCTGATCCACTCCGGATGGTCCCGCAGCAGGGGCAGGCCGCGGATGTTCTGATGGAATTTGCGGCCGAGGCCGTAGGAAATCAGGTCGCCAACCAACCCGCCGCAGTATGCCAGCAACAGGGTTTCCCAGAGCTCCAGGGCTCCGCTGCCGGCCATTACGCCGACCGCGAACAGCAGGGCCACGCCCGGCACCACGATGCCCGCGATGGCCAGGCATTCGATGCAGGCGATCAGGAAGATGGCCAGGCCCAACCATTCCGGGTTGGCGCCAAGCCAGGTGGTGGCCTGGTCGAACCATTGACTCATGGGTGCATGTCCTCGATCAGCAGGTAGTCGCGCCCTTCGACCTGTCCGCGGCGCAGTGGGTTGCGTGTGCAATGACGGGCATAGCCGGCATCGACGAAACGGTAGGGCAGGTGTTCATCGCGGCCATGGGGAATGCCCAGTCGCGCGGTCTGGATGATACTGCGTGGCCGTTCGCCGACATCCTCGACGAACATTCGCTGCCAGTCGAAGCGCTGGCCGTCCCAGTCGGGCACCTTCAGGCCAAGGGACCGGCACAGCAGCGTCTGGCCGGCGCAGAGGCGCTCGGCCGGGCGCGGATGACCCTGGGCGTCGGGGTTGATGCGTTGCATGGCGGCCAGAGCGTCGGCGGGGGCAACGGCGTCCACCCAGGGGTGCCCGGATTTGATCAGCACGGCATTGCCAGCGCCGTGGGCGCTGAAGTTCAGCGAGTCGCCGCCACGGGAGTAGTACATGTAGATGTGCCCGCCATCGAGGAACAGTGCCCGGCGCTTGTGGGTGTAGCCGAGTGAGGCGTGGCTGCCCTTGTCCACCAGGTAGTACGCCTCGGTCTCGATGATGCGGGCTGACAGCCAGCGGCCATCGACCCGGTGGCGAATGACTTTGCCCAGCAGCTCCTGCGCCACTTGCTGGGCGTCGCGGTCGAAGAAGGCATCGGGCAGCGGACGGGCGCCGGGCCAGGGCAAACTTAGGATGGGATCGAGGGACATGGGGCTGACGCAAGGTTCCGGCTGGGAATAGGCTGGCAATTATACGGAAGCCATGCTGGGCCGAAGCTGAAGTCCAGCGTCGGAATCGTCACGCAAAATAACAAGAGCCCGTTGCCATGCCCCGAGCAGCCCGCGTCGACAGTGCCCACATCACCCCCAGCGCGCACTACACCGGCTTTGTCTGGTATCGCCATCACCTGGCCGAGGAACCCTTCGTCACCCCTTTCGGCCGTCTTGCCCATGGCCTGCTCGCGCCCGTGAGCTGGGGCGCGCGGGTGGCGTTCGGGCTGGACGTGGAGCACTTGCTGTTGCAGCGGCATCTTTTGATCGATGCGCTTTTGCGCGAGGCGGTCGAGCGGCGCGGCGTGCGCCAGGTGGTGGAAATCGCCTGCGGCCTGTCGCCCCGGGGGCGACGTTTCTGCGCCCGATACCCGGACCTGCGCTACCTCGAAGCCGACCTGCCACCCATGGCCGCGCGTAAGCGCCTGCTGCTGCATGAGGAAGGTTGGCTGGACGCCCGGCACCAGGTCCGCCCTGTGGATATCCTCGCCGAACAGGGTGTCCATGATCTGCAGGCGCTGTTCTCCGGCCTGGACCCTGAGGTGCCGGTGCTGGTGATTACCGAGGGGCTGGTCAACTACTTTGCCCTGCCGGTCATCGAGGCGTTCTGGGGGCGCCTGGCGACGCAGTTGCAACAATTCCCTTCCGCCACTTACCTCACCGACCTCTATCCCGACCTGCGCGAGCACCCGCGTTACCGTCAATTGCGCTGGGGCATCGACCTGGTGGGGCGACTGACCCGAGGCCGCTATTACCTGCATTACCGGGGCGATTCGGCGATCGTCGACGGCTTCGGTCGATGCGGCTTTGGCGATGTGCGGGTGCATGACCCGAAGGAGTTGGACGCCGCCCCGCCGGATGCCTGGCCGGCGCTGGTGCGGGTGGTGGAGGCGCGGGTGTGAGGATGCGTTTCTATTGTGGGAGCGAATTTATTCGCGAATGAATTCGCTCCCACAACGAGGTGGCAGGCTGGGGTCAGGCATAGGCCGCTGCTCGTGGCTCCGCCTGGACCACCTGGGCTGCCAACGCTTCACTGGCTTCAGCCTCGGTATGGGGGAAGACCAGAGCGAGGCTGTCGCCATCATGGCGCAGGGGGAGCGCATCCAGCGCAGGAAGGTCCCCGGCCCGCAGTTGCCAGCCACGGGAAGGCAGGTCCGCGGGAAGGTCGCCCTGCACCCGGCCGCCGAAGAAGCCCAGCTCGCTGACGTCCACTGACCATTCACCCGCCTCGGCGTGCAGCAATCGCCCACGCCGGTTCAGCGGCGCCACGCGGGCCTCCTGGCGACGCTCCAGGTGTGCCAGGCGGTTGCGGGCCAGGCGCGTCGCACCGGGGCTGGCCAGGGGCAGGGCGGTGCCCTGGAGGAAGGGGCGGTAGAAGCTGGCACAGGCTTCGCGTTGCTCGAACTGCGCCAGGTGATCGCCGTTGTGGATAAGTGCGCAGTCGGCGTCAGCGCAGGCTGCCGCGAAACCGGCATGCTCCCAGGGTTGGGTGAAGTGGTCGTACTCCCCGGCGAGGACCAGGGTGGGGCAGGCCGGATGCTGCTCGAAGCCGGTGAAATCCAACAGGCGGCGGCTATTTTGCCGGTAACGTTCAATTTCTTGCGGTGAAAGGCGCTGCATCTGCCGCAGAAGCGCCTTGCGGAACACCCGCGAGATGCCGGTTTCTTCCAGTCGCAGGGGGTTGATCAAACCGGTCAGGGCGCCTTGGGCGAATCGCACGATCTGGCCTTCGGCCAGCAGCTCCAGGCTTTCTTCCAGCATTCGCCGTGCACCGGGGCGGCCGAAGGCGGTGATCCCGGCCAGCAGCAGGCGCGCGCAGTGCCGAGGGTGGCGCACGGCGAACAGCGCTGCCAGGGCCGAGCCGTAGGACAGGCCGATGGGCATCAATGGTGGCAGCTCGAGCTCGTCGGCGAACGCGGCGACCAGGTCGGCCAGTTGTTCCAGGGACAGTTCCGGCGCCAGCTGCAGGTTGCACCCCTGGCTCGGCAGGTCCAGGAGAATGACCGGATGGTGGGGCAGGAGCTCCTGCACCTCGGCGCCGAAGGAGCGAAAGCTCTGGAAGGCACCGCCCAGCATCAGGATGGGTTCGCGACGGTCGTCCGCGTATCGGGAGAAGGCCAGGTACTGCAAGGTCCAGAGACCGATCTGGAGCATGCGGGGCGTATTGGCCAGATGCTGCGGGGCGAAGTCGGTCTGGTAACGCATGGCGGGTTCTCCGGCGCTGATGCGCATTCTTGTTCTTCTGCGGCGGCTGCGATTGGAAGGTAATCAGCGCGGACACTTTTGGTTACCCAACCTTCGGGGGGGCGAACCTGGGTGGGTGTCACCGTCCCGGACGCGGCCCGCGTGGCGCGGGGGCTGGGCCGTTACCGGGGAGGCCTGTGGAAGGGGCTGTCTACCATCCGCCCGGCGCCGCTGGGCGCGAGCGAGCGCGGTCGCTATAATCAGCCGCTTTCCCTTCGCCAGAACCCGAGACCATGACCGAGTCCGTTCTCGATTACATGACCCGCCTTGGCCGCGCCGCTCGCGCTGCCTCGCGCGTGGCCGCCCGTGCCAGCACCGCGCAGAAGAACAGCGCCCTGCTGGCCGCCGCCGATGCCCTGGATGCAGCTCGTGCCGAGCTGGTCGCTGCCAACGAGCAGGATCTGGCCAACGGCCGGGCCAACGGCCTTGAGCCCGCCATGCTCGACCGCCTGGCCCTGACCCCGGCGCGTATCGACGACATGATCGAGGGCCTGCGCCAGGTCGCTACCCTGCCGGACCCCATCGGCGAGATCCGTGACATGCGCTACCTGCCGTCCGGTATCCAGGTGGGCAAGATGCGCGTGCCGCTGGGCGTGATCGGCATCATCTACGAGTCGCGTCCGAACGTGACTATCGATGCTGCCAGCCTCTGCCTGAAGTCCGGTAACGCCACCATCCTGCGCGGCGGTTCCGAAGCCATCCATTCCAACCAGGCCATCGCCACCTGCATCCAGAAGGGCCTGGCCGAGGCCGGCCTGCCGAGCGAGCTGGTGCAGGTGGTGGAAACCACCGATCGTGCCGCCGTGGGCGCGCTGATCAGCATGCCGGAGTATGTGGACGTGATCGTCCCGCGCGGCGGCAAGGGGCTGATCGAACGCATCAGCCGCGAAGCCAAGGTGCCAGTAATCAAGCACCTGGACGGCATCTGCCACGTCTATATCGACATCGCCGCCGACCTGGACAAGGCGATCCGCGTGGCGGACAACGCCAAGACCCAGCGCTATGCGCCGTGCAACACCATGGAAACCCTGCTGGTGCACGCCGGTATCGCCGCTCGCGTGCTGCCGCCGCTGGCCGCCATCTACCGCGACAAGGGCGTGGAGCTGCGCGGCGACGCCGCCACGCGCGCGCTGCTGGGCAGTGATGTACTGGAGGCGACCGAAGAAGACTGGCGCACCGAGTACAACGCGCCGATCCTCTCGATCCGCATCGTCGACGGCCTCGAACAGGCCATCGAGCACATCAACACCTACGGCTCGCAACATACCGACGCGATCATCACCGAGAACTTCAGTGATGCGCGGCGCTTCCTCACCGAAGTGGATTCCGCCTCGGTGATGGTCAACGCCTCGACCCGCTTCGCCGATGGTTTCGAGTACGGCCTGGGCGCGGAGATCGGCATTTCCACCGACAAGCTGCATGCTCGTGGTCCGGTCGGCCTGGAAGGCCTGACCAGCGAGAAGTACGTGGTCTTCGGCGACGGTCACGTACGTACCTGATGGGCAAGCGCATCGGCCTCTTCGGCGGCACCTTCGATCCCGTGCATATCGGTCACCTGCGGGGTGCACTGGAAGTGGCTGAGCAGTTCGGCTTCGATGAGCTGCGGCTGATTCCCAGCGCGCGCCCGCCGCACCGGGAAACCCCGCAGGTGTCGGCGGCCCAGCGCCTGGAAATGGTGCAGTTGGCCGCGGCCGGTGTTGCGCCGCTGACGGTGGACGATCGCGAACTCAAGCGCGAGCGGCCGTCCTGGACGATCGAAACGCTGGAGTCCCTGCGCGCCGAACTGGACGCCGAGGACCAGTTGTTCCTGCTGGTGGGGTGGGACGCATTCTGCGGCCTGCCGAGCTGGCACCGCTGGAGCGAACTGCTGGACCATTGCCACATCCTGGTCCTGCAGCGTCCGGATGCCGACAGTGAGGCGCCGGAAAACCTGCGCGACCTGCTGGCGGCGCGCAGCGCGGTCGATCCGCATTCCCTGCAGGGGCCGGCCGGGCAGATCGCCTTTGTCTGGCAGACGCCCCTGGCGATTTCCGCCACCCAGATTCGCCAATTGCTGGGGGAGGGGCGCTCGGTGCGTTTTCTCGTGCCCGACGCCGTATTGGCCTATATCCATGCGCACGACCTGTATCGTGCGCCGAACTGATTCACTGAGGTAGTTGAACCCGATGCAAAACGAAGAACTCGTCAAGGTCGCCATCGCGGCCCTGGAAGACCTGAAAGGTCAGGAAATCACCACCATCGACGTACGCGGCAAGACCAGCATCACCGACTTCATGGTGATCGCCAGCGGCACCTCCGGCCGTCACGTCAAATCCCTGGCCGAGAACGTGCTGGAGAAGGTCAAGGAACAAGGCGTACGCGCCCTGGGTAGCGAAGGCCTGGACGGCGGCGAGTGGGCCCTGCTGGACCTGGGCGACGTGGTGGTGCATGTGATGCAGGTCGCCACCCGCCAGTTCTACGACCTGGAGCGCCTCTGGCAGGGCGCCGAGCAGAGCCGCGCCCACCACAGTCACGAGTAAGCGGGGCGTCCCTTGCGTCTACGTCTGATCGCCGTTGGCACGCGGATGCCGCGCTGGGTGGAAGAGGGCTGGCAGGAGTACGTCAAGCGCCTGCCCTCCGAGCTCAGCCTGGAACTGGTGGAAATTCCCCTGACCACACGCGGCAAGAATGCCGATGTGGCGCGGATGATCCGCCAGGAGGGCGAGGCCATGCTGGCCAAGGTGCAGCCGGGTGAACGCATTGTCACTCTGGAAGTCCAAGGTCGGCCCTGGAGCACCGAGCAACTGGCGGTCGAACTGGACCGTTGGCGCCTGGATTCGCGCACCGTCAACCTCATGGTCGGCGGCCCGGAGGGGCTGGCGCCGGAGGTCTGCGCCCGTAGTGAACAGCGCTGGTCGTTGTCACCGCTGACGCTGCCGCACCCGTTGGTTCGCATCCTCATCGGCGAGCAGATCTACCGTGCCTGGACCGTGCTGTCCGGTCACCCCTATCACAAGTAAGCCCTGCCCATGCCGCAACCGATTCGCCTGAAAGATCACGAAAAGGACGCCCGTCTGGTACGCCGGCGCGTGATCGTGGGCGCGGTGGCGGTGTTGCTGCTGACCTGCGTGCTGATCGCCCGCCTCTATTACCTGCAGGTGATCCAGTACGAGTATCACTCGACCCTGTCCGAGAACAATCGCGTCCATGTGCAGCCGATCCCGCCTACCCGTGGGCTGATCTTCGACCGCAACGGCGTGATCATTGCCGACAACCGCCCCAGCTTCAGCCTCAGCGTCACCCGTGAGCGGGCTGGCGACTGGGAAAAGACCCTCGATGTGATAGTCGAGGTGTTGCAGCTGACCCCGGATGACCGTGCGTTATTCCAGCGGCGCATGAAGCAGGGGCGGCGCCCCTTCGAGCCAGTGCCCATCCTCTTTGAATTGACCGAAGAACAGATCGCCCGCGTGGCGGTGAACCAGTTCCGCCTGCCCGGCGTAGAAGTGGTGGCGCAGTTGGTGCGCCACTACCCGCAGGGGGCGCATTTCGCCCATTCCGTCGGCTACGTCGGCCGCATCAACGAAAAAGAGCTCAAGCAGCTCGACCCGGTGAACTACAGCGGCACTCACCATATCGGCAAGACTGGTATCGAGCGTTTTTACGAAGACCAGTTGCACGGCGAAGTGGGCTACGAGGAAGTCGAGACCAATGCCCGTGGTCGCGTCCTGCGGGTGCTCAAACGCACCGACCCGAAACCGGGCAAGGACCTGGTGCTGACCCTCGATGTGCGTCTGCAGGAAGCCGCCGAGCAGGCCCTGGCTGGTCGCCGGGGCGCCATCGTCGCCATCGAACCGTCCAGCGGCGATGTGCTGGCGATGGTCAGCCAGCCGAGCTTCGATCCCAACCCCTTCGTCACCGGCATCAGCTTCAAGGCCTACGCCGAGCTGCGCGACTCCATCGATCGGCCGCTGTACAACCGCGTGTTGCGCGGCCTCTATCCACCGGGGTCGACCATCAAGCCGATGGTGGCGGTCTCCGGCCTGGACGCCGGCGTGGTGACACCCGCTTCGCGGGTCTTCGATCCGGGCTTCTACCAGCTGCCGAACTACAACCACAAGTACCGTAACTGGAACCGTTCCGGTGACGGCTGGGTGAATATGGAAACCGCGATCATGCGGTCAAATGACACCTATTTCTACGATCTTGCCCACAAGATGGGGATCGATCGCCTCCACGACTACATGAGCCGCTTCGGCTTCGGCCAGCGTGTCGCGCTGGACATGTTCGAGGAGTCCGCCGGCCTGATGCCGTCCCGCGAATGGAAGCGCGCCCGTTATCGCCAGGCCTGGTATCCGGGCGAAACCCTGATCCTCGGCATCGGCCAGGGCTACATGCAGGCCACGCCGTTGCAGCTGGCTCAGTCAGTGGCGCTGATGGCCAACCGCGGCAAGTGGATACGTCCGCACCTGGCCAAGACCATCGAGGGCCAGCCGCCGGTGGACCCGAGCCCTATGCCGGACATCGTCCTGCGTGATCCGAAGTACTGGGACTCCGGCCGTCTAGGCATGGAGATGGTGGTTCACGCCGCTCGCGGTACCGCGCACAAGGTCGGCGCCACGTCGGTCTACCGCATCGCTGGCAAGTCCGGTACCGCGCAGGTGGTCGCCATCAAGCAGGGCGAGAAGTACGACCGCAACAAGCTCCAGGAGCGCCACCGCGACCACGCCCTGTTCGTCGCCTTCGCCCCGGCGGAAGACCCGAAGATCGCCGTGGCGGTGATGGTGGAGAACGGCGAGTCCGGTTCGGGCGTCGCTGCGCCGGTGGTCAAGCAGGTCATGGACGCCTGGCTGCTCGGCGAGGATGGCCAGTTGAAACCCGAATTCCGTCCGCCCCAGCCGCTGGCGGACCAGCAGAGCGCCAACCGATGAACAGCAACTTCGACCGCACCATCTCCCAGGAGGACGTGCTCAAGCGCCGCGCCACGTTGTTGCAACGCCTGCACATCGATGGCTGGCTGTTGCTGATTATCCTGTTGCTGGCAGCCGGCAGCCTGTTCGTCCTCTATTCGGCCAGTGGCAAGCATTGGGAACTGCTGATGAAGCAGGCTAGTTCCTTCGGCCTCGGCATCGGCGCAATGATCGTCATCGCCCAGTTCGAGCCGCGCTTCATGGCGCGCTGGGTGCCGCTGGCCTATGTGGTGGGTGTCGCCCTGCTGATGGCGGTGGAGGTTATGGGCCACACGGCCATGGGTGCCACTCGTTGGATCAATATTCCGGGTGTGATTCGCTTCCAGCCTTCGGAATTCATGAAGATCATCATGCCGGCGACCATCGCCTGGTACCTGTCGCGGCACAACCTGCCACCCAAGCTCAAGCACATCGCTGTCAGCCTCGTGCTGATCCTCGTGCCTTTCGTGCTGATCCTGAAACAGCCCGACCTTGGCACCGGCCTGCTGATCCTTGCCTCGGGCGCGTTCGTGCTGTTCATGGCCGGCCTGCAGTGGCGCTGGATCCTGGGCGCGGTGGCCGCGGTCGTGCCGGTGGCGGTGGGCATGTGGTACTTCGTGCTGCACGAATACCAGAAACAGCGCGTGCTGACCTTCCTCGACCCGGAAAGCGATCCGCTCGGCACCGGCTGGAACATCATCCAGTCGAAGGCGGCGATCGGCTCGGGTGGCGTGTTCGGCAAGGGCTGGCTGCTGGGCACCCAGTCGCATCTGGATTTTTTGCCCGAAAGCCACACGGACTTTATCATTGCGGTCCTCAGCGAAGAGTTCGGCCTGGTGGGCGTCTGCCTGCTGCTGTTGGTCTACCTGCTCCTGATCGGCCGCGGCCTGGTGATCACCGCCCAGGCACAGACCCTGTTCGGCAAGCTGCTGGCGGGCAGTCTGACCATGACCTTCTTCGTATACGTGTTCGTCAACATCGGCATGGTCAGTGGACTCTTGCCGGTCGTGGGGGTACCCCTTCCCTTCATTAGCTACGGCGGAACCCATCTGGTGACGCTGCTGTCTGGGTTTGGGGTATTGATGGCGATTCATACCCATCGCAAGTGGATCGCCCAGGTTTGAAACGAGTGAATGATTTGAAAGCACTGCGCAAGTGGATGCAGCTAGGCGCCACCGGGATCGCCCTTGTCGGCCTGCTGGGTGCAGCCGCACCGGTACAGTCCGGAGACTACGAGGGATCGCCGCAGGTGGCCGAGTTCGTCGCCGAGATGACGCGTGACTACGGTTTCGCCGGCGAGCAACTGGTGGACCTGTTCCGTGAGGTGGAGCGCAAGCAATCCATTCTCGACGCCATTTCCCGGCCCGCCGAGCGGGTCAAGCCCTGGAAGGAATACCGGCCGATCTTCATCACCCCGGCGCGCATCCAGAAAGGCGTGGCCTTCTGGAACCAGCATGCCGAGGCCCTGGCCCGTGCCGAGAAGGAATACGGCGTGCCGGCGCAGGTCATCGTGGCGATCATCGGTGTCGAGACC
Source organism: Pseudomonas sp. TCU-HL1 (assembly GCF_001708505.1). Taxonomy (NCBI): domain Bacteria; kingdom Pseudomonadati; phylum Pseudomonadota; class Gammaproteobacteria; order Pseudomonadales; family Pseudomonadaceae; genus Pseudomonas; species Pseudomonas sp. TCU-HL1. The sequence continues at coordinate 918,872 of NZ_CP015992.1, forward strand.
TTCTACGGCGGCAATACCGGCAACTTCCGTGTGATCGATGCCCTGTCCACCCTGGGCTTCGATTACCCGCCGCGTGCCGACTTCTTCCGCAAGCAGCTCAAGGAGTTCCTCCTGCTGGCGCGCGAGGAGCAGGTCGATCCGCTGATGCTCAAGGGCTCCTACGCCGGGGCCATGGGGCTGCCGCAGTTCATGCCGAGCAGCTTCCGTGCCTATGCCGTGGACTTCGACGGCGACGGCCACATCGATATCTGGAACAACCCCGTGGATGCCATCGGCAGCGTCGCCAGCTACTTCAAGCGCCACGGCTGGGTGCCGGGCGGTCGGGTGGTAAGTCGCGCGCAGGTGCGCGGCGAACGAATCGACGAAGGGTTGACCCAGGGGCTGGACCCGGTGAAGAACGTCGGCGATCTTAGGGCGCTGGGCTGGGCAAGCAGCGACGCACTGCGCGATGATGTGCCGGTTACGGCCTTCAGGCTGGAGGGTGACGAGGGGGCGGAGTACTGGATGGGATTGCCGAACTTCTACGTCATTACCCGCTACAATCGCAGCGTGATGTATTCCATGGCCGTGCATCAACTTTCCGATCTGCTGGTCAACGCAAGGGGCGGGCGTTAACCGATGCCACAACCGATAAGAGTCGCCGTCTACGGCGCCGTTGCATTGCTGCTGGCCAGCTGCTCGAGCAGCCGCGCGCCGGAGCCGGTCCAGCCGGGCGGCCCGATTTCAGGCCCCGGTGATTATTCTCGTCCGCACAAGGACGGCGCCCCCTGGTGGGACGTCGACGTTTCGCGCATCCCCGACGCGGTGCCCATGCCGCACTACGGCTCGGTGAAGGCGAACCCCTATACCGTGCTGGGCAAGACCTACTACCCGATGAACGATGCGCGCCGCTACCAGGCGGTGGGCACCGCGTCCTGGTACGGCACCAAGTTCCACGGCCAGGCCACTGCCAACGGCGAGGCCTACGACCTCTATGGCATGACCGCCGCGCACAAGACGCTGCCGCTGCCGAGCTATGTCCGTGTGACCAACCTGGACAACGGCCGTAGCGTAATCCTGCGGGTCAACGACCGTGGCCCGTTCTACTCCGACCGCATCATCGACTTGTCCTTCGCCGCGGCGAAGAAGCTCGGCTATGCCGAAACGGGTACGGCGCGGGTCAAGGTCGAAGGCATCGACCCCCACCAATGGTGGGCTGCCCAGGGGCGGCCGGTACCCATGGTGCTGGCGCAGCCGAAGATGGCTGCCCAGGCCCAGCCACAGGCGCAGCCGATTGCCCAGCCGCTGGTGGCCAGCGCGCAGATCGAGCAGTACACCCCGCCGCCGCAGCAACACGCCGCTGCCGTACTGCCTGTGCAGATCGACGCAAAAAAAAACGATTCACTCGCAGCCTCTGGCCTGTATCTCCAGGTGGGCGCCTTCGCCAATCCGGACGCTGCGGAACTCCTCAAGGCCAAGCTGAGCGGGACGGTGAGTGCACCGGTCTTCATCAGCTCGGTCGTGCGCAACCAGCAGATCCTGCATCGGGTGCGCCTGGGGCCGATCGGAACTCAGGGTGAAGCCCAGCAACTGCAGGACAATCTGCGCCTGGCCAATATCGGCCAGCCAACCCTGGTGAAGCCGGACTGACGGCTTCTCTTACTTGCCCGCAAGGGCCCGTTAGACCATTAGTGACTTTTCAGAGAGACGGATGAACATCTTCAGCTTCGCCAAACGCCTATTACTGCCCGCAGCCTTGCTCATCGTCGCGCCGGTTTCCATGGCGGCCCAGCAGGTCATTCCGTCGGCGCCGCAACTGGCCGCCAAATCCTATGTCCTGATGGACGCCCAGAGTGGCCAGGTTCTGGTGGAGAACAACGGCGACCAGCGCCTGCCTCCGGCCAGTCTGACCAAGCTGATGACCGCCTACATCGCCACCCTGGAAATCCGCAAGGGCCAGATCGGCGAGACCGACCCGGTCACCATCAGCGAGCACGCCTGGCGCACCGGCGGTTCGCGCATGTTCGTCCAGGTCAACACCCAGGTAGCCCTGGGCGACCTGCTGCGCGGCATCATCATCCAGTCGGGTAACGACGCCAGCGTTGCCGTGGCCGAGCACATCGCCGGCAGCGAAGACGCCTTCGCCGACATGATGAACACCTCCGCCGAGAAGCTGGGCATGAGCGGCAGCCACTTCATGAACGCCACCGGCCTGCCCAACCCGGAGCACTACTCGACTGCCCATGACATGGCGACCCTGGCGCGCGCGATCATCTACGAAGATCCGGCCCACTACGCCATCTACTCCCAGAAGGAGTTCTTCTGGAACAACATCAAGCAGCCCAACCGCAACCTGCTGCTGTGGCGCGACAAGACCGTCGATGGCCTGAAGACTGGCCACACCGAGGAAGCCGGCTACTGCCTGGTGGCGTCTGCCGTACGCGACAACATGCGCCTCATTGCTGTGGTGTTCGGCACCAACAGCGAGCAGGCCCGTGCCGCCGAAACCCAGAAGCTGCTGACCTACGGCTTCCGCTTCTTCGAAACCCAGACCTTCTACCAGAAGGGTGCCGAACTGGCCAAAGCCCAGGTCTGGAAGGGTTCTACCCGTGAAGCCAAGGCCGGCTTGGCCCAGGACCTGACCCTGACCCTGCCCAAGGGCCAGATCAAGAAGCTGCAGGCCAGCATGACCCTCAACCCGCAGTTGGTTGCGCCCATCAAGCAGGGTGACGTGATCGGCAAGGTCGAGGTGAAAATGGAAGACCAGGTGATCCACAGCGCTGACCTGATCGCCCTGGAAACCGTCGAGGAAGGTGGCTTCTTCCGCCGCCTGTGGGATAGCATTCGCCTGTTCTTCTTCGGCCTTTTCAACTGACCTACTGAGCCGACGCCTCGCGCCTGATCCTGGCACGGGGCGTCCGCATCGCGGATCACGAGTCCGCTTCCGCCATGACCGACACTCCTGACGTACAACCCCCGAAAATCGAGTTCCCCTGCGAGCGTTATCCCATCAAGGTAATCGGCGATTCCTTCGATGGCTTCGCCGATCTGGTGATCGACATCATCCAGCGCCATGCGCCCGGTTTCGACGCCTCCACCTTGGTGATGCGCGACAGCCGCAATGGCCGTTTCCTCTCGGTGCAGGTGCTGATCACCGCCACCGGCGTCGACCAGTTGCAGGCGATCCATGTCGACCTGCGTGCCACCGGTCGCGTGCATATGGTGCTTTAGTGTCATCTGCCGAACTCATCGTGCGGCATCTGGGGCTGGTGGACTACCTGCCGACCCTGGAGGCGATGCGCCGCCTGACTGCCGAGCGCGACGAAAGCACGCCCGACGAAATCTGGCTGCTGCAGCATCCCCGGGTGTTCACCCAGGGCCAGGCTGGCAAGGCCGAGCATCTGCTGGCGACGGGAGACATCCCGGTGGTCCAGGTCGAGCGCGGCGGCCAGGTCACCTACCACGGCCCCGGCCAGCTGGTGGCCTATCTGATGCTGGACCTGCGTCGCCTGGGGCTTGGCGTGCGCGAGCTGGTGACGGCCATGGAGCAGAGCCTGGTCGATGTGCTGGCCGACTATGGTGTCGAGGCGGCGCCCAAGGCGGATGCGCCCGGCGTCTATGTCGACGGCGACAAGATCGCCTCGCTGGGGCTGCGGGTCAGCCGTGGCTGCTCCCTGCACGGCCTCGCGCTCAACTTGGACATGGATCTGTCGCCCTTCTGGCGGATCAACCCCTGCGGCTATACCGGGCTGAAGATGGTGCAGCTCAAGGACCTTATCGAGACGCCGCCGCAGCTCGATGAAGTGGCGCAGCGCCTGGAGCAGGCCCTGCGTCGGCGGCTGGGCTACACGCAGTAGAAGTAAGTTCCCGAAAAAAGATGGCCCCTCTCCCATCGGGAGAGGGGCCGTTTCGTTTATTCAGACCGCGTTTGATTGTCCGCTGCACAATCACCGCAACCCTCTCCCTCGGGAGCGGGCTGGGCACTTCCCGCTCAACCCAGGTTGAGCGTCGGAATGAGGCTCGGGTCCTGGGGTTGGCCCGGTACCGGCACCGGTGCCGCCAAGCCCAGGTTATTCTTTTCGAACACCTTGTCGGCCCTGTAGCTGGAGCGCACCAGCGGGCCAGCCGCGACTTCCATGAAGCCCTTCTGCAGGCCGATTTCGCGGAAGTGGTTGAATTCCTCTGGGCTGACCCAGCGCTTGACCGGCAGGTGATTGCGGGTGGGCTGCAGGTACTGGCCGAGGGTCAGGATGTCCACACCAATGGCGCGCAGGTCGTCCATGGTCTCGATGACTTCCTCGTCAGTCTCGCCCAGGCCCAGCATTAGGCTGGTCTTGGTCAACACGTTCGGGCGGTGGCGCTTGGCATGCTCCAGCACGCGCAGGGTTTTCTCGTAGCCGGCGCGTGGGTCGCGCACCACATGGGTCAGGCGCTTGACCGTCTCGACGTTCTGCGCGAACACCTCCAGGCCGGAGTCCACGACCCGTGCGATGGCCTCAGTGTCGCCGTTGAAGTCCGGGGTCAGCGCTTCCACAACCACCTGCGGCGTGCGCTCCTTGATGGCACGCACGCAGGCGGCGTAGTGGCTGGCGCCGCCATCGTCCAGGTCGTCGCGATCCACCGAGGTCAGCACGATATAGCGCAGCGCCATCAGCTCGACCGACTTGGCGGTGTTCTGCGGCTCTTCCAGATCCAGCCAGCCGTTGGGATTGCCAGTGTCCACGGCGCAGAAGCGGCAGGCACGGGTACACACCGAACCCATCAGCATGATGGTGGCGGTTCCGTTGGACCAGCACTCACCCATGTTCGGGCAGTGCGATTCCTGGCACACGGTGCTCAGGCGATGTTCGCCGACATTGCGCTTGACCGCCTCGAAGCGGCTGCCGCCTGGTGCCTTGACCCGCAGCCACTTGGGCTTGGGCTCGAACACCTGCGGTTCGGCCGAGGCACGGTGCTTCTGGCCATCCTTGATCGCGATGATGCCCTGAGCAGTACGGAACTTTTCGCCGCTGGCGACGGGTTTGGACGAGTCTGTATCGGACATCGGAAATCTGGCTCCGCTGGTGGCTCCGTTGGCTGCCGCAGGGGCAAAATGGGGTGGCGCAGTTTATCACAAAGGTTTTTGCACGAACTTGCAGCCGTCTGGAGGCGGGAGCATCCGACGGCCGCAAGCAGGGCGGATGCCTCAGCGTCCGCCGCGCAACTGTCTGAGTAGCTCCAGGGTGGGGTAGCCATCCGCCGGCCAACCCAGGCGTTGCTGGTAAACACGGATTGCCTTGCGGGTATTGGCGCCGATGATGCCGTCTGCCGCGCCCGGGTTGTAGCCGGCCGCGGCGAGTGATTCCTGCAGTTCGACTCGCTCGCTGCGACTCAGGGGACGCTCGTCACGGGGCCAACTGCCGGTGAGCTGGCCGCGCTCGTCGAAGCGTTCGCCCAGCAGGCTGACCGCCAGGGCGTAGGACGAGGAGTTGTTGTATTTCAGGATGGCGCGGAAGTTATCCAGGACCAGGAAAGCCGGACCACGATGGCCAGCCGGTAGCAGCAGCGAGGCGGGCTCGCCGGCAAGTCCGTTGTCCTGTGGCCCGAGCTGCACGCCCAAGGCCTGCCATTGCGATACCGGCTTGCGGATGTCGCCATCGGCGTGGGCGTAGTCGAAGCCTTGCGGCAGCTGCACCTGGAGCGCCGCGGGTTGCCCTTTGCGCCAGCCAGAGGCTTGCAGGTAGTGAGCGGCCGAGGCCAGTGCGTCAGCCGAGGAGTTCCAGATATCACGGCGGCCATCGCCATCGAAATCCACGGCGTGGCTGTTATAGGTCGTGGGTATGAACTGGGTCTGGCCCATGGCGCCGGCCCAGGACCCAAGCATGCTGCCCGGCTGGATGTCGCCGTGCTGGAGAATCTGCAGGGCGGCCAGCAATTGGGCATGGGCAAAGGCCGGTCGGCGGCCTTCGTAGGCCAGGGTGGCCAGGGAGCGGATGACCGATTTGTCGCCCATGAACTGGCCGAAGCTGCTTTCCATTCCCCAGATCGCGACCAGCGGCTCGCGGTCCACGCTGAAGCGCTGTTCGATCGCATCCAGGGTGGCGGTGTGCTCGGCCAGCAGGGCCTGGCCTTTGCGTACCCGGTAAGGAGAAATGGCGCCTTCCAGGTATTCCCAGACGGGGCGGGTGAACTCGGGCTGGCTGCGGTCTGCGTTGATCACGCTCGGGTCGGGTGTGATTCCAGCGAACGCGCGATCGAAGGTGGCGGCGTCGATCCCGCTGGCCAGTGCTTCGCGGCGGAAGTCGTCACGCCAGGCACTGAAGCTGATGGCGGGCATTACCGCTGGGGCAGCTTGAGCAGGTGCTACAGGGACTTTCGGGGCGGGCTGGCTGACCTGCGGCAGGGGCGCCGAAGCGGCTTTTTGCGCAGGGGTGTCAGCGCAGGAGGAGAGCAGGGAGAGGGCGGAGGCCACGGCCAGGCAGCGGAACATCGGGCCGGGGGCTGGGGCATCGAACATACGGAGGTCTCGAGGCAGACAAATCAGTCGCGACCTTAACACGTCCGGGCCGTTTCAAGCCTTTTCAGGCTGCCATAAGCGACGAAGCCTCCCAATCGTGGGAGGCTTCGCGGCGGTAGCTGCCTTTGCCTTTCAGCGGTTTTTCCTGGCGGCAGCGGAAGAGCGGTTGGGCTGCCAGGGATTTCGCGCGGTTTGGCGCGCCTTGCTTGCGTTTCTTGGCCATGGCCTGTCCTCGATCGGCGCTCGCGTCAGTGCGGGCGCGCGCATCATCGGACGCTGTTCAGAAAATGTCCAGCTATTCGGCCGCTAGCGGCAGGCGCTGACCGGCCAGGAGCAGGGCGAGGCGTGCCAGGCCGTTCCACGGATCGCCTGGAGCCTGGCCCTTGATCTGCGCGTCGATGCGTTGGGCGTCCTGCAGCAGTTGGTTCCAGCGCGATGCCGGGTGGCGCTGCAAGGCTCGGGAAACCAGGGGGCGGCGTTTGTCCCAGACCGGCGGGCGAGCGGAGGCGAAGGCCTTTTCCAGCGGAACGCCCTGGCTGTATTGCTGGGCCAGGCTGGCCAGCAGGCGCAATTCGCGGGCGAGCGCCCAGAGAATCACCGGTGGCTCCACGCCCTCGCCGCGCAGGCCCTCCAGGGTGCGCAGGGTGTGCGCCGGTTCGCCATTGAGGGCGGCGTCGATCAGCCCGAAGACATCGAAGCGGGCGCTGTCTGCCACCGCTGCCTGGACGGTGGCGGCATCGATCTGCCCACCTTCGGCCAGCAGCTTGAGTTTCTCGATTTCCTGGGCGGCGGCCAGCAGGTTGCCCTCGACGCGCACGGCGATCAGGTCCACAGCCTCCTGGTTGGCGGCCAGACCGGCCTGGGACAGGCGCTGGCGAATCCACTGCGGCAGGTTGTGTGCTTCGATGGGCCAGATCTGGATGAACTGGGCGTCGGCGCCGTCGATCAGGGCCTTGGCCCACTTGGTCTTCTGGGTACTGCCATCGAGCTTGGGCAGGCTCAGCAGCAATACGGTGTCTTCCGGCGGGCGGGACAGGTACTCCAGCAGGGCCGCGGCGCCTTTGTCGCCGGGCTTTCCCGACGGCAGGCGCACTTCCAGCAGGCGTTTTTCGGCGAACAGCGACAGGCTGGCGCCTGCCTCCAGCAGAAGGCCCCAGTCAAAGTTGGCTTCGGCGTTGAAGACCTGGCGCTCGCTGAAATCCCGCGCGCGGGCGCTGGCGCGAATGGCGTCGCATGCTTCCTGGCAGAGCAACGGCTCGTCTCCGCTGACGACGTAGACCGGGGCCAGTTGGCCCTGCAGGTGTTTGCCCAGTTGTGCGGGGTTGAGTTTCATAGGCGAAAATGACCGGGGCCGCTGGTGCGGCCCCGTGTACTCACTGGATGGGCAGTTGCAGCGGCGACTGCTGCGGTTGCTGGGCCTTCTCGGCCTGGCGGGCAGCTTCCAGGGCTTCTGCTTCGGCTTTTGCCTTGGCTTCGGCGGTCTGCTGCAGCTGGTCCAACTGGGCCGGGGTGATCAGCTGCAGGCGCATGACCATCTGTTGGATCATCTCCTGACGCATTTCCTGGCGCAGTTGTGCCGCTTCCTGGTCGGAGCCGATCAGGTTGTTGCTGTCATGCACGTAGTACTTCTGCACGGTCAGCTTGTCGTCCATCAGCAGCAGGTCGTTGGCGCCGCGGATCTCGTACTGCAGTGTCTGGTTCAGTTCGTACTCGGCGCTGCGGTTGCCGCCGGTGTAGGACGCGGTGCGCTGGGTTTCGTCTTCGCGGGCCAGCACGAGGGTGTACGGTGCGCCGGCATGGACATTGACGCCGTTGTCTTCCAGGGCATCGCGCATCGCCTTGACGGTCTGGCCGTACTGGTTGCGGGCTGTGACGTCCAGCTCGGTCAGGGCGAAGTCGGCGTCGCCAGTGCCGCGCAGGTGGAAGCCGCATGCGCTCAGCAGCGCGGTAAGGCCCAGGACCAGCAGATTCCGTTTCATCATTTATTGCTTTCCCCTTGCAAGCAGTCCGGCGCCACTCCGGGAGGAGGGCGCCGGCTTCGATCAGTTGGCGACGATATTGACCAGTTTGCCGGGCACCACGATGACCTTGCGTATGGTCAGCCCGTCGGTGAAGCGCAGCACGTTCTCGTTAGCGCGTGCGGTGGCTTCCACCGCCTCGCGGCTGGCATCGGCCGGCACTTCGATGTGGCCACGCAGCTTGCCGTTGACCTGCACCACCAGTTGCAGGCTGTCCTGCACCAGGGCGGCTTCGTCCACGGTCGGCCAGTCGGCGTCGATGATGGCGTCGGCGTGGCCCAGTTCGCGCCACAGCTCATGGCTGATGTGCGGGGTGATGGGGGCCAGCAGCAGGGCGACGGCTTCCAGGCCTTCCTGAAGCAGGGCGCGGTCTTCGGCGCTGCTCTGTGCGGCCTTTTCCAGCACGTTCATCAGGGTCATCACAGCTGCGATAGCGGTGTTGAACTTGTGGTACTGGCCAATATCCTGGCTGGCTTGTTTGATGGCCAGGTGGATGGCGCGGTGCACGGCCTTCTGGTCGTCATTCAGGGCACTGCGGTCCAGGGCGGTCGGAAGGCCTGCGGCGACGTGGCTTTGGGCCAGGCGCCAGACGCGGCGGAGGAAGCGGCTGGCACCCTCGACGCCGGAGTCGGACCATTCCAGGCTCATGTCCGGCGGCGAGGCGAACATCATGAACAGGCGGCAGGTATCAGCGCCGTACTGGTCGATCATCGCCTGTGGGTCGACGCCGTTGTTCTTCGACTTCGACATTTTCTCGGTGCCGCCGATTTCTACCGGCAGGCCATCGGACTTCAGGCGGGCGCCAATGACTTTGGCCTTGGCATCACGCTCCACTTCGACGTCGGCCGGGTTGAACCAGTCCTTGCCGCCGTTGGCCGCCGTGCGGTAGTAGGTCTCGGCCACGACCATGCCCTGGGTGAGCAGGTTCTTGAACGGCTCGTTGGAGCTGACCAGGCCTTCGTCGCGCATCAGCTTGTGGAAGAAGCGTGCGTAGAGCAGGTGGAGAATGGCGTGTTCGATGCCGCCGATGTACTGGTCCACCGGCAGCCAGTGGTTGGCCGCGGCCGGGTCGACCATGCCCTTGTCGTAGTTCGGCGAGGCGTAGCGGGCGAAGTACCAGGAGCTTTCCACGAAGGTATCCATGGTGTCGGTTTCGCGCTTGGCCGTGGTGCCGCATTTCGGGCAGGTGCAGGCGTAGAACTCGGGCATCTTCGCCAGCGGGCTGCCCGCGCCGTCCGGCACGACGTCTTCCGGCAGAACCACCGGCAGCTGGTCTTCCGGAACTGGCACGTCGCCGCAGCTCGGGCAATGGATGATCGGAATCGGGCAGCCCCAGTAGCGCTGGCGGCTGATGCCCCAGTCGCGCAGGCGGAACTGGGTACGGGCCTGGCCCAGGCCCTTCTTCTGCAGGGCCACTTCGATGGCGTCGAACGCGCCCTGGTAGTCCAGGCCGTCGAACTCACCGGAATTGATCAGTTGGCCATGCTCGCCGTAAGCGTCCTGCCACGGAGCCGGGGTTTCGTCACCGGCGGAGGTGCGAATCACCGCTTTCATCGGCAGGTCGTACTTGTGGGCGAAGGCGAAATCGCGCTCGTCGTGGGCCGGCACGGCCATCACGGCGCCTTCGCCGTAGTTCATCAGGACGTAGTTGGCGACCCAGACTGGCAGCTTCTCGCCGGTCAGCGGGTGCTCGACGAAGAGCGGCGTGGGCAGGCCTTTCTTTTCCTGGGTGGCGATATCGGCTTCGGCGACGCCGCCACGCTTGCATTCGTCGATGAAAGCTTGCAGCTCGGCGGCCTTGTCGGCCGGCAGCTTCTGCACGGCCAGGGTGGCCAGCGGGTGCTCGGCGGCGACGGCGACGTAGGTGGCGCCCAGCAGGGTGTCGGGGCGGGTGGTGAAGACCTTCATCGCGCCGGCCTGGCCGATGCTGGCCGGATCGTAGGGGAAGCTGACTTCCATGCCGCGGGACTTGCCGATCCAGTTGCGCTGCATGGTCTTGACCTGCTCGGGCCAGCCATCCAGGTCGTCGAGGCTGCTCAAGAGTTCATCCGCGTAGGCGGTGATCTTGAAGTAGTACATCGGGATCTCGCGCTTCTCCACCAGCGCACCGGAACGCCAGCCACGGCCGTCGATGACCTGCTCGTTGGCGAGGACCGTCTGGTCCACCGGGTCCCAGTTGACGGTGCCGTTCTTGCGGTAGATCACGCCTTTCTCGAACAGGCGGGTGAACAGCCACTGCTCCCAGCGGTAGTAGTCGGGCTTGCAGGTGGTGACCTCACGGGACCAATCGATCGCCAGCCCCAGGCTGTTGAGCTGGGACTTCATGTAGGCGATGTTCTCGTAGGTCCACTTGGCGGGCGCAACGTTGTTCTTCATCGCGGCGTTTTCCGCCGGCATGCCGAAAGCGTCCCAGCCCATGGGCTGCAGCACGTTCTTGCCCTGCATGCGGTGGTAGCGGGCGATCACGTCACCGATGGTGTAGTTGCGCACGTGCCCCATGTGTAGCTTGCCGCTCGGGTAGGGGAACATCGACAGGCAATAGAAGGTGTCCTTGCCGGGCTGCTCACTCACTTCAAAGGATTTATGCGCGTCCCAGTGGGCTTGCGCGGCGGCTTCGATTTCGCGGGGCTGATACTGTTCGTGCATGGCTACTGGCGCTGGAGGATGGAGTCCCTCGGTCCGGTTGGCTGGCCTTGGCCAGTGCTGCCGAACCCTGGAGGAAACGGAAATTCAAGCGCCGTAGCATACATGACCCCCATCGGCCTAGGGAAACCCTGAATGCACGGGCGGGCGTCCGTCGGCAATCCCGGCACCGTTTGTCGCTGGCACCTTGCGGCAGGGAACCGAACGCTAAGCTTTTCATAAGCAAGGCAAGCGTTTACGTAGTTCGAGGTGCTGGATGGGTCAGTTGCGGCGGGCGGATTCAGGGAGCGGGCTTTACGAACGGTTGTTGCACCGGCTGGCCCTGGCGCTGGATGAAGCGGATACGGCGGTTCGTCTGCGCGACGAAGAACCGCTCGAACTGGAGCTCAAGGGACTGACGCCCGCCGAGATGGAGCTGATCCGTGCCTATCTGGATCGCGACACGCGCTGGCTCAGCGGCTGGCACGCCGCCGCCGAGGAACTGGCGGCCATCGAGGATCTGCCCCGTCGCGCTCCGCACACCGAAAGCAGTCCTCCCAAGCGCTTCGCGCTCAAGCCCAAACCCCTGTTCAAGCGCAGCCAGCAGCTGTGCTGTGCCATGTGCGGCACCCCGGCCAGTTGGCAGCGCGGCCAGGGCGTGCAGGCCTGTATGTCCTGCGGGTCGCAGCTTTTCCGTACGTCCAATCCCCGTTAGGCTCCGGGCACCCTGGAGGTGTCCATGCCGATTCGCTACATCATCAAGCAATTCCTGCTGCCGCCCGGCGGCCTGCTGCTGTTGCTCTTGCTTGCCTGGTGGCTGCGTCGGCGCATGCCGCGCCTGTCGCTGGCCTGCTTCGTGGCGGGGCTCGGCGGCCTCTGGCTGATGAGTCTGCCGATCATGGTCGAATGGTCGGCCAGGGTGCTGGAGCGCGAACCACCTCTGGCCGAGGCGCAGTGGGCGCAGTTGGCCGGGCGGGTGGATGCCATTGTGGTTCTGGGCGGCGGTCGCGAGCGCGACGATCCGGCCTGGGGCAGCGACCAGCCATCGGCCATGGCCCTGGAGCGCCTGCGCTATGCCGCACGCCTGGCTCGTGCCAGCCGCCTGCCGCTGTTGACCAGCGGCGGCCTGCACTACGGCGAGCCTCCGAGCGAGGCGCGAATCATGGCCGACACGCTGGAACGGGACTTCGGCCTGGCCGTGCGCTGGCAGGAAGGGGAGAGCCGCACCACCTGGGAGAACGCGACCTACAGCGCGAAGCTGTTGCAACCGGCGGGTGTGCGCCGTGTGCTGCTGGTTACCCAGGCAGCCCACATGCCCCGGGCCCGCTGGTGTTTCGAGCGCGCAGGGTTCGAGGTGGTGGCGGCGCCCATGGGGTACCTGGGCGTGCCCAACGCTCGTCCGCTGGGCGGCTGGTTGCCGGAGTCGAAGGCGGTCTGGCAGAGCGGGATGCTGCTCAATGAGGCGATCGGGCTGCTGGCTTATCCACTGGCGTATGACTGAATGGGAAGGGGCCACCAGGCAGCCCTTCGCGAATGAGTTCGCTCACCGACAGCGGGGCGGCTCTGGTAGGTTGTGGCTGAGCTCCGCGAAGCCCAACGTGCATCCCAGCCGGGAATCGTTGGGTTTCGCTTCGCTCTACACCAACCTACGGGGCTGCTGTGCAGCCCTTCGCACGCTGTTTTCACACCGTCTTGGCGATCCGGCTGGCCAACAGGGCCCAGGCGAAGAGCAGGCCGCAGAGGATCACCAGTGGCCAGGCACGCCATTGCAGGTAGGGCGTCAGGCCCTGCATGGGCAGGACTTCGCCGTAGAGCACCCCTTGCTGGAACTGCGGGATGCCTTCGGTGATCTGGCCGAACGGGTCAATCAGCACGGTGACGCCGTTGTTGGTGGCGCGGATCATCCAGCGCCCGGCCTCCAGGGCACGCATCTGGGCCATCTGCAGGTGTTGCAGGGGACCGATGGAGGTGCCGAACCAGGTGTCGTTGCTCACCGTCAGCAGGATGTCGCTGTTGGCGGCCAACTCGGCCGCGAACTCGGGGTAGACCACCTCGTAGCAGATGTACGGGGCGATGCGGTAACCCTTGGCCAGCAGCGGCGGTTGCTTGGAGTCGCCACGGGCGAAGTCGGACATCGGCAGGTCGAAGAAGGCGATCAGCCCGCGCAGTACGTCCTGCAGTGGCACGTACTCGCCGAAGGGCACCAGCTTCTGCTTCAGGTAGGTGCCTTCACCCTGGCCTACGACGGTGATGCCGTTGTAATAGCGTTTTTCGCCGCGCTCGTTGCTTTGGCGAATCGGCACGCCTGTGATCAGGGCGGACTGGCGGTCATTGGCAAAGCGGCCCATGACGCCGAGGTAACCGTCCACGAACTCCTTGAGCACCGGCACCGCGGTTTCCGGCCAGACGATCAGGTCGGCCTTCTCGGCGCTGAAGGTCATGTCGCGGTAGAGGGCGAGCTGGGCGTTGAGCTGCTCCGGGTCCCACTTCAGGTTCTGTTCGATGTTGCCTTGCATGGCTGCCACTTTCAGCGGCGCACCGGCTGGCTGGGTCCAGGCGTGCCCCTTCAGCGCCAGGCCGACGGCCCAGGGCGCGATCAACAGGACAAGCCCCGCGCCGAGGAAGGTCGGACGGCTGCGCAGGCGTGCCAGGTTCACCAACAGGGCCGCACTCAGCGCCAGGGCGAAGGACGCCAGCCAGACACCGCCGACCGGCGCCAGCCCCGCCAGCGGGCCATCGAGCTGGCTATAGCCAGCGTAGAGCCAGGGGAAGCCGGTGAGGAACCAGCCGCGGAAGGCCTCCTGGGCCAGCCAGAGGGCAGCGAAAGCCAGGGTGTCGGCCAGGGACGCTTCGCTGCGGCGCAGCCAGCGCGCCCAGACCAGCGCCGGGAGGGCGAAGAAGAGGGCGACCCCGGCGCTGAATCCGACGGTCAGGAAGCCCGCCAGGGGCACCGAGGCGGCGCCATAGTCGTGGATACTGACGTAGATCCAGCCGGTGCCGGTGAGGAACAGGCCGAAGCCATAGCACCAGCCGCGAATGAACGCGGCTTTAGGCGCCAGGTCGCGCAGGCCCAGGTAGAACAGGGCCAGGGACAGCAGTTCCAGGGGCCAGAAGTCGAAGGGGGCGAAGGCCAGGGGCGTCAGGGCGCCGGCGGCCAGTGCCAGCAGGTTGCCCGGCCAGCCGGGGCGGGTGATCCAGTTCATGCTCGGTCCTTGGGCGGGTGGGGCGCTGGAATTGAGTGCGGGCGCGGTCTGAGCACCGACCCGGGGCGCGATTATCCACGTGCGCCCCTCCGCTGTGGAGGGGCGCGCGAATCAATGGGACAGCGGGGAGAGGCGCAGCAAGTGAATGCGACGGCTGTCTGCGTTGAGTACGCGGAAGCGGAACTCGCCGATCTCGGTGGTTTCGTTACGCTTGGGCAGGTGGCCGAAGGCACCCATGACCAGGCCGCCGACGGTGTCGAACTCGTCTTCGGAGAAGTCGGTTTCGAAGAACTCGTTGAACGCGTCCACCGGGGTCAGCGCCTTGACGATGAAGTCGCCGCTGGGCAGCGGTTTGATGTAGCTGTCTTCTTCGACGTCATGCTCGTCTTCGATGTCGCCGACAATCTGTTCCAGTACGTCCTCGATGGTCACCAGGCCCGCCACGCCACCGTACTCGTCGATCACGATGGCCATGTGGTTGTGGTTGGCGCGGAACTCGCGCAGCAGCACGTTCAGGCGCTTGGATTCCGGCACGAAGGTCGCCGGTCGCAGCAGGTCCTTGATGTTGAAGCTCTGGCCATTCTCTTGAAGGATCAGCGGCAGCAGGTCCTTGGCCAGGAGGATGCCCATGACGTCATCGAGGCTTTCGCCGATGACCGGGTATCGGGAGTGGGCGGCGTCGATGATCGCCGGGAGGAACTCCTTCGGCGTCTGCGCGGCCTTGATGCTGATCATCTGCGAACGCGGCACCATAATGTCGCGTACTTGCAGGTCAGCGACCTGGATCGCGCCTTCGACGATCGACAGCGCCTCGCTGTCGAGTAGCTTGTTCTGGTGGGCTTCGCGCAGCAGCTCGAGGAGCTCCTGGCGGCTTTTCGGCTCATGGGCAAAGGCCTGGGTCAGCTTTTCCAGCCAGGACCTGTGCCCGTTGCTCGATCGATCTTCGCTCATATGTCCTTTGCTCGGTGCTTCTTATTGGTCTTCATCGTCACGATAAGGGTCGGGGTGGCCAAGTTCAGCCAGCAATTCCCGTTCCAGTGCTTCCATTTCCTCGGCTTCCTCATCTTCGATGTGGTCGTAGCCGAGCAGGTGCAGGCATCCGTGGATCACCAGGTGCGCCCAGTGCGCCTCCAGGGCCTTGCCCTGTTCGGCGGCTTCCCGCGCCACCACCGGCGCACAGATCACCAAGTCGCCGAGCAGCGGAATATCCAGCAACTCGTCCGGCACATCGGCGGGGAAGGACAGCACATTGGTAGCGTAGTCCTTGTGTCGCCAGGTGCGGTTGAGCTCCCGGCCTTCAGGTTCGTCCACCAGTCGGATGGTCAATTCGGAGTCGGCGGTGCGCTGGCGCAGGGCCAGTTCGCACCAGCGACGAAGGTCCGCCTCGCTCGGCAGGCCCTGGGCCTCGCTGGCGAGTTGCAGGTCGAGTTCAAGCATTGTCGTCTATCGCGCCAGGATCGTTGTCGGCGGGTCTGGCCTTGGCCGGTTGCTGGCGGTTGTCGTAGCGGTCGTAGGCTTCCACGATGCGCTGCACCAACGGGTGGCGTACCACGTCCTGGGACTTGAAGTGGGTGAAGCTGATGCCCGGAACGTCGCGCAGCACGTCGATTACGTGGATCAGTCCGGATTTGGTGCCGCGCGGCAGGTCGATCTGGGTGATGTCGCCAGTGATCACGGCGGTGGAGCCGAAGCCGATACGGGTCAGGAACATCTTCATCTGCTCGAGGGTGGTGTTCTGACTCTCGTCGAGAATGATGAAGCTGTTGTTAAGGGTGCGACCGCGCATGTAGGCCAGCGGAGCGACCTCGATCACCTGTTTCTCGATCAGCTTGGCGACGTGGTCGAAGCCGAGCATCTCGTAGAGCGCATCGTAGAGCGGGCGCAAGTAGGGGTCGATCTTCTGGGAAAGGTCGCCGGGGAGGAAGCCGAGCTTCTCGCCGGCCTCGACTGCGGGGCGTACCAGCAGGATGCGGCGGATTTGCTCGCGCTCCAGGGCGTCCACGGCGCAGGCCACGGCGAGGTAGGTCTTGCCAGTGCCAGCCGGGCCGATGCCGAAGTTGATGTCGTGATCGAGGATCGATTTCACGTAGCGCTGCTGGTTGGCGCCGCGCGGGCGGATGTTGCCCTTGCGGGTACGCAGGCTCACGGGCTCGGCTTTGGGATTCACGGCTTCTTCCATGCCGGTCTCGCGCAGGAAGAGGTGCACCATGTCGGGCGACAGCTCGATGGCCTCGGTCTCGCGATAAAGGCGATGCAGGAGGTTCTCGGTGGCGCGGGTGCGTTGCGGGTCGCCGACCAGTTCGAACTGGTTGCCACGGTTGCGGATTTCGATGGCCATGCGCTGCTCGATCAGGCGCAGGTGCTCGTCGAGCTGGCCACAGAGGTTGGCGAAGCGGCGGGCTTCAAAGGGTTCCAGGGTGAAACGGTGTAGATCCAGGGAGGCGTTCAATGTCGTGTGTTCGCCCTTGGGCGGAAGGAATGGGATGACATGAAGAATAACCCCGAGGGCCCGCCTGGAAAAGTGCGGGCCCTCGAGGTCGATCAGTGCGGGTGCTCTTCGAGCAGGCTGCCGCGCAGGGAGTGGGGCAGGGCGTCATCGATGTGCACGTCGACGAACTGGCCGATCAGCCGCGGGTTGGCGCTGCGGAAGTTGACGATGCGGTTGTTTTCGGTGCGGCCCTGGAGCATGCCCGGGTCCTTCTTGGAGAAGTCGCTGACCAGGATGCGCTGGACGCTGCCAACCATTCGTCGGCTGATTTCGAAGCCTTGCTGGTGAATGCGGCTCTGCAGGATCAGCAGGCGCTGCTTTTTCACGTCTTCGGGCGTGTCGTCCACCAGATCGGCGGCTGGAGTTCCGGGGCGCGAGCTGTAGATGAAGGAGAAGGAGAAGTCGAAGCCGACGTCTTCCACCAGCTTCATGGTCTGCTCGAAGTCCTTGTCGGTTTCGCCGGGGAAGCCAACGATGAAGTCCGAACTGATGCACATGTCCGGAACAGCCGCCTTCAGCTTGCGGATGCGCGACTTGTATTCCAGTGCGGTGTGGTTGCGCTTCATGGCCGCGAGGATGCGGTCGGAGCCCGTCTGCACCGGCAGGTGGACGAACTTCACCAGCTCTGGCACTTCGGCGTGGGCCTGGATCAGCGCGTCGGAGAACTCCAGCGGGTGCGAGGTGGTGTAGCGGATGCGCTCGATGCCGTCGACGGCAGCCACCACGCGGATCAGTTCGGCGAAGTCGGCGATGCGGCCATCGTGGGTCTGTCCCCGGTAGCCGTTGACGTTCTGGCCCAGGAGAGTCACTTCGCACACGCCGTTCTCGGCCAGGTGGATGACTTCCGTGAGTACGTCATCGAATGGGCGGCTGACTTCTTCGCCGCGGGTATAGGGGACCACGCAGAAGGTGCAGTACTTGCTGCAGCCTTCCATCACGGAAACGAAAGCGCTGGGGCCGTCGACGCGGGGTTCGGGCAAGCGGTCGAATTTCTCGATTTCCGGGAAGCTGATGTCCACCTGGGGTTTGCGGGTGGCGCGCGCGGCGTCGATCATTTCCGGCAGGCGGTGCAGCGTCTGCGGGCCGAAGACCACGTCTACGTATGGGGCGCGCTCGCGGATGGCGGCGCCTTCCTGGCTGGCTACGCAGCCGCCCACGCCGATGACCAGCTCCGGGTTCTGCCGCTTCAGCTCGCGCCACTGGCCAAGTTTCGAGAACACCTTCTCCTGCGCCTTCTCGCGGATCGAGCAGGTGTTGAGCAGGATTACGTCGGCTTCTTCGGCGTGTTCGGTGACTTCCAACGCCTGATGTTCGCCGAGCAGGTCGGCCATGCGCGAGCTGTCGTACTCGTTCATCTGGCAGCCGTGGGTTTCGATATAGAGCTTCTTGGCCATGCACTTCAGTCAGGGTGGTTCGAAGAACCGCGCATTATAGTCGCCATCCCCCGGCCTTCCTAGCGCCGACTGCCTGGCGGCTATGCTATGATCTGCGCCCCTGAAATTCCCCCGCGACGACCGCCGATCTCCCATGAGCAAGCCCGAACCCATCTACAAGGTGATCTTCCTGAACCAGGGCCAGGTGTACGAGATGTACGCCAAGCAGATCTACCAGAGCGATCTGTGGGGCTTCCTGGAAGTGGAGGAGTTTGTCTTTGGCGAGCGCACCCAGGTGGTGGTCGACCCGAGCGAAGAGAAGCTCAAGGCCCAGTTCGAAGGCGTGGTACGCAGCTTCCTGCCCATGCATTCGATCATCCGCATCGACGAAGTGGAGCGTCTGGGGACGCCGAAGATCAGCGAGGCCAGGGGCGGCAGCAATGTAATGCCGTTCCCCATGCCGATGCCCGAGAAGTAAGGAAAGCTCTTTCGTTGGCGAGCCGCTGCGTCAGGGCAGCGGCGAGAAGGGCGAACCGCCGTCCGCAGCCTGCAGTTCCAGCAGGTAGTTGCGGAAAATCTGTCCCAGCACCTGGGTAGCGATTTCCAGTTCATCACTGCGCATCTGCGCGGCCACCAGGTCGGCGCTGTCCATAGCCTCGTCCGAGCCATTGACCGCCGACATCTTCAGCACGATGTACGCCTGCACATTGTTGGCCGGCACACCTTCGCCACGGAAGAACATGTTGCCAAGGCGCAGCTGTGCTTGGGCGTGCCCCTTGAGAGAGGCTTGCTCGAACCATTGCAGGGCCTGGTTCAGGTCGCGCGGGGTGCGTTTGCCGTCGTAGTAGAACTCGCCGAGCTCGTACTGAGCTTCGGCGTCGCCGCCCTTGGCGGCTTGCTGGCAGGCCGAAATGGCTTCCGAGAGGTTTTCCGGCAGGCTGTTCAGGTTGCAGCGGCCGGTAGCTGGAATCAGCAGGGAATTGCCGCCGGCATTGGCCAGCAGTGGCAGGAGCAACAGGCAGCCCAGAATCAGGGTGCGGCCGGTGCGTTTCATGGGAATCACAGCGCCTCGGAAGCAGTGCGGGCATCATGCCCGGCCGGCGAGAAACGCGCCGACCGTCACATTATGAAATAAGCCGGGGCGATCTTACAAAGCCTTTACTTTGTTTGCGTTCAGCGGGACGTAACGCGTCGAGCATCGCCTTGCCTGTCCGGCACAGCGCATACGCGCTGGCCAGGCAGGGGAGGGCGGCGGTGCTGTATTGCGTCAGGCCTGCTTCAGGCCGGCGAAAGCGCACTCGGCTGCTTCCAGGGTGAGCGCCAGCTCCGCGTCGCCGTGGGCGATGGAGGTGAAGCCTGCTTCGTAGGCGCTCGGCGCCAGGTACACGCCACCTTCCAGCATCAGGTGGAAGAAGCGCTTGAAGCGATCGGCGTCGCTGGCCATGACGTCCTGGAAGGTGACGATGTCATCCGCGCCGCTGAAGTACAGGCCGAACATGCCGCCTGCCTGGGTTGTGACGAACGGGATGCCTGCGGCATCGGCGCGCTGTTGCAGGCCGTCGAGCATGCGGGTGGTGTAGTCGGTCAGCTCGGCGTGAAAGCCCGGGCGGCTGATCAGCTTCAGGGTGGTCAGGCCGGCAGCCATGGCCAGCGGGTTACCGGACAGGGTGCCGGCCTGGTAGACCGGACCTAGAGGGGCGATGCACGACATGATTTCGCGCTTGCCGCCGAAGCAGCCTACCGGCATGCCGCCGCCGATGATCTTGCCGAAGGTGGAGAGGTCTGGGGTGATGCCGTAACGGGCCTGGGCGCCGCCGAGGGCCACGCGGAAGCCGGTCATCACCTCGTCGAAGATCAGCACGACGCCGTGCTTGTCGCAGAGGCTGCGCAGGCCTTCCAGGAAGCCCGGTGCCGGCGGTACGCAGTTCATGTTGCCGGCCACCGGCTCAACGATGATGCAGGCTACTTCGTTGCCCACTTCGGCCAGGGTCTTCTCCACGGCGTCGATGTCGTTGAACGGCAGGGTCAAGGTGTGCTGGGCGAAGGCCGCCGGTACGCCCGGGGAGCTGGGCACGCCCAGGGTCAAGGCGCCGGAGCCGGCTTTCACCAGCAGGGAGTCGGAGTGGCCGTGGTAGCAGCCTTCGAACTTGATGATGCTGTCGCGGCCGGTGTAACCGCGGGCCAGCCGGATGGCGCTCATGGTGGCTTCGGTGCCGGAGCTCACCATGCGCACCATCTCCATGGACGGCACCAGGGAGCAGACCAGGTCGGCCATTTCCACTTCCAGCGCGGTGGGGGCGCCGTAGGACAAACCGTGCTCCAGTTGCTTGCGCACGGCGTCCAGCACGTCCGGGTGGCTGTGGCCGAGAATCATCGGTCCCCAGGAGCCCACGTAGTCCACGTAGCGCTTGTCATCCTCGTCCGTCACGTAGGCACCGGCTGCGTGTTTGAAGAACAGCGGGGTGCCGCCGACGCTCTTGAAGGCGCGGACCGGCGAGTTGACGCCACCGGGAATATGTTTCTGGGCGTTGGCGAAGAGGGTTTCGGAACGGGACATGGCAGGTCTCTCTTTCAAGCGAATTCGGGTCAGGCGGCGTCGAACAGGGCGCTGAAGGCACGGGCGCGGCGTTCCACCTCGGAGGCGGAGTCGGCGCCGAACAGCGCGTGGATCACAGCCACCATGCTGGCGCCGCGAGCGATCAGCTCGGGGGCGTTGTCCAGGGTCACGCCGCCGATGGCGACGATCGGCAGTTGGAAACGCTGCCTGGCCTGGTCCAGCAGGTCCGGGGTGGCGGCAGGCGCGCCCGGCTTGGTCTGGGAATTGTAGAAGCGGCCGAAGGCAATGTAGCTGGCACCTTCCTTGATCGCCGCAGCCGCCAGGTCGAGGCTGGCGTGGCAGGTGCCGCCGATGATCGCCTGACGGCCCAGCAAGGCGCGGGCCGCGGCCAGGGAACCGTCGCCCTGGCCCAGGTGCAGGCCGACGCCCAGGCGTGCGGCCAGTTCGGCGTCGTCGTTGATGATCAGCTGGGCGCCGTAGCGGGTGCACAACTCGCCCAGGGCCTCCGCCTCGCGCAGGCGGCGGGCTTCGTCACTGGACTTGTCGCGGTACTGCAGCAATTTGGCACCGCCCTTCAGGGCTGCCTCGACGTAGGGCAGTAGCTTGCCATCGGCCAGCAATTGGCTGTCGGTAATGGCGTAGAGGCCGCGCAGTTTCATTGGCAGAAGTCCAGCGGCAGGCGGCGCGGCACGTACTGGCCGTGGCCGGGTTGTTCGGCATCACGCAGAGTGCGCCAGGTGTAATCAAGGGCGCTGCGAACCGCGCTGGACAGTTCCTCGCCCAGGGCCAGGCGGCCGGCCAGCGCGCTGGCCAGGGTGCAGCCCGAACCGTGATAGCTGCCGGGGAGGCGCTGGCAGGTGAAGGTGAAACGCCCGCCGTCCCGGGTGTAGAGACGGTTGTGGACTTCGGTTTCGTCGCCGTGGCCGCCGGTGATCAGCAGGTTACGGCAGAACGGCAGGAGCTTTTCCGCGCACTCGTCCGGGGTGCCTTTGGGCAGTTCGGCGAGAATGCGGGCTTCCGGCAGGTTCGGGGTGGCGATGGTCGCCACCGGCAGCAGGCGCTCGCGGATGGCATAGCCCACTTCATCCTTGCCCAGGGCGCCACCGCCGCCGGCACGCAGTACCGGGTCGCAGACCAGCGGCACGCCGGGCAGCGACTGCATGACTTCCAGTACCGTTTCGACCATCTGTACCGAGCCGAGCATGCCCAGCTTGACGGCGGCCACTGGCAGGTCGGCGATCACGGCGTGAGCCTGGGCCAGTACCCATTCCCGGTCGAGGACGCGGAAGTCGGAAACGTTGACGGTATCCTGCACGGTCAGGGCGGTCACGGCCGGGGCAGCGTGGCAGCCTTGTGCTATCAGGGCTTCGATGTCCGCCTGGAGGCCGGCGCCACCACTGGGGTCGTGGCCGGAAAGGCAGAGGACTACGGGGCGAGAGTTGGTCGTTTTCATGGTCGGCGAGCTTACCACTAAACACCTTGCTGATCCGCACCGGCGGCGCTACGCCTCAGGGGTATCTGGCGGTGTTTTGTCTTTTGCACTGTAAGCACCGGAATAGAGCTGTTCGTGCGTGATGGCAATGTGCAGCTTTCAGGCGCTCTGCGCTGTGCTAGAGTGGTCGCATTTCGAACAACCTGGCCCGGGGTGGCGCGTCAGATAGGGAGGTGGGGCTCCAGGACGCGGTCAATAGGCCATTGCGGGGCTGCATGCGTACCCTCTTTCTCCTGTTCCTTTGCCTGTTCTCAAGCCTGGCCACTGCCGTGGAGTTTGATGAACGCCTGCGCAGCCTCCCGCTCGGCCAGCACATGGACGTCTTCGAAGATGTCCGTGGTGACGCCGAAATCGACGACATCACCTCCCCCGCACTCGACAGCAGTTTCCGCCGCCACGAGAAGCCCGTGCTCAATGCCGGCTATTCGCGCTCGGTATTCTGGCTGCGCGTCGATCTGGATTACCGCCCGCGCGCCAAGGGTGGCTTGCAGGATTGGTTGCTGGAGCTGGCCTATCCACCCCTGGACCGGCTGGACCTCTATGTGCCTGACGGTCAGGGCGCCTACCGGCTGGCTCAGCGCACCGGTGATGCACTGCCGTTCTCCAGTCGCGACATCAAGCGGAGCAACTATGTCTTCAGCCTCAGCCTGCAACCCAACCAGCCGCAGCGCATCTACCTGCGGATGCAGAGCGAAGGTTCCATCCAGGCGCCACTGACGCTCTGGTCGCCCCGGGCTTTTCTCGAGGAACAGCCGGAACGCATCTACGTGCTGGGCATCATTTACGGCGTACTGCTGGTGATGCTGTTCTACAACCTGTTCATCTACCTCAGCGTCCGCGACACCAGCTACCTCTACTACATCCTCTACATCGCCTCGTTCGGGCTCTACCAGATCTCGGTCAACGGTGCCGGGATCCAGTATTTCTGGCCTGACAGCCCCTGGTGGGCGAACGCGGCGACCCCCTTCCTGATCGGCTCTGCGGCCCTGTTCGGTTGTCAGTTCTCCCGCAGCTTCCTGCATACCGCCGACCACAGTCCCTGGATGGACCGCGCCCTCCTGGGCCTGATGTTCCTGGGCGGGCTGGCGATGGTGCTGGCGCTCACCGCCAGTTACGGCCTGGCCCTGCGCCTGGCCACCTCCCTGGCGTTGATCTTCACCGTGGTGGTCTTCGCCGCTGGCGTGCTGGCCTGGCTTCGCGGTCTGCGCGTGGCGCGTTACTTCATCATTGCCTGGAGCGCATTCCTCCTCGGGGGCGCCATCAATACCCTGATGGTGCTGGGTTACCTGCCGAACATTTTCTTCACCATGTACGCGAGCCAGTTTGGCTCAGCGCTGGAGGTGGGGCTGTTGTCCCTGGCCCTGGCCGACCGCATCAATGCCATGAAAGAGGAACGCACGCGCATCCTTCAGGACGCGGGCAACAAGATGGAGGCGCTCAACCAGGAGCTGGCCAACAGCAACCGCCTGAAGGATGAATTCCTCGCCACCGTCACCCACGAGCTGCGTACCCCGATGAACGGTGTCATCGGCTCCCTGGAACTGATGCAGACCCTGCCACTGGATGACGAACTGCAGCAGTACCAGCGTACTGCGTCAGGTTCGGCGCGGGACATGATGCGGCTGGTCAACGACATCCTCGCCATGACGGAACTCCAGGCCGGCAAGCTCTACCCGCGACGCGAGCCGTTCAGCCTGCGCGGCCTGATGGACAGCTTGCGGGTGCAGTACCAGCCCCGCGCCGAAGAGAAGGGGCTCACCTTCAAGCTGGAACTGGGCCACAAATTGCCGGACACCTTGGAGGGCGATGCCGGCAAGCTGGCCCAGGCGCTGGGTTATCTGCTGGACAACGCCGTGAAGTTCACCAGCCGGGGCAGCGTCATGTTCACGGTCAGTGGCCAGGAACCGGTCAATGGCAGCCTGGACTTGCGCATCGAAGTGGCGGATACCGGCATCGGTTTCACCGCGCCGCCGGATGGTCCGATCTATCGGCGCTTCTATCAGCTCGACGGTTCCATGACTCGCGAATACGGCGGCCTCGG
The DNA here is from genome assembly GCF_001708505.1 of Pseudomonas sp. TCU-HL1. NCBI lineage: Bacteria > Pseudomonadati > Pseudomonadota > Gammaproteobacteria > Pseudomonadales > Pseudomonadaceae > Pseudomonas > Pseudomonas sp. TCU-HL1. Next base: position 943,141 of record NZ_CP015992.1, read on the forward strand.
TATTGGTCTTGCCCTCAGCCAGCAGTTGGTGGCTTTGCTTGGCGGGAGCCTGTCGCATCAATCCCAGCCCGGTCGCGGCAGCTCCTTCACCCTGGCGCTCCCATTGTCGCTCCCGGACCAGGCGGTCCAGTCCGTACCCGTACGCCGCCCTGGCGGTGAGGCCTTGCGGCGTCCGGAGCAATGCACTGTTCTGGTGGTGGAAGACAACGCCATCAACCAGTTAGTGACGCGCGGCATGTTGCTCAAGCTCGGGTACCGCGTGCGTACCGCGGATAACGGCGCCGAAGCCCTCGAGCAGATTCGTCGCGAGCCCATGGACGCCGTGTTGCTGGACTGCCAGATGCCGGTCATGGACGGCTTCGCCACCTGTCGCGCCCTGCGTGCGATGCCCGGTTGCGCCGACCTGCCGGTGCTGGCCATCACGGCGCACAGCCACAGTGGCGACCGCGAACGCTGCCTGGCCGCTGGCATGAGTGACTACATGGCCAAGCCGGTGAAGTTCGAAGAGCTGCGCACCATGCTGCATGACTGGTTGCTGTGCAAACCGGTGGAGAGCGTGCAGTCGCTGGGCTGATCCGCCTGTTCCCATCTGCGTGGCATGTATGCCACCAAGCGCGGCATTTTCATCACTTCCTGCAAGGTCTGAATGCTGGTTCACTGAAAGAAGTGAATCAGGATTCAGATCATGGCCTATCGCACCACAGCAGCTCGAATCGACCGTGACCAGGCATTGCGCAGCCGCATCCTGGCCTGCGCGCATGCGCGGGTAGTCGAGGGTGGGTTCGCCGCGCTGACCATGCAGACGCTGGCAGAAGATGCCGGCATCGCCACCGGCAGCCTGTACCGCCACTTCGGCAACAAGGGTGAGCTGGCTGCCGAAGTCTTCGCCCGGGCCAGCCAGTCCGAAGTAGACAGCCTGGCCGAGGTGCTGCGCGGCGAAGGGGGCGCGGCCGAGCGCCTGATTCGCGGCTTGCGCCAGTTCGCCGCGCGCGCCTGGCACAGCCGGCGCCTGGCCTTCGCGCTGATCGCCGAGCCCGTGGACCCTGAAGTGGACGAGCAGCGCCTGCTCTACCGCGAGGCCTACGCCGAGCTGTTCTGCCACCTGCTGGAGGACGGCCGTGCCCGTGGCGAATTCCAGGTGCCCTCCGTTCCTCTTACCGCAGCCTGCCTGGTCGGCGCCATCGCCGAATCCCTGGTAGGGCCGCTGTCGCCCCCGGCACGTGCCATGCGCGAAGCCGGCCATGCGCCGGACGACCTTGAAGCCGTCTGCGCCAATCTCGTCACTTTCTGCCTGCGCGCCCTGGGCGCCAGCCACACTGCCCTGGAGGCCTGCGATGAGTCTGCACGAGTTCGCTGAAACCCATGAAGTCTTCAATCAGGTGCCGCCACTGGATGGCACCAACCTCTACCGCGTCGACCTGCCGCTGCAGGAGTGGGTACGCCGCTACCAGGGCAGCTGGGCCGAGCAGCGTCTGGAAACCTACGGCACCCTCGCGGGCGGGCCGCTGATGGCGGCGGGCTTCCTTGCCAATGAGAACAAGCCGGTGTTCAAGAGCCACGACCGCTATGGGCACCGCATCGACCTGGTGGAGTTCCACCCGGCGTATCACGAGCTGATGCGTGCCGCCATCGAGCACGGCATCCCTTCCATGCCCTGGACCGATCCTCGCGCGGGCGCCCAGGTTGCGCGTGCCGGCCTGAGCTACCTGCACAGCCAGGCTGAAGCCGGCACTGGCTGCCCGCTGACTATGACCTTCGCCAGCGTGCCCGCCTTGCGCCTGCAGGCGGACATCGCCGAAAAGTGGCTGCCGAAAATCCTGTCCACCGAATACGACCCACGCAACCTGCCCATGGAGCAGAAGGCCGGGGTCACCATCGGCATGGCCATGACCGAGAAGCAGGGCGGCACCGACGTTCGCGCCAACACCACCCGCGCCCATCCGGTGGGCATCCCCGGTCCGGGCCAGGCCTATGAACTTGTGGGCCACAAGTGGTTCTGCTCGGCGCCCATGTGCGATGCGTTCCTCACCCTCGCCTACACGGACAAGGGGCTGTCCTGCTTCCTCCTGCCGCGCCACCGCCCGGACGGCAGCCGCAACGAGTTCTACATCCAGCGCCTGAAGAACAAATTGGGCAACTGGTCGAATGCTTCCAGCGAAGTGGAGTATCGCGGTGCACTGGCCTGGATGGTTGGTGAGGAAGGCCGTGGCGTGCCAACCATCATTGAAATGGTTTCCCTGACGCGCTTCGACTGCATGATCGGCTCCAGCGCCCTGATGCGCCAGGCCCTCACCCAGGCCGCTCACCACTGCGCCCATCGCAAGGTCGGGGGGCGTGTGCTGGCCGAGCAGCCGCTGATGCAGAACGTGCTGGCCGACCTCGCCCTGGAAAGTGAAGCTGCCCTGGCACTGACCATGCGCATGGGCCGAGCCCTGGACAATTCCCACGATGAACAGGAGGACAAGTTCGCTCGCCTGGTTACCGCCGTGGGCAAGTACTGGATCTGCAAGCGTGCCCCCGCGATGATCAACGAGGCCGCAGAGTGCCTGGGGGGTGCTGGCTACGTTGAAGACACCATCCTGCCGCGCTTGTACCGTGAAGCACCGGTCAACTCGACCTGGGAAGGCTCGGGCAACGTGCAATGCCTGGATGTGCTGCGCGCCCTGTCCAAGGAGCCCGGCGTGCTTGACGCCCTGTTCACCGAACTGGGTGACGGCCACGGCGATGCCCGCCTCGCGTCCTTCATCGGCAACCTCAAGAAAGGCTTCGCCGACACGGGCGACATCCAGTTCCGTGCCCGCCAGCTCACCGAAGACGTGGCTGTGGCATTGCAGGCCAAGCTGCTGCTGGAAGCAGGTAACGCCACCGTTTCCGACGCCTTCATCGGCAGTCGCCTGGAGGGCCATGGCCGGGTCTATGGCACCTTGCCCCGCGGCGTCGATGCCGAGGCGCTGGTGGCCCGTTCCATGCCGCATCTGGTTTAAGCGGTCGGCTCGCGTCACCCACCCTCGCGGCGGGTGATGCGAGTGGTCGCGCATCCTGCCTATTCGTTCTATGCCTTTGCCTGTCCAAGCAGGCAAGATAGGTCCAGAGCGAACAGAAAGGATGCCGACCGTGAGCCTCGAACCGACTGATTTTGTGATTGCTGAAACCGCCGAGGAAGCCGTCGATCGACTTGCCGAGCTGCATCGGCAGGCCACGGGTGCCCTCAGTCAGGCGCTGAAGCGCTACATCAAGGAACGCATCGAGCCTGATGCAGCGCAGCGTGCGCTGTTCCGCTACCCGCTGCTGCGCATCACCTACCGCTGCCAGGGCGAAGTGCCCTCCACTACCCGCGCCTACGCCAAGATCCAGGTGCCGGGCAATTACAGCGTGACCGTCACCCACCCGGACGCCTTCCGCAAGTACTTGCTGGAGCAGCTGCGCCCCCTGATGCACGACTTCACCGTGCAGGTAGAAGTGGGCATCAGCCAGCAGAACATCCCTTACCCCTACGTGGTGGAGCAGGGTGACGAACTCGCCGGCTCCGGGGTGACCGCCGCTGAACTGGCGCGGGTGTTCCCCAGTACCGACCTTTCCGCGGCCACCGATGGTGTGGCCGATGGTCTTTACGATTGGGAGAACGCCGACCCGCTGCCGCTGGCATTGTTCGATGCCGCGCGCGTGGATTTCTCCCTGCGTCGCCTCGTGCATTACACCGGCAGCGACTGGCGCCACGTGCAGCCCTGGATACTGCTGACCAACTACCACCGTTACGTCGACCAGTTCATCCGCCACGGCATTGACCAGTTGCGCGAAGACCCGCGTTTCGTGCGCATGGTGTTGCCGGGCAACGTGGTGGTGGAGCGCGGCATGGACGAGGGCGAGATGCAGGCCATAGTCGACGGCGTGGTCTGGCACCGCTACCAGATGCCGGCCTACCACCTGATTGCGGCCGACGGCCACGGCGTCACGTTGGTGAACATCGGCGTCGGGCCGTCCAACGCCAAGAACATCACCGATCACCTGGCGGTGCTGCGTCCGCATTGCTGGCTGATGATCGGCCACTGTGGTGGCCTGCGGCAGTCGCAGACCATCGGCGACTATGTACTGGCCCACGCCTACATGCGCCGCGACGGCATCCTCGACCGTGTGCTGCCGCCGAACATCCCGCTGCCGGCCCTGGCCGAAGTGCAGCAGGCGCTGCAGGAGGCCGCAGCACAAGTTACCGGCGAGCGCGGCGAAGACCTCAAACTCCGCCTGCGCACCGGTACCGTGCTCACCTACGACGACCGAAACTGGGAACTGCGCTGGGCCCAGGAGCGACCGCTGATCAACCTGTCGCGGGCGGTGGCGGTGGATATGGAAAGCGGCACGGTCGCGGCGCAGGGTTACCGCTTGCGAGTGCCGTACGGCACCTTGCTGTGCGTATCCGACAAGCCGCTGCATAGCGAGATCAAACTGCCCGGCTCGGCCAGCGCCTTCTACCAGCGTGCGGTGAGTCAGCATCTGCGCATCGGCATCGCGGCCCTGGACTTGCTGCGTACGCAGCTCAATGCACTGCACTCGCGCAAGCTGCGCAGCTTCGACGAACCGCCGTTCCGCTGACACCAGGCAAGAAAGAGGGCTGCATCTCGTGGCCCATTTTCATTTGAACTTGGGAAACCACGTTCTTGGGGCGTTGTTTGTAGGGTGCGCCGCGCGCACCAGCGGTATTTGGGCCACGGTTGTCTCCCATCTATCCCGGCTGAACACATGGCGCACCCTACGGTGGGGAGTGCCGCGATGTCATGCCGAGGTTTGAGCTGGACCTCTCGCCCCCTTCCAGGGGGCCAAAAGCAAGTTCACGTTCTACGAGCGTGAATGTTTACTCATGGCGCCATAGGTGGAATCAGCCACTGATACCCCGGCGTCGGCACGCGGAAGACGTCCACCTCCACCTGCCAGTCGGTCAGCGCCTTGCCCAGGTCGCGCGGCGGGGCGAACTGGCCTTCGTCGGTGAGGTTGAAGGTGCCGAAGTGGATCGCCAGGCTGCACTGCGATTCCAGCTGCTTGTGGGCCTGCACCGCATCGTCCGGGTTCATGTGATTGTCGCGCATGAACCAGCGCGGCGCGTAGGCGCCAATCGGCAGGGCCGCGAAGCGCATCGGTCCGAACCGCTCGCGAATCAGGCGGAACTCCGGCCCCAGGCCGGTATCGCCAGGGAAAAGGAAAGGGCCGTCGGGCGATTCGATCACAAAGCCCATCCATAGCGTCTCGTTGGCGTCGCTACGGGTGCGCGCCGACCAGTGCTGGACCGGCACCGCGTGCAGTTTCAGGTCGCCCGCCAACGGCAGCTCCTGCCACCAGTCCAGTTCGATGACCTGCTTGAAACCGGTCTCTCGGATCAGCATCCCGTTGCCCAGGCCGCTGACCACGGTGGCCCGCGGGAAGCGTTCCACCAGTCCGCGCAGGCTTTCCAGGTCGAGGTGGTCGTAGTGGTTGTGGCTGACCAGGATCAGGTCGATGGGCGGCAGCTGGTCCAGTTCGAGCCCTGGCGGATGATGGCGTTTGGGACCGACGAAGCTGAAGGGGCTGACCCGCTGCGACCAGACCGGATCGGTGAGGATATTCAGGCCGCGATGCTGGATCAGCAGGGTGGCGTGATTGATGTAGGTCACCCGCAGCTCATCGCCTTCCACCCGCACAGGCACGTCGGGCGGCACAGCCGGGCCAGGCTGGTCCAGCCATTCCGCCTGTTTTTCGCGGCTGAGCTGCCAGCGCAGGAAGGAACGCAGGTCCTTGTGCGGCTTGGGCTCGAGGTTACGGAAGCGGCGGCCGTCGAAGTTGTTCGAGGTCGGCCCGCGGTACGGCGATCGGTGATAGCCGGCAAGGGTCATCAGGTTGATCAGCCAGGTGGGGCGCAGGGCACGCGGCATGGCGTTGCGTTCTCTCTTGCGGCAGGAAGGCACTCAACCTAGCATGCCTCTCCCATTCCCAGACCGCCAACCCGTTTCCAGGCATGTCGCGCCCAACTCGCCCCTCTCGCCCCGCTTCCCGCCGTCCTGGCCCCGCAGCTCCTCGTCGCGTGGCCAAGGCGCCGCCGGTCGAACCGCGTCTGCTGCTGTTCAACAAGCCCTTCGACGTGCTGACGCAGTTCAGCGACGGCGAGGGCCGGGCGACGCTGAAGGACTACATTCCCATTCCCGGTATTTATCCCGCAGGGCGCCTGGATCGCGACAGCGAAGGTCTGCTGCTGTTGACCAATGACGGCCGTCTGCAGGCGCGCATCGCCGATCCAAAGCACAAGCTGCCGAAGACTTACTGGGTGCAGGTGGAGGGGGAACCCAGAGAAGAGCAGCTCCAGCGCCTGCGCGATGGCGTCGAACTGAACGATGGGCCGACCTTGCCGGCCGAGGCGCGATTGCTGGACGAGCCGCACCTGTGGGAGCGCAACCCGCCAGTGCGCTTCCGCAAGAGCGTGCCGACGGCCTGGCTGGAGCTGGTGATTCGAGAAGGGCGTAACCGCCAGGTACGGCGCATGACCGCTGCAGTGGGCTTGCCCACCCTGCGCCTGGTGCGGGTACGTATCGGACCCTGGGGCCTCGACGGGCTGGGGCTGGGGGAGTACCGCGAAGTGCCGGCGAAGCTCTGAACCGAGTTGCTGCGCGTCGGCGATACTGCGTTGCTCACAATCTTGAAAACCGCTTGCGGCTAGCGCACTTCTGTGCGGCCCCAACGGGGCGAGCAAAGCGAGTAAATGCTCATTTACAGTCGTAAACTCCGCTTTCTCGATTGTGAGCGCCTTGTCTCGCTCTAGCTCGCGAGCTCGGGCTGGAGGCTTAAAAGCCTTCCATGCCGCCGATAACCAGCGTCTTGATCACGAAGCCCAGCACGCCCAGGCCCAGGGCGAGGAACAGGATCATGGTGCCGAAGCGCCCGGCCTTGGACTTCTTGGCCAGGTCCCAGACGATGAAGGCCATGAAGGCCACCAGGCCGGCGATCATCGCCGTCATCATCAACTCTTCGAACTTTTCCGGGCTCATTGCATACCTCAAGGGCTGAATACAGGCTGCACCTGCGCGGCCGAAAGGCCGGGCGGTAGGCGGGCGGTGCGCTTGTGATTCTGCGAGCCGGAAGGCTCTTATGGGGCGGGGCCGCGCGGGGGGGTACAGCAAAGCGCGGCGATTATACGCCAAGCCGTCTTCCGCGCGAGGGCCGTTCAGCTGCGCAGATGGCCCAGGGGCAGCTCGGTGCTGCTCAGCACCTGATTGAGCACGAAGCTCGACCGCACGCTGGTAACCCCTTCGATCCGCGTCAACTGGCCGAGCAGGAACTGCTGGTAGTGATCCATATCGGGCACCACCACCTTCAGCTGGTAGTCCGCTTCCATTCCGGTCACCAGGCTGCACTCCAGTACCTCAGGGCACTGGCGGATGACTTCCTGGAAATGCTCGAAACGCTCCGGAGTGTGCCGGTCCATGCCGATCAACACATAGGCGGTGAGGCTGAGGCCCAGCTTCTTGCGGTCCAGCAGAGCGACCTGGCGGACGATGTAGCCGTCGTCCTCCAGCTGTTTGACCCGCCGTGAGCAGGGCGACGGCGAGAGGCCGATGCGTTCGGCCAGCTCTTGATTGGAGATGCGCGCATCGCGTTGCAGTTCGGCGAGGATCTTCAGGTCGTAGCGATCGAGTTTTTCCATTGTGCGCGCCATGCTTTTGGTTAATTGCTGAAAATATTGCTTAGTTGGTGATTGGTTGCGCAAGTTACTCTTTGTTGAGCAATCTTAGCAATCATTCGTCGCGCGCCACGACGTAAGATTTCTCTCAGTTTCACGGCCCGGACAGCATGTCCACCCGACCCGCCCAATCAGGTGCGTCGGCGCCGCCGATCCAACCGGATCGAGCAGGCCCCCGGGTCCGCGCTGCCCAATCAGGCAGGCGATGACAGCGGCGACACAATCGCCAGCACAGGACGAATTTCCCGAAGGGGGCCCCGCGGTATGGGGCTCCCTTTTTTATTGCGCGTGGAAACGTCAGACCGGCAGGAACACCAACAGCAGACTCCGGGCCACCAGCCCGAGCAGGACAGTGGCGGATAACGACAGCGGCATCGCAGACTCTCCTTCTTGTCATGGAAGGAGGCAATCTGAGATTTTCAGGGCAATTGCTCTAGTCGTGCTTCACCACTTCGCTGGGGTCGGCATGCACCAGCACTTCGGCGCGGGGGTACTGCGCGGTGATGGCGTTCGCGGCTTCTTCGCAGAGAGCGTGGGCTCGGGAAAGGGGCAAATCGCCGGGAAGTTCCAGGTGCAGTTGCACGTACCAGTGGTTACCGGAAATCCGCGTGCGCAGGTCATGTGCGCCGAGCACGCCGGGGACGGTGCAGGCCAGGCGATGCATATCGGCGCTGATCGCCGGCGTCAGCTCTTCGTCCATCAACACCGAGATCGATTCGCGGGCGATGCCGATGGCGCTCCACAGGATGTAGCCGGCGATGCCCAGGCCGAACAGCCCGTCGGCCCGCTGCCATCCCAGGCTGGCCAGCAGCAGGGCGACGAGGATGCTGCCGTTGAGCAGCAGGTCGGAGCGGTAGTGCAGCGAATCGGCGCGGATGGCGGTGGAGCCGGTGGCGCGGATTACCCGGCGCTGCAGCATCAGCAGGCCAGCCGTGAGCGCCAGCGACAGGACCATCACGCCGATGCCGAGCAGTTCCGCCTCCAGCGGTTGCGGGTCGTTCAGGCGTACATAAGCCAGGGCCGCCACCAGCATGGCGCTCACACTGATGAACAGCGCCTGGGCCAGGCCAGCCAGGGCTTCCGCCTTGCCATGGCCGTAGCGGTGGTCGTCGTCAGCCGGCTTGAGCGCGTAACGCACCGCCAGCAGGTTGAGCAGCGACGCCGCGCTGTCCATCAGCGAGTCGGTCAGGCCGGCCAGCAGGCTGACCGAACCACTCATGGCCCAGGCGATGGCTTTGGCGATTACCAGGGTAATGGCGACGGCAAGGGACGCGCGGGTCGCCAGGCGCAGCAGGTGCGCGTGCTGCGCGGACGAGGTCATGCAGGCTCCGGTTTGAAACAGGTGAAATCCACATCCAGCCGGTCATGGGGCTGCGGCTCCCGGCGTACCCGCGTGAGCCAGATGCGATCCACCGCAGCCAGATGGCGCATTTCAGGCTGCCGGGCGCAGGCCGAACGCGGCCAGTTGCTGCAGGTTGCCGCTGCGCTGCAGCAGGTGCGGGTTGTCCAGCGGCAGGTCGTGGCCGGTTTCACGGGCGATGATCGACTTCAGGCGCACCGGGTCGACCTTGCCGTCGGCGGTGATGGCTTCCTGCAACTTCTCGGGCGCGATCTGGGCGTTCTGTCCCCCAGGCAGGTAGATGGCACCGGTGGCGAAGTCGACGGCGAAGGCGATCAGGCCGGGAATCACGAAAAACAGGATGCCGATGGCATCCATGGCCGCTACCGCCGGGTCGATCTTGCCCTCGATCTGACCGCGACGGTCTGGGTAGAAGAGGGTGCCGCAGGCGGTGAGCTGGGTGAACAGAGCAGCGGCGACGGCGCCGCCGATCCAACGGGAAGCAATGCGCATAAGCATCTCCTGGTCGAAAGAGCGCAACTATACCAAGGCGTCCGTTGCAAAACTGCCTGGTTCATTTAAGACCCCGGCAAGGAACTGGCGGTTCGCCGGTATACTTTCGCGCCTGCCTGGAGTTCCCATGAATCCGTTACCCATCGATGCCGTCCTGCCCGACCTGCGGGCCGCCCTGCAGTCCCGCCACGAAGCCGTGCTGGAGGCGCCGCCCGGCGCCGGCAAGACCACCCGCGTGCCGTTGGCCCTGCTGGGCGAGCCGTGGCTGGCCGGGCAGAGCATCCTGATGCTGGAACCGCGCCGCCTGGCCGCCCGGGCCGCCGCCGAGCGCCTGGCCAGCGAACTGGGCGAGTCGGTGGGTGAAACTGTTGGCTATCGCATCCGCCTGGAGTCCAGGGTCGGGCCGCGTACCCGCATCGAGGTGGTGACCGAGGGCATTCTTGCGCGCCGGTTACAGGACGACCCGGCGCTGGAAGGCGTCGGCCTGGTGATATTCGATGAATACCATGAGCGCAGTCTCGACGCCGATCTGGCCCTGGCCCTCTGCCTGAATGGGCGTGCCCTGTTGCGCGACGAGCCGCCGCTCAAGGTGTTGCTGATGTCCGCCACCCTGGAAGGTGAGCGCTTGTCGCGTTTGCTGGAGGAGGCCCCGGTGGTGCGCAGCGAGGGCCGCATGTTCCCGGTGGAGCAGCGCTGGGGCCGCCCCACCCAGGTGGGCGAAGCACTGGAGCCGCGCGTAGTGCAGACGGTTCTCCAGGCGCTGGCCGACGAGCCGGGCAGCCTGCTGGTGTTTCTTCCGGGCCAGGCGGAAATTCGTCGCGTCACCGAACAGCTGGGCGAACGCCTGGACGGCCACGATGACATCCTGCTCTGCCCGCTGCACGGTGACTTGGACCTGGCCGCCCAGCGCGCCGCCATCGAGCCGGCACCGGCCGGCAAGCGCAAGGTGGTCCTCGCCACCAATATCGCCGAGACCAGCCTGACCATCGACGGCGTGCGCGTGGTCGTGGATGCCGGCCTGGAGCGGGTACCGCGCTTTGACCCCGCCAGCGGCATGACCCGCCTGGACACCCAGCGCATTTCCCGTGCCTCCGCCACCCAGCGCGCCGGCCGTGCCGGTCGCCTGCAACCGGGTGCCTGCTATCGCCTCTGGTCAGAGGCCCAGCACGAACAACTCGTCGCCCACGGCAGCGCGGAAATCCTCCAGGCCGACCTCGCCGGCCTGGCCCTGCAACTCGCGCGCTGGGGCGTTGGCGATCCTAATGAACTGGCCTGGCTCGATCCGCCGCCGGCCGCTGCCTATGCTCAAGGCCGCGACCTGTTGCAACGTCTCGGCGCCCTGGGCGAGGACGGCAGCCTGACACGCCACGGCCAGGCGATGGCCGAGCTGCCGGCTCATCCGCGTATCGCCCACCTGCTGCTGCGTGGTCAGGCCCTTGGGCTTGGCGCCCTGGCGTGCGACCTCGCCGCCCTACTGGGTGAACGCGACATCCTGCGCGGTGGCGGTGCCGACCTGCATGGCCGCCTGGCCCTGTTGGCGGGAGATGACAAGGTAGCGCGCAGTGCCCGTGGCGGCGTGCAGCGTGCCCGGCAACTGGCCCGGCAGTTCCGCTCCTACTTGCGCGGAGCGGCCAGCGAACCGGTGGCTGATCCCGGTCATCCGCGCTGGCTGGGGTGCCTGCTGGCCTTCGCCTACCCGGACCGTATCGCCCAGCAGCGCCGCGCCGGTGGTGCCGATTACCGCCTGGCCAACGGCCGTGCGGCCATCTTCGGCGAGCCCGATGCGCTGATGAAGGAAGCCTGGCTGGTGATTGCCGACCTCGGCAGCCGCCAAGGCCAGCGTGAAGAGCGCATCTACCTGGCTGCCGATCTCGATCCGGGGCTGTTCGAGGGCCCGCTGGCCGAGCAGGTCAGTCGCCAGGATCTGCTGGACTGGGATGAACGTGAAGGTGTCTTGCGTGCCGAACGCCAGCTCAAGGTCGGTGAACTGGTGCTGGCCCGCGAGGCACTGGCCGAGCTGGACGAGGACGCACGTGGGCGGGCGTTGCTTGGCCTGGTGCGGCGCAAGGGTCTGGAACTGCTGCCGTGGGACGCAGAACTGCGCCAGTGGCAGGCACGGGTGGCGCTGTTGCGCCGTCTCGATCTCGCCGGCAAGGGCAACAGCGAGTGGCCGGACCTGTCCGACACGGCGCTGCTGGCCAGCCTGGAAGACTGGCTGCTGCCCTGGTTGGGCAAGGTCAGCCGCCTCAGCCACTTTGGCAACCTCGACCTGGCCGGCATCCTCCAGGGCTTGTTGCCCTGGCCGCTGCCGCAACGCCTCGACGACCTGGCGCCGCGCAGCCTGGACGTACCCTCGGGCTCGCGCATCCGGCTGGATTACAGTGAAGACATACCGGTACTGGCGGTTCGCTTGCAGGAGCTGTTCGGGCTGGCGGACACCCCACGGATCGCCGGCGGCCGCCAGGGCGTCAAGCTGCACTTGCTGTCTCCGGCCCGGCGTCCGGTGCAGGTCACCCAGGACCTGGCCAGTTTCTGGCGCAACACTTATGCCGAGGTGAAGAAGGACCTCAAGGGTCGGTACCCCAAGCACTACTGGCCGGACGATCCGCTCGTGGCCGAGCCGACGGCAAGGGCCAAGCCGAGGAAGTAGGGTTGGACCTTTATTTGGACGTGGTCATGAGTCACTGGCTCTGCCTGTGACGATTCGAGTCAGCGAACCAGCAGGAGGCTGCCGGTCCCGTAGGGTGCGCCGCGCGCACCGGGAGACGGACTCGGAGTCGCCACCATCGCCGTGGTGCGCATGGCGCACCCTACTGATGGGCACGGTGGCGGAGATCAGCTGGGTGCTGCGTGTGAGGATGGCCCCCGATGGTCTGGCTGGCCTGCTCAAGTCGTAACAGCTGGACGCTTACGGATCGGGAAAGCCAGCCCTGCCATGCAAATCATTGAACGGATGTTCGGCTGGCTGAAGGAGAACCGAGGAATTGGCACCCGCCGCGTTTCAGCTCACCTTCGACTGCAATCAGTTCACGCAACGTATCGAGAAACAGCTTCAGTACCGGTGAGTCATCGTCGGCACGGTAAATCGCGTACAGCGGTACTTCCGGCAGTGCAGGGGTCAGGCTTCGGAAAACCACGCCTGCAGGAGCGACCTGCTCGATGGATGCCGGAAGCAAGGCCACGCCAAAGTCGGCCTGTACCAGGCTGAGCAGGGTTTGCACTTCGGTTGCCTGCTGGCGGATCTGCGGGGTGAAGCCGGCTTGCACGCAGCACTGGTAGAGAAGCTTGGCAAAGCGCGATTGCTCAAGGTCGAGCGCTACAAAGGGTTCATCAGCCAGATCGGTCGTGGCGACCTGAGGGTGCCGCGCTAGCGGATGGCTGGCGGGTAGTACGACATGGATAGGTTCGTACATCAGCAGTTCGTTGCGCACATAAGGGTCGTCGTAGCCGACACGGAAAACGCACAAGTCAATGCGCTTCTCCTTGAGGGCTGCCACTTGCGCGACCGGCGTCATTTCCTGCAATCGCCAGCGAACGTCATGGTAGCGCTCGCGGAAGAGATGCAGCGCCCTTGGCAGCACACCGACCATCACCGAACTCATCATGCCTATTTCCAGTTCACCCAACTCGCCACGCCCGGTTTGGCGTGTCAGATCGAGTGCTCGTTTCAACTGCTCGAACACCAGGGGCGCCTGTTCCTTCAGGGTGTGCCCAGCGGCTGTGAGTTCGACCCGATGGTGGCTGCGTTTGAACAGCGGGGTGCCAATATCTTCTTCAAGAAGACGGATCTGTTGGCTAAGCGGAGGCTGAGACATATGCAGCCGCGTTGCGGCGCGCCCAAAGTGCAGCTCATCGGCGAGTACCGAAAAATAACGTAGCAGTCGCAGGTCCATGATCTGGTCCCCTGGCAAGTCCGCCCGTGCGCTTAGTCCCTGCGTGAGTGGCGTGGTAGGTTGTCGTTCTTCGTCGGGGGGGCATATGGCCTGGGTGATCAACTGCCCGGCTGCCGCAGCCCGCAGCTCCTGCTTTCACCGGGCTCGTCGTGAGACGTCTGGATACTCGCAAGCTATGGAAAACCGGGCCAGCGACGATTTCTGGCAACCTGCTTAAGTAGGACTAACTGCTATGTACAAAAGGTATCCGTCGGTCCAGTCGATGAGTGCGTTCCTTTCGGCTGCCCGCACCGGCAGCTTTTCCAAGGCAGCGCGCCAGCTCGATCTGACCAACAGTGCCATCAGCCAACAGATTCGCGCGCTGGAACAATTCGTTGGGCAGCCGCTATTCGTGCGAGAGGGAGGCAAGAGCAACCTGACCGACGCCGGGGCATTCTTCGCCAGTTTGTTGTCCGACGGTTTGGCGCAGATAGACCGGGCGCTTGCATCGGTGCAGAACGGCCATGTGCCGTTGCGATTGACGATCGACGTTGATAGCGAGCTCGCGCAGTGTTGGCTGAATGTGCGGCTGCCCCAGCTCCTGGAGGCTCTGCCCGGCCACGACCTGATGTTGTTGTCGATGCCTCGGGCCGAGCGCCCCTCATTCGAGCGGGTGGATATCGCCCTGCGCTACGGATATGGAGAGTGGGAAGACTGCGAAATCGCGCAGATTTGCGGCGACCGGGTGATAGTCGTGGCCGCCCCTGCGTTGCTTGAGCGCTATCAACTCGAAGCGCCGATATCTCCGGCCCAGGTGCTTGATCTACCGATGCTGGGTTATACACGCCGATCCTGGATACCCTGGCTAGGCGCTGCCGGGTTGCCGCCGATCGAGCCGGGCACGCCGGTGGTGTTCGATAACGTAGCCAACCTGATCGCAGCAGCCGAAGCCGGTGTCGGTGTCGGGTTGGTGCGTGGGTTGCTCGCTCACGACTCCCTGAGTGCTGGCCGCCTGGTGGAGCTGACCCGTACCGAAGTACCCGCACATTACAACCTCTATGCGGTCTGGTCGCATGATCAGGCGCAGAAGGTCGCGCCTGTCGTCGAGGCGGTGCGGCGCATGGTGGCCAGCACTTTCGAACCATCAGCCTGAATTGCCAATCCTGCTTGCGCGACCGTGCAGGCAGGCGCGCATCCATCCGGGCCAGCCGATGGCCCCTCCGACCGTCCCTTGGCATCCCCGGCGCCTGGCCGATATCCGTTAAGTATCAACAACGACGGCAAATAATATTGTACGGCTGCCTCTGGGGATTCCAATACTGCGCCCCAAGCAGCAGAGCACCACTCCTGCTTCATGCGACCCGGCGTGGGAAAGCGCAACGATGCGTTTAGCAATGGCCGATTGCACAAGTCGTACCTGCTGCGAACCGGAAGGATTCCTTCCCCGCAATATCAGGAGATCGAACTGTGATCATCGATATCAGTTGCTACCCCACCGATCTGGTGGATCTCGCCTGGCGGCACGACGGTGACCCATTCACCGGCGAGCGCCTGCTGGAGATGATGGACGGCCCCTACATGATCAACGGCAAGCCCCGCCGGATCGACAAGGCCTTCATCCAGCCGCCGCAAGGCAACACCATCTACACCTGGACCGACGGCGAGCTGTCTGGCCGCGAGTCCATCGACGCCTACATGGCGTACACCCTGAAGATGGTCCAGACCTACCCCGACCGTTTCATCGGCTGCTTTGTCTACAACCCGCGTTGCGGTGTGCAGAACGGCGTCGAGGCGATCGAGCGCTACGTCAAGGAACACGGGTTCAAGATGGTCCAGATGCAGGCCAACATGCATGCCTACCGTCCGGACCGCGCCCTCGACTGGGTACGCCCGGCCTTCGAGAAATGCGCTGAACTCGGCGTTCCGGTGAAGCTGCACACCGGTGATGGCCCCTACAGCATCCCGTCCGAATGGGTGCCGATGATCAAGGAGTTCCCCAACGTGGACTTCATCATGGCGCACTTCGGCGTCCAGACCGGCGGCGTATACGTGTTCGAGCCCATGCAATGGGCGATGGAGCTGCCCAACGTCTACTGCGAATCCGGCTGGTGCCTGCAATCGCGCATCGTCGAATTCGCCAAGGTGCTGCCCACGCACAAGATCCTGTTCGGCACCGATACCCCGCCGAACGAGCCGGGCATGTGGCTGCGTCTGCTCGAGGTGCTC
Source organism: Pseudomonas sp. TCU-HL1 (assembly GCF_001708505.1). Lineage (NCBI taxonomy): Bacteria > Pseudomonadati > Pseudomonadota > Gammaproteobacteria > Pseudomonadales > Pseudomonadaceae > Pseudomonas > Pseudomonas sp. TCU-HL1. Next base: position 958,787 of record NZ_CP015992.1, read on the forward strand.
TGCCATGAGCCGCCGCAGGGCCTCAACCTTGATGAAGACACGCTCGAAGATTATCTCGGCAACAACACCGCCCGGATGATCGGCCTGACGCCGACCAACCCGCCCAGGACAGTGGCCGAGGCCGAAGCGCTGCTCAAGCGCCCGGTCGGCGCGTGACCCGCCAGGAGACAGACCAATGATTATCGACACCCATCTGCACCCCACCAACCTGGTCGACGAGGCCTGGCGCCACACGGGCACGCCGTTCACTGGCGAGCGCATGCTCAAGTTGATGGACGGCCCCTACATGATCAACGGCAAGCCGCGCCGTATCGACATGGGCTTCATCCAGCCGCCGCCCGGCAATACCGGCTACCGCGACGGAAACCGTCGTGGTCGCGAGGGTATCCGTGACTACATGTCCTATATCGCCGAGCTGTGCATGGACTATCCGGATCGTTTCATCGGCAACTTCACCTTCAACCCGCGCTGGGGCCCGGAGAATGGTGCGGCTGAACTGGAATTCCACGTCAAGGAATACGGTTTCAAGATGCTCAAGCTGCACGCCAACATGCACGGTTACCGGCCGGACCGGGCGCTGGACTGGCTGCGCCCGGCGATGAAGGTCTGCGCCAAGTACAACGTGGTGGTGCTGATCCATACCGGCGATGGCCCCTACACCATCCCGACCATGTTCTATCCGATCATCCGCGAGTTCCCGATGGTCAACTTCATCATCGGCCACTTCGGCATCCAGACCGGGGGTAACTACTCGTTCGAGGCGTTCTGGATGGCCATGGACACGCCCAACGTCTACTGCGAGTCCGGCTGGTGCTTCCAGTCCCGCATCGTCGAGTTCGCCAAGCAGCTGCCGCGCGACAAGATTGTCTTCGGCACCGACTCGCCGCCCAACGAACCGGGCATGTGGCTGCGCGAGCTGGAGGTGCTGTGCTCGCCGGCGCCACATGGCCTGGGGATCGATGAAGACCACCTGGAAGACTACCTCGGCAACAACATTGCGCGTCTGGTGGGCATAGAGCCGACCAAGCCGCCGAAGGACCTGGCCGAGGCGGACAAACGTCTTACCGCCACCTACGTGAAGTGATGCGGTTCCTTTAAGGCGCGTAGCGCGGTCTCGGCTGATTCAACTTTTCCGTTCTCACGGCGGGAGAGGGTGGTGCTCGATGGGTGGACGCCGCCGGCCCCTGGCATGGGTCGGGCCGACGGTTTTACCCGAAATTGGGCATTCACCGAGCCAGTGGCCTGCGCGCCTGCTTTTTAGAGAGGTGCACCATGGTCTTCACCGTTCTCGGCGAAACGCAGGATTTCCACGATTTCGCCAATACCTACCGCCGTCTATACCCGGACGACGTATTGACCATCAGCGAAACGCTGTCCGCCGACCAGGATGTCACCGCTCTGGTCGACGTGCTGGCAAGCCAGGGGCGTCATCCCCTTCTGATCTGCGAGCGCGTCGGTGAACTGGGGGTAACGCTGGCAACCAACCTGTTCGCTTCGCGCACTCGCATTGCCCGACTGTTCGGCGTTGAGCCGGCACAGCTGCACGAGACGTTCCAGGCGCGTGCCAACAACCCGATCGCGCCCAGGTATGTCCAGCATGGCCCCGTGCTTGAGGAGATTTTCGAGGGCGAGGACGCCGATCTTGCGCTGCTGCCGATGATCAAGCACTTCGACAGTGACCGGGGCCCCTACGTGACCAATGCGGTCATCATCGCCGAAGACCCGGTCACCGGCGTGGCCAACATGAGTTACCACCGCTCCATGCGCCATGCTCGGCAGGCACTGGCCACCAGCCTGCACTCGCGTGGTCACCTGTGGCGCATGCTGCAGGCCGCCCGCGAGCGCGGGGACGAGCTGCATGTGGCGATGGTGGTCGGCGCCCACCCGATGTTCATGCTGGCGGCGGCAGCACGCCTGCCCTATGGCAGCGATGAGCGGGCCGTCGCCGGCGGGCTGCTCGGCGAGCCACTGGAGCTGGTTAGGACGCCGCGCTACGGAATTGGCGTACCCGCCTATGCCGAGTTCGTCCTGGAAGGCGCCATCGACCCGACCGCCTATGCCGAAGAAGGGCCGTTCGGCGAGTTCAGTGGCTACTCGTCAGATCGTTCGACCAACAATGTCCTGCGTGTCGATACCTTGATGTGCCGGCGGGACGCCTGGCTGGTGGATGTCGTCGGCGGGCGCTATGCCGAGCATCTGACGCTGGCCCGCCTGCCGCGCGAAGCCGAGATGAGCGAGAAGCTCAAGGCACGTTTCCCAGCGGTCACCGCGGTGCACTACCCCAACTCGGGGACGCATTTCCATTGCTACGTGGCGCTCGATCAAAGCCGCGACGGCGAGGCGCGGCAGATCATGCTGGCGCTGCTGGGATGGGACCCGTACCTGAAGACGGTGATCGCAGTGGACAGCGATATCGACATCAGTGACGACAGCCAGGTGCTCTGGGCACTGGCGACCCATTTCCAGCCTCACCAGGACCTGTTCGTCGTCGATGGCCTGCCCGGCAGTCCGCTCGATCCGTCATCGTCGGTCAACGGCACCACTTCCCGCATGGGCCTGGACGCGACTCGGGGCTCAAGCTTCGATGGTATCCGCGCGCAACTGGACGAAGAGGTTCTTGAGCGTGCTCGGGGTTTGCTCAGGGGATATCCGGTCGAGGGGCAGGCATGAACGCCCTGCTCGCGGCTATCGGAAGGCAGCGACCGCGCCTGGTAGTCGGTATCAGCGGCGCTTCAGGCTTCATCTACGGCGTTCGCCTGCTGGAGCTGTTGGCCGAGCTGGATGTCGAGACGCACCTTGTGGTCAGCCGCGCTGCACAGCTGACCATGGCCCACGAAACCGATTACAAGCTGGCCGATGTGGTCGCCTGCGCCAGTTACTACCACCGTTCCGATGACATCGCCGCCGGAATCTCCAGCGGCTCGTTCCGCTGCCTGGGCATGGTCGTTGCGCCCTGCTCGATGCGGACCCTGGCGGAAATCGCCACGGGCGTTTCTTCAAGCCTGATCACCCGGGCCGCAGACGTCACCCTCAAGGAGCGTCGTCCGCTGGTGCTGATGGCGCGGGAAACGCCCCTGACCCTGGCCCATCTGCGCAACATGACTGCTGTAACCGAGATGGGCGGGATCATCGCACCCCCAGTGCCGGCGTTCTATGCCCGTCCGGAAAACCTCAACCAGATGATCGACCACAGCCTGGGCCGTGTGCTTGACCTGTTTGGCCTTGACGCTGGAACCGCGCTGCGCTGGGGGGAACCCGAGACAGCCACACAGCAGCGCCTTGGCCAATCCACCCATAAATAACAAGGAGTTCCCATGAACCTGCCATTCAATGCCCCACGTCCCAACAACAAAATCCCGGTCACCGTGTTGACCGGATTCCTGGGAGCGGGCAAGACCACCCTGCTCAATTACATCCTGCGCGAGAACCATGGCCGCAAGATCGCGGTCATCGAGAACGAGTTCGGCGAGGTCGGTATCGACGGTGATCTGGTGCTGGCCTCGGAAACCGAGGAAATCTACGAGATGGTGAACGGCTGCGTGTGCTGCACCGCCGAGGTCCGTGAGGACCTGGTGCGCATCGTTCGGGAGTTGGTGGCACGGCCGGAGCGACTCGACCACATCCTGGTGGAAACCAGCGGCATGGCTGACCCTTACCCGGTCGCGCAGAGCTTTTTCATCGATGATCCGATTGCCGCCGAGGTCGAGCTCGATGCCATCGTCGCGATGGTCGACGCCAAGCACATCGCCCTGCACCTGGACGACCTGCAACTCGATGGACAGGACAACCAGGCGGTGGATCAACTGGTGTGCGCGGACCGCATCCTGATCAACAAGATCGACCTGGTGGATGACGCCGCCATCGCCGATCTGACGACGCGCATCCGTGGGCTCAACGCCACCGCCGAACTGGTGACCTCCACCTACGCCCAGGTCGACCTGTCGAAGATCTTCGGCATCGGAGCCTTCGAGTCCACCCAGAAACTGATGGAAATCGGCGAGCCGCAGGCGCACGACCACGACCACGACCATCATGACCATCACGAGGGCGAGCACGATCATCATGCCGACTACGAGCATGAGCACGACGCCAGCGTGAGTTCCGTGGGCATTGAAGTGAAGGCTGACATCGACCTGTTTGCCTTTCACCGCTGGATTGCCGAACTGCGGGATGAGCAGGGTGAAAACCTGTTCCGCATGAAGGGCATCCTGGCAGTCAAGGATCAGGACCAGCGCTACGTCCTGCAAGGCGTGCACAGCCTGATCGAGTTCCGCGCGGCACAGCCGTGGGGGAATCAACCCCGCTCGAGCAAGATTGTCTTCATTGGTCGCGACCTGGACCGGGAAGCCTTGAACGAGCGATTCCAAGCCTGCCTGGCCAGTTGAGATCGGTTTAGAGCCTTCGACGGAACCCGATGTAGCGGTCCCTATCGGTTCGCCGCCGCCTACCAGCGGCGGCATCGGGCCTTTGTCTTCGCCACAAGCGAAATGGCAACAGGTCCTTGGGGTGCAACAGTTGTCAGCGGCTCTTGGAAGACTGAGTGGGTATGCCTCTTAACAGTACAAAAACAAGATTCAGAGGAGTGACACCATGAATTCAGCTAGACATCCCGTAGACCAGATTCTGCCCTTGCGACAGATGCTCACTTTGGGCTTGCAGCATATGGCTATCTGCTACCTGGGTTCCGTTGCAGTGCCGCTGATGATCGCTTCGGCCCTGAAAATGTCGCACGCCGACACCGTGGTGCTGATCAGCACCACGCTGTTCTGCACCGGCATCGCCACCTTGCTGCAGACCGTCGGCTTCTGGAAATTCGGCGTGCGCCTGCCGGTGCTCCAGGGCGCTGCATTCAGCAGTGTCGGGCCGGTGATCGCCATTGGAACCAACCCGGAAGTCGGCATTGCCGGCGTCTGCGGTGCTGTAATCGGCGCGGGCGTCATCACCCTGCTGGCCGCCCCTTACGTCGGACGCTTGCGGCGGTTCTTCCCACCCGTGGTGATCGGCTGCATCGTCACCGTGATTGGTCTGCAACTGCTTCCCGTGGCCTACACCTGGGTCGGTGGTGGAAAGAATCACGTCAATTTCGGTGCGCCGGTCTTCCTCCTGGTGGCGGCGGTGGTGCTGGGTACCATCCTGGTGATCAATCGCTTCGGTAACCCGATGATGCGCAACCTGTCGGTGCTGATCGGCATGGTCGTCGGCACCCTGCTCGGTTGCGCGTTGGGCATGGGCGATTACGGCAAAGTCCAGGAGGCACCCTGGTTCACCGCGCCTTATCCCTTCTACTTCGGTATCCCGACTTTCGCTCTCCTGCCGATAGCCACCATCCTGGTCGTCATGACGGTGCAGATGGTGGAGTCGATGGGATTGTTCGTCGCTATTGGAGACATCGTCGAGAAGCCCATCAAGGAGAAGGACGTGGTCAATGGCCTGCGCGCCAATGGCCTGGCCAGCACCATCGCGGGATGCTTTGCCGCATTCCCGTTCATCGCCCATATGGAAAACGTCGGTCTGGTCATCCTCTCGGGGGTGCGCAGCCGCTGGGTCGTGGCCACCAGTGGGGTCCTGATGTGCCTGGTGGCACTGGTCCCCAAAGCGGGGGCGATCATCGCGTCGACACCCGCTGCCGCACTGGGCGGGGCTGGCATCGCGATGTTCGGCGTGGTCGCTGCCGCTGGTATCCAGACGCTGGCCAAGGTCGACTATCAGGGCAGCCGCTACAACGTGATGATCGTCGCGTTCACCATCGCGGTCGCGCTGGTGCCGGTACTGGCGCCGACCCTGTTCAAGCAACTGCCCGCGTGGAGCCAACCGTTCCTGCACAGCAGCGTGGTGATCGCCTGTCTGGTATCGGTGGTGCTGAACGTTCTGCTCAACGGTGTTGGCAAGCCGGGTGAGGCCGCGTTGGAGAGTGCGCCTCACATCCACTGAGCTCTCGCTCAGAACTACAAAGGACAGGATCATGAAACTACGACAGAACATCCTGGTGAAGAACCCGGTTGCGGTCATGACGGGCCGCCGGGGCTCACTCGCCCGCGCCGGGCAAGTGGATATACGCATCAGCGACGGCCTGATCCACGAGATGGGGAGCGACCTAGTCGCCCATCCCGGGGAGCGAGTGATCGATGCTTCCGACTGTGTGGTCTACCCCGGATGGGTGAACACCCACCACCATCTGGTTCAGAACCTGCTCAAGGCCGTGCCTGCGGGGCTGAATCAGGGGCTGGAGGAGTGGTTGGCCAGCGTGCCCTATCCGCGACTGGCGCGCTTCACTCCAGAGCTGGTGCGCATCGCCGCAAGGTTGGGCATGGCCGAACTGCTGCTATCCGGTGTGACGACCTGCGCCGATCACCACTACCTGTACCACGCTGGCGGAAGCACTGAATCCGGGGACGTGCTGTTCGATGTCGCCGAAGAGTTCGGCATGCGCTTCGTGCTGTGTCGCGGTGGCGCCCTGGAGTCGGCCGCGTCCCACCCCGGGCTCTCCCGGACGGCGCTGAAGCCGGAGAGCCTCGACGCCATGCTCGGTGACGTCGAGCGGCTCAAGGCGCGATACCACCAGAGCGCTTCGGATGCCATGCGCCGCGTGGTGATCGCGCCGACCACGCCGACCTTCTCCCTGCCGCCGGGCTTGCTCGGAGAACTGGCGCATGCGGCGCGCAGCATGGACCTGCGCCTGCATTCTCACTTGTCCGAAACGCAGAACTACGTGCGCTTCTGCCGGGAGAAGTACAACTGCCTGCCGGTGGAGTTCGTTGCCGAACACGAGTGGCTGGGGCCCGACGTGTGGTTCGCCCATATGGTGCATCTGCAGCCCTCGGAAATTCGCCTGCTGGCGCAGACCGGAACCGGTGTCTCGCATTGCCCGGTGAGCAACAGCAGGCTGGGCAGCGGAGTCGCACCGATACCACAGATGGCGGCGGCAGGAGTCCCGATCTCGCTGGGCGTCGATGGTGTTGCGTCCAACGAATCCGGCAGCATGACCAACGAGGTGAACACCGCCTGGCTGCTTCATCGCGCCACGCAAGGCGCTTCAGCGACCGAAGCCGAAGATGTCATCCATTGGGCAAGCGCTGGCGGTTCGCAGGTACTGGGGCTGGGAGCGGTTGGCTCGTTGGAGGTCGGCCAGGCAGCGGACCTGGTGCTGTACGACATCAACCATCCCCGTTTCTTCGGCTTCCATGATGTGGCCTTGGCTCCAGTGGTAGCGGGTGAGCCCATCGCCGTGCGCTACAGCATCATCAGTGGCTGTGTGGTGGTGGATAGGGGCGTGATTCCCGGGCTGGACCTGGCGCGCCTGCGCAGCGATGCGCGGGACGGCGTGCAGCAGTTGCTGATCGAGTTGGACAACGCAGGTTAACGACACGGCGATTGTCCCTCCGCTCGGCTGAGCGGGCAGTCGCCCATGAACAGGCTGACAATAACAATGAAATGGAAAATACACGGCACAGCAGCGGTTCTGGCAATGTTGAGCATGGGGCCGGCATCCGCCCTCGAGTGGATGAACAACAGCGTCGGCTTCCGCTACGGACGGGAATTCACCAACCCGAAGAACCCAGCCTCCATATCCAAGCGGATCTACAGCTTCACCCACGCCGATGGATACCGCTATGGCAGCAACTTCCTCAATCTCGACGTGCTCCTGTCCGATAGCAACGACCCACGAAAGGGCACCGATCATGGCAGTAGCGAGGTCTATGCTGTCTATCGGCACCAGCTGTGGTCCTCGCGTGTGTTCGACCTGCCCCAGGGCTCGGGCCTTATCAAGGACTACGCACTGACCTTGGGCTTCGATGCCAACCGGAACAACAACCGAGCTTCCTCGAACAAGCGCGCCATCGTGTTCGGTCCCACATTGAAGTTCAACACCGTCGGCGTGCTGGACTTCAGCCTGCTGTACTACCGCGAACACAATCAGACCGGTATCCCCGGAGCCCGCCACGAGGAACTGACGTTCGACGGTACCTACAACCTCAACCTGACGTGGCTGCGACCTTTCCAGGTCGGCAATCATGCGGCCAAGTTCCAGGGTTTCATCAACCACATCGGTGAGAAAGGCAAGGATTACAACGACAACGACACTGCTGCCGATACCTTGATGCGTACCTCGCTGTTGTTCGCGGCCCGCCCGGGCAAGAACGTCAAGCCCAATGCCTGGTTCGGCGTGGGCTACGAGTACTGGCACAACAAGTTCGGCGTCGATGGTGGGCGAGGCAGCCGAACGTCAACCCCTACGATCAACATGGAAATCACCTTTTGAGTGATTCGCCTTCAGCGCCCATGGGCGTTGAAGGCGCTTTCATCGTCGGTCCATGGCGTCGATTAAAAAAACAGGCACCCGATCAATGTCGCCCCACCTCCGGGTGCGCGGCGACCCTGGCCGGACTACGTGAGTCATAACGACCTCTGCCCGAACGGCCAGGGGCGAACGGCTTCAATGCCCCGAAGGCAAAAAGAACCTCGCCGTCAGCGGCAGGTGATCGGAGATGCGCAGTGTATCGCTCTGCCGCACGCGCGCCTCGATGCGCGTCAGGCTGGGGCTGTGGAACACGTAGTCCAGGGTTCGGTCAGGGCCTTTCACCCGCGGGTCGTTGGGGTAGTGGGTGAACCACTGCGCCTGCTGCGCACCGCTGGCTTCCTCGACGCTGGGAATCATCGGGTACTGGCTCCAGAGCGCTTTCAGCTCGCTGTCGCGGACATAGGGACGGCGCAGGGCTTCCGGTAGGCGTTCGTACTGGCCGGGTGGCAGTTGGTTGAGGTCGCCGGCCAGCACCCAGGGCACGCTTTCGGCCTCAAGCTGATCGAGCAGGCCGCGTGTCATGGCGACCTGTCGCTGGAGGGTTTCCGGCGTATCGGTCAGGACATCCAGATGGGTGTTGATGGCTGCCAGGCGACCGCCACCGCGAATCGGCAGGTAGCTCACCAGCAGGGCGTGCCTCTTGTCGAACTGGCGGCTGAGCGGGTCGTTGTCCGCAAGGGGGAGTTGCACGCGCTCGGCGCGCTCGATGCGGAAGCGGCTGAGGGTGGCGAGCTTCATGCCGACGCTGCCGAAAATGTGGGGCTGGGGCACGAAGGCAGCCTTCCAGTAGAAGGCCTGGCTGGCACAGGGATAAAGGTCGGTCAGGCGCTCCTGGAGCAGCGCCAACTGGTCCTGGTAGTCGGTGGCGCGGGCGCCTTCGTGCAGCTCCTGGAGGTTGATGATATCCGGCTGTTCTTCGCGTATCACCCGCACGACCTCGTCCAGGCTGTAGGCCAGGTCTTCTGCCGTGGGGCGCTCGTCGGGGCCTTCGCCGTCGGGCAGGTCGTAATAGAAGACGTAACGCTTGCCGGCCAGGTACTGCAGGTTCCAGGTCATCACCTTGAGCGCCTGGCCCGGCTGCAATTGTGGCGCTTCGGCCTGACAGGCGAGGGCGGCCGGTTCGCGGGCAGCGGGGTGCCAGGTCAGTGCGTAGATCAGGGCGATCAGGCCAACGGCGAGGACTGACAGGCTGAGCAGGGCGAAACGCAGGACTCGGGGCATCGGCAAAGGCAGGGAACTATGCTGGAAGAGGGCGAGCATACCCGAGCGGCCGCTGCGGCCCAAGACAGGCACACCCGGGAGGCATACCGTGACCAGTGAAGCGATAATCGCCCAGAAGGGCCCCTACGACGTGGAGGTGTTGGCCGGCCAGGATTACTTCTGGTGCCGTTGCGGTCGCAGCCAGCAGCAACCCTTCTGCGATGGGTCGCACAAGGGCACCGGCCTGGTTCCACTGAAGTTTCATGCAGAGGTCAGCGAAACTCTGTATTTCTGTGGCTGCAAACATAGTCATACGCCACCGCTCTGCGATGGCACTCATCACCAATTGCCCGACTGATCCAGGAGCCAGCATGCCGCTGGGTGCAGTCCTCTGGTCATTGCTGGCTGCACTTGCTCGCCCCGTGCCTTGTGCTTGGCTCGTCCTATTTCAAACCCTTCAATTCGGACAAGTCGCTGTGCAAGGTTGGTGTCAGCAGCGAGGGGCAATTGCTGGAAATGCTGCGCCGAAAGCGCTTGCAACAGCGGCCCCTGCAGGCCCAGCGCCACGCCATCGCGCAAGCGCTGGACCAGATGATCGACGAGGGCTGGGTGCTGGACGCCGCGCGGCGTTATCGCCCCGGCGCTCAGTGAGCGTGGGGCTCGACGTAGAGCTCGTAACTCTGGTCCAGCGTCATGTCCCAGAAGGCTGCTTCGATCTTGTGGCCATCCAGGTCGCGAATGAAGCAACCGTAATAGGGCTCGCCGTATTCCAGTCGCGGGCCGGGCTCGCCATCGCCCTGGCCGCCGGCATCCAGCGCCGCCTCGAAGAAGGCGAGCACCGCGTCCTTGCTGGCTGCGAAGAAGCCGATGTGAGTGCCGTTGCCGACGCTGGCCGGGCGGCCGTCGATGGGCTTCTGCACCCAGAATTCCGGGTATTCGCGGCCGTAGGCCACGGCGCCGGGGTGTTCCATGATGCGTTTGCAGCCCAGGGTGGGCAGGACCTTGTCGTAGAAGGCGACGGCGCGCTCGAAGTCGTTGGTGCCCAATGAGATGTGGGACAGGATGCTGGGGTTCTCAGCCATGGGGAGTCCTCCTTGAGTGACCCAAATAGCCTAGCAGCCTGCCGGAAAACCACTGCCCCTCCTTTCCATGGGGAGGTTCCAGGAGGTTACCCGTGGCCGCGCATCACTGCTCGGTTTCCCGCTCCGTGACCAGGGTGAACATCCGGTACAGGGCAATGCTGACGAACAGCTGGAAGAAGCTGTTGACGCTCTCCAGCACCACGGTGCCCACCGGGTCGGGGTTTTCACCCAGTTCGCGGTAGGCGAACCAGTCCACCAGCCAGATCGGGCCCATCACCAGCAGTACGCAGGCCAGAATGGTCCAGAAATGTCCCCGGGTCAGCGCGAAGCTTTCCTTGACGGCATCCAGCGGCGACTTGCCCTCCAGTACCAGCATGTATTCGGCGAAGGCCAGTTTGATCATCACGTAGAGGCCAGGAAGGATCAGCATCCAGGCACCGACCATGATCAGCAGGGTGCTGATAGCGGCCAGCACGGCGAAGGAGGGCCAGCGGAACAAGGCCATCTCCAGTACCTGCCTGGGCTTGAGGCGGACGCTGTGGCTGCGGCTGTCGACGAAAATGATCAGCGCGCCGACGTAGACGGGATAGAACAGCATGCTGACGACGATGGATGGCCCCTGGGATTTGTCCGGGCCGAGCCAAGCGATCAGGCCCTGTTGGGAAATGGCCTCGATCAGGATCGCCGGCAGGCAGAGCAAGGCGATTTCGCCGGCGTTGCGGGAGAAGAAGTACCAGGAGGCGCGCAGCAGCTCGAATGGATTCATCAGCGGGCATTCACATCTTCAGGGCAGTCAGTCCTGCCCACTTTAGCCCAAGCCGGGGCCGCCTCCAAAGGCCACCTCAGACGGAACGATAGTGCAGGACCCGATTCGGCAGCGTTGGCAGCAGGCGCGCGAGATCGGAGGTAGCCACCTCCAGCGTGTGCTCCGGCGGGCCGGGGGAATAGATCAGGTAGTCGCTCAGGGTGGGCTGAGGTCATCGAGTCCAGCCTCGTGCAGGACCTCCTGCTCGATCTCCCGCAAGCGGCCTGTCTGCGCCATGTGCTGCAGCACCTCCTCCAGGCGCGGCGCCAGATCGCGGTGACGCGGGTTGAGGTAGTGGTGCATGGAGAAGCGTTCCAGCACCGGGTGCAGGGGCTGGATACCGCGCATGCCTCTCTGGCGCAGGATGCACATGCCCGAGTAGTAATCTTCCACGTGCACGTCCACGCGTCCGCCGGCCAGCTTGCGCATGCCATTCTCCACCCCGTTTGAAGGCGACAGGCGAACGCCCTTCAGGCGCAGCTCCAAGGCCGCCTTGCCGCGCTCGAAGCCCACCAGATAGGGCTTGAGGCTGGACCAGCCGCGTAGCGCCAGCGGGCGGTTGGCGAAGGCCACCGCGTACGACTCGAACAGGGGCGTGCGAATCAGCAGCAGGTCGCTGCGCTGTTCGGCGATCAGGCTGGTGCGGCACAACTCGCCGTCGTTCATCCCGCGCTCGGCGTATTGCAGGGCGCGGGCAGCCGGCGCGGCGCGGGTTTCGATGCCGATACCCAGTTCGCCATAGGCTTCCACCAGGATGCGCTGGCAGATCCGGAACAGTGGCAGGCCCTGGTCGGGAAAGGCGCTGAACACCAGGCGTGCCTCGGACTGGCAGGGGGCGGAAAGCAGCAGCAGGGCAAGCAGGCAACATCCGTGAGCGCGCATTGCACATTCGTCTGGGGCACGGTCTGCGCTGGAGTGACTGCCAGACGGCGCCGCCTGCCATGGCGGGCGCCTTGCTCCCTGCAACAGACCTATACGGTGGGTCTCGGCGTCTTCCCCGTTCTGAATGCTCGCGGGGTTAGCTGGAACTATAGACGCCCGTGGTCAGAGCGTTGACCAGGCGGCCAGCAGTTCGTCTGCCAGCAGCACCTGGGCATATTCGCCCTGCAGGTTGGCCATGGCCATGTCATGCACCTCTTCGGCGCTGCGCGGCCGGCCGGCAAAGTCAGCCTTGGCGAAGGTGTAGCAGGCATCCGCCACGACCCGCGTGACGAAGCCCAGGTTGCCGGCGCTGCGCGCCGTGGCTTCCACGGAGTTTTCACTGGCCACGCCGACGATCACCACTGAGGCGATGTCGCGCACCCGCAGCCAGCGCTCCAGGCCGCTGTTGATGAAGGCATCGGGGACGTTCTTCTCCAGCACCTGCTCGCCTTCCCGTGGCGCGAGTTCCGGCTGGAACAGGGCGCCGGGCTGGCCGGGGGCGAACACCGAATCCGGCTCGCGGGAGATGTGGCGGATATGCACCAACGGCCAGCGGGCCTGGCGCCAGTGGTCGAGGAGGACGCCGATACGGCGCTCGGCGTCGGGGTTGTTGCGCGGCCGGTCCAGGCGCTGGATGCCTTGCTGCTGATCGATGATCAGCAGGGCACCCGGTGCGTTCTGCAAGGTCATATCCACTTTCCACTCCCTGAGGCTGGCATACTGGCCGCAATCTACCCTTATCGAGTCGCCGCCAGCCAGCCGCGAGGAGCCGCGTTGAAGAACATCGCAGTATTCGCCGACGTGCAGAACCTCTACTACACGGTGCGCCACACTTATGGCTGCCATTTCAACTATGGCGCCTTCTGGCAGGGCATTCAGGCCGAAGGCCAGATCGTCGAAGCCAACGCCTATGCCATCGATCGTGGTGACCCGAAGCAGCAGCAGTTCCAGCAGATCCTGCGCAACCTGGGGTTCACGGTGAAGCTCAAACCCTTCATCCAGCGCAGCGACGGCTCCGCCAAGGGTGACTGGGATGTCGGCATCACCATCGACGTGCTCGACGCCGCTCCCCGCGTGGATCTGATTGTGCTGGCCTCTGGCGATGGTGACTTCGACCTGTTGCTGGAGCGGGTGGCCCAGGCCCATGGCGTGGAAACCCTGGTTTACGGCGTGCCCGGCCTGACCGCCCAATCGCTGATCCGGGCCGCCAGCCGCTATCAACCTATCGAAGGCAGCCTGTTGCTGCGCAATTGAGCTTGCCCCAACCTGGAATCATCCGTGGACCCCATAGCTGTCATTGACTTCGAAACTACCGGCGTCATGCCCGGACCCGCTTGCCGCGCCACCGAGATTGGCATCGTCATCCTGGAGGGCGGGCGCATCGTCGACCGCTACCAGAGCCTGATGAACGCCGGCATCCCGGTGCCCTCCTTCATCCAGGGCCTCACCGGGATCACCACCGCCATGCTGCGTGACGCGCCGCCGGTGGCGCAGGTGATGGGCGAGGCCGCCGACTTCATTGGTGACCTGCCGCTGCTGGCGCACAACGCGTCCTTCGACCAGAAGTTCTGGGATTTCGAACTGGCCCGCATCGGGCGCTCCCGTCGCCAGCCGTTCGCCTGCTCGCTGCTGCTCGCCCGGCGCCTACTGCCGGAGGCGCCCAGCCACAAGCTCGGCAACCTCGACACGTGGGCGTGCCTGCCCAACACCGGCAAGGCCCACCGCGCCCTGGCCGACGCCGAGATGGCCGCCAACCTCACCCGGCACCTGGCTGGCTGCCTGCGTGACAAGCACGGGATCGGCGAGGTATCGCACAAGCTCTTCTGCAGCCTGCAGAAGGTCCCGGCGGCGAAGATTCCCGAAGCGCTCAGGCGGCATCGGGAGGGCTGAGCGCCCTGTAGGTTGGTCCGGGCGCAGCGAGGCCCAACCTACACGAGCGAATCAGCCTTTTGCCGTACGAAGGGTTTCGACCTTGCCGCGCTCCTGCAGCACGTCCGGAATCCTCTGCTCGAAGGGCGTCGACAGGATCAGTGAGGTCTTGGTCGCACCGAACTTGCCGATCTGGTCGATCAGGTCCTGCAATTCCGGCATCGACGCCACGGCGGCCTTGATCAACAGGCAGGCATCGCCGGTGACGCGGTGGCAAAGGGTCAGTTGCGGGATCATCTCCAGGGCTTCCTGGGTGCGCTTGTAGTCGCGGTCGGTAATGCGCAGCTCGATCACGCATTCGATGGGCAGGCCCACCTTCGCCAGATCCACGCTGGCGTGGTAGCCCGTGACGATACCGGCGGCTTCCAGCTTGGCCACCCGGTCGGCCACTGCCGGGGGTGACAGGTTGACCCGGCGCGCCAGGTCGGCGAAGGATGCGCGGCCATTCTCGATAAGGGCTGCCAGCAGCAGGCGGTCGTACTTGTCCACAGGGACCTCCGAAATCAGCATCTGTCGAATCCAAGCTGGAAACACATCAATTCAGTGGTTTCCAAGGTTTGGTTGGCGATCAAGCTGGTTTTGATCCTTATTTGCCCCTTATCGCCTTTCATAGAATAGACACCTCATTCCTGCCCGTGTCGAGTTCCGATCATGCCTGCGCGTCGCTTTCCGCTCCTGCTCATAGGAGCCTTCATCGCTCTGTACCTGATCTGGGGTTCCACCTACCTGGCGATCCGCATCGGCGTCGAATCCTGGCCGCCGCTGCTGATGGCCAGCGTCCGTTTCGTGGTGGCCGGTGCCCTGATGTACGGCTTCCTGCGCTGGCGCGGGGTGCCCAACCCGACCTGGCAGGAATGGAAGGCCGCCGCCGCCATCGGCTTCCTGTTGCTCAGCTGCGGCAACGGCGGCGTCACCCTGGCCGAAGACCTGGGGGTGGCGTCTGGCGTGGCGGCTCTGGCGGTGGCCACGGTGCCGCTGTTCGCCCTACTGTTCGGGCTGATCTGGGGCCAGCGCACCACGCGCCTGGAGTGGGCCGGCATCCTGCTCGGGCTGGTGGGTATCGGCCTGCTCAACCTTGGCTCCAACCTCCAGGCCAGCCCCCTGGGGGCCGTGCTGATCATCTTCGCCGCGGCGGCCTGGTCCTTTGGCTCCATGTGGAGCAAAAGCCTCAAGCTGCCCGCCGGCCCCATGGCCAGTGCAGTGGAAATGCTCGCCGGCGGGTTCGCCCTGCTGGCCGGCAGCCTGCTCAGCGGCGAGCGCATGGTCGCCGCGCCCACCGCCGCCGGTTGGGGAGCGTTGGCCTACCTGATCGTGTTCGGCTCCATCATCGCCTTCAGTTCCTACCTCTACCTGCTGAAGAACGTCCGTCCTGCGGCAGCCACCAGCTACGCCTACGTCAACCCGGTGGTGGCGGTGCTGCTGGGCATCGGCTTTGCCGGCGAAACCATCGGCATCGAAGAGGGCCTGGCGATGCTGGTGATCATCGGCGCCGTGGTGCTGATTGGCCTGCCGCAATGGCGCGAGCGCAAGGACGCGAAGGTGCAGAAGGCAGAAGGGCTGGAACAGCAGACCAGTTGATCCCGGAGGTGGTGGGCAGCCTGATAGAATTGCGCCTTTTCCGCACACTATGGCTGCCCCCATGACCTTCGCTTCCCTCGGCCTGATCGAACCCCTGCTGCGCGCCACCGAGGCGCTCGGCTACCAGACCCCATCGCCGGTGCAGGCCGAGGCGATTCCCGCCGTCCTCAAGGGGCGCGACCTGATGGCCGCGGCCCAGACCGGCACCGGCAAGACCGCCGGCTTCGCCCTGCCGCTGCTGCAGAAGCTGACCCAGGAAGGCCCGCAGGTCGCCAGCAACTCGGTACGCGCCCTGGTGCTGGTGCCCACCCGCGAGCTGGCCGAACAGGTCAACGAAAGCTTCCGCGTCTACGGCCAGCACCTGCCGCTGCGCAACTACGCGGTCTATGGCGGCGTCAGCATCAACCCGCAGATGATGAAGCTGCGCAAGGGTATCGACGTCCTGGTCGCAACGCCTGGCCGGTTGCTCGACCTCTATCGGCAGAATGCGGTGAAGTTCAACCAGCTCCAGGCGCTGGTGCTGGACGAGGCCGACCGCATGCTCGACCTGGGCTTCGCCCGCGAACTGGACGAGCTCTTCACCGCGCTGCCCAAGCGCCGCCAGACCCTGCTGTTCTCCGCCACCTTCTCCGATGCCATTCGGCAGATGGCCCGCGAGCTGCTGCGCGACCCGCTGTCCATCGAGGTCAGCCCGCGCAATGCCGCCGCCAAGAGCGTGCGCCAGTGGTTGATCCCGGTGGACAAGAAGCGCAAGAGCGAGCTGTTCCAGCACCTGCTGGACGATCGCGGCTGGGGCCAGGTACTGGTCTTCGTCAAGACCCGCAAGGGCGTCGACCAACTGGTGGATGAGCTGCAGGCGCGGGGCGTCAGCGCCGACTCCATCCACGGCGACAAGCCGCAACCCTCGCGCCTGCGTGCTCTGCAGCGCTTCAAGGCCGGCGAAGTACAGATACTGGTGGCCACCGACGTGGCGGCCCGTGGCCTGGACATCGACGACCTGCCGCTGGTGGTCAACTTCGACCTGCCCATCGTGGCCGAGGACTACGTTCACCGTATCGGCCGTACCGGCCGCGCCGGCGCCACCGGCGAGGCGGTGTCCCTGGTCTGTGCCGACGAAGTGCAGTCGCTGTCCGCGATCGAAGTGCTGATCCGCCAGACCCTCCAGCGTCGTGATGAACCGGACTTCATCCCCGATCACCGCGTGCCCGTGACCGACGCCACCGGCCAGATCCTGAAAAAGCCGAAGAAACCGAAAAAGCCCAAGGAGCCCCAGGTCGGCGCCAGCAAGGCGGGCAAGGGGGCGTCGCTGGGCCGCTGGATCGACAGCGAAAAGCCCAAGGTCAAATCGGTGCGCAAGGCACCGGGTTTCGGCAAGGCGAAAAAAGGCTGAACCCGCGCCCAGGCGTCACCGCACTGTGGTGATGGGTGACGCCTGGTGGGGCAATGGGAGCCGTAATGGGGCAGGGTAGGGAGCAGGTACGCCCGTGCCAGAGCGGCCGGCTGGGCAATCAGGATATTGGCGCGCTTCCTGCATTTCTGTGCGAAATGCTGAACGCCTATAGTGATTGAAGCGCAGCCCAACCTCAGGCATTTCCCACATGCGCCACAAGGAACTCAAACACTGGACCTCCGGTGTTGCCCATTTGCTTGCCCAACCCGCCGGCCGGGCGCGTCTGCTCGGCCTCAGCCAGTGGCTGCAGCAGATCTGCCATGTCGACCACTTCGTGCTCTTCGTCTACGAAGGCAATCACCGGCCGCTGGCCCTGTTCGACACCTTCCCGCCGGACAAGCGCCACGTCTACGTCGAGGACTACCAGGTCGGCCCCTATCTGCTCGACCCCTTCTACCTCGCCTGCACCCGCAACCAGGCGCCCGGCCTCTGGCGCTTGCGCCAGTTCGCCCCGGACCACTTCTACCTCGGTGAGTACTACGTCACCTACTACCAGCAGACTGGCCTGACCGAGGAGATCGCCTTTTTCATCGACCTGGCCGACGGTGCCAAGGCGGTGCTCTCGCTGATGCGCAGCACCTGCAGCCCGGCTTACAGCCGTGACGATATGCAACTGCTCGATTGCGCCCAGCCGGTGGTGGAGCAGGTGGTGAACGAAGCCTGGGACCAATGCCGCGCCCATGCACCGCGTCCTTTGCAGGACCTGGACTACAAGATCCGCGAGGCCTTCGACCAGTTCGGCGCCCATGTGCTGACGGCGCGGGAGCAGGAAGTGGTGCAGATGCTCCTGCGTGGCCACTCCAGCGCCTCGGTGGCCGAGCACCTGTCCATCAGCCCCGGCACGGTGAAGATCCACCGCAAGAACCTCTACGCCAAGCTCGGCATCGGCAGCCAATCGGAACTGCTGGGGCTGTTCGTGCGTGAACTGGCGGGCCAGCGGGATGAGCCGGAAGCGCTGCAAAAGGCGGTTTAACCTTATCGCTATTCGCGATTAAAGCGATGCTGATCAATAACCGTACAGTCTTTGCTGGCCCAGCTGCCATCGGCATCCGGCGCGGATGCCCACGAGTTATCCACAACGATTTGCACAGAATTTGTGGGTAGCGGCGACGTCGGGCGAATTCACTGCTGTAGGGGCGAATTCATTCGCCAAGGGCAACGCAGTTGCCCCATGGAATCTGGCGAGGCACGCCTTCGGCCTGCTTGGCGATTGAAATCGCCCCTACAATGGGCATCTGAGGCTGCTCAAATTTCAACCACCTTCCGCAATCCCCCGTCCCGCGCAGCCTGCAGCCCATCATCCATAACTTACCCACAGGCTGCTCCACAGTTTCTGTGGAGGGCGCGCCTATCCCCGGAGGGATATATACAGGCGAAAACCGCCATTGCTAGCGTGTTGCCATATGCCAAGAACACCTGGAACAAGGGGCCGGCCGTGAGTGATGCAAGCGAGTGCTTCGATATCGAATTTCGCCATGTGGTCAAACGCTACGGCGCGGTAACGGCGGTCAATGGCCTGAGTTTCAAGGTGCGGCGCGGCGCCTTCCATTCCTTCCTCGGCAGCTCCGGCTGTGGCAAGACCACCACCCTGCGGATGATCGCCGGCTTCGAGCAGCCCAGCGAAGGCGAAGTGCTGCTGGCCGGGCGTTCGGTGGCCGGGGTGCCCGCTCACCAGCGACCGGTGAACATGGTGTTCCAGAGTTATGCACTGTTCCCGCACCTCTCCGTGGCGGAGAACATCGCCTATGGCCTGCGTTACCACCAGCCGCGTCCGGACAGCGCCAAGCAGCGCCGCCTGGCTGACGAAGCGCTGGAGATGGTGCACCTCTCCGGCTTCGGCCAGCGCAAGCCCCATGAGCTCTCCGGCGGCCAGCAGCAGCGGGTGGCCCTGGCCCGTGCACTGGTGAACAAGCCCACGGTGCTGCTGCTGGACGAACCCCTGGCGGCGCTGGACCGCAAGCTGCGCAAGGAGATGCAGTCCGAACTGCTGCGTCTGCAGCGCGAGGTCGGCATCACCTTCGTGCTGGTCACCCATGACCAGGAAGAGGCGCTGTCCATGAGCGACAGCATCAGCGTCATGCAGGACGGACAGATTCTCCAGAGCGCCAGCCCCGAGCAGTTGTACGAAACCCCGGCGAGCCGCTACGTGGCCGACTTCATCGGCGAATCCAACCTGTTCGACGGCACGGTGCGGCATATCGACGGCGGCCGTGTGCTGCTGGAAACCCCCCACGGCCTGAAACTGGCCAGCCCGCAGACGCCCACCGGTCCCGCCCTCAAAGCCTCGGAACCGGGGTGTATCGCCGTGCGCCCGGAGCTGATCGCCATCGGCGCCGGCGAAGAGGCGTTGCCCCGCGAGATCACCCTGCCCGGCGAGGTGGTGGACCGCATCTACCTTGGCAACCTCACGGAATACCGCGTACGCACCGAGCCCTTCGGCATCGTCTGCGTGCGCGTGCCGCGCCACGGCTCGAACGAGCGCTCGGCCTTCGAACATGGGTCGCCGGTACGGATCGGCTGGGATCAGGCCAGTGGACTGGCGATGACCCTTTGATGTCGCTGAGAAGCGGCATCAATCGTTGTACGGAACGGACAAGAACAACCCACCCTCACAGGCAGGTAGCAGCAATGGACCGGAAAGACTTCATCAAGCAACTGCGCAGTTGGCAGAACGGCTCCATCAGCCGTCGCGAGTTCCTTGGCCGTACCGGCCTCGGCGTGGCCATGGCGGTGATGGCCGCGAACATGCCCGGCCTGCTCACCAGCAACCGGGCCTTCGCCGCAGAGAAAGGCGCCATCGGCGACCGTGTGGTCCTGGCCACCTGGCCGAACTATCACAACGCCGAGAACTTCTCCGCCTTCGCCGAGCAGACCGGCGCCCAGATACAGATGAACGTGTTCGGCTCCAACGAGGAAATGCTTGCCAAGCTCCAGGCTGGCGGCAGCGGTTGGGACGTCTTCGTGCCCACCAACTACACCATCAGCACCTACGCCGAACTGGGCCTGATCGAGCCGCTGGACCTGTCGCGCCTGCCCAACTTCGATCCGGCCTCCTATGAAAAGCGCTTCATGGAACAGGGCGTCATCAACGGCAAGACCTATGCGGTACCGAAGAACTGGGGCACCACCGGCTTCGTCTATGACGGCGAGAAGATCAAGGCCAAACCCACCACATGGAAGGAATTCTGGGAGCTGAGCAAAGGCGAGGCCACCGGCCGGGTGATGGTCCATGACTATCAGCTCACGGTGATCGGCAATGCGCTGAAATCCTTTGGCTACAGCTTCAACTCCATCGACCCGAAGGAACTGGCCGATGCCGAGAAGCTGCTGCTGGAGGTCAAGCCGCATCTCTTCGCGATCAACTCCGACTATCAGCCGTCCATGCGCAACGGCGATGCCTGGATGTCCATGTGCTGGACCGGTGACGCCTCGCAGCTGCACCGCGACATGCCGCAGATGACCTACGTGCTGGGTCGTGAGGGCGGCGAGCTGTGGAGCGATTTCTTCGCCATTCCGAAGAGCGCCGAGCGGCCGGATGCGGCCTACGCGCTGATCAACTTCCTGCTCGACCCGCAGGTGAACAAGCGCGAGGTGGAAGCCCACGGCTACCCCACCGGCGACAGGCGCGTGGATGCGCTGCTGCCCAAGGCCATGCTCGACGACCCGATCATGTACCCGGCCGCCGACCTGCTCAGCGCCCTGGAGTTCGGCGCCGCCGCGACCCTGACCAGTCCGGCCCGGGCGGAACTGATGGCGCGCTTCAAGGCGGCTTGATCGGAACGGGGCGGGGGCTACCCTCTCCCCGGCCCTCTCCCTGAAGGGAGAGGGGGAATATGCGAATCGTGCGGACCAAGGAATCCTCCATGAACGTCGCCCTCAGCGCCCCCGCGCTGGCCGATGCGGGCCAGCTCGCGCCGGCGGAAAGCCGCAGCCTCGGCCAGCGTGTCACGCTGCTCCTGCTGTTGCCGTCCACCCTGTGGTTCCTGCTGCTGCTCCTGCTGCCGCTGGTGATCATCCTGGTGTTCAGCCTGGGTGAACGAAGCCCGGTGGGCGGCTACAGCGCGGCCCTGACCCTGGACAACTACCTGAACCTCGGCTCGCGAGCCAAGGCCTTCTACAACACGCTGCTGCTGGCGCCCCTGGGCACCCTGGTATGCCTGGTGGCGGCCTACCCGCTGGCCTACTTCCTGGCGGTGAAAGTGCAGCGCAGTCGCTCGCTGCTGCTGACCTTGGTGATCGTGCCGTTCTGGACCAGCTTCCTGATCCGCACCTACGCCTGGATTTTCATCCTCGGCGGCAAGGGCATCCCGGCGCTGCTGGCCATGGTCGGGATGGAGGATGTGCGGCTGATCAACACCCCGACCGCGGTGCTGATCGGCATCGTCTACGGCTACCTGCCGCTGATGGTGTTCCCCATCTACGTCAGCCTGGAAAAGCTCGACAAGCGCCTGCTGGAAGCCTCGTCGGACCTGGGCGCCAGCGCCTTCGAAACCTTCCGCCGGGTGACCCTGCCGCTTTCGGCCCCCGGCGTCATCACCGGCGCCATGCTGGTGTTCATCCTGCTGATGGGCGAGTTCCTGATTCCGGCGATCCTCGGCGGCGGCAAGGTGTTCTTCGTCGGCAACGCCCTGGTGGACCTGTTCCTGCAATCGCGCAACTGGCCGTTCGGCAGCGCGGTGGCCATGACCCTGGTGGCGATGATGCTGGCGATCATCGCCCTCTACCTGAAACTGGTGGCGCGCTACGGCAAGCGCGGCACGGAGGGGATGCTCTGATGTGGCTGCGCAGTTACTCCACCTCGCTCTACCTGTTCCTCTATGCACCCATTGCGCTGATCGTGCTGTTCTCCTTCAACGCCGGGCGCAGCGGGCTGGCCTTCGAGTGCTGTTCGGTGCAGTGGTTCGGCCGCGCCTTCGGCAACCCCTTCATCATGGAGGCCCTGGGCACCAGCGCGCTGATCGCCCTGTGCTCGGCCCTGATTGCCACGCTGTTCGGCACCCTCGCGGTGTTCGGCCTGCAGCGGGTGGGCAAGCGCGTGCGGATGTTCTTCGACGCCATGACCTACTGCGCCATCATCATCCCCGGCATCGTCATCGGCATCGCCACCCTGATTGCCTTCATCAGCCTGTTCGAGGTGGTCAACCCGCTGCTCGACCTGTTGCTGGGGGCTGGTTTGCCACGCCTGCGCATGGGGTTGTTCACGGTGATCGCGGCGCACTCGCTGTTCACCATGGCACTGGTGATAGTGATCGTCCGTACTCGCGTGGAGTCCCTGGACCAGGCCCTGCTGGAGGCCTCCGCCGACCTCTATGCGCCGCCCCTGGAAACCTTCCGCCGGGTGACCCTGCCGCAGATCGCCCCGGCGATCCTTGCCGGCTTCCTGCTGGCGTTCACCTTCAGCTTCGATGACTTCATCGTCGCGTTCTTCGTCGCCGGCTCGGAAACCACCTTGCCGATCTACATCTTCTCGTCGATCCGCCGGGGCATCACCCCGGAGATCAATGCCATCTCGACGGTGATCATCTGCGTCTCGCTGGCGCTGCTGTTCACCTCCCGCTATCTGCAGAACCGCCGCAGCGGCGCCTGAGCGCCCATGGAGCAAAGCCATGCGTGACCAGCTGTACATCAACGGGCAATGGGTCCGTCCCGATCTGGGTGCCTATTTCGACGTGCTGGACCCCAGTAGCGGCGACCTGATCCAGCGGGTGCCGGCGGCCACCGAAGAAGACATCGACCACGCCGTGCACGCCGCCCGCCAAGCCTTCAACCGGGGCTGGGGGCAGACCAGCGGGGCCGAGCGTGCCACCTGGCTGGACGCCCTGGCCGATGAGCTGGAAAGCCGCCAGGACGCCCTGGCCGTGCTGGAGGTGCGCGACAACGGCAAGCCGCTGCCCGAGGCACAGTGGGACATTGCCGACGCCATCGGCTGCTTCCGCTACTACGCCGAACTGGCGCGGGAGCTGGATAGTCGCCAGGACGAGCCGCTGGTGCTGCCGGACGACCGCTTCAGCTGCCGAATCCGCCATGAGCCGGTGGGCGTGGCCGGGCAGATCATCCCCTGGAACTACCCGCTGCTGATGGCCAGCTGGAAGGTCGCCCCGGCCTTGGCGGCGGGCGCTACCTGCGTGCTCAAACCATCGGAGCTGACGCCGCTGACCGCCCTGGAACTGGCCGGCGCCGCCGAACGTATCGGTTTGCCCTCCGGCGTACTCAACGTGGTGACGGGACTGGGCAGCGAAGCCGGCGGCCCGCTCAGCCAGCACCCCGGTGTGGACAAGCTGGCCTTCACCGGCAGCGTGCCGACGGGGGCGAAGATCATGTCGGCGGCGGCGGCCGACATCAAGAACATCAGCCTGGAGCTGGGCGGCAAGTCGGCGTTCATCGTTTTCGATGACGCCGATGTGGACGCCGCGGTGGAATGGATCATGTTCGGCATTTTCTGGAACCAGGGGCAGGTGTGCAGTGCCACCTCGCGCCTGCTGGTGCAGGAGGGCATCGCCAACCGGTTGATCGAGCGCCTGGTGGAAGAAACCCGGCGCATCAGCATCGGCCCGGGTCTGGAGCGTGGCGTGCTGCTGGGGCCGCTGGTCAGCGCCGGCCAGTATCAGAAGGTCATGGGCATGATCGAACAGGGACGGCAGGAGGCCAGCCTGCTTACCGGCGGCAAGCGTCCGGCGCATGTGTCCCATGGCTACTTCGTCGAACCGGCGGTGTTCGATGAACCCGCCGACAACAGCCGCATCTGGCGCGAGGAAATCTTCGGCCCGGTGCTCTGCGTGAAGCGCTTCAAGACCGAGGCCGACGCCCTGCGCATGGCCAACGACAGCCGCTTCGGCCTGGCCGCTGCGGTGATGAGCGCCGACCTCGACCGCGCCGCGCGAGTGGCCAACGGCTTGCGCGCCGGCATCGTCTGGGTCAACTGCTCGCAGCCCACCTTCACCCAGGCGCCCTGGGGCGGCATGAAGCAGAGCGGTATCGGCCGCGAACTGGGCCGCTGGGGCCTGGACAACTATCTGGAGGTTAAGCAGGTCACCGAGTACCGCAGCACAGAACCGTGGGGGTGGTACCTGTAGGGGCGATTTCAATCGCCATGCAGGCCGGAGGCCTGCCTTGCTGGTTCGCGGGGCTGCTGAGCAGCCCTTGGCGAATGAATTCGCCCCTACAAGAGCCGCGGACGACTTGTCTCCGCCAACTGCCGCTTCAACCGCGCCACCTCGGTCATGTCGGTGATCACCAGGCACACGCGCTCCACCTGGCCACCCGCCGCCGCCAGGGGCAGTACCGTGAGGTTCTGGTACATGAAGTCTTCTTCGCCGGTGATGGGGCGGTAGTTCTCGAAGCGGATCAGGTAGGGTCGCTGCTCCCACAGGCTGAACGCGCGGGTGCCCAGTTGCAGCACGGTGTCCACCTTGCGCCGCAGCCAGTTGCGGTCGATCTCCGGGAACAGTTCGAAGAGGTTTTTGCCGTGCACACGGTCGGGTCCGAGACCGGAGTGATTCTCCATGAAGCTGTTCCACACCTCGACGCGGTACTGGCGGTCCAGCACCACCACGCCGACGTCCAGGCACTGGACGATGTCGAGCAGCCAGTGGAGTTCCTTGAAATCGATCTGTGTCGGCA
This sequence comes from Pseudomonas sp. TCU-HL1, assembly GCF_001708505.1. NCBI lineage: Bacteria > Pseudomonadati > Pseudomonadota > Gammaproteobacteria > Pseudomonadales > Pseudomonadaceae > Pseudomonas > Pseudomonas sp. TCU-HL1. The sequence continues at coordinate 983,671 of NZ_CP015992.1, forward strand.
TGGGTCAGTCCATCAGGTAGTGGATCTTCTGGGTCAGGCGCGCGATGGAGGTTTCGGTGAAGAGCAGCAACAGGTCGAAGTGCAGGTTGTGGTCTTCGATGGCGTAACTGATCTCCACCGCCAGCGTCTTGCGCCAGCGCCGATTGTTGAGCTGGAACAGCCGCTCGATGGAGCTGTGCTGGCCCAGCAGTTCGGGGTGGCCCTGGGAGAAGCGCACGTCGATCTGCTCGGCAATGCCGGCCAGGCAGGCACCGATCAGGATGCTCGCCAGGTCCAGCAGCATTTCCGCCTGGTTGTCCTGGCCCTGGGGTTTCCAGCCGAGCAGGCGGGCCACTTCGGCGTTCTCGGCATCGTGGAACAGCAGCAGCGCCTCGCCGGCGATGGATTCCCCGATGAACCCCTGGCACACCGCAGACAGCCGCTCGCCGCGCTGGGCATCGGCGAGGGCCATGTGCAGTTCGCTGACTTCGAAGAGGTTGACGTTGGGCACCGGCAACTGGACGAAGACGCCGAGCACCCGCGCCAGCAGGGCGGCAGCGCGGCCCATGGCGACGTTGCTGACTTCGCGCAGGGCATCGCGGAAGTTCACCCGCAGGTCAGGCTCGATCCGGACGGGGACGCCCGTAACCGGACTGGTGGACGGTGCCGGGCGCAACAGGCCGAGGCTGATCAGGGTTTCCCGCAGCTCGTCCGGATCGGCCGGCTTGCGGACGAAGGCCAGTGCGCCGAGTTCGTGGACGCGGCGCTGGGCTTCCTCCTGGATATCGCCGGATACCACCACCACCCTGGCATTCAGGCCCTCGGCGCGAATGCGGCTGAGCACCTGGTAGCCATCCATGACCGGCATGGTGAGGTCGAGCAGAACCACCTGGCCGTGGCCCTGGCGGATGGCATCGAGGGCTTCTTCGCCGTGACTGGCCTGGGTGATATGCACCGGCCAGTCCAGCGGCAGCGCGCGAATCAACTGCTTGCGCGCCATCATCGAGTCGTCGCAGACGAGAAGGGGAATCACCTTGGGGGCACCGCACGGAGAAAGCTGGGCTCTGGGCAATCATAGACGCTGGCCGCGTGCCAGCCGACACCTTGCGGCCAGCTTCCGATCAGCTGTGATTTCTGGCGAGCTGCCGGTTGGTCAGCTCGTCGAGAGCCAGCGCAGCAAGCCCTGTGCGGCGACGCGGCCGCTGGCGAAGCAGGCGGTGAGCAGGTAGCCACCGGTAGGGGCTTCCCAGTCGAGCATTTCGCCGGCGCAGAACACGCCCGGCAGTTGCTTGAGCATCAGGTTTTCATCCAGTGCCTCGAAGGGCACGCCACCGGCCGAACTGATCGCTTCGTCCAGTGGACGCGCCCGCACCAGCGTCAGCGGCAAGGCCTTGATGACGGCTGCCAGACGCGCGGGATCGGTGAAGTCATCCTTGGCGGACAGTTCTCGCAAGAGGCCGGCACGGGCGCCGTCGATGCCCAGCTGGCTGTGCAGATGCTTGGCCATGGAGCGCAAACCGCGCGGCCGGGACAGCGCCCTGAGGATTTTATCCACAGGCTGGTTCGGCAGCAGGTCCAGGTACAGCGTGGCGCTGCCGCGGGCATTGATCCGCTCGCGAATGGCGGCGGAGAAGGCATAGATGAGGCTGCCTTCCACGCCGGTGGCGGTCAGCACGAACTCGCCCTGGCGCGGCGCCGTGTCGTCCAGGCGAACCGTCACCGACTTGATCGGCGCGCCGGCGAACTTCTCCTTGAGCAGCGGGCTCCAGCCTTCCACCTCGAAGCCGCAGTTGCTTGGCTGCAAGGGCGCGATGGACACACCGCGCTGTTGCAGCAGCGGCACCCAGGCGCCATCCGAACCCAGGCGCGCCCAGCTGCCGCCGCCGAGGGCGAGCACGCAGGCATCGGTGCGGACTGCCGATTCCCCGTCCGGCGAGGCGATGCGCAGGGCGCCGTCGTCGGTCCAGCCCAGCCAGCGGCTGCGGGTGTGGATAACCACGCCTTGCTCGCGCAGGCGCTTGAGCCAGGCACGCAGCAGCGGCGCGGCCTTCATGTCGGTGGGGAACACCCGGCCCGAGCTGCCGACAAAGGTGTCGATGCCCAGGCCATGAATCCACGCCTGCAACTCCTCGGCGCCGAAGCCTTCCAGCAGCGCAGCGACCTCGTCGCGACGTGCGCCGTAACGGCCGAGAAAGGGCACTTTCGGTTCCGAATGGGTGATGTTCATCCCGCCCACACCAGCCAGCAGGAACTTGCGCCCCACCGAGGGCATGGCATCGAACAACTCCACCCGCGCACCGCCCTGGGCCAGGACTTCGGCGGCCATCAGGCCAGCGGGGCCACCGCCGATGACGGCGACGAAGGGGGAGGAGTCATTCATGGGGGAGAAACGCGGAAGTGGGATAAGGGACGCATTCTACCGGACTGCGGGCATCCTATAGGCCTGCACGACGGCTTTTCGTAGGGTGGAAATCGCTCTTCATTTCCACCATTCGATGTCGGCCTCTCCCCCGATGGTGGACTGATGACGCGTGGTCCAGCCCTTTGATGGGTTTCGCAAGCTCTACCCATCCTACAAAGGGCAGACATTCCCCCGGCCTATGAGCCAGGAGGCCGTCCGTTTCCCAACCCCATCTCGCGCCAGACCCGGTCAGCACTGTGATGGAGGATGCCGTGGCGTCGCGCCAGCGCCGCGCGGTCCTTGCTGTAGCCGCCGCCGATCACCCCCACCACCGGGATATCCCGGCCCAGGCAATGGCGGATCACCCGCTCGTCGCGCTCGGCCACGCCGACATCGGTGAGTTGCAGGTAGCCCAGGGCATCGTCCTTGTGCACGTCCACGCCGGCGTCGTAGAGCACGATGTCCGGCTGGTAGAGCGGCAGCAGGTAGTTGAGGGCATCCTCCACCACTTGCAGGTAGTCGGCGTCGCCCATGCCCATGGGCAGGGGAATGTCCCAGTCGCTCTCGGCCTTGCGCGCGGGGAAGTTTTTTTCGCAATGCAGCGAGACGGTGACGGCTTCCGGCGTATCGGCCAGCAGCCGCGCGGTGCCATCGCCCTGGTGCACGTCGCAGTCGAAGATCAGCACCCGCTGCGCTTTGCCCGCTTGCAGCAGGTAATGGCTGATTACCGCCAGGTCGTTGAAGATACAGAAGCCCGCCGCATGGTCGAAGTGCGCATGGTGGGTGCCGCCGGCGAGGTGGCAGGCCAGGCCGTGCTTCAGGGCGAGGTCGGCGGCCAGCAGCGAGCCGCCCACCGCGCGCACTGTGCGTCGAGCCAGCGGCTCACTCCAGGGCAGGCCGAGGCGGCGCTGTTCCTCGCGGCCCAGTTCGCCGTCGAGGAAGCGCTGGATATAGTCCGGGCAGTGGGCCAGGGCCAGCACCTCGGGTGGGCAGATTTCCGGTCGATGCAGGCGCGCGTCGGTGGTCAGGCCGCTGTCCAGCAAGTGCTCGTAGAGCAGGCGGAACTTCTCCATGGGGAAGCGGTGCTCCGCCGGAAATGGCGGGCTGTAGTCGTCGTGGTAGACCAGTGGCAGGAACATCGATAGGCACTCGGGGCGGTACGCCGGCAGTATGATGGGGCCCTTGCGTCGTGCTCAAGAGACTGCCCCGTGACCGAACTCAACACCCCGCGTCTGCGCCTGCGCGCCTGGCGCGACGATGACCTGCCAGCCTTCGCCGGACTGAATGCCGACCCGCAGGTGATGCGGCACTTTCCCGCCTGCATGAGCCAGGAGGAAAGCGATGCCCTGGCGGCCTGTATCCGCCGGCATACCCTGCTGTGCGGCTTCGGCCAATGGGTCGTCGAGCATCGTGGCGATGGCGGCTTTGTCGGGGTTGTCGGCCTGCAGAATGTGAACTTCGCGGAGCGCTTCACCCCGGCCGTGGAAATCGGCTGGCGCCTGATGCCTGGCTACTGGGGGCACGGCCTGGCCAGCGAGGCGGCACAGGCAGCCCTGGCGTTCGGTTTCGAGTCCCTGCAACTGGCGGAGATCGTGGCCTTCACCGTACCGGCCAACCTGCGTTCCCAGGCGGTGATGCAACGCATCGGCATGCAGCGCGACCCGGACGGCGACTTCGAACACCCGCTCCTGCCTGTTGGCCACGCGCTGCGTCGCCATGTGCTTTACCGGCTGGGGCGCGCTGAATGGGAAGCGCTGCGATGAATGACGCCGTGCGTGCCTACCACGAACTCAGCAAGCACCGCCCGGATCGCTTCGCCCCCGGCCCCGGCCAACTGGACTGGGCCACCCAGCCGGCGCCTTTCCGTCGCTACAGTGGCGCGCGTCTGCTTGAACTGTTTCACCGTCCGCTGGAAGAGACGCCACCATACGATGCCGTGTTCGCCGCGCCGGTTGGCCGGCCGGCACCGCTCGATCGCGAAAGCCTGTCGCAACTGCTCTACGACAGCCTGGCCATTTCCGCGTGGAAGGAAGCCGGCGCCAGCCGCTGGGCGCTACGGGTCAATCCGTCGTCGGGCAACCTGCATCCCACCGAAGCTTATCTGCTGTTGCCACCCGGCGCGGCCGGGGAGGGCGGTCTGCTGGCCCATTACGCGCCGGATGCCCACGCCCTGGAGGTGCGCGCCGAATTGCCGTCGCCCCTGGCCGCGCAACTGGCCGCAGCGCTACCGCCGGGTGGCTTCCTGCTCGGTCTGGCCAGCATCCCCTGGCGGGAGGCCTGGAAATACGGCGAGCGTGCCTACCGCTATTGCCAGCACGACCTGGGCCACGCCCTGGCGGCCCTGGCGATTGCCGCGTCCGCCCTGGGCTGGCAGGTACGGGCCATGGGCGGCGTTGCCGAACAGACGCTGGACAGGCTGCTGGGGTTGGATCGTCCTGGCTTCGTCGAACGCGAATATGCCGATGTGCTGCTGTGGATTGGCCCCGCCCAGGAGCGCGAGTTCGCCCTGAACCAGCCTCTGCTCGACGGTATCGCAGCGCTGGAGTTGCAAGGCACGCCTAATCGCCTGTCCCGCGAGCAGTACCCCTGGCCGGAGCTGGAGCGCGTCCACGGCTTGTGCCGCGCACCGCGCCTGCCGTTGTCCGAATGGCGCACCGTGGAGGCCACCGCCGCTGTGGATAACCCCGGCCTGCCCTTGCGTCCGCTGCTGCACCGGCGGCGCAGCGCCCAGTCCATGGACGGTCGCAGCGGCATCCAGGCCGAACTGCTGCTGGCCTGGCTGCGTCGCCTGATGCCGGCGCGCTCGCCGGTGCCCTTCGCCTGCCTCGGTGCGCCCCAGGTGGACCTGTTGCTGTTCGTCCACCGGGTCCAGGGCCTGGAGCCAGGGCTCTATTGGCTGGCGCGGGGCGCGGCGTCGGAGGGCGAGTTGGCGGCAGGCCTGCGCAGTGATTTCCTCTGGCAGCGGGCCAGCGACGAGCTGCCGCTGTACCGCCTGCTGGAAGGCGACGCCCGCGGCCTGGCGGGGTTCCTTTCCTGCGGTCAAGACATCGCCGCCGACGGCTGCGTTGCGCTGGCGATGCTCGCGCGCTTCGACGCGGCCCTGGAACGGGGCGCCTGGCACTACCCTCGGCTTTACTGGGAGTGCGGGCAGATTGGCCAGTTGCTCTATCTGGAAGCCGAAGCCGCTGGCTTGTCCGGTACCGGGATCGGTTGCTACTTCGACGATTCGGTACATGAATTGCTGGAAATGGCCGACAGTCGCTGGCAAAGCCTTTACCATTTCACCATCGGCCGCGCGCTGTGGGACGAGCGCCTGACAACGCTGCCAGCCTACCCGGAACTACGAAGACCGCCCCGGCCATGACCGGGGTGGCAGCCTTGCAGAGGAGATCCCCATGACCCAGGTGCTCGACGAGCTGGTCGCGCTGCTGAGCCTTGAATCCATCGAAGAGAACCTGTTCCGTGGCGTCAGCCAGGACCTGGGTTTCCGCCAGTTGTTCGGTGGCCAGGTGCTCGGCCAGTCCCTTTCCGCCGCCAGCCAGACAGTAGAACCCGAGCGCCATGTGCACTCCCTTCACGGTTACTTCCTGCGCCCGGGCGATGCCGGCCTGCCGGTGGTCTACTCGGTCGAGCGGGTGCGCGATGGCGGCAGCTTCAGCACCCGCCGCGTCACGGCGATCCAGAAGGGCCAGCAGATCTTCACCTGCAGCGCCTCGTTCCAGCAGGATGAAGGCGGGTTCGAGCACCAGCTCGGCATGCCCGATGTGCCAGGGCCGGAGAACCTGCCCAGCGAACTGGAGCTGGCACGGCAGAACGTCCACCTGCTGTCCGAGCGGGTACGCGACAAGTTCCTCTGCGCCAAGCCCATCGAGATCCGTCCGGTCACCGTGGAAAACCCCTTCGACCCGCGTCCGGGCGAGCCGGTCAAGTACGTCTGGTTCCGCGCCGACGGCAGCCTTCCGGACATCGCGGCGATCCACAAGTACATCCTGGCCTACGCCTCCGACTTCGGCCTGCTGACCACGTCCATGCTCCCGCACGGCGTGTCGGTGTGGCAGAAGTTCATGCAGGTGGCCAGCCTCGACCACGCCCTGTGGTTCCACCGCGACCTGCGCGCGGACGACTGGCTGCTCTATTCCATGGACAGCCCCTGGGCCGGCAACTCCCGTGGCTTTTCGCGCGGCAGCATCTTCAACCGTGCCGGCCAACTGGTCGCCTCCGTAGCCCAGGAAGGGCTGACCCGCTTGCGTGAGGATTGGAAGTGACGGTTCCGAGCACTGGACTTGGGCGATACCGCCACTGGGTGTTCGACATGGACGGCACCCTGACCATCGCCGCGCACGACTTCGCGGCGATCCGCGTGGCACTGGAGATTCCGCCGGAGGACGACATCCTCCACCACCTTGCCTCCCTGCCCGAGGAGGTGGCCGCCGCCAAGCACGCGTGGTTGCTGGAACACGAACGGGAACTGGCGCTGAACGCCCAGCCCGCCGCCGGTGCGGTCGAACTGGTGCGTGAGCTCCACCAGCGCGACTGCCAGCTTGGCATCCTCACCCGCAATGCCCACGAACTGGCGCTGCTTACCCTGGAAGCCATCGGCCTCGGCGACTGCTTCGCCACCGCCGACATCCTCGGCCGCGGCGAAGCGCCACCCAAACCCCACCCTGGCGGCCTGCTGCACCTGGCCGACCGCTGGCGGGTCGAACCCCGCGAGCTGGTGATGGTGGGCGACTACCGTTTCGACCTTGACTGCGGCCGGGCGGCCGGCGCCGGCACCGTGCTGGTGAACCTGCCGGAAAACCCCTGGCCGGAACTGGTGGACTGGTTCGCGCGGGATTGTGGGGAACTGTTGGGGATGGTGAGGTAACGGCCTTTGGCCCCCTCTCCCGCTTGCGGGAGAGGGCGGGGGGAGAGGGCGATACTGAGCAAGGAGGCTCAATGGAACTGAAGAAATTTGCCAGGGAATTGCGCAGCAACATGACTGATGCTGAGCATCACCTCTGGTACTACCTGCGTGGACATCGGTTCTTCGGACTCAAGTTCAAACGACAGAAGCCAATGGGGCGCCACATAGTTGACTTCGTTTGTCTGGAGCAGCTGCTGGTGATCGAACTGGATGGTGGCCAGCATCAGGAACAGGCTGCTCAAGATGGCGAACGCGATCGCTGGCTGTCAAAGCAGGGCTATCGGGTGTTGCGCTTCTGGAATCATGAAGTGCTGGGGGAGACGGACGCTGTGCTTGAGGCGATAGCACGTGCGCTCGGTAAACTCTGACCCCTCTCCCCAGCCCTCTCCCACGAGTGGGAGAGGGGGCGGTCCGTGTTCGTCGTGACCAGATCGCGCCGATCAGGCCCCCTCTCCCGCCTGCGGGAGAGGGCGGGGGGAGAGGGTAAGAGAACAGCACGCTAGAGCCTCGCCGTCGCAAACGTATCGCAGCGTCCCACTTCCCCTTTCTCGAACCCCAGCTTGAACCAGCGCACTCGCTGCTCCGATGTTCCGTGGGTGAAGGAGTCGGGCATCACCTGGCCTCGGCCCTGGCGTTGCAGGCGGTCGTCGCCGATGGCGTTGGCGGCATTGAGGGCTTCTTCCAGATCGCCCGGTTCCAGCCATTTCAGGCGTTGCTGGGCGTGGAAGGCCCAGACGCCGGCCAGGCAGTCGGCCTGGAGTTCCTGGCGCACCAGCAGGCCATTGTCGCCTTCCACGCGCTCGCCACGCTGGCGGGCGGCGTTGACCTTGGCGGAGACCCCCAGCAGGGTCTGCACGTGGTGGCCCACTTCATGGGCGATCACATAAGCCTGGGCGAAATCGCCGGCGGCCTGGAAGCGGCTGGCCATTTCCTCGAAGAAGTCCAGGTCCAGGTAGACCTTGCGGTCACCCGGACAGTAGAAGGGGCCGACTGCCGAGGAGGCGAAGCCGCAGGCCGATTGCACGCCGCCGTTGAACAGTACCAGGGTCGGGTCCTGGTACTGGCGGCCGGCGGCCTGGAAGATGGCGCGCCAGGTGTCTTCGGTGTCGCCGAGGATGGCGCGGACGAACTCGCGCTCTTCCGGGGTTCCGGTCGGCATGGCCGATTGTTGCTGGGGATTCACCGAGGCGCCCTGTTGGGTCATCTGGCCGAGGATCTGCAGCGGGTCCTCGCCCATCAGCAGCGCCACCACCACCACAATTGCGATTCCGCCCAGGCCCAATCCCTTGCCACCGCCCAGGCGCATGCCGCGATTACCCATGCCACCGGCGTCTTCCACATTGTCGCTGCGACGCGCACGTTGCCAGCGCATGATCACCCTCCGTTCCAAATGCGAGTTAATCAGTGTTGACGCTGGTGGCGGGCACCGCCAGCCCGGTCGTCAGTCCAGCACGATTGGCGGCGGCGGGGTATCAGCGTGCAGGATACTCGCTGAGCACGCTCAACTTGCCACCCTGGGCGACACCCACCACCTGGTAGGCATCCTGGCGGTCACCCATTTCCATGCCGGGGGAGCCGACCGGCATGCCGGGAACGGCAGCGCCCAGCAGGTCGGGACGCTCGCGCAGCTTGAGCACGTCGCTGGCCGGTACGTGGCCTTCGACGAACTTGCCGTCCACCACACCGGTGTGGCACGAGCCGAGCTGGTAGGGCACGCCGACGCGCATTTTCACCGCAGCCATGTCGGTTTCCTCGTGGTCGCGGACCTGGATGCCATTGTCCCGCAGGTGGCTGGTCCAGGCTTTGCAGCAGCCGCAGTTGGGATCGCGGTAGACGTCCATGGTGATGGGCTCGGCAGCCTGGGCGAGGCCGGCGAACAGGGTGGTGAGCAGGAGGAGGGAGCGCATGTGGACTCCTTGCGGCCAGGCTGGCCGGAGACAAAGAAAGGCAGGATAGCGCCGCACCGCACCGGGCCCAAGCAAAGCTCTGTGTCAGACTGTTCCCGACGGGCCTATGCTTTTTCCTGACCTCTTTATGAGACCGGACGATGCTCTTCACCCGCCTTCTGCTGGGCCTGCAGGCCCTGATCCTCGCTGGCTTCGGCTTGGCTTACTTCATTCGCCCGGAAGAAATGGCCAGCCTCAGCGGCATGCTGTTGATGGACCCCTCGGCAGTGACCGATGTGCGCGCCTACTACGGCTGCCTGCAACTGGGCATTGCCGCGTTCCTGCTGCTGGCCCAGCTGCGCCTGCAACTGGCGCGAGCCGCCCTGGACCTGCTGGTGCTGGTCTACGTCGCCCTGGCCCTGGGGCGAGTCAGCGGGCTCTGGCTGGACGGCAGCCTGGGGCAGACCTTCAACCTCTACGCGCTGCTGTTCGAGGTGGTCTCGGCAGGTTTGGCCTTCGCTGCGCTGCGCAGGCTGGATGGGGCGTAGGCTGGGCATGAACTTCGGTCACCCGTCTTAGCTTCCAGTGCCGTAGGGGGATCACGCTTTATCGATCCACCATCGTGCTCCGCACGGCCTCGCAAGGTGGGCATGAAAACGATGTCCACTCTACGTCTGGTGGGCCGGAGCAGGAGCTCAGCGCCGCTCCAGCAGCACCCCGGATTCCATATGGTGGGTATAAGGGAACTGGTCGAACAGCGCGCAGCGCACCACTTCGTGGGTGTCACTGAGCTGCTGGATGTTCGCCGCCAGGGTCTCCGGATTGCAGGAGATGTAGAGGATGCGGTCGAAGCGGCGGGTCAGTTCGCAGGTGTCCGGGTCCATGCCGGCGCGGGGCGGGTCGACGAACACGTTGCCGAACGCGTAGCCCTTGAGGTCGATGCCGGCCAGGCGGCGGAACGGGCGAACCTCGTTCAGCGCCTCGGTCAGTTCCTCGGCGGACAGGCGCACCAGGGTGACGTTATCCACCGCGTTGTCGGCCAGGTTAGCCAGGGCGGCGTTCACCGAGGTCTTGCTGATCTCGGTGGCCAGCACCTTGCGTACGCGGGTGGCCAGCGGCAGGGTGAAGTTGCCGTTGCCGCAGTACAGCTCCAGCAGGTCGTCCTGGCGTTCGCCCAGCACGTCATAGGCCCAGCCGAGCATCTTCTGGTTCACTTCGCCGTTGGGCTGGGTGAAGGCGCCTTCCGGCTGGCGGTAGCGGAATTCACGGCCGGCCACGGTCAGCGCTTCCTCGACGTAGTCGCGGCCGATGACGATGCGCTTGCCTTTGGAGCGGCCCACCAGGGAAACACCCAGTGCGGCGGCGAGCTTCTCGGCTTCGGCTTTCCAGGCGTCGTCCAGCGGACGGTGGTAGCAGAGGGTGATCAGCGCATCGCCGGCCAGGGTGGTGAGGAACTCCACCTGGAACAGCTTGAACGACAGCACCTGGTTCGCCTGCCAGCCGGCCTTGAGAAGCGGCATCAGTTCGTTGATGCGGCGGCTGGCGATGGGGAAGTCTTCGATCAGCACCGGGGTGAATTTGTCGCCGGCCTCGAACATCGCGTAGTGGCGTGTCTCGTTGCCGGTTTCGCGCCACAGGCGGAACTCGGCGCGCAGGCGGTAGTGCTCGCGGGGGGACTCGAAGACTTCCGGTTCCGGGGCGTCGAAGGGCGCCAGCAGCGCCTTCAGGCGCTGCGTCTTCTCGGTGAGCTGGGCGGCGTAGGCCGCCGGGTCGAACTGGGGACGACTCATCAGTGGAAGAAACCCATCTTGATAACGAAGAGCACGGCGAGGATCACCAGCGCCGGGCTGAGCTCCTTGTAGCGGCCGGCCAGGGTCTTGATCGCGGCCCAGGCAATGAAGCCGAAGGCAATACCATCGGCGATCGAGTAGGTGAACGGCATCGCCAGGGTGGTGATCAGCACCGGTGCGGCGGTGGTCAGGTCGTTCCAGTCGATCTCGGCCAGGCCCGAGGCCATCAGCACGGCGACGAAGAACAGCGCCGGCGCGGTGGCGAAGGCCGGCACGCTGCCTGCCAGCGGCGAAAGGAACAGGGCCAGCAGGAAGAGCACGGCGACCACGATGGCGGTCAGGCCGGTACGGCCGCCAGCACTGACGCCTGCGGCGGATTCGATGTAGCTGGTGGTGGTGGAGGTGCCCAGCAGGGAACCGCCCATTGCCGCGGTGGAGTCGGCGATCAGGGCGCGGCCCATCTTCGGCATGTAGCCATCGGCGCGCATCAGGCCGGCTTTCTTGGCCACGGCGATGAGGGTGCCGGAGTTGTCGAACAGGTCGACGAAGAGGAAGGCGAAGATCACGCTGACCAGGCCGATTTCCAGCGCACCCTTGATGTCCAGCTGGAGGAAGGTGGGCGCCAGCGACGGCGGCATGGAGAAGATGCCGCCGAACTGGGACACGCCCAGGGCGATGCCGAGGAGGGTCACAGCGAGGATGCCGATCAGCACCGCGCCGGTCACCTTGCGCGCTTCCAGGGCGACGATCAGGAAGAAGCCGAGCACAGCGAGGATCGGCTCGGGCCTGGTCAGGTCACCGACGGTCAGCATGGTCACCGGATGGGCAGCCACGATACCGGCTTTCTGCAGGGCGATCAGGCCGAGGAACAGTCCGATTCCCGCGGCGATGGCCGAGCGCAGTTCCAGCGGAATGCTGTTGATGATCCACTCGCGGATCTTGAACACCGAGAGCACGAAGAACATGCACGCGGAGAGGAACACTGCACCCAGCGCCACCTGCCAGGTGTGGCCCATCTGGAGCACCACGGTATAGGTGAAGAAGGCATTCAGGCCCATGCCGGGGGCCAGGGCGATGGGGTAGTTGGCGATCAGCCCCATGGTGGCCGAGCCGATGGCGGCGGCCAGGCAGGTGGCGACGAAGATCGCCCCCTTGTCCATGCCGGTCTCGCCGAGGATGGCCGGGTTGACGAAGAGGATGTAGGCCATCGTCAGGAAGGTCGTCAGACCCGCCAGAACCTCGGTGCGCACGTTGGTGTCGTGCGCCTTGAGTTGGAACAGCTTTTCCAGCATGTGTGGGCTCCCCGTGACGCACTGCGTCGTTGTCATTCCGCTGGCAAAAAGCAAAGCACAAATGCACGGCACACGCGGGCGCCATGGACTTTTCTCTGCCAGTCTGAAAAAAGGCGGGCATCATACCAGCTCGCCCAGGAGCGGTGAATTTATGACCGGACGGACAGCTTCGGTTTCCGGGAACAGGAGGACACCATGCATACCCAACCTCAACTCCAGGCCCTGATCGCCGTCGCCGAAGGCGTGGAAGACCTGGAAACCGTGACCCTGATCGACGTTCTGCGACGCGCCGACATCAAGACAGTGGTGGCCAGCATTGAGACCCGCCGGATGATCACCCTGGCCCGTGGCACCCGCCTGACCGCCGACACCATGCTGCTGGACGTGCTGGCCCAGGATTACGATCTGATCGTGCTGCCGGGTGGCATGCCCGGCGCCCAGCGCCTGGGCGAGCACGAGCCTCTGGCCGAGAAGGTCCGCGAGCAGGCCAGGGCCGGGCGCTTCTTCGCCGCCATCTGCGCGTCCCCGGCGATGGCCCTGCAACCCTACGGCGTACTGCGCCAGCGGCGCATGACCTGCTACCCGAGCTTCAGCGACCGCCTGTCCGGCTGCACCTTCGTCGACCAGCCGGTGGTGGTGGATGGCAACTGCATCACCAGCCAGGGCCCCGGCACCGCCCTGGCCTTCGCCCTGACCCTGGTAGAGCAGCTGTGCGGCAAGGCCAAGCGCAACGAAATCGCCAAGACGATGCTAGTGCCCTGACGGCGGGCTCGCAGGGGATTCGCCTGTCAGCTTTGTAGGGTGGATGGCGCTTTTTCATCCACCATCGCCGCCATGCCGGACCTCGGATGGTGGACCTGTAGGGGCGAATTCATTCGCCAAGGGCAGCGCAGCTGCCCCGTAGGTTGGTGCGGGCGGCGTTCCGTCAGAGCGTAGCGAAGCCCAACGATCGTCGTTTACCCGTGACCTCGAAGGGCAGACCTTTGGCCTGCCTGGCGATTGAAATCGCCCCTACAGAGAATAAATTCACCCCCCCAAGGAAACCCTCCCCGGGATGGGATCAGTGCAACTTGTCCCGCTTGGCCAGTGTGGGGAACAGCTTTATCCACAGCCCGGTCACGATCAGCGTACCCACGCCACCCATCACCACCGCCGGTACGGTGCCGAACCAGGCGGCGGTGACGCCGGATTCGAACTCACCCAACTGGTTGGACGCGCCGATGAACAGCCCATTCACGGCACTGACCCGGCCGCGCATCTCGTCTGGGGTGTGCAACTGCACGAAGGCGCCACGGATCACCATGCTGATCATGTCCGCCGCGCCGAGTACCGCCAGCACCGCCAGGGAGAACCAGAAGGAGGTGGACAGGCCGAAGGCGATGGTCGCCACGCCGAAGATCCCGACCGAGGTGAACATGATCCGGCCGACATTGCGCTCGATGGGGAAGCGCGCCAGCCAGAAGGACATCAGCAATGCGCCGACCGCCGGAGCCGAGCGTAGCAGGCCCAGGCCCCAGGGGCCGGTGAGCAGGATGTCCTTGGCGAACACCGGGAGCAGCGCGGTGGCGCCGCCCAGCAGCACGGCGAAGAGGTCCAGGGAAATGGCGCCGAGGATGTCGGGCCGGCTGCGGATAAAGCGGATGCCCGCCAGTAGGTTCTCCAGGTTGGCCGGTGCCTTGTTGGCCTGCTGGTGGCTGCTGGAGAGCCCCAGCATCAGGATGCAGGCCGCAATATAGAGGATGGCAGTCGGTCCGTAGACCCACAGGCTGCCGAAGGCATAGAACAGGCCACCCAGGGCCGGCGCGACAATGGTCGCCGCCTGCATGGCCGAGGCCGAGGCGGCCACCGCGCGGGGGAAGAGTTCCTTGGGCACCACGTTGGGCAGCAGCGCCTGGGTGGCCGGCATCTCGAAGGCCCGCGCGGCGCCCAGGACGAAGGCCATGAGGAAGATCAGCTCGCGGCTGGCGCTGTCGGTGGCACTGGCGAACACCAGTGCCCCGGCCACCACGGCCTGCAGCACCTGGCAGAGGGCAGCGACGCGGCGGCGGTCGAAGCGGTCGGCCACATGCCCGGTGTGCAGCATGAACAGGACCCGCGGCAGGAACTCCACCAGGCCGACCAGGCCCAGGTCGAGCACGCTGCCAGTGAGTTCGTAGATATGCCAGCCGATGGCGACCGTGATCATCTGGAAGCCGCTTGCTGTACAGACGCGCGCGAACCAGAAAGCCAGGAATGGGCGATGGTGGCGTAGGAGAAGGGGCTGGGGCATATCCGAAAATGCTTAGGTTGCTATCGGTGGGGCAGCCTAGCACGGCGACTGAAACATTCGGTTGCATTTGCCGAACAAAGCGTTCGATCAGCGAGTCCCTCATCTGAGATTTCTGACCAAAGAGACAGATTTTTCCTTTGTCTCTGTCAGTGATTTCGTTAGAATTTGACTCTAAAGTCAGGTTCATCCCTCCGACTACTCTCATATCTACGCCCCTTCTCCCTGAATGGGTCGACAACCGTGTATTGCACAAAGAAAGGGGCCGGCCAACGCCGGTCGATGAGGAACGGGCATGTCCACTCCTGAGTTATCCCGCCGCGCCTTCCTGCAAGGCAGTGTCGTCGCCGGCATCGGCATCACCCTTGCCCCCTTGGGCAGCAAGGCCTTCGCCGCGCTGTTCGAAGAGCAGGTCACTCGCACCCCCGAGCCCTGGTACACCGCTGGCGGCCAGGCCCGTGGACGGATCGACGGCGTCAGCAAGGTCTGCGGCGGCAAGGTGTTCGCCCGTGATATCCGCGCCAAGGACATGCCCGGCTGGCCGCAGCAGCAAGGCCATGCGCTGCTGCTCAAGGCCACCCGTGCCGACCATCTCTATCAAGGTTTCGACCTGTCGATGCTGGGCGATGAGCTGAAACCGGATCGCGTGGTCACCGCCGTCGACCTGGCGCGCGACGGCATCGCCTTCCCCGAAGGCCACAGCCCTGATCCCTTCCTGCCGGAAGGCCAGGTGCCCATGTTCATCGGCCACCCGGTGGCGCTGCTGATCTGGAAGGACTTCGACCGCTACCGCCGGGCGAAGAACATCCTCAAGTTCAACGAGAAGGTGGTGCGTTATGGCGATAAGGCTCCGTTGTACCAGCGCGACCCCTACGGCAGCTTCCGCTTCGTGCGCGTTGGCGGTGCCACGCCGTTCGAGCCGGATACCTTCTCCAGCCTGAAGGACAGCATGCTGTTCCCGCTGATCCGCGAGCGCAAACCCACCTGGGGCGCCGGCAACCCGGCGGGCGACCTGACCGCCCGGGGCATCTACCACGCCGAGCAGATGCAAGCGAAGCTGGCCAATCCGCCGGAAGGCTGGATGGTCTTCGATGAGCGCTTCAAGACCCAGTCCATCGAGCCGGCCGCCCTGGAAGCGGACAACGGCAACGGCTGGTACGACCCGGCCAGCGGCACCCTGCATTTCGTCGTGGCCACCCAGTGCCCCTTCGAAGTGGCTGAGCAGACCGCGCACATGCTGGCGCCGTCACGCTTCAAGGTGCAAAAACTGAATATGCACCCCGGCTACACCGTGGGTTACGGCTCCAAGGACAACAACATCTTCGTGTTCTACGCCGCGCTGGCCGCCATCTACGGCGATGGCGTGCCGGTGCGCCTGGCCAATGACCGCTACGAGCAGTTCCAGAGCGGCATCAAGCGTCACCCGTTCGACATGCACTACCAACTGGCGGTGAAGAAGGACGACCTGTCGTTCCAGATCTTCCGCGCCCACATGGATGTCGACGGCGGTGGCCGCATCAACTACAGCCCCTCGGTCGCCGCCGTGGGCGCCACCGCTGCGCAGTCCATCTATTACCTGCCACAGAGCGACCTGGCCGCCACCGCCTACCACTCCCGTGGCGTCGAAGCCGGCTCCATGCGCGGCTACGGCACCCTGCAGACCATGGCCGCCACCGAGATGATGGTGGACGAAGTGGCCGCGCGCCTGGGCGTCGACCCCATCGAACTGCGCCGCAAGAACGTCTTCAAGTCCGGCATGAAGAACACCCAGGGTGCGATTCCCGCCGGTGCCCTGCGCCTGCAGGAAATCCTCGACAAGGCCGCCCAGCACGACGTCTGGAAGAACCGTGACGCCCGCAAGCGCGAGGAAGAGGCGAAGGACCCGGACCACTACTACGGCGTCGGCTTCGCCATCTGCCAGAAAGACTTCGGCACCGGCTCCGAGGCGCCGATGGCGAGCCTGGAGTTCACCGCCGAAGGCCGCGTGATGCTGCGCCAGATCGCCATCGACATGGGCACCGGCATGGCCACCTCCCAGGCCCTGCTGGTGGCGGACTATCTCGGCCGCCCAGCGCATGAAATCCGCACCGGCGTCACCGAATGGGCCGAACTGGACCTGACCACCAGCGGCAACCCCTATCTGATCAGCCAGGCCGAGCAGGACGCGGCGCTGAAGAACCCGCGCTGGGTCGGCAAGCTCGCCTCGCCGTCCTCGGCGACCAACTCAGCCTACTACTCCGGCCACGGCACCCGCGAAGCGGCGCGCCTGCTGTTCAACCACGGCCTGTGGCCGGCGGCGCTGGCCATCTGGGGCCGTGGTGAGTTCGGCGGCCTGGCCAATCCCTACGTGGTGCGCCGCGAGGACGCCCACTGGGTGGAAGGCAAGCTGACCGCCAACGGTCTGCCGCCGATTCCCTTCGAGGTGCTGGCGCACAAGGCCCATGAACTGGGCCTGGTCACCGGTGTCAGCGTCCACGGTTTCAACCGCTGGGCCTGGGCCGAGGGCGAGTTCGAGATCGACGGCAAGCGCGACACCTTCCCGCTGGACGCGGTGGCGGTGAAGTACGGCGACGGGGCCACCAAGGAGAAGAAGGCGAAGATGACCAGCTACGGCTATCACCTGCTGGATCGCACCGCCATCAGCTACCCGCCGACCCAGTTGAACAACGCCATGGTCACCTACTACAGCCCGGTGGCCACGCTGGTCGAAGTGAAAGTGAACAAGGGCAGTGGCGAGGCGCGAGTGATCAACCATCACTCCTGGCTGGAGTGCGGCCGGGTCATCGTGCCCGAGCTGGTGCGCGGCCAGCTCGAAGGCGGTATCGCCATGGGCATTGGCCACGCACTGCTGGAAGACATGCCCCTGTATGAGGGCGGTCCCGGCGAAGGCACCTGGAACTTCAACCGTTACCAGCTGCCGCGCGCCAAGGACTGCGCGGTCTGGAAACAGACCGCCGAAATCCTCCCGCCGCTGTCGCCCAGCGACCCGGCCAAGGGCATCGCCGAAGTGGTGATGATCCCCGTGGTCGGCGCCATCGTGAACGCCGTGGCCCACGCCACTGGCAAGCGCCTGCGCGACCTTCCCCTGACTCCGGCCCGCATCAAGGAGGCCCTCCATGGCTAAGCGCGCCCTCAGCATGACACTCAACGGCCGGGCCGTCGGCCCGTTCACGGTGGACGACGACCTGATGATGATCGAGTTCCTCCACGAACACCTGAACCTCACCGGTTCGCGCCTGGGCTGCGGCCAGGGCATCTGCCACGCCTGCGTGGCGATCCTCGACAAACCGGACGGCACCAGCGAGGAAATCCGCACCTGCATCACCGGCGCGCACTTCTTCGACGGCAAGAAGGTGCGCACCATTGAAGGCCACGCCAAGCGCGATGCCAAGGGTGAAGTCACCGAGCTGAACCCGATCCAGCAGAAGTTCATCGACCAGTTCGCCTTCCAGTGCAGTTACTGCACCCCCGGCTACGTCAACGCCGCCACCGTGCTGGTGGAAAAGCTCCAGCGCCAGCCGGTCAAGCGCAGCGAACTGGAAGGGGAGATCGAGCACGCCCTGGGCAACCATATCTGCCGCTGCACTGGCTATGTCCGCTACTACAACGCCGCGCGCGAAGTGGTAGAAGGCCTCGGCCTGGTCAAGGAGGGTTGAGGATGCGTTCGTTACTCCTCGCGGCCCTGCTGCTGCCCCTGACCGCCCAGGCCGCTGAACAGCCGGCGGACAAGGCGCTGATCGAGCGTGGCAAGTACCTGGCCCGCGCCGCCGACTGCGTGGCCTGCCACAGCATCGAAGGTGGCGCCGAGTACGCCGGTGGCCTGCCGCTGGTATCACCGTTCGGCACCATCTATGGCACCAACATCACCCCAGACAAGGAACACGGCATCGGCCACTACAGTGCCGACGAGTTCTTCAAGGCGGTGACCCAAGGCGAGCGCAAGGACGGCGGCAAACTCTACCCCGCCATGCCCTACACCTCCTATCACCTGCTCAAGCGTGACGACTCCGACGCCATCTACGCCTACCTGATGAGCCTGGACCCCATCGCCAAGCCGAGCCCGAAGACCGAACTGGCCTTTCCCTTCAACGTGCGCTTCGGCATGACCTTCTGGAACATGCTCTACAAGAACCGCGTGCAGCTTGAACCGGCTGACGGCAAGGGCGAGGAATGGCAGCGCGGCCAGTACCTGGTGGAAGTGCTCGGCCACTGCGGCGAGTGCCATACCCCGCGCAACGCCGTTGGCGCCCTGCAGCAGGACCTGCGCATGACCGGCGGCGTGATCCTCGGTTACGAGGCACCCAGCCTGCTGGCCAGGGACCTCGCCGAACGTGGCTGGACCACGGACGACCTGACCACCTTCCTCAAGCACGGCATCAGCGACCAGGGCTCGGTGTTCAACGAGATGTACCCGGTGCTGCACCACAGCACCCAGTACCTGCCCCGGGACGATCACCGAGCGATGGCCACTTACCTGCTGGGCGAACAACCGCCGACGCCACGCAAGATCGCCGCCGTGGCCGAGGCGGAACTAGGGGAAAGCGCCGCTCGCGGTCGCCAGGACTACCTCAACGTCTGCGCCGGTTGCCATGGCGCGGCAGGCGAGGGCGTTCCCCATGTGGCAGTGGCCATGAATGGCAATACAACCCTGCGGCTGGCGGATTCCCGCAACCTGCAGCGAGTGATCGACGATGGCATTCGCGAGCAGCAGTTCACCGGCTTCGAACGGATGCAGCCAATGCCCGGTTTCAGGGATAAACTCGACGACGGCCAGATGCGCGACCTGCTCAATTACCTGCGCCAGACCTGGGGTGGCCTCGACGGCGAGGTAAGCTCGGAGCGGGTGGCGGAACTGCGCAGCGAAGCCCCGTCCCACTGATAACGGTATCCCCCACGATGCAACACCTCGATCTGCTGGTCGTGCGCAAGGCCCTGGAGTGGTCGACTTCCGGCCAGCGCGTGTGGCTTTGCACCGTCCTGGCCACTTACGGCTCGGCGCCTCGCGCGCCGGGCTCGCTGCTGGCGGCCACCGCCGACGGTCACTGGATCGGTTCGCTGTCCGGCGGTTGCGTGGAAGATGATTTCCTCGAACGCCTGTCCGCCGGAGCCTTCCCCGAACCGGTGCAAACAGTGCGCTACGGCGACGGCAGTGACACCCAGTCGTCGATCCGCCTGCCCTGTGGCGGCATTCTCGACGTGCTGGTGGAGAACCTGCCCGCCGATTGCGACGTCCAGGCCCACCTGCGCGAGCTGGAAAGCGCCCTGGCCGGCCAGCGCCGGCTGATTCGCGAGGTTTCCCTGCCCGACGGCGCGCGCCGCCTGCTGCCGGACCGCGAGCACGGCCCACGAGTGGAGCGCCAGGGCGACCTGCTTCACCTTCGCGTCGGCGCCGCCCAGCGCCTGTTGCTGGCGGGCTATTCCTCCGTGGCCCAGGTGTGCGCCGAGTTCGGCCAGAGCCTGGGCTTCGAAGTGGTGCTCTGCGATCCGCGCGATGAGGCGTTGCAGGGCGTCGAGTTGCCGGGCGTGGAAATCCGTCGCGAACTGCCGTCGGAGTTCATCCGCCAGGGTGGTTGCCATGCCGATACCGCCGTGGTCGCCCTGACCCACGATCCGAAGATCGACGACCTGGCGATGATCGAGGCGGTGCGCACCGAGGCCTTCTACATCGGCGTGATGGGCTCCATGGCCACCAGCGCCAAACGCATGGAGCGCCTGCGCCGGGTGGGTGGCCTGAACGAGACGGAACTCGCCCGCATCATCGCGCCCATCGGCCTCAACCTGGGCAGTAAGACCCCGTCCGAAATCGCCTTGGCGGTGCTCGCGGACATCCTGCGAGTGCGCAATGGGATTGCGCGGGAGAGGGTTTAAGGCAGGCCTGCTTTTCTTTTGTAGGGGCGAATTCATTCGCCAAGGGCAGCTATGCTGCCCCCTTCGGTCCTGCAGGGCAGACCTTCGGCCTGCTTGGCGATTGAAATCGCCCCTACAGTGGATGAGTTCACCCCTACAGTTTCATCGCCCTCGGGAGTTGATGCATGCCCACTGTCCCCGCCCTGATCCTTGCTGCCGGCTTCGGCACCCGCTTTGGCAGCGACAAGCGCCGCGCCACCCTGCCTGACGGCCACACCCTGCTGGCCGCCAGCCTGGCGCGGGCGCAGGTGGTGTTCGACGAGGTTCACCTGGTGCTGCGCCCGGAGGACGATCCGGCGGAGTTGGGGCTGCCGGAAGGCTGCAATATCATCCTTTGCAAAGACGCCGGGCAGGGCATGGGCCACAGCCTGGCAGCGGGTGCGCGGGCGTTGGCGGGCGGAGAAGGGGAGGCCATCGCCGTGTTGCTCGGCGACATGCCCTGGATCGCCGAATCCACCCTCTGCGCGCTGGTGGCCAAGGCCGCGTCGAGCCGTATCGTCTTCCCCGTCCACCATGATGAACGCGGTCATCCCGTGCTGTTTGGCCGGGAGTTCTGGCCTGAATTGCAGGCGCTCACGGGCGACGAAGGCGCGCGCCGGGTCCTGCGTGCCCATGCCGCTGCCTGGGTGGCGGTCGGGGTGGACGATCCGGGGGTGCTACGCGACGTGGACAGCCCAGCAGCCCTCTCCCCCGACCCCTCTCCCTGAAAGGTAGAGGGGTGACTCGCGCCTGGCGCGCCACGCCTTTCCTGTGGGCGCGAATTCATTCGCGAAAGGCCGCGCAGCGGCCCTGACAGGCATGCGGCGGTCGGCCGCGCGGCAACCTGTCGCGCGGCAACGAACCACAGCTTCCAGAAAGCCTTGAACGGCTAATCTCTATGCATTGCTTGATCCGCGTCAAAACCCTTGGCGCGGATTTGTGAAGGGTCGACCTGGCCCGCATCCAGTCGCAGCAGACCCCACAAGAACAATTCGGCTCGGCCTGGCTCCTGTACACAAGGGAGCTGCGCGGGGCCCGTGCCCGTATCAACCTGATTAGAGGATTCGCCATGTTCGGATTGGAGGCTCTCGATCTCGCCCGAATGCAGTTCGCCTTCACCGTGTCGTTCCACATCATCTTCCCGGCCATCACCATTGGCCTGGCGAGCTACCTCGCCGTGTTGGAAGGACTGTGGCTGAAGACCGGGCAGGAGGTCTACCGCGACCTCTATCACTTCTGGTCGAAGATATTCGCCGTGAACTTCGGCATGGGTGTGGTCTCCGGCCTGGTCATGGCGTACCAGTTCGGCACCAACTGGAGCGCCTTCTCCGACTTCGCCGGGGCCGTCACCGGGCCACTGCTGACCTATGAGGTATTGACCGCCTTCTTCCTCGAGGCCGGCTTCCTTGGCGTGATGCTGTTCGGCTGGAACCGCGTGGGGCCGAGCCTGCACTTCTTCTCCACGGTGATGGTGGCCATCGGCACCATCATCTCCACCTTCTGGATCCTCGCTTCCAACAGCTGGATGCAGACCCCGCAAGGCTACGAGATCATCGATGGCCGCGTGGTGCCGGTGGACTGGCTGGCGGTGATCTTCAACCCGTCGTTCCCCTACCGCCTGCTGCACATGGCCACCGCCGCCTTCCTCGCCACCGCCTTCTTCGTCGGCGCTTCGGCGGCCTGGCACCTGCTGCGCGGCCGCGACAACCCGGCGATCCGCAAGATGCTCTCCATGGCCATGTGGATGGCGCTGATCGTGGCCCCGGTACAGGCGTTCATCGGCGACCTGCACGGCCTCAACACTCTCAAGCACCAGCCGGTGAAGATCGCCGCGATGGAAGGCCACTGGGACAACAGCAGCGGCGAAGCCACCCCGCTGATCCTTTTTGGCTGGCCGGACATGGAACGCGAGGAAACCCGCTTCAAGGTGGAGGTTCCCTACCTCGGCAGCCTCATCCTGACCCACAGCCTGGACAAGCAGGTGCCGGCACTGAAGGACTTCCCCAAGGAAGACCGCCCCAACTCCACCGTGGTGTTCTGGTCCTTCCGTATCATGGTCGCCCTGGGGCTGCTGATGATCCTGGTCGGCGTCTGGAGCCTGTGGCTGCGCTGGCGCGGCGGGCTGTTCCGCTCGCGGCCGTTCCTCTACCTGTGCCTGTGGATGGGACCCTCCGGGCTGATCGCCATTCTTGCCGGCTGGTTCACCACCGAGATGGGCCGCCAGCCCTGGGTGGTCTATGGCCTGATGCGCACGAGCGAGGCAGCGTCCAATCACAGCGTCAGCCAGATGAGCCTGACCCTGGTGAGCTTCGTGGTGGTGTACTTCGTGCTCTTCGGCGCGGGGCTGGGCTACATGATGCGCCTGGTGCGCAAGGGCCCGGTCACCGACGAAGGCAAGGAACAGGGCATCGGCGGCCCCGGCCAGCACCGAACCCCCGCCCGCCCGCTCTCGGCGACCGAAGAGGGCATGGACGATGACGACAACGCTGCAACCCTGCCGAGGAATTGAACATGGGCGTCGACCTTTCACTGATCTGGGCCATCATCATCATCTTTGGCGTGATGATGTATGTGGTGATGGACGGTTTCGACCTCGGAATCGGCATCCTCTTCCCCTTCGTCAAGGATGACGGCGAGCGCGACGTGATGATGAACACCGTCGCGCCGGTCTGGGACGGCAACGAGACCTGGCTGATACTCGGCGGCGCCGGCCTGTTCGGCGCCTTCCCGCTGGCCTACTCGGTGGTCCTCTCCGCGCTCTACCTGCCGCTGATCCTGATGCTGCTGGGCCTGATCTTCCGTGGCGTGGCTTTCGAGTTCCGCTTCAAGGCCAAACCGGCCAAGCGTCACCTCTGGGACAAGGCCTTCATCGGCGGCTCCATCGCCGCCACCTTCTTCCAGGGCGTGGCGCTCGGCGCCTACATCGAAGGTATTCCGGTGGTGGGCCGCACCTTTGCCGGCGGCTCGCTGGACTGGCTGGCACCCTTCCCGCTGTTCTGCGGCCTGGGCCTGATCGCCGCCTACGCGCTGCTGGGCTGCACCTGGCTGATCATGAAGACCGAAGGCCGCCTGCAGCAGCAGATGCACGACTTGGCGCGCCCGCTGGTGCTGGTGCTGCTGGGCATCACCGGCATCGTCAGCATCTGGACCCCGCTGGCCCATGAGGACATTGCCGCGCGCTGGTTCAGCCTGCCCAACCTGTTCTGGTTCATGCCGGTGCCGATCCTGGTGCTGATCTGCACCTGGGCGCTGCTGCGCGCGGTGGCCAACAACGCCCACCACGCGCCTTTCGTGCTGACCCTGGTGCTGATCTTCCTCGGCTACAGCGGCTTAGGCATCAGCCTCTGGCCGAACGTGATCCCGCCGTCCATCTCCATCTGGGAGGCCGCCGCTCCGCCGCAGAGCCAGGGCTTCATGCTGGTGGGCGCGTTGTTCATCATCCCGTTCATCCTGATGTACACCGCGTGGAGCTACTACGTGTTCCGCGGCAAGGTGACCCAGGAAGACGGTTACCACTAGGAGAGGCCTGTGGATAACGCCGAGAATAAGCCCCTGTGGAAGCGCCTGGGCTGGCTGGTGGGCATCTGGGCCCTCAGCGTGCTGGCCCTGGGCGCGGTGGCCTACCTGTTGCGGATGGTCATGACGGCGGCGGGGTTGAGTACGCAGTGAGGTAAGTCCGAGCGGGCGTCAGCTTCCCTCACCCCAACCCTCTCCCAGAGGGAGAGGGGGCTGTCCGTGCCTAGGGCTGACCGGCGTGAGTCACCCCTCTCCCCTTGGGAGAGGGGCCGGGGCGGGCCGCGTTCGGATGAGGGTAGTCAGGCCCCGCACGGAGTTATTTGCTCGCCTTCAACACCACGAATTTCGGCGTGGCCGCCACCTGCTCCACCCCCCGGAACAGGCGCTTGAGCTTGGCGTGGTAGCCCAGGTGACGGTTGCCCACTATCCACAGCTCGCCCCCTGCAACCAATGCATTGCGCGCCTGCACGAACATGCGCCAGGCGAGGAAGTCGCCCACCACCTGCTGCTGGTGGAAGGGCGGATTGCACAGCACCAGGTCCAGCGAGTCCGCCGGCTGTTCGGCCAGACCGTCGCCGGCGCGGATATCCACGGGGCGTTCGCCCAGCGCTGCTTGCCAGTTTTCCCGCGCTGATTGCACTGCCATGTACGACTCGTCCATCAGGGTCATCTGCGCCTGCGGGTTGGCCAGGGCGTAGGCGATGCCGAGCACGCCGTTGCCGCAGCCCAGGTCCGCCGCGCGGATGTCCGCCAGGCTGCGCGGCAGGTGCGGGAGGAAGGCGCGAGTGCCGATATCCAGCCCTTCGCGGCAGAACACGTTGGCGTGGTTGATCAGCGTCAGGCGTGGCTGGTCCAACTGGTAGCGGGTGGGGTAGGGCGAGGCGATGGCCGGTTTCTGCTCGGGCGTTGCGATCAGCAGGCGGGCTTTCTTCACGGCAAGGGACGGCTGCATCGGGCCGATGTATTTCGCCAGCAGTTCGCCTGCGGCGTGAGGCAGGTGCTTGACCATGCCCGCAGCGACCACGGTCGCGCCGGGAGCCAGTTGGCCATGCAGGCGGATCAGTTGCTCTTCCAGCAGCGCCAGGGTCTTGGGCACGCGGATCAGTACCCGGTCGAACGGACCCTCGGCCACCTCGCTGGCGGGCACGAAACGCACGTGTCCGGCCTCCAGTCCATTGCGCGCCAGGTTGCGCTGCAGGGCGATGTGGCCCAGGTGGGAGTCGCCGCTGCTGGTGACCTGCGCGTGAGGGGCAAGGCTGGCGGCCAGGGCGCCGAAACTGTCGTTCAGCACCAGGATGCGCGTATCGCTCGTGAGGCCCTGCTCATGCAGGTGGCTGAGCAGGTATTCGTCGGCGGCGTCGAAGGCCTGCAGCGGGTCGTCCTGCTGCTCGGGCTGGCGAACGAGGTCGAGCTGGGCGAAAGGCGTAGCAAATATAGGCATAAGAACCGGCGGTGTTTCTGAAGGCCGCTTTGCGCGACACTGGGACGGCCTTCGAACGAATCGGAAATGAGTGGGAGCGGAGTATGACCGCCAGCGAAGAGAAGTTCACCCGTCAGACCTTGCTGGAAGTAGAGACCCTGACCCCCAGCTTGTTCACCCTGCGTACCACCCGTGACGCGGGCTATCGCTTCCGCGCCGGCCAGTTCGCCCGCCTGGGCGTGACCAAGGCCGACGGCAGCACGGTCTGGCGCGCCTATTCCATGGTCTCGGCGCCCCATGATGAGTACCTGGAATTCTTCTCCATCGTCGTACCGGGGGGCGAGTTCACCAGCGAACTGTCGCACCTTGCGGAAGGTGACACCCTGATGGTCGACAAGACGGCCTTCGGCTTCCTCACCCTCGACCGCTTCGTCGACGGTCGCGACCTCTGGCTGCTGGCCACCGGGACGGGCCTCGCGCCCTTCCTGTCGATCCTCCAGGACCTGGAAGTCTGGCAACGCTTCGAGCGCATCATCCTGGTCTACAGCGTGCGCCAGGCTGCCGAACTGGCCTACCAGCCGCTGATCGACGACCTGAAAAATCGCGATTACCTGGAGGGCGTGGCCGAGAAGCTGCTGTACATCCCCGTGGTGACCCGCGAGGACGTTTCCGGCGCGCTGCACGGGCGCATCACCACCCTGATCGAGAACGGCGAACTGGAACGCGCCGCGGGCCTCGACCTGATCCCGGAACATTCCCGCGTGATGCTCTGCGGCAACCCACAGATGATCGATGACACGCGTGCCGTGCTGAAAACGCGTGACATGAACCTGAGCCTGACCCGTCGACCGGGGCAAGTGGCAGTGGAGAATTACTGGTAGAGAGGCATCGCGAATGAGTTCGCTCCCACAGGGGGCACCGGATGCCTTTCATTGTGGGAGCGAATTCATTCGCGAAAGGGCTGCATAGCAGCCCCTGATTCACGCCTCCATCTCGACCCGGCTCGCACAACCCCCATCACACCTCCCTGGGCAACTGCACCCGGTACTGCTGCGCCCGGTGGCGCGTTCCATGCGCCGGGCCACGGGTTCGTCGTCGGCAAACGGCAGCATGGTGGCTTCGTCCAGCTGGCGTTGGTCGCGGCCCCCCAGGCAGGCCTGGGTGGTGAGGTAGAAGAACGCCAATGCGGCCAGGCTGAGCAGTGCATAGGCGCCTTCGCTATCCATGGGCGACCGCCTGCGGCACCACTTCGGTGGTGCGCACATCGCCGACGCGAACCGTGCGCCAGGTGTTCCAGGCCATCAGCAGCATGCCGGTGACGAAGAAGATGCCGCCCACCATACGCACCACGAATCCGGGGTGGCTGGCTTCCAGAGCCTCTACGAAGGAATAGGTGAGGGTGCCGTCCTCGTTGACCGCACGCCACATCAGGCCCTGGGTGATGCCGTTGACCCACATGGAGGCGATGTAGAGCACGGTGCCGATGGTGGCCAGCCAGAAGTGCGCGTTGATCAGACCGGTGCTGTGCATCTGCGCGCGGCCATACAGCCGGGGGATCAGGTGGTAGAGCGAGCCGATGGTGATCATCGCCACCCAGCCCAGCGCCCCGGCGTGCACGTGGCCGATGGTCCAGTCGGTGTAGTGGGACAGCGCGTTGACCGTCTTGATGGCCATCATCGGGCCTTCGAAGGTGGACATGCCGTAGAAGGCGAGAGAGACCACCAGAAAGCGCAGGATCGGGTCGTCGCGCAGCTTATGCCAGGCCCCGGAGAGGGTCATCATGCCGTTGATCATGCCGCCCCAGCTGGGAGCCAGCAGGATGATCGACATCACCATGCCGAGGGACTGCGCCCAGTCGGGCAGGGCGGTGTAGTGCAGATGGTGCGGACCGGCCCAGATGTACAGGGTGATCAGCGCCCAGAAGTGCACGATGGATAGCCGATAGGAATACACCGGACGCCCGGCTTGCTTGGGAATGAAGTAGTACATCATCCCCAGGAAACCGGTGGTCAGGAAGAAGCCCACGGCGTTGTGGCCGTACCACCACTGCACCATGGCGTCGGTGGCACCGGAGTAAACCGAGTAGGACTTGAACCAGCTCACCGGAATGGCCAGGTGGTTGACCACGTGGAGCATCGCCGTGACCAGGATGAAGGCGCCGAAGAACCAGTTGCCCACGTAGATGTGCTTGGTCTTGCGCTTCATCACGGTGCCGAAGAACACCACTGCGTAGGCGACCCAGACGATGCCCATCCACACCGCGCCGGTGAACTCCACCTCGGCATATTCCTTGGTGGTGGTCAGCCCCTGAGGCAGGGTGACCAGCAAGATCACCACCAGCGCCTGCCAGCCCCAGAAGGTGAAGGCGGCAAGCCCGCCGCCGAACAGCCGCGCCTGGCAGGTGCGCTGCACCGTGTAGTAGCTGGTGGCGAACAGCGCACTGCCGCCGAAGGCGAAGATCACCAGATTGGTGTGCAGTGGGCGCAGGCGGCCGAAGCTGGTCCAGGGCAGATTGAGGTTCAGGTCCGGCCAGACGAGCTGGGCGGCGATGAACACCCCCATGCCCATGCCGACGATGCCCCAGACCAGGGTCATCAGGGTGAACTGGCGAACCACCTTGTAGTCGTAGGCGGGTGCCTGAAGTGCGGTACTCATGTGCGAGCCTTTCGGTTGGGAGGACTGAGCGGCCGTCATTCTGGAAATCCCGTTGCCGGGGAAACAGACTCAGATAAACGTACTTTTTAGTGCTCAGACTGGGGGCCGTCTCTGCAGGTAACCACCGAGGTCCCTGTAGGCGCGAGCTCTGCTCGCGAACCGGGCCTTCGCGAGCAGAGCTCGCTCCTACGGAAGTTGAATCCCTGGCTGATCTGATACGGTTTTTCACACTGAAACTGGCGCTGTTTATAGGCAGCCCTGCTGGCCATAGTGACGGCTCCGCCTGCCTTGCTGGAGCCGCTTGCATGTACCACTACGACGACTACGACCGCGCCCTGGTGCAGGAGCGCGTGGCGCAATTCCGCGACCAGGTGGCGCGGCGCATCAGCGGAGAACTGAGCGAGGAAGAGTTCCTGCCGTTGCGCCTGCAGAACGGCCTCTATATGCAAAAGCACGCCTACATGCTGCGGGTCGCCATTCCTTACGGGACGCTGTCGTCGAACCAGCTCCGCTGCCTGGCGCGCATCGCCCGCGAGCACGATCGCGGCTACGGCCACTTCACCACCCGGCAGAACATCCAGTTCAACTGGATCGAATTGGCCGAGGTGCCGGACATCCTCCAGCAGTTGGCCGAGGTCGAGATGCACGCCATCCAGACCTCCGGCAACTGCGTACGCAACATCACCACCGAAGCCTTCGCCGGGGTCGCCGCTGACGAGTTGCTGGACCCGCGCCCGCTGGCGGAAATCCTGCGCCAGTGGTCCACGATCAATCCCGAGTTCCTCTTCCTGCCGCGCAAATTCAAGATCGCCCTCTGCTCCGCCGGGCAGGACCGCGCAGCAGTGCAGATGCACGATATCGGCTTGTACCTGTATCGCGACGATTCCGACGAGATGCGCCTGCGGGTGCTGGTGGGCGGGGGATTGGGACGCACGCCGATTCTTGGCCAGCAGATCCGCGACGGCCTGCACTGGCGCCACCTGCTGTCGTATGTCGAAGCCATCCTGCGGGTCTACAACCGCCATGGCCGGCGCGACAACAAGTACAAGGCGCGGATCAAGATCCTGGTCAAGGCACTGGGCATCGAGGCCTTTGCCCGCGAGGTGGAAGCCGAATGGCAGTACCTGAAGAACGGCCCGGCCGAGTTGACGGAGACTGAGTACCAACGGGTCGCCAGTAGCTTCGATGCGCCGACCTATGCGCGGCTGGATGACACTGACCTCGACTTTGGCAGTCAACTGGCACGGGACCCGGAGTTCGCCCGCTGGTGCGCGCGCAACCTGCAACCGCACAAGGTGCCGGGTTATGCTGCCGTGGTGCTGTCCACCAAGCCCGGGCCGGGTGCCCCGCCCGGCGATGTCACCGATATCCAGATGGAGGCCGTGGCCGATTGGGCCGAGCGCTTCGGCTTTGGCGAAATCCGCATCGCCCATGAACAGAACCTGGTGCTGCCCGACGTGCGCAAGGCCGACCTGCACTCGCTCTGGCTGCTGGCCCGCGAAAAGGGCCTGGCGACCGCCAACATTGGCCTGCTCACCGACATCATCGCCTGCCCGGGTGGCGACTACTGCTCCCTGGCCAATGCCAAGTCCATCCCCATCGCCCAGGCCATTCAGGCGCGCTTTGTCGACCCGCTGGCGTTGCAGGAACTGGGTGAGCTGAGTCTCAACATCTCCGGCTGCATGAACGCCTGCGGGCATCACCACATCGGCAACATCGGCATCCTCGGTGTGGATAAGGGTGGCAGCGAGTGGTACCAGATCACCCTGGGCGGCGCTCAGGGCATGGACAGCGAGTTGGGCAAGGTGATCGGGCCTTCCTTCAGTGCCGACGAGGTGCCGGATGTGATCGGAAAGGTTGTGGAAACCTTCCGCGATTACCGCGAGCCGGAGGAGCGCTTCGTCGACACCGTGCGGCGTATCGGCCTGGACCCCTTCAAGGAACGGGTCTACGCCCGCTTGGAGGTATCGGCATGAACAACCTGATCAAGCTCGTGGACGGTGAAGCTCGCCTGGTGGAGGACCCCTGGACCCTCGTTCGCGAGGCAGGAGAATCCCTGCCTGACGGGCAGCTGGTCCTGCCGCTGGCGCTCTGGCGCGAGCGCGGCGGCCGCGACGGGCTGTTGCTGCAGCCGGATGATGAAGTGGAGCCGCTGGCGCCGTTGGCCGGCGATCTGCCGCTGATCGCGGTGGACTTTCCGAACTTCCGTGACGGTCGCGGCTACAGCCAGGCCTACCTGCTGCGTACCCGCCTGGGATGGCGCGGAGAGCTGCGTGCGGTAGGCGATGTACTGCGCGACCAGCTCAGCCACATGCGCCAGTGCGGTTTCGATGCCTTCGCCGTGCGTGAAGACAAATCCGTCGAAGACGCACTCAAGGGGCTGGCCGGTGTGAGCGTGCTGTATGGGCGCTCGGTGATCGAGCCAAAGCCTCTATTTCGTAGGCGCTAAGAGATTTCGTACATGAATGGTAAAAATTCCTCGCTTAGAGTTGCTGATTTTCTGACCTAGCATTCGCAGTTCGTTTATCCGAACTGGAAACCAATGGACAGCGATAGTTGTAAGCCGCCCCCTGCAACCCCGGGTGCGGCCGTCCCCCTCCCCACTGGCGTCTGCGCACGCCGATTCGAATTACAGCTCCCCGCTGCCTACTCTTCGTGCATGTCGATGCAACGCCCGCAGGCGTGGTTCGCGCCTGCCCGTAAACCTGGTTCGAGCGCCTGACCCCAATGGAATGGATAGTTGACCCCACGGCCTGGCTGGGCCTCTTGACCCTGATCGTCCTGGAAATCGTCCTGGGCATCGACAACCTGGTATTCATCGCCATCCTGGCTGACAAGTTGCCGCCCCATCAGCGGGACCGCGCGCGGCTGATCGGCCTGTCGTTGGCATTGGTGATGCGCCTGGGCCTGCTGGCCAGCATCTCCTGGTTGGTCACCCTCACCACGCCGCTGTTCGAGGTGTTCGATAAGAGCTTCTCCGGCCGTGACCTGATCATGCTGTTCGGTGGTGTGTTCCTGCTGTTCAAGGCCACCATGGAATTGCATGAGCGCCTGGAAGGTCGGGTCCACAGCCAGGGCGGCAGCCGTACCTACGCGCTGTTCTGGCCGGTGGTGGCGCAGATCGTGGTGCTGGATGCGGTGTTCTCCCTCGACGCGGTGATCACGGCCGTGGGCATGGTTGAACACCTGGAAGTGATGATGATCGCCGTGGTGGTCTCCATCGGCCTGATGATCATCGCCAGCAAGCCGCTGACCGCCTTCGTCAACGCCCATCCCACGGTGATCATGCTGTGCCTGGGCTTCCTGATGATGATCGGTTTCAGCCTGACCGCCGAAGGCTTGGGCTTCCACATCCCGAAAGGCTACCTGTACGCCGCCATCGGCTTCTCGCTGCTGATCGAGGCCGCCAACCAGCTGGTGCGCTGGCGCCGCAAGCGCCAGCTCCAGGGCGACCGCAGCGTGCGTGAGCGGACTGCCCATGCCGTGTTACGCCTGCTGGGCGGCCGTGGTGTGGAGGCCGAAGAGGTGGGCGAGGACATCGCCGACCTGTTGCACGGCGACGATATTGGCAAGGTGCCCTTCGATCGTCGTGAGCGGATCATGATCAGCGGCGTGCTGGGTTTGGCCGACCGCCCGATTCGCACCCTGATGACCCATCGCAGCGACGTGGAACGCATCGACCTGGCCGAACCGCGTGAAAGCATCCGCGGCGCGCTTCTGCGTTCGCCGCACTCGCGTCTGCTGGTGATCCGTGGTGGCGACGTGGACGAGCCTCTGGGCTATGTGCACAAGAAAGAACTGCTGCGTGAACTGCTGCAGGGTGAAGGGCTGGAAATCGAGCAATTGCTGCGAATTCCGCCGAATCTGCCGGAAAGCGCCTCGGTGCTGACTGCCCTGGAAGAAATGCGCAAGGCCTCTACTCACGTGGGCTTCGTGGTCAACGAGTTCGGCGGTTTCGAGGGGCTGCTGACCATGACGGATATCCTCGAATCCATCGCGGGCGAACTGCCCGACGCCAGCGAGGTGGACGGTCTGGACATCGAGCCCTGCGAAGGGGGCTGGACAGTCAGCGGTGCGGTGACCCTTAGCCTGCTCGGCGAGCGCCTGGGGTTCTCCGCCAGGCCCGGCGAGGACTACCAGACGCTGGCCGGCCTGACCATGAGCCTGCTGGACCGCCTGCCGGTGACTGGCGATGCCCTGGAAATCGAGGGCTGGCAGTTGCAGGTGATCGAGGTTACAGAGCGACGGGTGAACCGCTTGCTGCTCAAACCCATAGCCCAGGTGAGCTGATGGTCTGTGGGAGCGACTTCAGTCGCGAAATGAAGAAGGGCCGCGATGCGGCCCTTCTTGCTGGTGCCCGGCGCGATCGCGAATGAATTCGCTCCCACAACCAGGCGCCTCCGGCGCTTCTGGACTACTTGTCCCGCTGCGACTTCAGCAGGTCGCGGATTTCGCTCAGCAGCTCCTGGTCCTTGGTCGGCGCGGGTGGGGCTTCCGGGGCCGCAGCCTCTTCGCGCTTGAGCTTGTTGATCACCTTCACCCCCATGAAGATCGCGAAGGCCACGATCACGAAGTCCAGGATGGTCTGGATGAACTTGCCGTAGCTCAACACCACTGCCGGGATATCGCCCTCGGCTGCCTTGAGGGTGATGGCCAGGTCGGAGAAGTCCACCCCGCCGATCAGCAGGCCAATGGGCGGCATGATCACATCACCCACGAAGGACGAGACGATCTTGCCAAAAGCTGCACCGATGATGATGCCCACGGCCATGTCGACCACGTTGCCCTTGACGGCGAAGGCTTTGAATTCGTTGAGCAGACTCATGTTTCACTCCCTGAGGTTCTGGATTTAACGCTGAAGTGTAATTCAGACGGTCAAGGCTGCCAGCCAAGGCGACCTCCCTGTGCGGGCGCACATGCTAGCGCACTGGCGCGTGGATTCCGTCAGGCGGCGCTTTCGCGCGGCGGCCGCTGGTCTAGCCTGAGAGGGAGGCTGCAAGAGGAGGGTCGCTGCCATGCCACTAGAACATCACCCGCTCAACCGTGAATTTCCCGAGTTCAAGGACACGATGCGCTCGCTGATGCAGAGCGATGCGCACTTTGCCCGGTTGGCGGGGGAGTATCAGAACCTGGATTCGCGTATCTACGAAGTCGAGGACGGCAATCAGGCCCTCGACGACAACGCCTTGCATGGTTTGAAGGTGCAACGGGTCGCCCTGAAGGACGAAATCGCCCGGATGCTCAAGAGCGCCAGAGGCTGAAGGGCTTCTTGACCGGGGTCAACGGGCGCCGGGAGGCCACCGGATAGGCTGCGGCACTCATCATCTGGAGCCTGTCCCATGCCTGCCACTCTCAAACTGTCCGGCGCGGACCTCTCGTCCGCGTCGTCCCCTTCCCCTGACCGCCAGGAAGCCAACGAGCGCCTGGACCGCCTGCAACAGCAGTACGATCTGCTGCAACTCCGAATCCAGCGCGTGGAGGAAGGCAGCGAACCGGACGACGGTTCCAACCTGACCAGCCTGCGTATGCGCCTGGACGCCTTGCAGCAGGACCTGGAACGGCAGCGCCGGCGCGCCAGCGGCCAGTGCTGCAACTGTGGGGGCGGCTGCCGGGGCTGATCCGCTATCATGCGGCCTTTCGTTTTTTGACGGAGGCCGCTGATGGCCAAGGCCAAGCGCATGTATGGCTGCACCGAGTGCGGCGCCACCTTCCCCAAATGGGCTGGCCAGTGCGCCGATTGCGGTGCCTGGAACACCCTGGTGGAAACCGTGCTGGAGGGCGTCGCTGCCACATCAGGCGGACGCACCGGCTGGGCGGGCCAGCAGGCGCAGATAAAGACCCTGGCGGAAGTCAGCGTCGAGGAAATGCCGCGCTTCTCCACCAGCTCCCACGAACTGGACCGCGTCCTCGGCGGTGGCCTGGTGGATGGCTCGGTGGTCCTGATCGGCGGCGACCCCGGCATCGGCAAATCCACCATCCTCCTGCAGACCCTCTGCAACATCGCTGCACGCTTTCCCGCGCTCTACGTCACCGGTGAAGAATCCCAGCAGCAGGTCGCCATGCGTGCCCGCCGCCTGGGGCTGCCGGAAGACAAGCTCAAGGTCATGACAGAGACCTGTATCGAGAGCATCATCGCCACGGCACGGGTGGAGAAGCCCAAGGTGATGGTGATCGACTCCATCCAGACCATTTTCACCGAGCAACTCCAGTCCGCCCCTGGCGGCGTGGCCCAGGTTCGCGAAAGTGCGGCCTTGCTGGTGCGCTTTGCCAAGCAGAGCGGTACGGCGATCTTCCTGGTGGGCCACGTGACCAAGGAAGGTGCTCTGGCCGGTCCCCGCGTGCTGGAGCACATGGTGGATACGGTGCTGTATTTCGAAGGGGAGTCCGATGGCCGCCTGCGCCTCCTGCGTGCGGTGAAGAACCGCTTCGGCGCGGTTAACGAACTGGGTGTGTTCGGCATGACCGACAAGGGCCTGAAGGAGGTCTCCAATCCCTCGGCCATTTTCCTCACCCGCGCCCAGGAGTCCGTGCCCGGCAGTGTGGTGATGGCGACCTGGGAAGGTTCGCGGCCCATGCTGGTGGAGGTCCAGGCCCTGGTGGATACCAGCCACCTGGCCAACCCGCGCCGTGTGACCCTGGGCCTGGATCAGAACCGCCTGGCCATGCTGCTCGCCGTGCTGCACCGCCACGGCGGCATCCCCACCTACGACCAGGACGTGTTCCTAAACGTGGTGGGCGGGGTGAAGGTTCTTGAAACCGCCTCCGACCTGGCGCTGATCGCCGCCATCATCTCCAGTCTGCGCAATCGCCCCATGGCCCATGACGTTCTGGTGTTCGGTGAAGTGGGGCTGTCTGGCGAAGTGCGCCCTGTACCCAGCGGCCAGGAACGCCTCAAAGAAGCCGCCAAGCATGGCTTCAAACGCGCCATCGTGCCCAAGGGCAACGCCCCCAAGGAAGACCCGCCAGGCTTGAGCGTGGTCGCGGTGACGCGCCTGGAACAGGCGCTGGATGTGTTGTTCGAGTAGCGGGGAACCTGACTTTCGCGAATGAATTCGCTCCCACAGGGGCAGCGCGCAGCCCATCGCCGGCACGGATAGCCCCCTCTCCCGCTTGAGGGAGAGCGCTGGGGTGAGGGTGGGGGGCTATGCAGGGAGTCCAGAGGGTGGACCTTCGGTCCGCTTCAGCGATTGAAATCGCCCTCACAAATTCAGGACGAGGCTCCAGTGCTAAGGCTCGCCCAATGCCGTCAGTTCCCGCTCCAGCAGCTCCTCGCTGCCCAGGTTGAGCTCCACCAGGCGCCGCAAGTGGCTGATGGAGTCCAGGTCGATATGCCGGCAGATGAAACCGAGCTGGCCGTCTTCGGCACGGGTCAGTTCCACATCCATTTGCACCTGGATGCCGGCACCGAGGTCGATGCATACATTGAACGGTCGGGTTGGGTCGCCGTCCCAGTTTTCCGGACGGATCACCAGCAAACCCTTGAGGGAGATGTCGTGCAGCTCCGCCGTCCAGCGCTGGTTGCCCTGGGCGATTTCGGTGGCGGCGTCAAAGTTGATGCGGTGGAAGCGCCGACGTTCGCTGGCGGTTTCACTCATGTTCATGCTCCTGCGAGATTTCAACCACTATAGACAAGGCTGGCGGAGCATTCATTCGCCCCAGCGCCAGTGATCCACAGAACACCGTTGACCTTGCACGGCGCTTGCTGTGGGTCAATTGGTCGGCGCGGTCCAGCGGTTCTCCAATGCTTCACGGGCCAGGTGGCGGGTTTGACAGTTCCCCATCCGTCGCCAAAGCTGCTTAGGCGGTTTTTCTATAAATCCATGCGGAGCGCAAATAATGGATAAGCGACTGCTTAGCAAGGGGTTGATCGTGGGGTTGCTGGGCGCAGCCAGCCTGGCGGCGCAGGCCGATGAAGCCGGCGGCAAGGGCTGCGGCTGGGGCAACATGGTGTTCGAAGGCCAGCGTGGCCTGGCTCCCCACCTGCTGGCGACCACCACCAACGGCACTTCCGGAAACGCCACCTTCGGCCTGACTTCGGGTACCAACGGCTGCGATTCCAGTGTGCGTATCGGCTACGGCGGCCGCTCCTTGCTGGCCATGAACGGCATGCTGGACAACATTGCCGAGGACATGGCCCAGGGTAAGGGCGAGGCACTGGACGCCTATGCCACCCTGCTGGGTATCGAGCAGTCCGACCGCGCCCACTTCGCCCAGGTCACCCAGGCCAACTTCTCCAGCATTTTCTCCGGCGCGGACGTCACCGGGGAGCAAGTGCTTGCCGCGACCCTGGACGTGATGAGCCGCGACCAGCAACTGGCCCGCTACGCCAAGCTGCCGAGCTAAGTTCCGCACTGCATAAAAGAGCCGGGCAATGCCCGGCTTTTTTCTAGCCCCCGGTCGCGCAAAGGGGCATTCCAGACGTTGGTCGGCACGCCGATGCCTCCAGAGCGACTAAGCTTGTGCCGCAGCGTGTCTGTTCATCCATTCGGAGCTTCCTATGAACAATAAAAACAGCGTCCTGCGCCACCTGCCCTGGGTGGTGCTGGCTGTGGCCGGCGCCTGTGCCCTGGGTGTCGTCGCGTTGCGCCGCGGCGAAGCGATCAACGCCCTGTGGATTGTGGTTGCCGCCGTCGCCTTGTACCTGGTTGCCTTCCGCTATTACAGCCTGTTCATCGCCACCCGGGTGATGCAGCTCGACTCCACCCGTGCCACGCCGGCGGTGCTCCACAACGACGGTCTGGACTACGTTCCGACCAACAAGCACGTGCTGTTCGGGCACCACTTCGCGGCCATCGCCGGCGCCGGCCCGCTGGTGGGTCCAGTGCTCGCGGCGCAGATGGGCTACTTGCCCGGCACCCTCTGGCTGATCGCCGGGGTGGTCCTGGCCGGCGC
The DNA here is from genome assembly GCF_001708505.1 of Pseudomonas sp. TCU-HL1. NCBI lineage: Bacteria > Pseudomonadati > Pseudomonadota > Gammaproteobacteria > Pseudomonadales > Pseudomonadaceae > Pseudomonas > Pseudomonas sp. TCU-HL1. The sequence goes on from NZ_CP015992.1 coordinate 1,020,560, forward strand.
AGTGCAGGACTTCATGGTGCTGTTCATTTCCAGCCGCCGTAATGGCCGTTCCCTGGGCGAGCTGGTGCGCGAGGAAATGGGCGAGGTGGCCGGCACCATCGCGCTGTTCGGCGCCTTCCTGATCATGGTCATCATCCTCGCGGTGCTCTCGCTGATCGTGGTGAAGGCCTTGGCCGAAAGCCCGTGGGGTATGTTCACCGTGATGGCGACCATCCCCATCGCGATGTTGATGGGCATCTACATGCGCTACATCCGCCCGGGCCGCATCGGCGAGATATCGGTGGTGGGCGTGGCGCTGCTGCTCGCCTCCATCTGGCTCGGCGGCCAGGTGGCCGCCGATCCGGTCTGGGGCCCGGCCTTCACCTTCACCGGCGTGCAGATCACCTGGATGCTGATCGGCTATGGTTTCGTTGCCGCCGTGCTGCCGGTCTGGCTGATCCTGGCTCCGCGCGACTACCTGTCGACCTTCCTCAAGATCGGCACCATCGTCGCCCTGGCCATCGGCATCCTGATCACCATGCCGGAGCTGAAGATGCCGGCGCTGACCCAGTTCGTCGACGGCACCGGACCGGTGTGGAAGGGCACGCTGTTCCCCTTCCTGTTCATCACCATCGCCTGCGGCGCGGTGTCCGGCTTCCATGCGCTGATCTCCTCGGGCACCACGCCCAAGATGCTGGCCAGCGAGTCCCATGCCCGCTACATCGGCTACGGCGGCATGCTGATGGAGTCCTTCGTCGCCATCATGGCCATGGTGGCCGCCTCGGTGATCGAGCCGGGTGTGTACTTCGCCATGAACAGCCCGCCGGCGGTGGTGGGGGCGGATGTCACCAGCGTCGCTGCGGCCGTCAGCAGCTGGGGCTTCGCCATCACGCCCGAGCAGTTGGAAGCGACCGCCAGGGACATCGGCGAGCACAGCATCCTGGCCCGTGCCGGTGGTGCGCCGACCCTGGCGGTGGGTATCGCGCAGATCCTCCACCAGGTGCTGCCGGGTGAGAACACCATGGCATTCTGGTACCACTTCGCGATCCTCTTCGAGGCGCTGTTCATCCTCACCGCGGTGGATGCCGGGACCCGTGCCGGTCGTTTCATGCTGCAGGACCTGCTGGGTGAGTTCGTTCCGGCACTCAGCAACACCGAGTCCTGGACGGCCAACGTCATTGCCACCGCCGGCTGCGTGGCCATGTGGGGCTGGTTGCTGTACCAGGGCGTGATCGACCCGCTGGGCGGCATCAACACCCTGTGGCCGTTGTTCGGCATCTCCAACCAGATGCTGGCGGGCATCGCCCTGATGCTGGGCTGTGTGGTGCTGATCAAGATGAAGCGCCAGCGCTACGTCTGGGTCACCCTGATCCCGGCCATCTGGCTGCTGATCTGCACCACCACCGCGGGCCTGATCAAGCTGCTCGATCCGAACCCGGCGGTCGGCTTCCTGGCCCTGGCCAAGAAGTACAGCGACGCGCTGGACGCCGGTCAGGTGCTGGCGCCGGCCAAGGACATCGGCCAGATGCAGCACGTGATCTTCAACGCCTACACCAACGCGACCTTGACCGTGCTGTTCCTCTTCGTGGTGCTGAGCATCCTGTTCTACGCTATCAAGGTGGGCCGGAACGCCTGGATGAAACCGGAGCGTACCGACAAGGAAGCGCCGTTCCAGCCGATTCCGGACGCCTGAGGAGGGACCGCATATGTTCAACGACCTCAGCCGCATGGGTAAGTACCTGGGCCAGGCCGCCCGCATGCTGGTGGGCATGCCCGACTACGACAACTACGTCGAGCACATGCGCAGCAAGCACCCGGACAAGCCGGTGATGACCTATGAGGAGTTCTTCCGCGAGCGCCAGGAGGCCCGCTACGGCGGCGGCAAGGGACGGCCCGTGCGCTGCTGTTGAGACCCACCTGGAGAGGAAACGCCACGACTGGGTCGTGGCGTTTCTTTTTGGAGAAACCGACGGGCTTGCCCCTAGCCATCGATAGGAATCGGGTTACCCAATCCGGCGGCCCGTAAGAAGGTCCATCATGGATTGCCGGGGAGGCCTGCACCGGAGTGGCAATTTTGTGTGTGTTCTTGCCTGGCTCCGTGCAACCGGATGCTTCCCTCTCCCTCGGCCCCTCTCCCGGAGGGAGAGGGGTGACTCGTGCCGGCGAGTCCAAAGCCATCCTGAAGCCCATGTAGAGCTGAAACTGGGTACAAATGGTGGGGCCGCAACCTGCCCCTTCAGTAGGCCGAGCGGAATCGTTGCACAAGAAAAAGTCCGGCATCAGCCGTAATGCTGTTCACTTAGGTGATGGCGTTAGCGCACATGAGGAGAGGCGTGACCGGCCTTCGGAGTAGTCTGCCACCAGGTAGCCCGGATGAAATCCGGGAGTAGCGGCTGGACTCTCCCCGGATTTCATCCGGGCTACCAAGCTGAAGGCACCGTAGGAGCGAGCTCTGCTCGCGAAGGCGACGGGTTCGCGAGCAGAGCTCGCTCTACGAGGGATAGATGCCCCGGACAAACAGCTTTTGATGATGCAAAACCAAAAACGCCGCCCTCCTGCTCAAGGAAAAGCGGCGTTTTTCTTATGTGAACAGCATTACGGCATCAGCCGGGCTCCTGCAGTGCGCTGTCGCTTACTTGCCGTAAACCGGCAGCTTGGCGCAGATGGCCTTGACCTGTTCGCGAACGCGGTCGACCACGGACTCGTCGCCCATGTTCTCCAGGATGTCGCAGATCCAGGTGGCCAGCTCGCGGCACTCGACTTCCTTGAAGCCACGAGTGGTCACGGCCGGGGTACCGATGCGCAGGCCGGAAGTGACGAAAGGCGAGCGGGGGTCGTTCGGTACGGAGTTCTTGTTCACGGTGATGAAGGCGCGGCCGAGGGCAGCGTCGGCATCCTTACCGGTGATGTCCTGCTTGATCAGGCTGAGCAGGAACAGGTGGTTCTGGGTGCCACCGGAAACCACGTCGAAACCGCGGTCGATGAAGACCTGGGCCATGGCCTGGGCGTTCTTCACCACTTGCTGCTGGTAAGCCTTGAACTCGGGTTGCAGGGCTTCCTTGAAGCACACGGCCTTGGCGGCGATCACGTGCTCCAGCGGGCCACCCTGGGCGCCGGGGAACACGGCGGAGTTGAGCTTCTTCTCGATCTCTTCGTTCTTGCGAGCGAGGATCAGGCCGCCGCGCGGGCCGCGCAGGGTCTTGTGGGTGGTGGTGGTGACCACGTCGGCGAAGGGAACCGGGTTCGGGTAGACGCCAGCGGCGACCAGGCCGGCAACGTGGGCCATGTCGACGAACAGGTAGGCACCTACCTTGTCGGCGATGGCACGGAAGCGCGGGAAGTCGAGGACCTGCGAGTAGGCGGAGAAGCCGGCGACGATCATCTTCGGCTTATGCTCTACGGCCAGGCGCTCGACTTCGTCGTAGTCGATCAGGCCATTGGCGTCGATACCGTATTGCACGGCGTTGTACAGCTTGCCGGAGGAGGACACGCTGGCGCCGTGGGTCAGGTGACCGCCGTGAGCCAGGCTCATGCCGAGGAGGGTATCACCGGCCGACAGCAGGGCCAGGTAGACAGCTGCGTTGGCCTGGGAGCCGGCGTGCGGCTGGACGTTAGCGTAGTCGGCGCCGAACAGTTGCTTGGCGCGGTCGATGGCCAGCTGCTCGACGACGTCGACGTACTCGCAGCCACCGTAGTAGCGCTTGCCCGGATAGCCTTCGGCGTACTTGTTGGTCAGCACGGAGCCCTGAGCCTCCATGACCGCCGGGCTGGTGTAGTTCTCGGAGGCGATGAGCTCGATGTGTTCTTCCTGGCGCTGGGCTTCTTGCTCCATGGCGGCGAACAGGTCGGCATCGTAGCGGGCGAGGGTCAAATCACGGCTGAACATGGCGGTCCTCTTAGGGATCGGTGCAGGGAAAGCTGCGCATTCTACCCGATAGGTCGCAGGCTGGCATATGAAGGTCGGTCATGTGACAGACAAGTGGCCTTCATCTCGCCTGTGGAGCGGGGTTCAGCTCAGGATGAAGTTGGCGCTGGTCCCGAACAGGCGTTCGAACTGGGCCGCCGGCACCGGGTGGCCGAACAGGTAGCCCTGCACTTCGTCGCAGCCGTGTTCGCGCAGGAAGTTCAGCTGGGCATGGGTTTCCACGCCTTCGGCGATGACCGCCAGGTTCAGGCTGTGGGCCATGGCGATGATGGCGCGGGCAATCTGCGCGTCGCGTTCGCCGTCGGGCAGGCCGTCGACGAAGCTGCGGTCGATCTTCAGCACATCGATGGGGAACTGCTTGAGGTAGTTGAGCGAGGAGTAACCGGTGCCGAAGTCGTCCACCGCGATGCACAGGCCGAGGCGCTTGAGGTTCTCCAGGATGGCCATGGCCTCGGCCACGTCGCGCATCAGGATGCTTTCGGTCAGTTCCAGTTCCAGGCAGGCCGCAGGCAGGCCACTGTCTTCGATGATGGCGGCGATGCGCTCGGCCAGCTGACCGTCGGCGAACTGGCGGGCGGAGATGTTCACCGAGATCTTCGGCAGGCGCATCTTCGCCTGGTGCCAGGTCCGGAGCTGGCGGCACGCCTCGCTTAGCACCCAGTCGCCCACTTGCACCACCAGGCCCAGTTCCTCCAGTACCGGGATGAACTCCCCCGGCGGCACCAGCCCGCGCGTTGGATGGCGCCAGCGCAGCAGGGCCTCGACCCCGGTGAGGCGCTTTCCGTCGCCGGAGAACTGCGGCTGGTAGTAGAGCAGGAACTCGCCTTGCTCCAGGGCATGGCGCAGGTCGCTTTCCAGCTCCAGGCGTTCCAGGGCGCGGGCGTTCATGTCGGCCTGGTAGAACTGGAAGTTGTTCTTGCCGCGTTCCTTGGCGTGGTACATCGCCGTGTCGGCGTTCTTCATCAGTTGGCTCAGCTCGCGACCGTCCTGGGGCGAAAGAGCGATGCCGATGCTGGCGGTGACGAAGAACTCGCGGCCCTCGAGGACGAAGGGGCGGGCCAGGCTGCCGAGGATCAGCTCGGCAACATGGATGGCGCGGTTCAACGCGCCCTCGCGGGTGGCGCGTGCTTGCAGCAGCAAGGTGAATTCGTCGCCACCCATGCGCGCCACGGTGTCGTCTTCGTCGACGCAGGCGGCCAGACGCACGGCCACGTCCTTGAGCATGCGGTCGCCGGCGGCATGGCCGAGCGAGTCGTTGATCGGCTTGAAACGGTCGAGGTCGAGGAACATCAGTACGACCCATTCCTGATGCCGCTCGGCGTGTTGCAGGGCCGTGTGCAGGCGGTCCTGGAACAAGGTGCGGTTGGGCAGGTGGGTCAGCCCGTCGTAGTAGGCCAGGCGGTGGATGCGCTGTTCGCTGGCCTTGCGCTCGCTGATGTCGCTGAAGAAGCAGACGTAGCTGACCAGGTCCCCTTCCTCGTCCTGCACGGCGGTGATGCCGACCCAGGCCGGGTAGTTGTCGCCCTCCCGGCGCTTGAGCCAGATTTCGCCTTCCCAGCTGCCGCGCTGGTTGAGCTGGCCGATGATGTAGTTGAGCTGGTTGGCCTGCTGGCGGTCGGCGGTGAACACCGAGGGGAGCTGGTCCAGCACGTCCCGGGCGGCGTAGCCGGTGATGCGGCAGAAGGCTTCGTTGACCTGGACGATGTAGCCGGCCGGGTCGGTGACCAGGATGGCCGAGGTGGAGTGCTCGAACACTGTGGCAGCCATGCGCATGTCTTTCTCGGCGCGGCGCTGCTGGCTGATGTCGCGACCGACGCCAAGCATGCCCTCGAAGCGTCCGTATTCGTCCCACATCAGCATGGTGCGCAGCTCTACGGGAATTTTCTGCCCGTCGGCGCGCATGCAATCGAAGAGGAACAGCCGCGACGGCATCTGGCTGCGCAGTTCGGCCAGGCGTTGCGGGTTACCCAGGGCGTTGCGGATCTGCTCCAGTTGCTCGAACAGCGTGACCATCTGCCGAGGGTCGGCGGCCATGCCCTGGAAGCCGTTGGCGATGGTCCATTCGGCGCTGTAGCCGAGCGCCGGCAGCACCGAGGGGCTGACGTAGTTGAGTTGTAGTTCTCTGTCGGTGGTGAAGATCACGTCGCTGATGCTTTCGGCCAGCATGCGATAGCGGCGCCCGCTCTCGCGCATGGACTCGGCGGCTTCGATCGGTTCGGTAATGTCCTTGGCCACGCCGATCAGGCGGCTGACGCGGCCGTTCTCGTCACGGGCCAGGGCCTGTTCGCGAACGTCGAACCAGTGCCAGGTGCCGTCCTTGTGGCGCCAGCGCAGCTGGCACTGCAGTAGCACGCCGTCACCGACCACCTGCTGCAGGCTGCGCACGCGCCAGTACTGCTCGGCGTCGTCGGGGTGCAGTATTTCCTCCCAGAAGCGTTCGCCCATCCTGCTGATGTCTTCACGGCCGTAGCCCAGCTGCTGGGCGAGGCGGTTGTTGGTGAGCATCACCCGCTTGTTGATGATGTCGTGCACGTAGAGGGTGTCGGGCACCGCCAGCACCACGTCGGACCAGAAGCGTTCGCGCTCGATCAGCGAGAGTTCCACCTCCTTGCGGCTGGTGATGTCGTTGATGCTGAGGGTGACGGCTTCCAGGTCCTGGATCATGTCCGGCAGGTGCAGCACCAGCCAGATGTGCCGCGACTGGCCCTGGGCGGTGACGATCCGGCTTTCCATCTCCAGGTGCTTGCTTCCCCCCAGCAGGGCGGCCATCAGCTGGAAGCGAATGCCGCTTTCTTGCAGCGGACGGGTGCCGACCAACAGTTGCCAGGCCTGCTCACTGCTACTGACTTCCAGCAGGCGCATGGCGACCTGGTTGACTTCGGTGATGCGCAAGAGGTCCAGCAGCTCGATGTGGCGCTGCGGGTTGGCTTTGATCCACGCGGCCAGGCTGTTGCGGTCGCGCACACCGTGCTGGATCAGGTAGCGGCGCAGGTCGGCCAGGTCGAGTACGCAGAGGGCGATGCCGCCGCCTTCGAAGATGTCCTGGTAGCGCCGACGGGTTTCGTGCAACACCCGCAGGGCGCGCTGCTCTTCGGTCACATCGCGCAGCACCCAGACGTAGCCCAGTAGCTGGGCACCGTCGTTGAGATCGTTGCGGGTCACCGCCAGCAGGCGCAGCTCGCCGTTGCGCTTGAACTGCACGAGGTCCGAGCCCAGTTCGTGGTCCAGGCCAGGGGCGTTGAGCAGCAGCGGGTCCAGGCCCGGCAGCAGGGCCTGCAGGTGGTGGTCCTGGGCGACCTTGCCGCTGATGCCGAACATGGCTTCGGCCTGGGGGTTGAGGTAGCTCAGACGGCCGTCTACCTGGGTCACCAGCACGCGTTCCTCAATCACCCCCAGGGCACTGGCGGCCTGGCGCAGCGAACGCCGCGAGGCGTCGTTGAGTTCGCGCAGGCCGCGTTGCTCGCGTTGCAGGTAATAGAGGGCTATCAGCGCCAGGCTGGCACTGATGAGGAACAACAGCAGTTTGCTGAGCAGTTCGGGGAACAGGCTGGCGCGTACCTGGCGCTCGTCATGAAGTGCCCGGACCTGCCAGTCGCTGTGTTCCAGCTTTGATACGAGGATGGTCTGTGCCTCCTGCTCGGCCGTCACCGGCATGACGATCGAGCCGGCGCGGTTCGAGTTGCCGCTCTGCGCCAGCACCCGCTGGAGGTAGCGGTCTTCCAGCAGCCAGCGATAGTCGCGGTCTTCGTGCTTGAGCAACCAGGTGCGAATGGCTTCGGCGTCCATGCGCAACACCCAGTAGCCGCTCGGTTCGGGTAATGGCGACTGGCGCAGGATCAGGTAGACCTCACCACGCCCCACGGCGCTGAACGCGTAGTGGTAGATCTGGCCATCGCTGCGTTGAACCAGGTTGGCCAGATACAGGTCGTCGTCGCTGTCGGCCTGGGTATCGGCCAGCACGCCGCCATTGGGGTTGAGCCAGGCCAGGCTGCGCGTGGCTGGCATGAGGGGGCGCAGCAGGTCCAGTTCGGTCAGGCGCGCGTCTCTGCTTTCGAGGTTGGGCGGTTGCTGGCGGAGTAGCGCGATGACGGCGTCGGCCTTCATCTGCATGACCAGCTCGAGGTGGCTGGCCAGCTCGCGGGTCAGGGTGTAATTGCGGCCCCGCGCACTGTCCTGCAACTGGCGGTACTCCTGATGCAACTGCCACAGCAGCAGCGTCAGCATCAGCAGCACCAGGCCCACCAGCACGCCCTTGACCGAGCCGCGTACGGGAACGCCGGACACGGGCAATCCGGGCTTTGGCGGGGCGGGAGGGCGTGGACTGGCTGGCACGAGTGGCGTTCCTGCGACTACTGCTCGACGGGCAGGTGACGGGGCGTCCCGGACCCCTGGGGCCGCGGACCGGCTAGCATGCCTTGAAGGCCTGCAAAGTGCCAGCACCACCGACGAGCGTCGTTTGCCCTCCCCGGTGCATTCCGGTAGCTTTGCCGCACGCGCGCGGGAGCGCCTGTTCCCAGATTGTCGCTCCCCGCCTTATCCAACATTCGTCACAGCACCAAGGTCTGTCACATGGCTCAATACGTCTACACCATGCACCGGGTTGGCAAGGTCGTGCCCCCGAAGCGGGAGATTCTCAAAGACATTTCCCTGTCCTTCTTCCCGGGCGCCAAGATCGGCGTGCTCGGCCTGAACGGCGCGGGCAAGTCGACCCTGCTGCGCATCATGGCCGGGGTGGATACCGAGATCGACGGTGAAGCCCGCCCGATGCCGGGTATCAAGGTCGGCTATCTGCCCCAGGAACCCCGGCTGGACCCGGCCAAGAGCGTGCGTGACATCGTCGAAGAAGCCGTCGGCGAGATCAAACAGGCCCAGGCGCGCCTGGACGAAGTCTATGCCGCCTACGCAGAGCCGGATGCCGACTTCGATGCCCTGGCCGCCGAACAGGCCAGGCTGGAGGCCATCCTCCAGGCCGCCGACGGCCACAACCTGGAGCGTCAGCTGGAAGTCGCCGCCGACGCCCTGCGCCTGCCGTCGTGGGAGGCGAAGATCGAGCACCTGTCCGGTGGCGAGAAGCGCCGCGTAGCCCTCTGCCGCCTGCTGCTGTCGGCTCCCGACATGCTGCTGCTGGACGAACCGACCAACCACCTGGACGCCGACTCGGTGGCCTGGCTGGAGCACTTCCTCCACGACTTCCCCGGTACTGTGGTCGCGATCACCCACGACCGTTACTTCCTCGACAACGTCGCGGGCTGGATTCTCGAACTGGACCGTGGCTACGGCATCCCCTTCGAGGGCAACTACTCCGGCTGGCTGGAATCCAAGGCCAACCGCCTGGCCCAGGAAGCCAAGCAGGAAGCCTCCCACGCCAAGGCCATGAAGGCCGAACTGGAGTGGGTTCGCCAGGGGGCCAAGGCTCGTCAGTCCAAGTCCAAGGCCCGTCTGCAACGCTTCGAGGAAATGCAATCGCAGGAATTCCAGAAGCGCAGCGAAACCAACGAGATCTACATCCCGGCCGGCCCGCGCCTGGGCGACAAGGTCATCGAGTTCCACAACGTCTCCAAGGGCTACGGCGACCGCGTGCTGATCGAGGACCTGTCCTTCAGCGTGCCGAAAGGCGCCATCGTCGGTGTCATCGGTGGTAACGGTGCCGGTAAGTCGACCCTGTTCCGCATGATCCTGGGCAAGGAGCAGCCGGATTCGGGCAGCATCGAGCTGGGTGAAACCGTCCAGCTGGCCAGCGTCGACCAGAGCCGCGACAGCCTGGAAGGTGGCAAGACCGTATGGCAGCAGGTGTCCGATGGCTTCGAGCAGATCAAGATCGGCAACTACGAAGTTCCCTCGCGCAGCTATGTCGGCCGCTTCAACTTCAAGGGCGCCGACCAGCAGAAGTTCGTCAAGGATCTCTCCGGTGGTGAGCGTGGCCGCCTGCACCTGGCCCTGACCCTGAAGCAGGGCGGCAACGTGCTGCTGCTCGACGAACCGTCCAACGACCTCGACGTGGAAACCCTGCGTGCGTTGGAAGAAGCGCTGCTGGACTTCCCCGGCGCCGCCATCGTGATCTCCCACGATCGTTGGTTCCTGGACCGTATCGCCACCCACATCCTGTCTTACGAGGACGACGGCAAGGTGACCTTCTTCGAAGGTAACTACACCGAGTTCGAGGCCGACCGGAAGAAGCGCCTCGGCGATGCGGCTTCCCAGCCCCACCGGGTGCGTTACAAGAAGCTCGCCCAGTAAGCCATCGGGCAAGCATCACGAGAAAACGGAGCCCCACGGCTCCGTTTTTGTTTCTGGAGGTTCCATGAAAGGATTCAACCACTACCTGTTCTGGTTATCGATCCTGGCGTTGTTCGGGGTCTGTGGCCTGTACTTCTCGTTCTACCCTTCGCCGGTCTGGCAGCTTGGCTCCGTGGCCTGCGCCCTGTTGCTGGGTGGCGGGCTTTACGCCTGGCTGGCCTGGCGGGAGCGTTTCGTCAGCCTGTTCGAACTGGAAACCGACGCCGCTCTGCTGCCGTTGCACCTGACTCTGGGCTCGCTGCTGGTGCTGGTGGTCTGGGGCGTCCTGCAGGTGCCTGTGGCGGCGCTCTACACCCAATGGCTGGGCGAGGACGCCGAGTTCGCCGCACGGGTGCTCAACAAGGACCAGGGTGGACTGGGCTGCGAATTCCGGGTGGAGCTGGTGGTTGACGATGCGGCGCAAGGTATGGGCGTCTGTGTGACGGAGGACGTCTGGCTGTCCCTGCCGGAACGTGGCGCGGTGGTGATGCTCGGCAAGCGTAGCGGGCTGGGCATCAATCCTCGGCAGGTGCTGCGGGCGTCGGCGGGGCGCTGAGTCGCTTTCGTGTCCTACCCGTCAGGGTGGCGACTGGCCGGGCGCAATGCTCAAGTAATGAGCGACAGATTGTATCCAATCGTTTCTGCTTGGACCTGCATGCCGGGCCGCCGGGAAGGGTGGCTGAAGTGGGTCGCTGTGACCGTCCTTTTATGGTGCGCGCCGTGCAATGTTCTGGTGCGATATGTCGCTAAGGGGCGGCGGGTGTTTTGCATGGCATGCTGGCTGGGGAGCGGGGGAATCTGCTGTTTCTGTCGTGAATTTATATGTAATGCACCAAAAAGTTTCATCAATGCGTCATGTCGCCCTATCTAGGGGCTGGCTGGCTTGATAGAGTTTCGCGCCACGAATTGTTCACAAAAGAAAAAATGGTGAGAAACATGACGCAATCCGTCGACGCCTTTCTGCTGCGCCTGAAGCGGCGTGATCCCGACCAGCCTGAATTCCATCAGGCCGTGGAAGAAGTGCTGCGCAGCCTGTGGCCCTTCCTTGAAGCCAATCCGAAGTATCTGGAGGCCGGCATCATCGAACGGATCGTCGAGCCGGAGCGTGCCGTGCTGTTCCGGGTGCCGTGGGTCGACGATGCCGGTCGGGTGCAGGTGAACCGCGGTTTCCGCGTGCAGATGAGCAGCGCCATCGGCCCCTACAAGGGCGGCCTGCGTTTCCACCCTTCGGTGAACCTGGGCGTGCTGAAGTTCCTGGCCTTCGAGCAGGTGTTCAAGAACTCCCTGACCTCGTTGCCCATGGGCGGCGGCAAGGGCGGTTCGGACTTCGACCCCAAGGGCAAGAGCGACGCCGAAGTCATGCGCTTCTGCCAGTCCTTCATGAGTGAGTTGTACCGCCACATCGGCGCCGACCTGGACGTGCCAGCCGGCGATATCGGTGTTGGAGCCCGCGAGATCGGCTTCCTCTTCGGCCAGTACAAGCGCCTTTCCAACGAGTTCACCTCGGTCTTCACCGGCAAGGGCCTGGCATACGGCGGCAGCCTGATTCGCCCCGAAGCCACCGGCTATGGCTGCGTCTACTTCGCCCAGGAAATGCTCAAGGGCATCGGTCGCGGGTTTGACGGCCAGCGCGTGGCCATCTCCGGCTCCGGCAATGTCGCCCAGTACGCGGCGCAGAAGGTCATGGAGCTGGGCGGCAAGGTCATTTCGCTGTCCGACTCTGAAGGTACCTTGTTCGCCGAGGCGGGCCTGACCGTGGAGCAGTGGGAAGAGCTGATGGAGCTGAAGAACGTCCGTCGTGGCCGTATCAGCGAGCTGAGCGGCCCCGGCCTGCGCTTCCTGCCTGGCCAGCGTCCCTGGGCGCTGCCTTGTGATATCGCGCTGCCCTGCGCGACCCAGAACGAGCTGGGCGCCGAAGATGCCCGCGCGCTGCTGGCCAACGGTTGTGTCTGCGTCGCCGAAGGCGCCAACATGCCGTCGACCCTGGAGGCTGTGGATATCTTCATTGACGCGGGGATTCTCTTCGCACCGGGCAAGGCATCCAACGCTGGCGGCGTTGCCACCAGCGGCCTTGAAATGAGCCAGAACGCCATGCGCCTGCACTGGACCGCCGGCGAGGTGGATCAGCGCCTGCACGGCATCATGCAGAACATCCACCACGCCTGCGTGAGCTACGGCGAGGAGAATGGCCGGGTGAACTACGTCAAGGGCGCCAACATCGCCGGCTTCGTGAAAGTGGCCGACGCCATGCTGGCGCAGGGCGTCGTCTGACCCTCGGGCCGTTATGTGTTTTGTAGGAGCGATTTCAATCGCGAAAGCAGACCGCAGGGGTGTCCTGCAGAGGTGATGAGGGCAGCTTTGCTGCCCGATCGCGAATGATTCGCTCCTTCAAGGCAAGGCGCCGTCGTCGATCAGTCAGGGCGCAACGCCCTGCCCATCGCATTCCCTCGATCCCTTTCCCACTCTTCGTCCTGCCGGTCGCGGCGCCAGTCCTCGTACTCGCGCCGTTCCTCGCTCTGTACTTGCGCCTGGCACTGCCGGAAGCCATCGCTCCAGCCTTCGGCATAGTGGGCGTCCTTGAGGTAACGGGGCACGTCCTTGCGGAACTCGCCGCTGATCACGCCTGCAGCCTGGCGGCCGCTGCTGCAGCCATCTGCAAAACCGTCGGCGAACGCCGGTGGATACCCCTGTGCGAGCAAGTGGTCATGGGTGGATTCGCAGCCCACGAGCAGGCTGGCGCAAAGTGTGGCGAGAAGGGCGGCGTAGCGAAACGCCATGCTGGACTCCCGTGCGCCAGAGGGCGGGCGCACGCGCAGTGGGGGGGCGAACGACTCTAGCGCTGGCCGTGTGATGAAAACGTCAAGGACTCAGCCCTTGACGCATACCACCTGACGCAAGGTATGCACCACCTCCACCAGGTCGCGCTGGGCGGCCATCACGGCGTCGATGTCCTTGTAGGCCATCGGGATCTCATCGATCACATCCTTGTCCTTGCGGCATTCGACATGCGCGGTGGCGCGGACCTGATCCTCAACGGTGAACAGCTTCTTCGCCCGTCCCCGGCTCATGCTACGGCCGGCGCCGTGGCTGCAGGAGCAGAACGCCTCCTCGTTGCCCAGGCCGCGCACGATGAAGCTCTTGGCGCCCATGGAACCGGGGATGATGCCCAGCTCGCCTTTCTGCGCCGACACCGCGCCTTTACGCGTCACCAGCACTTCTTGGCCGAAGTGGTGCTCCTTCTGCACGTAGTTGTGGTGGCAGTTCACCGCCTCCAGGTTAGCCTCGAAGGGCGTGCGGATCACCTTGCGCGCCGCGTCGATCACCGCCTGCATCATCAAGGCACGATTCTGCCGCGCGAAGTCCTGGGCCCAGCCCACCGCTTCCACGTAGTCGTCGAAGTGCTTGCTGCCCTCTTCGAAGTAGGCCAGGTCGCGGTCCGGCAGGTTAGCGATGTGCTGGCGCATGTCGGCCTGCGCCAGTTCGATGAACAGGGTGCCGATGGCGTTACCCACGCCGCGCGATCCGCTGTGGAGCATGAACCAGACGCGGTCGGCCTCATCCAGGCAGACCTCGATGAAATGGTTGCCGGTGCCCAGCGTGCCGAGATGGTGGCGGTTGTTGGTCTTTTCCAGTCGCGGGTACTTGCTGGTGATGGCCTTGAAGCGCCTGGCGAGTGGGCGCCAGGCCTGGTCGGCGGCGTCCGGCACATCATCCCAGGCGCCCTGGTCGCGCCTGCCGAACGTCTTGCCGTGGGGCACGGCGCCCTCGATGGCGCGGCGCAGGCCATGGAGGTTGTCCGGCAGGTCGGCGGCGCGCAGGGAGGTGAGGGCCGCGATCATCCCGCAGCCAATGTCCACGCCCACTGCAGCAGGAATGATGGCGCCCAGGGTGGGGATCACACTGCCGATGGTGGAGCCCTTGCCCAAGTGCACGTCGGGCATTACCGCCAGATGCTTGAAGATGAACGGCATCTTCGCGGTGTTGATCAGTTGCTGGCGGGCTTCCTCCTCGACGGGCACGCCCTGTGTCCAGAGATGGATGGGTTTGCCGCCGGCCACTTCCAGCAATTGTGGGCTGTTTGGTTTCATCGGTGCTGCCTGATGAGGGTGTGGATATCTATTGTGTGCCTGTCAGGGCCGGCCGGGCGCGTATCTTACCGGTGGAGCGCCGCCCGCCCCATCCTGCGAGCCAAGCGACGGAGCACGCCCCGTAGGATGGGTTGAGGTACGAAACCCATCAATAGTGGTACCACTTCAGTTCCAGCAGCACTTCGTTCACCGGCGCAGTGAGCTGGCTGAACTCCCGTTGTGCGGAGAGGCGCAGGCCGAGGCTGCGGGAGATTTCCCATTGCTGGTTGAGCGACAGGCTCCGGCGCACTTCGCCGTTGTGGAAGTAGTCGCCAGACGCCTCCAGGCTGAGGGGGCCCATCGGGTTGTGCCAGAGCAGGCCGGTATTGAACCCGGCGGCGGTGGCGATGAAGGGGGCGAAGTCTTCATTGTGCTCGACGCGGGCGGTGGCGAGCGCAAAGCCCAGAGCCTCTTGACCGAGCTGCCAGGAGCCGCCGACGCCACCGTTGAGGTGGCTGACCAGGCGCTCGTCGCCATCCTCGCCCAGTACCCGCTCCAGGCCCCCGGCCACTTGCCAGGACCAGGGTTTGAGCAGTTCGCCGCGCGGCGTGAGGGAGCGGATGGTGGCGAGGTCCAGGCGCTGCAGTTGCCAGTGGTTGTTTTCGTACTGACGGAGCTTGGCCTGGAGAATCTCGATCTGTGCACCCGCCGGGAAGCCGGAAAGGTTGTCGTTGAGGTCGTGGTAGGCCATGCGCAGGCCGTACTCGACGAAGGCGCGGTCCTCGCGGCTGCCCACGCCCAGTTGCCAGGTTCGCGATTCGTGGCCTTCCTCAGGCAGGTCCGGGCGCGCCACGTCCAGCTCCGGTGGCGGATTGCGATTGATGCTTTGCAGCAGTTCGAAGCTGCGGGAGGCGTTCTCTCGGGTACGGCTCTCGCCCGTCGTGCGATAGCGCACCAGGCGGAAGGCGGCATCCTGGATCAGCGCACGGCGCGGGGCGGGGAGGGTGAGGAAGGCGGGGTCGTCCAGCCGCTTCTCGTCTTTGGCCAGGCGTAGCACCCACTGCTGCTCGTCGCTGTCCAGTGGCGCGGCGCGGGCCAGCAGTTCCTTCTCTCGCGAGGGGCGGTAGTCGATGGATTCCACCAGCCCGGCGTGCTTGACCGCGCGTACGGTGTCGGTGGGGATGGCGGTGATCGGAAACTGGTCGGTGAGCTCGATGCCGGGGCGGGCGATCTCCAGCAGTTCCAGCAGGCGGTAGGAGCAGTTTTCGTCGAAGAAGTAGTAGTCGAAGCGGACTTGCTTGAGCTCCCAGATGTGCTCGACCATGCGCCCGGTCTCTTCGGGCGTGAGGTTCAGGCGATATTCCCAGAGGTCACGGTTCTCCAGGCGGCTGTATTCCTTGAGCTTCTCGCGGTAGGGCACCAGGGCGAACAGGCCGGGGTAGCCGCCCATCAGGCCTTTCCAGGCATAGAGGATGCTGTTGTCGGCGCCTTCGATGAAGGCGCCGAAGTTCAGCGCGTAGCTGAGCATCACGGTGTTGTTTTCGTGGATGTCCGGCTGGTCGATACGCAGCAGCGTGTGGCCGAACATGGACGAAGGACTGTTCAGATAGGCGGCGGGGAACACCAGCACCGTGCTGTGCGGATTGACGTCAGCGTACCAGGCCTTGAATTCGCTGCAGGCCGGCTGCGGCAGGTCGTTCAGTTGCAGTTGCTGGTGCAGCCAGCGGGTGCGTGCCGGATAGGTGCACTGGGGGTGCTTGTCGCCCAGGCTGGCGGGTTCGTAGAGGGCCTTGAGGGTGGCGTTCAGTTCAGCTGCCGGGTTCCCGGGGCCGTCCTCGGCGAGGAAGAAACCGGCATCGTCCACGTAGCTGCGCCAGCCGCCCAGCTTGCCGGTCTCGTAGTGGCCCAGGGCAATCCAGTAGGGATCGTTCGCCAGTGTCTGGAGGCGTTCGGCGGGGACATGGGGAGCGGCGTGGACGGTGATGCAGGAGCACAGGGCGAAGTACGGCAAAATCCGTTTCAAGGGCGCAACTCTTCTTGGGGAGAGGTCGTCGGCCGGAGCTTTGGGCAAGGCCGGTGCGGGTGTCAAGCAAGGCCATGGCCGGTATTTGCGCAAGTTTGCCGAAGTGGCATGCAGGCTGCGTTACAGCGTCCACACTTAGGGTGTGAACTGGGGAGATTCCAGCATGACTGTCACTGATCCTCGGGCCGCCCTCGATGCCCTGATAGTGGAGTACACCGCCCGCGCCAATTCGATTCGCGAAGACCTGGCCAGCAGCCACTCGCCGGATTTCGCCGAACAGGCGGGAGAGCGCGAGAACGACGAAGTGCTGACTGCCATCCTCGCCGAAACCGAGGCCGCCCTGCGTCGCGTTGGCATGGCCAAGCTGCGTCTGGCCGACGGCAGCTACGGCTATTGCCAGCGCTGCGGTGAGGCCATAGAGCCGGCGCGACTGGCGGTGTTGCCGGCGGCCGAGTACTGCCTGAGCTGCGCTGACCTGGCGCACTGAATACCCCTGGCGTTATGCCTTGCCAGTGATGTCGGGGCGGCGCCAGAATGCGGCCATTGCTTTCTTGCCGAGCCACTAAGGACACTCGATGCCTGACTCCTTCGCTGCCAGCCTGCGCCTGGCGCCCGATGCGCTGACCCGTCCCTTCGAGCCCCAGCAGTTCAGTTTCAAGACGACCGACGACCTGGAGCCGTTTCGCGGCGTGCTCGGCCAGGAGCGTGCGGTAGAGGCCCTGCAGTTCGGCGTGGCCATGCCGCGCCCCGGTTACAACGTCTATGTGATGGGCGAGCCGGGAACCGGCCGCTTCTCGTTCGTGCAGCGCTACCTCAAGGCTGAAGGCAAGCGCCTGGATACCCCGGCCGACTGGGTATACGTCAACCACTTCGAGGAGCAACGCGAACCCCGCGCCCTGCAACTGCCGGCGGGGGAGGCCCAAGACTTCATTTGCGACATCGAGCACCTGGTGGACAACCTCCTGTCGACCTTCCCGGCCGTGTTCGAGACGCCCACCTTCCAGCAAAAGAAAAGTGCCATTGATCGCGCCTTCAATCAGCGCTACGACCGCGCCCTGGATGTGATCGAGCGCCTGGCCCTGGAGAAGGACGTTGCCCTCTATCGCGACAGCGCGAATATCGCCTTCACCCCGATGAAGGACGGCAAGGCCCTGGACGAGGCGGACTTCGCCCAGTTGGAGGAGGCCGAGCGCGAGCGCTTTCACGACGACATCGCGATTCTGGAAGAGCGGCTGAACGAGGAGTTGTCCAGCCTGCCGCAGTGGAAGCGCGAGTCCAGCAACCAACTGCGCCAACTGAACGAGGAAACCATTACCCAGGCCCTACAGCCGCTGCTTTCGCCCCTGTCGGAAAAGTACGCGGAGAACGCTGGCGTGGTGGCTTACCTGCAGGCCATGCAGGTGAATCTGCTGAAAACGGTGGTGGACCAACTGCTGGACGAGAAGCCCGACGCCCTGCGCCGCGAATTGCTGGAAGAGCAGTATTGCCCGAGCCTGGTGGTGGGCCACAGCGCCAGCGGCGGCGCCCCGGTGGTGTTCGAGTCTCACCCGACCTACGACAATCTGTTCGGCCGCATCGAGTACGGCACCGACCAGGGCGCCCTCTACACCAGCTATCGCCAATTGCGGCCGGGTGCGCTGCACCGTGCCAACGGCGGCTTCCTGGTACTGGAAGCCGAGAAACTGCTGGGCGAGCCCTTCGTCTGGGACGCCCTCAAGCGTGCACTGCATTCACGTCAGTTGAAGATGGAGTCGCCGCTTGCCGAGCTGGGCCGCCTGGCCACCGTGACGCTAACGCCGCAGGTGATCCCGTTGCACGTGAAGGTCGTGATCATCGGTTCGCGCCAGCTCTACTACACGCTGCAGGACCTGGACCCGGATTTCCAGGAGATGTTCCGCGTGCTGGTGGATTTCGACGAAGAAATCGCCCTGTCGGACGACAGCCTGGAACAGTTCGCCCAACTGCTGAAAACCCGGACCTCGGAAGAGGGCATGGCACCCCTCACCGCGGCTGCGGTCGCCCGGCTGGCCACCTACAGTGCGCGACTGGCGGAACACCAGGGACGCCTGTCGGCGCGCATCGGTGATCTGTTCCAGCTGGTCAGCGAGGCGGACTTTATCCGTCACCTGGCTGGCGAACCGGTGACCGACGCTGGCCATATCGAGCGCGCGCTCAAGTCCAAGGCCACGCGTACGGGCCGTGTTTCCGCGCGCATCCTCGATGACATGCTGGCGGGCATCATCCTGATCGACACCGCCGGCGCTGCCGTGGGCAAGTGCAACGGCCTGACGGTGCTGGAAGTGGGCGACTCGGCCTTCGGTGTACCGGCGCGGATTTCCGCAACTGTCTATCCGGGCAGCTCGGGCATCGTCGACATCGAGCGCGAGGTCAACCTTGGCCAGCCCATTCACTCCAAGGGTGTGATGATCCTCACGGGTTACCTTGGCAGCCGCTACGCCCAGGAATTCCCCCTGGAGATTTCCGCGAGCATCGCGCTGGAGCAGTCCTACGGCTACGTGGACGGCGATAGCGCGTCCCTGGGCGAGGCCTGCACCCTGATCTCCGCGCTGTCGCGCACCCCGCTCAAGCAATGCTTCGCCATCACCGGCTCGATCAACCAGTTCGGCGAAGTGCAGGCGGTGGGCGGGGTCAACGAGAAAATCGAAGGCTTCTTCCGCCTCTGCGAGGCTCGCGGATTGACGGGTGAGCAAGGGGTGATCATTCCCCATGCCAACGTCACCACGCTGATGCTCGACGAGCGCGTGCTTGAGGCCGTGCGCCAGGGGCGTTTCCATGTCTACGCCGTGCGCCAGGCTGACGAGGCCCTGAGCCTGCTGGTGGGAGAGCCCGCCGGCGTGCCGGACGACAAGGGCCAGTTCCCCGAAGGCAGCGTCAGTGCCCGCGTGGTGGCGCGCCTGCGGGAAATCGCCGAGATGGGCCTCGAAGAGGAAGAAAAGGTCGGGGCGGCACAGGAAGTGGTGGAAGCCGTCGCCAAGGCAGCCTCGCCACCGAAGCCCAGCCGCAAGGGACCAAAGCAGGAGCCTGGCAAGGCGCCGGTTCGGGACAAGACCCAGGGCCCGGCCTGATGCTCCCCTGACCGGTTGCACCGGGCCTGTTCCCGGTGTGGCTGGTCGGTCATTGAGCGGCAGGGGCAGGCGCTTGTGCAGTCTGCGTCCGGCCGCCTTTCCCTCACCCTGTCAACAGGGTTATCCACAGTTCACGTGGATAAGCATCGCGCTTTCGCAGGTCCGAACTCGGGTGTAGGCTGAAAAGCAGGCCTCTGCGAGGAAAGCCGCCATGACGCGCAACCTCTGCCTTACCCGCCAATGCCTGGGACTGGTGACTCGGATCGAGTGCGTGATCCGTCCGCTGGCGGGAGAGAATGGACTCTGGACGCTGCTCTGTGCGGCGGGCATGTCGGGGGAGCAGCCCTCGGCGATCAAAGCCCAGGGTCCATTCCACGGGCCGCTGGTGGCCGAGTCGGTGCTTTCCGCGATCGCCGATTGCCTGGCCGAGCAGGGCTACACCGAAGCCCACGATCCCCCCATCTGGCGATTGCACCTGCAGGGCGAGTTGCGTCGCATCAACGGTACGCGCTGCCGCAACCTGGGTGACTACCAGTTCCGTCCTGAAACCTGACGGCGTTCGGTTGGCCAGCTTTTGAGCAGCCGCTGCGTGCCGAAAACAAGATCAGGTGGCAGGTGATCCTCCACATGATCTTCGTCGTCTCGGCCTTCGACATGTGCTACCTGGACAAGATGACCAAGCACGACCACTGATCGTCGCTTCCAGACCGTCTGAACCGCCCGGCCGCTGAAAAGCGGACGGGCGGTTGCGTTTGGGCCGCCGGTATCTGGCCTCGTGCATTAGATTTGAGGTGTACAGACCACGAGGGCGACGCCATGAAATTGCACGACCTCACCAGTCATGCCCGTGCCGGGCACGTCGAAGAAATCAATCTGATCTCCCTTGAAGGCGGCATTTACGTGTTGGAGGCCCGCATCGATGGGCGTTCCCATGCGCTGGACGATGGGCAAGGCCATGCCACGCACCTGCGTTCGGTGGAGCACGCCCGAGAGGTGCTGCGCGATCTTCCGGATCTGCCGTTCCACCTGGTCCACAGTGTGGTACATGACGAGATGTGCGGGATGGATACGGACAGTCAGGACACCGTGCGCGTACCGATCTCGACCCGCGCTTCCCACTGAGGTGCCGCAGCCGTCCGGAGCCCGCGCCGGGGAGAGGAAGCTGTGCTAGTCTGGCCGGCCTTTTTTCCCCTGAACCGAGTTCCGCCATGACTCAACTTGATCTTTCCACCGACGAAACCCGCGTCAGCTACGGCATCGGTCGCCAGCTCGGCGACCAGATCCGTGACAATCCCCCGCCCGGTGTGAGCCTGGAGGCCGTCATCGCTGGCCTCAGCGATGCCTTCCAGGGCCTGGAAAGCCGCGTTGACGGTGCTGCACTGTCCGCCAGCTTCCGTGTGATCCGTGAGCTCATGCAAGCCGAAGCCCAGGTCAAGGCAGAAGCTGCCGCCGGCGCGGGTCGCGAATACCTGGAAGAGAACGCCAAGCGCGAGGGCGTGACCGTCTTGGCGTCCGGCCTCCAGTACGAAGTGCTGGTCGCGGGCGAGGGCGCCAAGCCGTCGGTCGAAGACACCGTACGTACCCACTACCATGGCACCCTGATCGACGGCACTGTGTTCGACAGCTCCTACGATCGCGGCCAGCCGGCCGAATTCCCGGTAGGCGGCGTGATCGCTGGCTGGGTCGAGGCCCTGCAACTGATGAACGCCGGCAGCAAGTGGCGCCTGCACGTACCGAGCGAACTGGCCTATGGCGGCCAGGCTGTCGGCAGCATCCCGCCGCACAGCGTGCTGGTGTTCGACGTGGAACTCCTGGACATCCTCTGATCCAGGCGTTGACCCTTGGACGAGCCGTCCCTGGCTCGTCCTGCGGGGGCGCCTTTGCCCTCGCTGCAGGACCGGCGCCCGTGTGCCGTCCCAGCGGATGACGCGTCTTGGCGTCACCCGGAATCTTCCACTCCCTTCTCAGTGCGCCTCACCATGGGGACGCAGCGCTCTTGCGTAACAGAACAGGAAGAGGTTGCGCACCAGTTCCTTGAGCACCAGCGGTTCGCTGGAGCTCAGGCTGGTCAGGTCGAGGTCACCTTGGTCACGCAGCTCGTCGAGAGCTTCTTCTTCCAGCACGGCGCACACCTCTCCGGTTTCCCGATGGAGTATCCGCAGGTAGGGGTGGGGGCGATCCAGCCAGGCATCGATCAGGTAAGTCATGGCTCATCTCCTTGAAAAGCGTAGAGATGAGAATAATTCGTATTATCTAAATAGCAAGTGCCAATCGATACCTTTCGTCGAGGCAGAAAAAAGCCCGTCACCAGGACGTAATGCTTTCACTGGGGTGTTGGCGGTAGCGCATATGAGGAAGTAGCCTGCCGCCGGGAAAGGCCCCGTAGGAGCGAGCTCTGCTCGCGAAGGAGGCGGGTTCGCGAGCAGAGCTCGCTCCTACGCGTGATATGTGCCCTGGATAAACACTTTTTTGAAGATGCAAAACCAAAAACGCCGCCTCTTGCTAAAGGAGAAGCGGCGTTTAGCATTACGTCACCAGGACGGGCTTTTCGGCTGCTCGGAACTCAGTGGGTGCGCGCGACGGCGAATTCGGTGAGTTCGATCAGCGCATCGCGGTAGGCGCTGGGCGGCAGTGTGTCCAGGCAGGCGATGGCGCGGGCGGCGTAGTCGCGGGCCAGACGCGCGGTGTAGTCCAGTGCGCCGGCGGATTCGACTGCTGCGCGGATGCCTTCCAGGTCCTGGCTGCCGCCTTGCTGGATGGCCTTGCGCACCAGGCTGGCCTGTTCCGGGGTGCCGTCGCGCATGGCGGCGATCAGCGGCAGGGTCGGCTTGCCTTCGGCCAGGTCGTCGCCAACGTTCTTGCCCAGGGTGGCGGCGTCACCGCGGTAGTCGAGCAGGTCGTCCACCAGTTGGAACGCGATGCCCAGGGCGTCGCCGAACTGGCGCAGGGCTTCGGCCTGCTCGGCGCTGGCGCCGGCCAGCACCGCAGCACTGTGGGTGGAGGCTTCGAAGAGCATCGCAGTCTTGCCGCGGATGACTTCCATGTAGGTTTCTTCCGTGGTGCTGGCGTCGCGAATCTTCGACAGCTGCAGCACTTCGCCTTCGGCGATGACCCGGGTGGCCTGGGAGATGATGCGCATCACCGGCATGGAGCCGAGTTCCACCATCATTTCGAAGGAGCGGGCATAGAGGAAGTCGCCCACCAGGACGCTCGGCGCGTTGCCCCAGAGCGCGTTGGCGGTGGAGCGGCCGCGGCGCAGGCCGGAGGCGTCCACCACGTCGTCGTGGAGCAGGGTTGAGGTATGCAGGAACTCGATGGTGGCCGCCAGCAGCCGCAGCTGGTCGCCACCGAAGCCCAGGGCGTTGCCGCCGAGCAGCACCAGGAGCGGACGCAGGCGCTTACCGCCGGCGGACACGATGTAATCACCGATTTTTTCCACCAGGGGAACGCGGGAGGTCAGTTGCCGACGAATGATGTCGTCGACTGCGGTAAAATCGTCCGCCACCACGCGGTAGAAAGCCTGGGGTTGCATCGGCCAGATGTGCTCCTGTTGGGATGCGCGGCATGCTAGGGACCGGGCCGGGGACTGTCAAGGCGAGCACTGCCGGTGCTTGCGCGGCAATCGCGGCTTGCGTACAATCGCGGCCCCTGAACTTCCTTGGGCATTTTCCTGCCTTACGCAATTGCACGGGCGTCAATTCCGGCCCCATGCAGCCATGCCGACCCATACCTCTTTTTATAAAGCGTCGGGTGAGCAGGTTTAACGGAGAAAATCCATGTACGCAGTTATCGTTACCGGCGGCAAGCAATACAAAGTCGCTGAAGGTGAATTCCTGAAGATCGAGAAGCTCGAAGTCGCCACTGGCGAATCCGTGACTTTCGATCGCGTCCTGCTGATCGGCAATGGCGAAGACGTGAAAATCGGTGCTCCGGTCGTCGATGGCGCCAAGGTAGTCGCTGAAGTGGTCTCCCAAGGCCGTCACGACAAAGTGCGCATCATCAAGTTCCGCCGTCGTAAGCACCACATGAAGCGCCAGGGCCACCGCCAGTGGTTCACTGAAATCAAAATCACCGGCATCCAGGCCTAATTTCCTTTTTGGAGGATTTGACTCATGGCACACAAAAAAGCTGGCGGTTCTACCCGTAACGGCCGCGACTCAGAAAGTAAACGCCTTGGCGTGAAAATGTACGGCGGCCAGGTTATCAAGGCCGGCAACATTATCGTGCGTCAGCGCGGCACCAAATTCCACGCCGGCGTCGGCGTTGGCCTGGGCAAGGATCACACCCTGTTCGCGAAAGTGGATGGCGTGGTCAAGTTCGAGGTCAAAGGTGCTTTCAACCGCAAGTACGTAAGCATCGTCGCGGCCTGATTGCGACTTCGCTGGAAAAGCCCCGTCTTGCGACGGGGCTTTTTTGTTTCTGCTTTGCTGAAACTCTGCATCGAGCAGGGTTCCCTGTATCCTATGTGCTTTGTTTCACTCAACCCGTCCCCGTGGCGGGAGGCGTCCTGATGAAATTCGTCGATGAAGTATCGATCTTTGTAAAAGCGGGCGACGGCGGCAATGGCCTGATGAGTTTCCGTCGCGAAAAATTCATTGAAAAGGGCGGCCCCAACGGTGGTGACGGGGGCGATGGCGGCTCCGTGTTCATGGAGGCCGATCCAAACCTCAATACCCTGGTGGACTATCGCTACACCCGTCGTTTCGATGCCCAGCGTGGCGAGAACGGGGGCAGCAAGGACTGCACCGGGCGCAAGGGTGATGATCTGGTCCTTCCGGTTCCGGTGGGTACCACCATCATTGATGCGGCTACCCAGGAAATCATTGGTGACCTGACCAGGCCCGGCCAGCGCCTGATGGTTGCGCAGGGTGGCTGGCACGGTCTGGGCAACACCCGCTTCAAGTCCAGCACCAACCGTGCCCCGCGCCAGACCACCAAGGGCAAGCCGGGCGAATCCCGCGATCTCAAGCTGGAGCTGAAAGTGCTGGCGGATGTCGGTCTGCTCGGTCTGCCGAACGCGGGCAAGAGCACCTTCATTCGTGCCGTGTCGGCTGCCAAGCCGAAAGTGGCTGACTATCCGTTCACCACGCTGGTGCCGAACCTGGGTGTGGTCAGCGTGGGTCGCTTCAAGTCCTTCGTGGTGGCTGATATTCCGGGTCTGATCGAAGGTGCCGCCGACGGCGCTGGCCTGGGTATTCGTTTCCTCAAGCACCTGGCGCGTACGCGTCTGCTGCTGCACATCGTCGACATGGCGCCGCTAGATGAAAGCGACCCGGCCGAGGCTGCGGCGACGATCATCGAAGAGCTGGGCCGCTTCAGCCCTGCGCTGACTGAGCGTGATCGCTGGCTGGTGCTGAACAAGGCGGACCAACTGCTCGATGATGATCGCGATACGCGGCTGAAAGCAGTGCTCGAGCGTCTGGGCTGGACGGGGCCGGTATTCGTGATCTCCGCCCTGGAGCGCGAAGGTACCGAGGCGCTCTCCCAGGAGATCATGCGCTACCTCGACGAGCGCAGTCTGCGCATGGAAGAAGAGCCGGAGTATGCCGAGCAGCTCGCCGAGCTGGATCAGCGTATCGAGGACGAGGCTCGTGCCCGTCTGCAGGCCATGGACGATCAGCGCGCCCTGCGCCGTGCCGGCCTGAAGAGTGCCGGTGTCGATGACGACGATGATTTCGATGACGACGAGGATGACGGCGACGGGCCGGAAATCTTCTACGTACCCTGACCCCTGCGCCGCCCGGTGCTGTGGGGTGTTCGCATGGCCGCGCGCCTTGCCGCGCGGCCTTCTAGCTAAGGTTGGACGATATGCGGGACAAGGTGACTGGCGCGCGGCGCTGGGTGGTGAAGATCGGTAGTGCTTTGCTGACGGCCGATGGTCGTGGTCTGGATCGCGCTGCGATGGCGGTCTGGGTCGAGCAGATGGTGGCTCTACGTGATGCGGGCGTGGAGCTGGTGCTGGTGTCCTCCGGTGCGGTGGCGGCTGGCATGAGTCGCCTGGGCTGGAACAGCCGTCCAAGCGCCGTGCATGAGTTGCAGGCTGCGGCTGCGGTCGGGCAGATGGGGCTGGTGCAGGCCTGGGAATCCAGCTTCGCCGAGCATGCCCGGCACACGGCGCAGATCCTGCTGACCCACGATGACCTGTCTGACCGAAAGCGCTACCTGAACGCTCGTAGCACCCTGCGCACCCTCGTGGAGTTGGGTGCCATCCCGGTGATCAATGAAAACGACACCGTGGTGACCGATGAAATCCGTTTTGGCGACAACGACACCCTGGCGGCGCTGGTGGCCAACCTGGTGGAAGCTGATCTGCTGGTAATTCTCACCGACCGCGATGGCATGTTCGACGCGGATCCGCGTCATAACCCCGATGCCCAGTTGATCTTCGAGGCCCGTGCCGACGATCCGGCACTGGACGCCGTGGCCGGTGGTACCGGTGGCGCCCTGGGGCGCGGCGGTATGCAAACCAAGTTGCGTGCGGCGCGCCTCGCTGCTCGCTCCGGTGCTCACACGGTGATCGTCGGTGGTCGCATCGAGCGGGTGCTCGATCGTCTCAGGTCTGGCGAGCGCCTGGGTACGCTGCTGGCGCCTGAGCGCGGCATGCTGGCCGCGCGCAAGCAGTGGTTGGCTGGCCATCTGCAGACTCGCGGCACGCTTGTGCTGGACGCGGGCGCGGTCAAGGCGCTGCGCCAGGACCGCAAGAGCCTGCTCCCGGTAGGGGTCAAGGCGGTACAGGGCAGCTTCCGTCGCGGCGAGATGGTAGTTTGTGTCGGTCCGGATGGTGCTGAAGTGGCGCGTGGCCTGGCTAACTACAGTGCCCTGGAGGCGCAGAAGATCATTGGCCAGTCGTCTGATCTCATCGAGAAGCTGCTGGGCTATGTAGATGAACCTGAACTGGTGCACCGGGACAACCTGGTCCTGGTCTGAGTCGCGGAGGACGCTATGCGGCTGATCAAGGGAATGGCGGCGGCTCTGCTGGCTCTGCCGCTGCTGGTGGTGGCTGAGGAGATCGGTTCTGTTTCCACGGTGTTCAAGTGGGTAGGGCCGAACGACAAGATCACAGTCGAGGCGTTCGACGATCCCAAGGTGGACGGCGTGACCTGCTACCTGTCGCGGGCAAAGACCGGCGGCGTGACAGGAGGGTTGGGGCTGGCTGAGGATCGCGCCGAAGCCTCGATCGCTTGCCGCCAGGTGGGGGCCATTCGCTTCAATGGCGAACTCAAGGATGGCGAGGAGGTGTTCAAGGAGCGCACCTCGCTGGTGTTCAAAACCATGCAGGTAGTGCGTTTCTTTGACCGCAAGCGCAATACCCTGGTTTACCTGGTGTACAGCGATCGGATAATCGAGGGCAGTCCTCAGAACGCAGTGACTGCTATCCCGATCCTGCCCTGGCCTGGTAAGCCTTGAGTTGACGAAGAAGCCCGGAGACTCTGGGCTTTTCCATGGGGATTGGGTGCTGTAGGGGGGGCGTCACGCTTCACCGACCCACCATCGAGGCTCGGTCGGGCTCCGCTGGTGGATGTGAACAGCGACATCCATCCTACGCTGTTGCGCGACCGCACTCGGGGTAAGCGCACCTGGCTCGTGCTCGCAAAAGGGAGGGGGCGTTAGGTGTGTTTTCTGCAGGCAATAAAAAACCGGCCAGAAGGCCGGTTTTTCGCAAGAACTCAAGCTTAGGCAGCAGCTTGACCGAGCGCCTTGATATGGGCGTTCAGGCGGCTCTTGTGACGAGCAGCTTTGTTCTTGTGGATGATGCCTTTGTCGGCCATGCGGTCGATCACCGGTACAGCGGCGGTGAAAGCGGCTTGGGCCTTCGGCAGGTCTTTGGCGTCGATAGCCTTGACCACGTTCTTGATGTAGGTACGAACCATGGAGCGCAGGCTGGCGTTATGGCTACGACGCTTCTCAGCCTGTTTGGCGCGTTTTTTGGCAGAAGGTGTGTTGGCCACCGTCAAGCTCCTCGAAACTGGGGAATTGAATCAAATTAAGGCCGCGAATCATGCCGATGCGATTTGGCCTTGTCAAGGGTGATCAGGCGGGTCGGGCGACGAGTGTCCGCTTTTCGTGCGGGATGATTTTATCCAGCCCGGACTCTACACTCGGCAGCCTCAGACCGCGCGCCGGCAGTCTACCAGCGCGCGCTGCATTCCAGTCCGGATTCCTGAATGAATTTGCTCAAGTCGCTGGCGGCCGTCAGCTCCATCACCATGCTGTCCCGCGTCCTGGGCTTTGTGCGCGACACCATTGTCGCGCGCTTCTTTGGCGCAGGAATGGCCACCGACGCCTTCTTTGTCGCCTTCAAATTGCCCAACCTGCTGCGCCGGATCTTTGCCGAGGGGGCCTTCTCGCAGGCCTTCGTCCCTATACTGGCCGAGTACAAGACCCAGCATGGCGAAGAGGCGACCCGCACCTTCATCGCCTACGTGTCCGGTCTTTTGACTCTGGTGCTGGCCGCAGTGACCCTGGTGGGCATCCTGGCCGCGCCCTGGGTGATCTGGGTGACCGCGCCGGGTTTTGCCGACACTCCCGAGAAGTTCGCCCTGACCACTGACCTGCTGCGGGTGACTTTTCCGTACATCTTCCTGATCTCGCTGTCGTCGCTGGCTGGAGCCATCCTCAATACCTGGAACCGATACTCAGTGCCGGCTTTCGTGCCGACCCTGCTGAACGTCAGCATGATTGTGTTCGCCCTGTTCCTCACGCCCTATTTCGACCCGCCGATCATGGCGCTAGGTTGGGCGGTGCTGGCGGGCGGCCTTGCACAGTTGCTTTACCAGCTGCCTTCGCTGAAGCGAATCGGCATGCTCGTGCTGCCGCGACTGGACCTGCGCGATACCGGTGTCTGGCGCGTCCTCAAACAAATGGGGCCGGCAATCTTCGGCGTTTCGGTCGGTCAGATTTCGTTGATCATCAACACCATCTTCGCCTCGTTCCTGGCGGCAGGTTCGGTGTCGTGGATGTACTACGCCGACCGCCTGATGGAGCTGCCTTCCGGGGTGCTGGGCGTGGCGCTGGGCACCATCCTGCTGCCGTCCCTGGCCAAGACCTACGCCAGTGATGACCGCCACGCCTACTCGCAGTTGCTCGACTGGGGGCTGCGCCTGTGTTTCCTGCTGGTGCTGCCTTGCTCACTGGCCCTGGCGTTGCTGGCCGAACCCCTGACGGTCGCGTTGTTCCAGTACGGAAAGTTCACCGCCAACGATGCCCTGATGACCCAGCGCGCATTGATTGCCTACGCTGTCGGGCTGCTCGGGATCATCCTGGTGAAAGTGCTGGCGCCCGGCTTCTACGCGCGACAGAACATCCGCACGCCGGTGAGGATTGCGATCTTTACCCTGTTGGCGACCCAGTTGATGAACCTGGCCTTCGTCTTTCCGCTGCGCCATGCCGGACTGGCCCTGGCCATCAGCCTGGCGGCCTGCATGAACGCCGGGTTGCTCTACTGGCAGCTGCGCAAGCAGCAACTGTTCCAGCCGCAACCGGGTTGGCGCGCGTTTCTCGTCAAGCTGGTGCTGGCCGTGCTGGTGATGTGCGCGGTGCTGCTGGGCGTCATGTACCTGCTACCGGCCTGGGATCAGGGCAATATGGCCGAACGCCTGCTGCGCCTGGGGCTGTTGGTCGGGGCCGGCGTGATCGCCTACTTCGGCATGCTGGCCCTGCTGGGTTTCCGTTTGCGGGATTTCGCGCGGCGGGCAGTCTGAGTCGCCAGCACCCGGCGGCCGCTTGTCGTACTGGCAGGCTTGCGCCGCCTGTTGTCCGGCGCTGGCTGTGCGTATAATCGACCACTTTGTGAACAAGACTTGTGCTATGCAGCTGGTTCGAGGCCTACACAACCTGCGGCCCCAACATCGGGGCTGCGTCGCCACCATCGGCAATTTCGACGGCGTGCACCGCGGCCATCAGGCCATTCTCAAGCGGTTGCGCGAGCGTGCGGCTGAGCTGGGTTTGCCCACGTGCGTGGTGATTTTCGAGCCGCAGCCGCGTGAATTCTTTGGCCCGGACACCGCCCCCGTCCGCCTGACGCGCTTGCGTGACAAGCTCGAACTGCTGGCCCGTGAAGGGGTGGACCGCGTGCTCTGTCTGGCCTTCAATCGCCGCCTGCGTGAGCTCAGTGCTGCCGAGTTCGTCCACGCCGTGCTGGTGGAAGGGCTGGGAGCCAGGCACCTGGAAATCGGCGACGATTTCCGCTTCGGTTGCGACCGCGCGGGCGATTTCGAATTTCTCCAGCAAGCCGGCGAGGCCGAAGGTTTCAGCGTCGAAGCCGCGGCCACCGTGGAGCTGGATGGCCTGCGGGTCAGCAGCACCCGCGTACGCCAGGCGCTGGCCGATGGGGATTTCGCCCTTGCCGAACGCCTGCTCGGCCGGCCGTTCACCATCACCGGCCGAGTGCTGCATGGCCAGAAGCTGGGCCGCCAGCTGGGTACCCCGACGGCGAATGTGCAACTCAAGCGCCGCCGGGTTCCGCTCAATGGCGTTTACCTGGTCAGCGTGGAGCTGGACGGCGGGCAACGGCCCGGAGTTGCAAACATCGGCGTGCGCCCCACCGTCAAGGGCGACGGGCGCGCCCACCTGGAGGTCCATCTGCTGGACTATTCCGCCGACCTTTACGACCGGCGGATCAGCGTGACCTTCCACCGCAAGCTGCGCGAAGAGCAGCGTTTTGCCTCTCTGGAGGCATTGAAATCGGCGATCGATGCGGATGTCGCTGCAGCCCGTGCCTATTGGCAGGGTACTCAATCAAATTGAAGAGCCTGGACTGAAATGACCGATTACAAAGCGACCCTGAACCTGCCCGAGACGGCATTCCCGATGAAGGCCGGTCTGCCCCAGCGCGAGCCAGAACTGCTGCAGCGCTGGAACAGCCTCGACCTCTACGGCAAGCTGCGGCAGATGGGTGAAGGTCGCCCGAAGTTCGTCCTGCACGATGGCCCGCCCTACGCCAACGGCAGCATTCACATCGGTCACGCGGTCAACAAGATACTCAAGGACATCATCGTTCGCTCCAAGACCCTGGCGGGTTTTGACGCGCCCTATGTGCCAGGTTGGGACTGCCACGGCCTGCCCATCGAGCACAAGGTCGAGACCACCCACGGCAAGAACCTGCCGGCAGACAAGACGCGCGAGCTGTGCCGTGCCTACGCTGCCGAGCAGGTCGAAGGCCAGAAGGCCGACTTCATTCGCCTGGGCGTATTGGGCGAGTGGGACAACCCCTACAAGACCATGGCGTTCGCCAACGAGGCCGGTGAAATCCGCGCCCTGGCCGAAATGGTCAAACAAGGCTTCGTGTTCAAGGGCTTGAAGCCGGTGAACTGGTGCTTCGATTGCGGTTCCGCCCTGGCTGAGGCTGAAGTCGAATACGCCGACAAGAAGTCCGATGCCATCGACGTCGCCTTCCCGATCGAAGACGCCGACAAGCTCGCCGCCGCCTTCGGCCTGTCGAACCTGGCCAAGCCCGCCGCCATCGTCATCTGGACCACCACCCCCTGGACCATCCCGGCCAACCAGGCGCTGAACGTCCACCCCGAATTCAATTACGCGCTGGTCGACACCGGCGCGCGCCTGCTGGTGCTGGCTGAAGAGCTGGTGGAGTCGTGCCTTTCGCGCTATGGCCTGGAAGGCCAGGTCATCGCCACCGCCAAGGGCGAGGCGCTGGACCAGGTCCGCTTCCGTCACCCCTTCTACGAGCGCCTGTCGCCCGTCTACCTGGCCGAGTACGTCGAGCTGGGGGCCGGTACCGGCATCGTCCACTCCGCGCCGGCCTACGGCGAGGACGACTTCCGTACCTGCAAGCAGTACGGCATGAGCAACGACGACATCCTCAGTCCGGTGCAGAGCAACGGCGTCTATGTCGAGTCGCTGCCGTTCTTCGGCGGCCAGTTCATCTGGAAGGCCAACCCGGCCATCGTCGCCAAGCTGGAAGAAGTGGGCGCGTTGCTCAAGCACGAATCCATCAGCCACAGCTACATGCACTGCTGGCGCCACAAGACTCCGCTGATCTATCGCGCCACGGCCCAGTGGTTCGTCGGCATGGACAAGCAACCGGAGCAGGGCGCCACGCTGCGTGAGCGCGCCCTGGACGCCATCGGCCAGACCGAGTTCATCCCGGCCTGGGGCCAGGCGCGCCTGCACGGCATGATCGCCGGTCGTCCGGACTGGTGCATCTCCCGCCAGCGCAACTGGGGCGTACCGATCCCGTTCTTCCTGCACAAGGCCTCCGGCGACCTGCACCCGCGTACTGTCGAGCTGATGGAACAGGTTGCCCAGCGCGTCGAGCAGCAAGGCATCGAAGCTTGGTTCAAGCTGGATGCCGCCGAACTGCTCGGTGACGAGGCTGGCCAGTACGACAAGATCAGCGACACACTGGACGTCTGGTTCGACTCGGGCACCACGCACTGGCACGTCCTGCGCGGCTCCCACGCCGAACTGGGCCATGCCAGCGGTCCGGCTGCCGACCTCTACCTGGAAGGTTCCGACCAGCACCGTGGCTGGTTCCATTCGTCCTTGCTGACCGGCTGCGCCATCGACGGCCATGCACCTTACCGCCAGCTCCTGACCCACGGTTTCACCGTGGACGAGAGCGGTCGCAAGATGTCCAAGTCCCTGGGCAACGTGATCGCCCCGCAGCAGGTCACCGACAGCCTGGGCGCCGACATCCTGCGCCTGTGGGTATCTGCCACCGACTATTCCGGCGAGATGGCCGTCTCCCAGCAGATCCTCCAGCGCAGCGCCGACGCCTATCGCCGAATCCGCAACACCGCGCGCTTCCTGCTGGCCAACCTGAACGGCTTCGACCCGGTCAAGGACCTGCTGCCCACCGAAGACATGCTGGCCCTGGATCGTTGGGCCGTGGACCGCGCCCTGCTGCTGCAGCGCGAACTGGAAGAGGCCTACGGCGAATACCGCTTCTGGAACGTCTACTCCAAAGTGCACAACTTCTGCGTGCAGGAGCTGGGTGGCTTCTACCTCGACATCATCAAGGACCGCCAGTACACCACCGCCGCCGACAGCGTTGCGCGTCGCTCCTGCCAGACCGCGTTGTTCCACATCGCCGAGGCCCTGGTGCGCTGGATTGCCCCGATCCTGGCCTTCACCGCCGAGGAAATCTGGCAGTACCTGCCGGGCGAGCGCAACGAGTCGGTCATGCTCAACACCTGGTACCAGGGCCTCAGCGAAATGCCGGAAGGCACCGAGCTGGACCGCGAGTTCTGGGAGCAGGTCATGGCCGTCAAGGCGTCGGTCAACAAGGAACTGGAAAACCTGCGCAGCACCAAGGCCATCGGCGGCAACCTGCAAGCTGAAGTCACCCTGTTCGCCGAAGAGGCCCTGGCCGCCCGCCTGGCCAAGCTGGGCAACGAGCTGCGCTTCGTGCTGATTACCTCCGCTGCCGAAGTCCAGCCGCTGGGCAGTGCGCCGGCCGATGCCGTCGAGACCGAGGTTTCTGGCCTCAAGCTGAAGATCAACAAGTCCGCGCACACCAAGTGCGGCCGTTGCTGGCACCACCGCGTTGACGTCGGCCAGTTCGTGAAGCATCCGGACCTGTGCGGCCGTTGCGTGGAAAACATCGAAGGTGCTGGCGAGGTACGTCACTATGCCTAAGGCATATGGCCGCCTCGGCTGGCTCTGGCTGACTGCGCTGGTGTTCGTGCTGGACCAGGCGAGCAAATGGTTCTTCGAGACCGAGCTCAACCTCTACGAGCAGATCGTGGTCATCCCTGACTACTTCAGTTGGACGCTGGCCTACAACACGGGCGCTGCATTCAGCTTCCTGGCCGACAGTTCCGGTTGGCAGCGCTGGCTGTTCGCGACCATCGCCCTGGTGGTCAGTGCTGTGCTGGTGGTCTGGCTGAAGCGCCTGAAACCCGAAGAGACCTGGCTGGCCATTGCGCTGGCCCTGGTCCTGGGCGGGGCGCTGGGCAACCTCTACGACCGCGTGGTGCTTGGCCATGTGGTCGATTTCATCCTGGTGCATTGGCAGCACCGCTGGCGCTTCCCGGCATTCAACCTGGCGGACAGTGCCATCACGGTCGGCGCCGTGATGCTGGCGCTAGATATGTTCAAAGCGAAGAAGTCCGGAGAAACCGCCCATGACTGAACATCGCATAGGGCCGGACATGGAGGTCACCCTGCATTTCGCCATCAAGCTCGACAATGGCGACGTGGTGGACAGCACCTTCGAGAAGAATCCCGCCACCTTCAAGGTGGGTGACGGCAACCTGCTGCCGGGCTTCGAGAGCGTGCTGTTCGGCCTCAAGAGCGGCGACAAGCGCGTGCTCGCCATCGAGCCCGAGCAGGGCTTCGGCCAGTACAATCCGCAGAACGTGCAAGTGATGCCCCGGGGCAACTTCCAGGACATGGAGCTCTCCGAAGGCTTGCTGATCATCTTCAACGATGCGGCCAACGCAGAGCTGCCCGGCGTGGTGAAGATCGTCGACGACACCCACGTAACGATCGACTTCAACCACCCGCTGGCGGGCAAGCCGCTGAGCTTCGAGGTGGAGATCCTGTCGGTGAGGCCAGCCTGATGGGCAGTGGCCCTGTAGAAGCGAGGGGGACGCCGAGTCCTTGCTCGCGATGAAGCGACTAAGGGCCACGAAGGCTGTACGAGGTAACTAACATGCAAATCAAACTCGCCAACCCCCGCGGCTTCTGCGCCGGCGTCGACCGTGCCATCGAGATCGTCAACCGCGCCCTGGAAGTCTTCGGGCCGCCGATCTACGTGCGGCATGAAGTGGTGCACAACAAGTTCGTGGTCGAAGACCTGCGCGCCCGTGGCGCCGTGTTCGTCGAAGAGCTGGATCAGGTGCCGGACAACGTCATCGTCATCTTCAGTGCCCATGGCGTTTCCCAGGCGGTGCGCCAGGAAGCCGTACGCCGTGGCCTCAAGGTATTCGATGCCACCTGCCCGCTGGTGACCAAGGTGCACATGGAAGTCGCGCGCTACAGCCGCGATGGCCGCGAATGCATCCTCATCGGCCACGCCGGCCACCCCGAAGTGGAAGGCACCATGGGCCAGTACGACGCCAGCAATGGCGGTGCCATCTACCTGGTGGAGGACGAGGCCGACGTTGAGCGCCTGGTTGTGCGCAACCCTGATGCGCTGTCGTTCGTGACCCAGACCACGCTGTCCATGGACGACACCAGCCGGGTCATCGACGCACTGCGGACCAAGTTCACCAGCATTGGTGGCCCGCGCAAGGATGACATCTGCTACGCCACCCAGAACCGCCAGGATGCGGTCAAGCAACTCGCTCACGAGAGCGACGTGGTCCTGGTGGTCGGCAGCCCCAACAGCTCTAACTCCAACCGCCTGCGCGAGCTTGCCGAGCGCTTGAACACTCCGGCCTACCTGATCGATGGCGCCGAAGACCTCAGGCGTGAGTGGTTCGACAACGTCCAGCGGGTCGGCATCACCGCCGGCGCCTCGGCACCCGAAGTGCTGGTGCAAGGTGTGATCGAGCAGCTTCGGGAGTGGGGCGCGGAGGTCGCCGTCGAGCTGGATGGCAGGCCGGAGAACGTGACCTTCTCCATGCCGAAGGAATTGCGGGTGGTCAACGTCGGTTGACACTACCCATCCCATCCCATCCGAATCCGGAGGCGGGTGTGAGTCAGCAGCTGCCAGGCCTCTTCTTGACGCTGCGTACCCTGCCCGTTGCGTTCAGTACCAATTGCCTGATCGGCAGCCGGCCATCGGCATGGCAAAGCGTCAATGTGCCGGCTTGGAAGGCGCCGCCTATCAAAGATGTTCGGCCCATCGGCGTGTAACGCACATAACGCCGTACTGGTGAATTGCCCTTGATGATTAACCCTTCCGGTTGTGGGCCGACCTGCCTCAGCACGGGTTCGTCGTAGTCCCATCGACCATTGCCGTTCTGATCGGCGTAGATCAGCCACCCTGTTGACCAGTTTCCGTCCTGGTTATCGACGAGCACCGCGACCCTCCGTGTTACTGATGCTTGGCGCGCATAGGCAAAGCTCGTGATCAGTGCCTGATTGGCGGCAGTCAATTCCTGTGCGCGGATGAGCTGGCTGAGCTTCGGAACTCCAAGGCTGATGCACAGCGCGACAAGTGTCAGTACGACCAATGCTTCGATGAGGGTGAATCCGTGAGCGGTTCTGGCCATGGCATCCTTGCCCTTGTTGAGAATCCAGGGGGTATCGGCCTGTCGTCCCCGCCCTTTGCCCGCCCGTCGCCGACAAAAGGACCAGGGTCAGGCCTGGCTTGTAAGCTTCTGGAATTGAAGGGATTTCTCAAGATCACCAGATCGACGATGGAATAGGGAAAACTCCGGAAATTGGCGGCAGATCACTTCGCGACATAAAGGAATGACGCATGCTGTATGTGTGAATGTGCTAGGGAAGCATGTGTAAAGCGCGCATTACACCGCTGGTGGCGGGTTCCCGTTGTGCGCAGTGAGACTGAGACGAGAGTCGGGTGAAGTTGCGACAGCAGTCGGAGGGTGGACAATGGTGGCAACTGAAGGGATCTCAGCTGAATCAGGGATCATGAAGTCGAATCAGGCACTCCTCCGGTCGTCAATCCAAGAAGGTGGTTCAGTGGGCAGAACGAAGCAGCGTGGCTTTACCCTCATAGAACTCATGATCACGGTTGCGATAGTCGGCATCCTGGCGGCAATCGCCTATCCGAGTTACCAGCAATATGTGATTCGCGGTAATCGTGCGGCTGCACAGGCGCAGATGATGGATATCGCCAATCGCCAGCAGCAGTACTTCCTTGCCAATCGTACGTATGCGACCAAGGAGCAACTAGGTTATAGCCTTGAGAGCGACCTGGTCGGCAAGTACACCGATAGCATCACTTTGGGCTCCGGTTCCGTCCCCAGCTTCACCATCACCTTCACTGCGGCTGGGTTGCAGGCGAGCGATGGCAACTTGACCCTCAATAATGAGGGGGTCAAGAACCCTCCGGCCAAGTGGTAGGTGCAATGAATCCTTCATTGTTGTTGACCCCCCAGCGTGGCCTGACCCTTATTGAGGTGCTGGTCACTATCCTCATCCTGTCCATCGGGCTGCTCGGCATGGCGGGCCTTCAGGCCCGGCTGCAGCAGTCCGAAATGGAGGCGTACCAGCGTGCACAGGCCTTGCTGCTGCTCGATGATATGGCCAACCGCATTGCCGCCAATCGCAACGCGGCAGTGAGTTATGTCACCGGAACGACTGCCCCATTGGGCGCCGGAATGACCTGCGCAAGCGTGACGTCGACTTCGTCCCGGAGAGACCGGGACATTAGCGAATGGTGTAATACCCTACAGGGCGTGGCGGAGGCTAGCGGTACGGCCAGGGTCGGATCGATGGTCGGGGCGAGGGGATGCGTGGAGTCCATAGGCAGCAACCAGTATCTGGTGACGGTTGCCTGGCAAGGGCTTACACCGATCTCGGCGCCGCCGTCAGGTGTGGCGTGCGGGGCTAACAGCTATAACGGCGTGACCGGGTCTGTCTGTGCGAATGACCTCTGTCGACGTGTGGTAACCACCATTGTGCGTGTCGCGAACCTATGAATGACATGAGCATCGCTTTCCGCGGCCTTGCGTCGGGAGCTTGTGGTCGCAACCGGCAGTCGGGATTCAGCCTGGTCGAGCTGATGATCGCGGCCGTCATCAGTCTGCTGATAATGGCGGCGGTCCTGACGCTTTTCCTGGATGTGTCGAGGACCAACGATGAAATGGCCAAAACCAACGCGCAGATCGAGAATGGCCGGTTTGCGTTGCAGCTGCTCCAGGAGGATCTGGCTCATGCAGGATTCTGGAGTGGCTATGTCCCCGAGTTCGATGACCTGAGCAACAGTGGAGTGCCTACCGACGTTCCCGACGCGGTACCCGGCCCCTGCTCCTGGACCTCCGCCGATAACGCGAATCTGTTGGGCATCGCCGTGCAGGTGTATGACGGCGTGCCGCCTGGCTGCGCCGGGATAGTCACAAACAAGAAGGCCGATACTGACGTGCTGGTGGTGCGGCATGCTGAAACCTGTCGTCCTGGCGTTGGCAACTGCGAGGCCGAGCTATCCGGAAAACTCTACTTCCAGTCGTCATTCTGCGCGGATGACGCGGCCCGCTACGTGCTGGGCACCAGTGGCTTCACCATGAGGAAAAGGGACTGCATTACGCTTGCGGACAAGCGCAAGTTTGTCTCGAACCTCTATTACATCCGCGATTATTCGGTGACTGTAGGGGATGGCATACCGACGCTCATGCGCTCGACTTTCGGCGCGGGTGCTGCGCCGGGGGCGGCGGAGGCCCTGATCGAAGGCATCGAAGGCTTCCGTGTCGAACTGGGTATCGACAGTGTCGGCGATGGTGGCGTGGCCAATAATTACGGCGAAGCCATCAATTTCGCCCTGAATGTCCAGGGCAACGTAGACCGTTCGCGGCCGATCAACCGGGGCAACGGGGCTGCAGACGGCGACTTCGTGCGCTGTCCGGCCGCAGGTTGCACGGTAGACCAACTCATTGATGTGGTTACGGTCAAGGTCTTCCTGCTGGTGCGTGGCGTTCAGCCCTCGCCGGGTTACAGCGACAGCAAGAGCTATGCCTTGGGTGCAGCCAATCCGGCGGCGGAGATCATCGGCAGCAACTACAAGCGTCACGTCTATTCCACGACTGCTCGCCTGGTTAACGTCTCGGGTCGGAGGGAAACTCCATGATCATGAGGGCTCCGCACCGCGATCAACAGGGTGCGACGCTGGTCGTCGGGCTGATCATGCTGCTGATGCTTACCCTCCTGGTTGGCAGTGCGTTCACCATGAGTGGTAGCAGCCTCAGGTCGGTGGGCAACATGCAGGCTCGAGACGAGGCGCTCGCCGCTGCCAACATCGCGATCGAACAGATAGTGAGTTCTCCGTTCACCGATGCGCCGGCGGCCGAGTCGATCAACGTGGACATTAATAATGACGGTACCACCGACTACACGGTGAACATCGCCACCCCAGTCTGCATGAGCGAAGCCGAGCTTCCCGTCGCGACTGAGGAGCAGCTAAGCGGCCTGCGTGCGGGGGTGGCACCGCCCGATTCGCAATGGAGCACGGTCTGGGAACTGGTAGCGACTGTGTCTGATCCTGTCAGCGGGGCCTCCACGCGCGTGCGGTCTGGCGTGCGGGTATTGTTGTCGGAGATCGAGAAGGAAAGCGTGTGTCCGTAACCGAATGCTGTTTCAGGAGAGCGGTATGAGAACGGGGTTCTTGAAAGGAATTTTGGCGGCGTCGGCCCTGTCGTTCTATTTGCCCGTCCAGGCGGAGGACATCGATCTGTTCGTGGGTACTACACCTAGCGCCAACGACGTGCCGAATGTGCTTGTCGTGCTGGACAATACCGCGAACTGGAACAACGCCTTCACCAATGAAATGGCTGCGCTGAGCACCGTGCTGAGTGGGCTGGACGCCAACAAGTTCCGCCTGGGTCTGATGATGTTCACCGAAACCGGGCAGGGCAACTCCAACACGGATGGCGCCTACGTGCGCGCCGCCATCCGCTTGCTGGACAGCAGCAACAAGACCAAGTACCAGCAACTTGTGCAAAGCCTGCACATTACCGACGACAAGTCGAATGGTGGCAAGGTCGGCCTTGCCATGTGGGAGGCCTACCAGTACTTCTCCGCTGGGGCGCCTCACGCAGGCAACGGCAAGAAGAAGACGGACTATTCCGGTAACGCCACGGGTACTACTGCGTCGAACGCAGTCTATGCCCTTGCCGGCAATGCCCTGGCTGCGAAGGGTGCGACGGCATATAACACGCCGATAGCCTCCGGATGTGCCAAGAACTTCATCATTTACATCAGCAACGGGGCCGCCCAGGACAACAACGCTGATACTACTGCCGGCAAGTCAGCCCTGGCGGCGGCCGGCGGCCGGACGACTACTATCCCCATCTCGCCCAGTGGTTCGCAGGACAATGTGGCGGATGAGTGGGCGCGCTTCATGAAGAGCAGTGACCTTGGCATCGTCACTTACACAATCGACGTCAACAAGGTGACCACCGGCCAGGGGCCGGGCTGGACGGCGCTGCTCAAAAGTATGGCGGGCGTCAGTGGTGGCAAGTACTTCGATGTGACCAGCACTGGGAGCGAGATCGCCGACGCCCTGAGGACGGCGCTTTCCGAGATCCAGTCGGTGAACAGTGCGTTCGCCTCGGTCAGTTTGCCGGTGAGCGTGAACACCCAGGGGACCTACCTGAACCAGGTGTTCATCGGGATGTTCCGCCCCGATGAACACCTGGGGCCGCGCTGGGCCGGCAATCTCAAGCAATACAAGCTGGGCCTCAGCAATGGTGCCCTGCGGCTGCAGGATGCTGCCGGCAACTCGGCGATCAACACTTCGACCAACTTCATCACTGAGTGCGCCCGTAGCTTCTGGACGCCCACGAGCCTCGACACCTACTGGCAAAACAAGCCGCAGGGCGCTTGCCTGACGGTGGCCAATTCCGACATCTCGAATACGCCGGACGGCAACGTGGTCGAGAAGGGCGGACAGGGTTACCTGCTGCGCAGCGGCACCAGCCGGACGGTCTACACCTGCAATCCGTCTTTCGCCTCCTGCACCCAGCTAACCGACTTTGCCACCACCAACACAAACATCACCTCGTCCCTGCTTGGCGTCGCCGATGCCGAGCGGACCAATCTGATCAACTGGGCGCGCGGCCTGGACGTGAATGACGAGGATCAGGATCTGGTCACCACCGAGGAAAAGCGCCAGTCCGCCCATGGTGACGTGGTGCATTCGCGTCCGGTGGCAATTGACTACGGCACCACCGGTTCACCGCAGGTCGTAGTCTTCTATGGCGGCAACGATGGTGTATTCCGGGCGATCAACGGCAATCGCACCGATAGCATTGGCTCCGTTGCGGCAGGTGGCGAGCTGTGGTCCTTCGTCCCGCCGGAGTTCTACGGCAAGTTGAGTCGGTTGCGCACCGAATCCCCGACCATCGCCTTCCAGGGCAGCACGGGCGGCCAGCCGAAGAGCTATGGTATCGACGGTCCCATCACGGCCTTCCGCGGCACCATCGACACTACGCAGAAGACCTATATCTATGCCGGCATGCGACGTGGTGGGCGGGCCCTCTATGCATTCGACGTCACCACCCCGGCCAGCCCCTCGCTGAAATGGAAGGTTGGCTGCCCGAATCTTGCAAATGATGATGGCTGCTCCAGCCAGATGAGTGGCATTGGGCAGACCTGGTCCTCGGCAGTGGTGTTGAAGGCTGCGGGTTATGGGGCCGGCAACTCGCCGATGCTTATCATGGGGGGGGGCTATGACAGTTGCGAGGATACCGATGACGGCACGGTCAATCACTCCTGTACATCCTCCAGCAAGGGTAAGAAGATCTACGTACTGGATGCCAATACCGGACAGGTGCTGAAGGTGCTGGATACCAAGCGTGGTGTGGTCGGAGACATCACTGTAGTGCCCGACAGCTCGGGTTTGGCGAAATATGCCTATGCCGCCGATGTTGGAGGCAATGTCTACCGCGTAACCATCGGCAGCGGCGAGCCGAACGATTGGACCATCGCCCGGATTGCCTCGTTCGGCTGTGCGGATGGGGGAAGTTGCTCCAGCAACCGGAAGTTCCTGTTTGCCCCGGAAGTGGTGGTTGCAACTGATGGCTATCTGCTCCAGATTGGCTCCGGCGACCGGGAGAAACCGTTGAGCAGCTTCCCTGCAACAGCGCGGGTTGCCAATTACTTCTTCAACTTCAAGGATCGGCCGACCGAATCGGGCTGGCTGAGCACGGACGGCACCTGTTCGGCTGATGGGGAAAACTTCATCTGCCTCAATTCCCTGCTGGCGATATCCGGCGATTCCACACCGACCCAGGAGCAGCTGAATGCCAAGCCCAAGGGTTGGTACCTTGGCCTGGCGGCATCCGAGCAGGTAGTGACTTCGGCTATCACGGTGTTCGGCCGGATCGTCTTCAATACCCATCAACCCACCCCACCGGATCCGAATGCCTGTTCCGGTCTGGGCACCAATCGGGCGTACAACATCGCCTACAAGGATGCCTCGGGCCTCGATGGGGACAGGTTTGTCGTTCTTGACGGCGGCGGACTTTCGCCCTCTCCGGTGGCGGGCAAGGTGAGGCTGGATGATGGTACGGAGCTGCCGTTCGTCTGCACTCTCGAGTGCTTCGAACCGGACCCCGAGTTCTCCGCTGTGACACGACCTAAAGGCCGGGTTTATTGGAGCATCGACAGAGAATGAGTCGTTTGGCTTTGGGACTGGATGACGGCTGCCTCGCTGGGACGCGCGGCTCTGCCGGCTTCACCCTGATCGAGCTGATGGTCACCCTGGCGGTGCTGGCGGTCCTGCTGGGGATCGCCATCCCTTCCTTTACTGACGTGACTCTGAGCAGCAAGCTGCGGAGCCAGGCCAATGACCTGGTCGCGGGCGCCACGCTGGCACGAAGTGAGGCGATCAAGCGCAATCAGCCGGTAACCCTTTGCGCATCGGCAAACGGTTCGACCTGCGCCTCCTCGGGTGGCTGGCACCAGGGCTGGATTGTGCGTGGTTCCACTGGCACGGTAATACAGCGCCACCCGGCTTCGCCAAGCGGCTTCCTGATTTCCTCCAGCGTGCACAGCATTGCCTTTCAACCGACTGGAACCGCCTCGGCGAGTGCCGTATTGAAGGTCTGTCGCGCCTCGCCAGATGAGGGTGACCAGGAGCGTCTGGTCTCGCTCAGCCTCACCGGTCGGCCCTCGGTATCCAAGACCACAGCGGGCGAATGCCCCTGAGTGCCGCTGCGCCGCCGCTCTAGTGATCAGGTGCACACCTCCATAGAATGCCTCTCCCGGTACCGGGGGAGGCCGGTACCCTGGGTACTGCGCCCATATTGTCCGTGTGCCGTTTGTGCGAGGCAGGTTCTTGGTTGCCAGTGCCTGCGTCGCGCCAGGTCATTCTGTTGTTCTGGAGGTTCCATGCGCGTTTTGCTGGTCGGTGGGGGAGCTATCGGGTTGCTGTCTGCATACCTGTTGGCGAAGGAAGGGCTGGACGTCTGCCTGTTGGACAAAGGCCCCTGCGGTCGTGAGTCGTCCTGGGCTGGCGGCGGGATCGTTTCGCCGCTCTATCCTTGGCGCTATTCCTCGGCTGTAACGGCTCTGGCGCATTGGTCCCAGGACTTCTACCCGCAGTTCGGCCAGCGCTTGCTCGCTGAAACCGGTATAGACCCCGAAGTCCACGAGACGGGCCTGTACTGGCTGGACCTGGACGACGAAGCCGAGGCCCTGGCTTGGGCCGCTCGCGAAGGGCGGCCGCTGGCGCCGAT
This sequence comes from Pseudomonas sp. TCU-HL1, assembly GCF_001708505.1. NCBI lineage: Bacteria > Pseudomonadati > Pseudomonadota > Gammaproteobacteria > Pseudomonadales > Pseudomonadaceae > Pseudomonas > Pseudomonas sp. TCU-HL1. The sequence continues at coordinate 1,063,183 of NZ_CP015992.1, forward strand.
GGCTATAGACCGGGTGCACGCTGCCGTGCCGCCGCTAGGGCCGGGCTTCCAGCACGCCATCCACATGGCCGGCGTGGCCAATGTGCGAAATCCGCGGCTGACGCGCGCATTGCGTGAGGCACTGTTGCGCATGCCGAACGTGACCCTGCATGAGTCGTGCGAGGTGCGGGGCTTCATCCGCGACGGAGGGCGCATTCTCGGGGTGAGCACGACCGAGGGCGAGGTCCTGGCGGATCGTGTGGTGCTGGCGGCTGGCGCCTGGAGCGGTGAGTTGCTGGCCAACCTTGGTCTGTCCTTGCCGGTGGAGCCGGTGAAGGGGCAGATGATCCTCTTCAAGTGTACCGAAGACTTCTTGCCGGCCATGGTGTTGGCGAAAGGGCGCTATGCGATCCCGCGCCGTGACGGCCACATCCTGGTGGGTAGCACCCTGGAACACGTCGGTTTCGACAAGACGCCCACCAGCGAGGCCCTGGAGAGCCTCAAGGCATCCGCTTTCGAGCTGTTGCCGGAACTGGCCAATTCCGAGTTGGTAGGGCATTGGGCGGGACTGCGTCCCAGCTCGCCCGAAGGCATTCCCTTCATCGGTCCTGTGCCGGGCGCGAACGGTCTGTGGCTGAACTGCGGCCATTACCGCAACGGGCTGGTGCTGGCGCCAGCATCCTGTCGCCTACTGATGGACCTGATGCTTGGCCGCGAGCCGATCATCGACCCGCAGCCCTATGCGCCGGAGGGGCGTCTGGGCTGACGGACGCCTCGGAAGTCGGGCCTGTGCGTGATCGCCGCCGCAGGCGCCGACGGCGCGTTCTTCAGCACGGTCCTGGCCAATCTTGTGGGCAAGCTCGCAGTTCATAAAACGCGATTTAAAACGGGCGTACCAATCAGCTAATATTCGCGCATACATTGCCGCTGGTCCTTAATTCTCGGCCGCTCGTCATGGAAGGTTGGCAAGGTCGGAGCAGGAAGCTTCGTCGCGCGGGCGTCTGCCCGCTCAGGTTCGCACCATCCTTTGAGGGCAGGGAATGTCGCAGCGAGGATTCACGCTGATCGAACTGATGGTCACGCTTGTCGTGCTCGCAGTATTGATCGGGTTGGCAGCACCAAATCTTTCCCAGATGCTTCGCGAGAACCAGGCAGCGGCAGAGCTTGATGCGTTCTCCGGCATGCTCAACTATGCGCGCCGCGAAGCAGTCCAGGGAGCGCAGACCATCAGGTTGAAGGGGCCGCTGGCAGTCGATGGCAGCTGGCAGTTGTTGCGTGAGCGGGACAGCCTGGAACTACGCCGTTTCCCTCCCCTGAACTCATTGGCGGTCACCCCGGCAGGTCTGCAAAACATCCTCTTCGACTCGCAGGGCCGCCTGGTGAGCGCGGCCAGGATGGCGCTCACCCTGACGGCGAAGGATACATCGCTGCGCTGCGCCGCCTTCAATCGCAGTGTTTCCATTGAACTGTCCGGTTCGATTTCTCTGCAGAGGGGAAGCTGCAAATGAGTGCGTCGTACCAGCGAGGAGCCTCACTCATCGAAGTTCTGGTTGCAGTGCTCCTTTTCTCTATTGGTGTGCTGGGTCTGGCAGCCATGCAGCTCACCGCGCTGAAGGCGAACCAGCTCGCGTCCGTACGCTCCCATGCGACCTTCCTGGCCTACGAGATGGCTGATCGCATGCGCGCCGCGCGAGGAGATGCGCAGGCGGGGTTCTACAACCTGGCGGTCGGCGCCGCCTTAGCCTGTGATCCTGCGCGGGAAACCTGCCTGCCTTTCCAGCGGGACCTGGCGGAATGGCGCGCCAACCTTGCCAGGCAACTGCCGGAAGGGAATGGCGGCGTGGTGCAGAACGGAGGTCGCTTCACGGTCATCGTGCAATGGAACGAGGAGCGGGTGGGCGGAAGCGCCGCCCAGCAATTCTCCTTCGTCACGCAGATTTGACGGGGTGCACATGCGCAAGCAACGCGGCTTGAGCCTGGTGGAGCTGATGGTGGCCATGGCGATTGGTCTGGTCATCAGCCTGGCGGTCCTCCAGGTCTTCATCAGCAACAAGAACACCTTCCTTCTCCGGGGGGCAGCGGGAAACCTGCAGGAAAACGGACGCTTCGCCCTGCAATACCTCGCCGCCGAACTGCGCCCAGCGGGCGTTGGGGTGGGAGCCCGGCTTGATGAGGACGACATCTGCGTGGTGGCCGCCAAAGGCGACACGGGGGAATGGAGCGCCATGAATCGTCCCATCTGGGGACGGCGCATCACGGCAACCGGGGAGCTTGGGGCGGTAGGCACCGACCAGTTGGCGATCTTCGCCAATGACGGTTGCGAGTCCTTCCTCACTCCCGGCGAGCTGCTCAAGCCGTCGCTCAATGCGAATCTCAAGGTCACGGCCTATTGCCCAAGCATGCAGCAGGATCATGCCGTGATGGTGCAGGACATGGAGAAGGCGGTGGTCATCCGCATCACCAACAAACCGAATTCGTCGGGTTCTGGCCAGGTGACACTGACCCATGCTGCGAGCACCAATGACAAGAACGCCAAATGCGGTGGCTTCAAATTCTCGGATATCCAATTCAACAGCCCAGCGCGGGTGGTGGGCTTCGCCTACAGGACCTTTTACGTGGCGGATACCGGCCGCGTCACGGCAAACGGACAGCCCATCCGTGCATTGTTTGTCCGCGATGCGGCGCAGGTTCCAGCGCAGACTAACGAGGTCGTGGAAGGCGTGGAGTCGCTGCGCACCAGTTTCGGCGTGGCGGCGAACAACAGTATCGGTGTGCAGACCTACCTAAGCCCGGCCGAGGTGGAAGCAGCGAACCGATGGGGTGATGTCCGCACGGTGAAGATCGATCTGTTGCTGGCCAGCAATGAGCGAGTGGCGGGAGCTCTGGACCAGGCTGTCCAGTTCGGGGGGGCGGCAGTGGTGGCGGATGGGCGCCTGCGCCAGGTATTCAGCACAGTAGTGGCCCTACGCAATCGGGTTGACTGATGAGGCAAGGATAAGCATGCAAAAGCAAAAAGGAGCAGTGCTGCTGGTTTGCCTGATCGCACTCCTGGCACTCACCGTGTTGGGGGTTACGGCGATGTCCGGCAGCACCCTGCAGGAGCGTATGGCCGGCGGCGCGCGGGACTACAACGTGGCGTTCCAGGCGGCCGAGAGCGCCTTGCGGGTGGGCGAGGCCTATGTGCGACAGCAGGTGGAAGCCAGCGTCGATCCTACCCAACTGTTCCTGGCGAGGACCGATTGCCCGACGGTGACGGCTACGCAATGGACCCCTCCCGCCGAACTTCACAACAAACCGCGGCAGCCGGTCTGTCAGGTTCGCAACTTTTATGGAGCGTCGGGCGGCGCGACCAGCTTCGTCTGCGAAACCGACGGTTCGATTGCCGAGAACCGGGCGTTCGATTGCCTGAGCCGGACCTATCTGTTCAACGTCGAGGCCACCGGTTACGCCGGCGGGGATGCCGAAGTGCACCTGCGCTCCACCGTGGCCATTGCCATCCGCAGCCAGAACTGATCGAAGGAAGACACGGATGATCCGCTCGAAATATGCGTTTGCGGTACGGGCACTGGTGGCCGGCCTGCTGACTTTTGTGGTCAGCCACAGTGCCCTGGCAGCATTCGTGCCTGGGCAGGTTCCGTTGAACCTGGGTGGCCAGGTCGAGCCCAACCTCATGTTCATCCTGGATGATTCGGGCTCGATGCGCTGGGGCTTCCTCCCGGATGAGCTCAAGCCCGCGTATCTGGAGCGCACGGGCGGATGGTACGAGCGGCGGGAGTGCACGGGGCGGGGCAGCTATGCCGGCAAGAACCTGCATTTCTGCTCGAAGGCAAGTCATCGCTACCTGGCTTCCAGCCACCTGAACAAGTCCTACTACAACCCGGCCGTACAGTACCTGCCGCCAGTCAAGAGCGACGGCCAACGCTATGCCAACGCAACCTTCGTGGCCGCATTCGTGGATGGTTATACGGGGGGGCAGACGGTCAACCTCGGCAATGACTACATGGCGATCATGGATGACTACTTTTCGCCCAATAGCTATGAGTGCTTGAACAGGCGTTGCAGCAACGTCGAGTACTACAACGGTTTTGCCGTGGGGGCGGAGAGTGGCGCTGGTGCCGCTTTCTATTACGAATTTGTCGGAGGGGGTAGCTGTGCCAGCAATCCTCGCCAGGATGCCTGCTATGCCGAGCGTAGCGTGGGCGCCGCCGAGCAGCAGAACTTCGCCAACTGGTTCTCCTACTATCGGACTCGCATCATGTCGGCCAAGGCCGGGGTCAGCCAGGCGTTTTCCGCGCTTCCCGGGGACATCCGGGTTGGTTATGGCGCGATCAACCTGACCGATACCCTGGCGCGCGGCGTACGTCGATTCGAGGGGACCGGGCGCTCCGAGTTCTATGACTGGCTGTTTGCGGCCAACGCCTCAGGGGGTACGCCCCTGCGCAAGGCGCTGGGTGATGCAGGCGAATATTACTCGCGCAAGGACGAGTCGGGGCCCTGGAGTTCGACGCCGGGCCAGACCGGCGGCAAGGAATATGCCTGCCGCCAGAGCTACACCATCCTGACCACGGACGGATACTGGAACGGTGACGCGGCCTCCAGGGAGGGCGCGCGCGTCAACGTGGATAACAGCAACGGCCCGACCATCAGCGGACCAGATGGGCAGAGCTATCGTTATGTGCCCAAGGCGCCTTTCAGCGACAGCTCGGAGAACACCCTGGCGGACGTCGCCATGTACTACTGGAGTCGTGACCTGCATAACACCCTGGCCAACCGTGTGCCGACCGATCCGGCCGACCCGGCGTTCTGGCAGCACATGGTGACCTTCGGGGTCGGTCTGGGCATGAGCGGGACCGTCGACCCGCAGGCCGCGTTCGCCGCCGTCAAGAATGGCGCTTCGGTGACCTGGCCAAGCCCGACCGGCAGCGAGCCGGCGAAGCTGGATGACCTGTTGCACGCGGCGGTGAATGGTCGGGGTGGTTTCTTCAGCGCCCAGGACCCGCAGCAGTTCGCCAGCGCCCTGGGTGAGACCCTGGCGTCGATCAGCGATCGTACCGGGTCGAACACCTCGGCCGTGCCCAATGCCCGCCGTCTGGACAGCAACACCCTGGTCTACGAGGCCTTCTATACCAGTTCGGACTGGTCCGGAAAGTTGCTGGCGAAAAAGCCCATGCAGACCAGCGCCGGCATCGTTTTCGAGGAGGTCTGGGAGGCGGGGCAGAAGTTGGGGCTCAGCTCGCGTAGCCTGTTCACCCACGATGGCGCGGCGGGCACCAACCATGGCCAGGCATTGAACTGGAGCAGCCTTAGCGCAGCGCTCAAGGTGCATTTCAACGACGATGAGGCGCTGTTCAACTACCTGATGGGCAGCCGCACGAACGAGGCGCCGGCCGGCAGGAGGTTCCGCAAGCGCGCCACCCTGCTCGGCGATATCGTCAACTCCACCCTGGTGTTGGCTAACAAGCAGGACTGGGGCTTCCATGGGCGGGTACCCGTAGCGAGCGGCGAGCAGACCTACGCCGAGTTCGTCGCCGCCAAGTCGAGCAAGCCACCGGTGCTGTTCGTCGGCGCCAACGATGGCTTCCTGCACGCCTTCAACGCCAACAATGGCAATGAATTGTTCGCCTACATGCCCAACGGCGTCTTGGGTAACGTCAAGCTCCTGGCCAATAGCGACTACAAGCACCGCTACTTCGTTGATGGGAAGCTGCACATCCGCGATGCCCGTCTCAATGGTGCATGGCGTACCGTGCTCCTGGGTAGCCTCGGGGCCGGTGGGAAAAGCGTCTTCGCCCTGGACGTCACGGACACCTCCGGCACGGGCTTCAGTGCCAGCAAGGTGCTGTGGGAAATCAAGGATGATGCCGATCTGGGCTACAACTTCGGCGAGCCATTGGTTGGGCGCATGAAGGACGGCAGTTGGGCGGCGATCTTCGGTAATGGACACGGCAGCACCAATGATGACTCGGTGTTGTTCGTCGTCGATCTGGCTACCGGTGCTGTGAACAAGATTCGTGCGGGCCAGGCCACGGGCGGCCTGTCCAGCCCGTCCTTCGTGTATGCCACCGACAGCTCGGGCAACATCTACGTGAAGGATGTGTATGCCGGCGATCTGAGCGGAAACCTGTGGAAGTTCAACCTCAAGGGCAATGGTTCCGGTGTTGGCGATTTCGAGGTCAGCCTGAGCTCAGGCAACAAACCGCAGCCGCTGTACGTTGCTACAGATACCGCGGGCACGCGCCAACCGATCACCGTCAAGCCGGAAATCGCCTACCACCCGGATGGCGTGTCGCAGGGCGTCGTCGTCTACTTCGGCACCGGCCGGCTCTATACCGCGAGTGACGTGGTCGACGCGTCCAAACAGAGCCTCTACGGCATCTGGGACAAGCTGGCGAGCAACGGCTCCTCCACCGCTTTCAGTGGCCGTTCGAACCTTGACCAGCGCTCGATCCTGTTCGAGGGCGAGGCCTTCGATCGGGATGTGCGGGTACTCGACGCACCGGCCACCGCCATGGACTGGAGCAACAAGCGTGGCTGGTATCTCGATCTGACCTCTCCGGTCAAAGGTGCCCAGGGCGAGCGGGTCATTTTCGCTCCGCGCATCCTGCTCAATCGACTGGTCATCGAAACCGCCATTCCGTCTTCCGACCCCTGCCTGGCTGGTGGCTCCGGCTGGACAATGGTGCTCGACCTGGCGACTGGCGGGCGGCTCAACTATGTCCTGCTGGACCTCAACAAGGATGGCAAGTTCACCGACGCGGACATGGTCACCGTCGGTGACCAGAAGCTTCCACCGTCCGGTATCGGATCTTCCGGAAGCATACCGACAGGTTCGTTCGACCTGATCGACCCGCAGAAGTACTGGTTGTGCCGAGGCACGGGCGTGGATGACTGCATTCCGGCCGCCAATACCATCAATGTTCTCGAAGGCCGTCAGTCCTGGAACCAGATTCGATGAAAAGCAGCAAGGCGTTCACCCTGATTGAGCTGATGATCGTGCTAGTGGTAATCGGCATCCTTGCCGCGATCGCGTATCCCAACTACACCGAGTATGTGCGGCGGGGCAAGCGGGCCGAGGTGAAGGCCGCCTTGATGGAGGGTGCGCAGGCGCTGGAGCGCTATTACTCCACCCACGGCTCCTACCTGGGCGCCGAAGGCAACCTTGCCGATACCTTTGCTGCCCAGGCGCCAGCTTCGGGGGCGGCCAACTACACCATCGCCGCCCAAGGTGCCCCGGCCGCTACCACCTACCAGCTGCGGGCTACCCGCGCCGGCAGCATGGCCAATGATCCGTGCGGCGACTTCCAGCTCAGCCACACCGGCGAGCGTACGCTGGCCAATGCCACGCGCACGGCGGCCCAGTGCTGGTAGTGGGGCGCCGCCTTCCCGGACGGGCTACTTGACGGTACGTTCGCCTGGAGCGGCGGCGCTGGGCGTCAGTCGATGCCCAGCTTCTTCAGGCGATAGCGCATCGAGCGGAAGGTCAGGCCCAGGCGCTGTGCCGCGGCGGTGCGGTTCCAGCGGGTTTCTTCGAGGGCCTGCATGATTAGCTTGCGTTCGATGTCTTCCAGATAGTCTTCCAGGTTGTCGATCTGCGCCAGGTTGGCCTCGCCGCCTTCTGCCGCGCCGCTGGCATCGGCCAGGCGCAGGTCGCGTGCCTGGATCTGGTCGTCCTCGCACAGGGTGTAGGCGCGCTCGAGCATGTTCTCCAGCTCCCGGACGTTGCCGGGGAAGCGGTAGCACTTGAGCTTGTCCAGCGCTTCGGGGGAGAGGCTTGCCGCTGGCAGCCCGCTCTGCTGGGTCAGACGCTTGAGCATGGTTTCCGTCAGCAGCGGGATGTCTTCGCGGCGCTCGCGCAGCGGCGGCACGCTGAGTTCGATGACATTGAGGCGGTAATAGAGGTCCTGGCGGAAGCGGCCTGCCGCGACTTCGGCAGCGAGGTCCTTGTGGGTAGCGCTAAGGATGCGCACGTCCACGCCCCCTTCCAGCTGGCCGCCCACCGCGCGCACGGCCTTCTCCTGGATGGCGCGCAACAGTTTCACCTGCATCGCCAGCGGCAGGTCGGCCACTTCGTCGAGGAAGAGGGTGCCGCCATTGGCGGCCTGGAACAGACCCTGTTTGTCTTCCACGGCGCCGGTGAAGCTGCCTTTCTTGTGGCCGAAGAATTCGCTTTCCATGAGCTCCGACGGGATGGCGCCACAGTTGACCGGCACGAAGGGACGCTCGGCACGCGGGCCCTGATCATGGATCAGTCGCGCCACCAGCTCCTTGCCGCTGCCGGACTCGCCGCTGATGTACACCGGCGCCTGGCTGCGGGCGAGCTTCTGGATCTGCTTGCGCAGGGCGGTCATGGGCGGCGAAGTGCCCAGCAGGCGGCCGTCCACTGGGACTTCGCCGTCTTCCGGGGTGCTCAGGCGCAGGGCAGTGTTGACCAGTTCCCGCAGACGGCCGAGATCGACCGGCTTGGTGACGAAATCGAAGGCGCCGGCCTTGAGGGCGTTCACCGCGGTATCGAGGCTGCCATAGGCGGTGATCATCGCCACCGGGACCATGGGGTGGCGCTGCTGGATGTACTGCACCAGTTCCAGCCCGGTCCCATCGGGCAGGCGCATGTCGGTCAGGCACAGGTCGAAGGGTTCCCGTGCCAGCCACTCGCGGGCCTCCTTTATGTTGCGGGCGCTGCGGGTGTCGAGCTTCATCCGTCCGAGGGTGATTTCCAGCAGTTCGCGGATATCGGGCTCGTCGTCGACGATCAGGGCTCTCTGTCGGGTCATGGTCAGCTCAGTTTGCGCGGGTGTGCGAAGGTGATGCGGAAGCAGCTGCCAACTGGCTCGCGCGGTTTGTAGTCGAGTCGCGCCTGATTGCTTTCGCAGAGTTCGCGGGAAATGTACAGGCCCAGGCCAGTGCCCTTGCTCTCCGTGGTGAAGAAGGGCTCGAAGATGTTGTGCACCTGCTCGGGCGCTACGCCTTCGCCATCGTCCTCGACCTCCAGCACTGGCAGGTCGCTTTCCGGGTCGCGGAACAGCTTGAGCCAGACCTGGCCCTGACTGTGCTGCTTGGCGCTGTAGCGCAGGCCGTTCTGCACCAGGTTGGTCAGCACCTGGGTCAGTTGGTGCGGGTCCATGCGGGTTTGCAGGGTGCTGCCAAGGGTGGTCAGGTGCAGGGTCTGGTTGGCGCCGGAGGTGCTGCGGAACTCGCTGGCGAAGCGGGTCAGCCAGTACTTGAGGTCCAGCAGTTGCGGTTCCGACTGGCGGCGGCGGGACAGTTGCAGGACGTTTTCGATGACCAGGTTCATGCGCCGCGAGTGATCCTGGATGATCTGCGCCAGGCGTCTATCGGGGCCCTGGAGTTCTTCCGATTCCTGCAAGAGCTGGGCGGCGTGGCTGATGGCGCCCAAGGGGTTGCGGATTTCGTGGGCGATGCCCGCCGTCAGGCGGCCCAGGGAGGCAAGCTTGAGTTGCTGGGCCTGCTGGGCGATCTGGGAGATGTCTTCGAGGAACACCAGGGTGTTCTTTTCGTTGCCCCGCTGCAGGTGGACGAAGCTCGGCTGCAAGGTCGGGCCGTCGGCAAATGCCTGGATGCTCTGGGGGCGTAAGGTCGGGTTGGCCAGCCACTGCTGAAGGCTTGCCAGCAGTTCGCGGCACTGGGTGTCCAGTGGCCGGCCCATCAGGTTGTCCTTGCCCAGCAGTGTCTGGGCGCCATTGTTGGCGAGCAGGATCTGGTTCCGCGGGTCGAGCACCAGGATGCCGGTGCGCATGCGTTCGAGAATCTGCGCGTTGAGCGCCTCCAGGTTGGCGACATCGGCGGCGCGTTGCTCGGAGAGGGTTTCGCTGAGTTGCAGGCGGCGGCTCAGGCCCTGGATGAACAGCGCGGCGGCAAAACACAGCGCACCAAAGCCGCCGGCCTGGACGAACTGGCTGGCAGCCTGCGGATGGCTGAGGCTGAGGTAGAAGGTCAGGTAGATCAGCCCGATGGTCGCCACAGCCGCCACCAGCAATCCGATGCGGCCCCGCAACAGGATGTTGGAGATGGCCACCGACACCACCATGAGGTTGGCGATGCCGCTGGGCGTGCCTCCTCCCGCGAAGAACAGGCAGGACAGCAGCAGCACATCGACCACTGCCAGGCTGAATACCTGCACCATGCTTCGGGGGCGGGGGACCAGCGCGGCGATCAGGGTATTGAGGATCAGGTAGAACCAGCTGGCGTTGCGGAACAGTTCCGGTCGTGCCAGATCGAGTAATTCGTCATCCAGCTCGCTGGAGATCAGTACCACCAGTGCAACGCCGATCAGCAGCCGGTACAGGCTGTACAGGCGGAAGATGCGGCGTCCCTGGGCGCTGAGTGCACTGGGTAGGGACAGGCTGTCAGCGCTCACCGGAGCTTCGGTCCTGTTCCAGGTGGGCCTTGCTGCAGTACCAGCGGTCGTCCTGGGACAATGCATGGGCCCGGGGCACATGCACACCGCACTGGGCGCAGCGCACCATGGGCTGGGTGTCGTCCTGCTGGCGCGGCTTGGGGCGGGGCGTCGAAGGGGTCTTGAAGCGTCGCCACAGCCAGATGGCGGCGAAGATCACGGCAATCCAGAACAGCAGGCGAAACATGCCGAAGGTGCTCTCTACTTGATGGAAAGCTGGCAGTTTAGCCAAGCCGGTTGTCCGCGCACAGAGACCGGCCGCACGCTGGCGCTTCTTGCCGGGTATTCGCTGTGGTCGCGGCGGAGTATGGTGGCGTTTAGTGGCTTCAAAGCCCTGGACAACACTCGGGAGGCGGCCATGCGCCAAAGCCTGCGAATCGTGATGGCCCAGCTCAACCTTCGCGTCGGTGACGTGCAGGGTAATGTCGAGCGGATCATCGAGGATGCGACCACGGCGCGCGAGGCCTGGGAGGCAGACGCCATTGTATTTCCCGAACTCTCCTTGTGCGGCTATCCACCGGAAGACCTGCTACTGCGGTCCAGCATGCAGCGGCGTATCGAGCAGGGCCTGCAGCGGCTCCGGGATGAGGTCCGTGGCATCTATCTGGTGGTCGGGTATCCCTGGCTGGAGGATGAACGGCGCTACAACGCCTGCGCCGTGATCGCCGATGGCCAACTGCTGGCGACCTACTACAAGCAGCATCTTCCCAACTACCGAGTGTTCGACGAGAAGCGTTACTTCGAGCCTGGCCACCAGCCCTGTGTCGTGGATATCAAGGGTGTGCCGGTGGCGCTGTCGATCTGCGAGGACATCTGGTTTCCCGAACCGATGGCCCAGGCCCGTGACGCCGGCGCGCAACTGATGCTCAGCCTGAACGCCTCGCCGTTCCACCTGGACAAGCAACTGGAGCGCGAGGAAGCCCTGGCTGAGCGGGTTGCCGAAGGCGAGATGCCGGTGATCTATGTCAACCAGGTCGGCGGCCAGGACGAACTGGTGTTCGACGGCGGCAGTTGCGTCATGGATGCCGTTGGCCTGATCTGCCAGCGGGCGCCGGCCTTCGCGGAGGGGCTATATCCGGTTGATCTTCAATTGCAGGGAGGGCGCTGGGTGCCGCGCCGGACTCATTGCGCCGAGCTGCCGGAACTGGAAGCGAGCGTTTACCAGGCGCTGGTGGTGGGTGTGCGCGACTATGTGCAGAAGAACGGCTTCAAGGGTGTGGTGCTGGGGCTGTCGGGGGGCATCGATTCGGCGCTGACGCTGGCGGTCGCCGTTGACGCCCTTGGCCCGGAACGCGTCGACGCCGTGATGATGCCATATCACTACACCGCGCAGATCAGCCTGGAAGATGCCGAGATCGAAGCACGCCTGCTGGGCGTCGCGTATCGGGTGCTGCCCATTGCGCCGATGGTGGACAGCTTTCAACAGGTCCTGGCGCCGATATTCGATGGACATGCCCGTGACGCCAGCGAGGAGAACCTGCAGGCACGGTGTCGTGGAACCCTGCTGATGGCGATCTCCAACAAGAAAGGCAGCCTGGTGCTGACCACTGGCAACAAGAGCGAACTGGCGGTGGGCTACGCGACGCTTTACGGCGACATGGCCGGTGGTTTCGACGTGCTCAAGGATGTGCCCAAGACCCTGGTGTTTCGCCTGGCCGAATACCGCAATAGCCTCGGGCCGGTGATTCCGCCCAGGGTGATCGAGCGTCCGCCGTCGGCTGAGTTGGCGCCGGGGCAGCAGGATGAGGACTCGCTACCGCCCTACGCGATGCTGGACGAGATACTGAAGCTCTATATCGAGCATGACCTGTCGGCCAACGCGATCATTGCCGAGGGTTTCGACGAGGATGCGGTGAACCGCGTGCTGAGCATGGTCGACCGTAACGAGTACAAGCGACGGCAGGCAGCAGTCGGCGTGCGGGTGACTCAGCGGGGCTTCGGTCGGGACAGGCGATACCCCATCACCTCCGGCTGGAGACTGGGGGAATAGGGCGGGGAGAAACAGGTGGCCTTTAAGCATTGGAGGGGGGTGTGCAGCCCCCAGGTTGGCGCCTCGTAGCTGGAGGAAGTCCGGGAGCGGCGGCTGGATTTCCCTGGGCTCCATCCGGGCTACGAGGCTGTGACGACTCAAGTTGTCTGGATCGTAAGATGGAGCCGAGCAGGTAGGGTGCGCTGTGCGCACCAAGGGTTGAGCGAGGTGCCGGGGGTGAACCCGCGATCGGTGTGCATGGTGTTCAGCCGGGATAGATGGGTAACGCTTGTCGGGAGACATGGGTAACGGGTTGATGATCATGTTTTGCCCGGTCTCAAGTCGACTTGGCGCAGGATCTTGTGGATGAACACCACATCGTAGACGCCATCGACGGCGGTGGGGCGGAGAGCGACGCGTTCCCCGTACAGCCCCCCGCCGACGAACAGGCTGCGTCCCTGGAAACTGACCTGGCCGACGCGGCCGACCTTGAGCACCCGGTCGCCCGGTTCGTAGTCCAGTTCAGGCAATTGCTCCGGGTAGCTGCGCCGGCTTGGCTGGTAGCGCGTGATCGGTGGCAGTTGGCCCAGCGCCTCATGCGGGCGGTCGTGGTTGTACTGCTCCCGCCAGTGCGCCATCGCCTGCTGGCAGTGCGCCAAGTCGCGAAACGAGCGCTGCAGTAACTCGCGCTTGAGTGTCTGGTGGAAGCGTTCCAGCTTGCCCTGGGTCTGCGGATGATGAGGGCGGCTGTGGCTGACCTCGATGCCGAGCCGCATCAGCCAGACCTCCAGGGCGGACAGGCCGCCCGCGATGTTCGAGCCCCAGGGCGGACCGTTGTCGGCGGTGATCCGGCGCGGTAGGCCATAGCGGCGAAAGACCTGGATCAGGTGCGGTCGAACCAGTTCGAGGCGCTCGCCCTCGCAGGCCTCCAGGCAGAGGGCAAAGCGTGAGTGATCATCCAACAGCGTCAACGGGTGGCAGCGCGACGAGCGGCCGTCGGCGAGCGGGAAGTGGCCCTTGAAGTCCATCTGCCAGAGCTCGTTCGGCTGGCAGTGCTCGAAGCGCTGCGTGGCCGGAGCTTCGGCCTCCTCGGCGTGGTAGCGCACCCGGCAACCATGGCGGCGGAGGATGGCGTCGAGGGTGCTGTGGTGGGGACGCTCGAACGCGGCCGGCAGCAGGCCGCGCAGCTTGCGGGCGCCCCAATACGGGAAACGGTGGTGCAACTGCACCACCGCCTGTTCCAAGTCCGGGTCGCTGCGCCCAGGGCTGTGCAACGGCCGGCGTGAGCGCTCCTGCAACCCCGCATCGCCGTGCTCGCGGTGGCGCTGTAACCATTTGTAGGCGGTTTTCGGGCTGATGCCGTAGCGCCGACACAGCTCCCGCACGTTGCTCTGCGGTTGTTCGGCCAACCGCACAAACTCGCGTCGAATCGACATGGTGGTGCACTCCTGCCACGGCATCGCTCGAACTCCAGAGTCGAAGGATTCCGTAAGCCTAAATGCGTTACCCATGTCTCCCGACACCCGTTACCTATGTCCCCCGGCTGAACACATGGTGCACCCTACGGCGGGGTCCGAGTCGCGTAGGTAGGTCGTGTCCCCTTATAGGGGCCAAAGCAAGTCCACGTTCTACGAACGTGGTTCTTTACTCGGGCTACCGAGCCGGGGGAGTAGGGCGGGGAGAAACAAAAAAGGAGGCCATGGCCTCCTTTCTTGTATGTGGCGCTGTATCAGTCGAACAGGCCGAAGGTCATGTAGCTGAACCAGGAACGGTCGCTGCTCTTGGCTTCGGATTGAGGCTCTTCTTCCTGCACTTCGTCGCGGTTTTTCGGCAGCAGTTCGTCCGGAATCTCTTCCTTGGCGTTCTCGTACTGCTTGATCACGTCCTGGGCGGCGCGGGTTTCGCCCGGCGGCAGCGGCGCTTCGCTCTCGATCAGGCCCAGGGTGGCCTTGGCCAGCCAGGAACGGTTGTCGGCTTCTTCTTCGCGCGGCACGAACTGTCCGTCTACCAGCGTAGGGTGGTCCGGGTAATTGAGCTTCAGGGTTTCCAGGCTGGAAGCGGCGAGGTCGTTCAGGCCCAGGCGCTGATAGGACTCCACCATGACGGCCAGGCCATCGCCCACGGCGGGGGTTTCCTGGAAGTTTTCCACCACGTAGCGGCCGCGGTTGGCGGCGGCGACATAGGCCTGGCGGGTCAGGTAGTAGTGGGCAGCGTGGATTTCGTAGGCGGCCAGCAGGTTGCGCAGGTAAATCATGCGCTGTTTGGCATCCGGGGCGTAGCGGCTGTTCGGGTAGCGGCTGGTGAGCTGGGCGAACTCGTTGTAGGAGTCACGGGCGGCACCCGGGTCACGCTTGGTCATGTCCAGCGGCAGGAAGCGCGCCAGCAGGCCACGGTCCTGTTCGAACGAAGCCAGGCCCTTCAGGTAGTAGGCGTAATCGACGTTCGGATGCTGCGGGTGCAGGCGGATGAAACGCTCTGCAGCGGACTTGGCGGCTTCGGGTTCTACGTTCTTGTAGTAGGCGTAGATCAGTTCCAGCTGGGCCTGCTCGGCGTAACGGCCGAAGGGATAGCGGGATTCCAGGGCCTTCAGCTTGGCAATGGCGGGGGTGTAGCTGCTGTTGTCCAGGTCGGCCTGGGCCTGCTGATACAGCTCGGCTTCGCTCAGGTTCTCGTCCACCACTTCTTTGTTGGAGGAACAGGCGGCGGTGAGGGCGAGAGTGGCGATCAGCAGCAGGTGTTTCACTTGCATGGCGGCTTGCGTCCCTGTGACGGCTGGCTGTCTTGGCTGGAGCCGTCCTGTTATGATGGGCGCCCCGGAAGCCCCGGGACAAAGACGCGGTATTTAACCACAAGCGCGTAGCTGAAACCAAAGGCTGCGCCCCCTCCGTTTTCGAGCATGTCTTCCATTATCAAGCAGGTCATCCAACTCAGCGCCGAAGTGCCGTCCGAACTGGGCGGGCAACGTCTTGACCAGGTCGCTGCGCAACTATTCTCCGAGCACTCCCGTTCCCGCCTCGCCGGCTGGATCAAGGACGGCCAACTCACCGTCGACGGCAGCGTGCTGCGTCCGCGCGACATCGTGTATGGCGGCGCACAGCTGCAGCTGAATGCCGAGCAGGAGTCTCAGGGCGAGTGGGTGGCCCAGGATATCGAGCTGGATATCGTCTATGAAGACGATCACCTGCTGGTGCTGAACAAACCGGCCGGCCTGGTGGTGCATCCGGCTGCCGGGCATGCCGACGGCACCCTGCTCAATGCCTTGCTGCACCACGTGCCGGGGCTGGCCAATGTGCCGCGCGCCGGCATCGTCCATCGTCTGGACAAGGACACCACCGGCCTGATGGTGGTGGCCAAGACGCTCGAGGCCCATACCAGCCTGGTGGCTCAATTGCAGGCGCGCAGCGTGAGCCGCATCTACGAGGCGGTCGTGGTCGGCGTGATCACCTCCGGTGGTAAGGTAGACGCCCCCATCGGCCGCCATGGCCAGCAGCGCCAGCGCATGGCCGTGGTTGCCGGCGGCAAGCCCGCGGTCAGCCACTACCGGGTTCTGGAACGCTTCCGCTCGCACACCCACACGCGGGTAAAGCTGGAGACCGGCCGTACCCACCAGATCCGCGTGCACATGGCTTATGTGAACTTTCCGCTGGTAGGCGATCCGGTCTACGGCGGGCGCTTCCGCATTCCGCCGGCGGCCAGCCCGACCCTGGTTCAGACGCTCAAGGAGTTCCCGCGCCAGGCGTTGCATGCGCGCTTCCTCGAACTGGACCATCCGGTGAGCGGCGAACGCATGAAGTGGGAATCCCCGCTGCCTGACGATTTCGTCTGGCTGCTGAGCCTGTTGCGCCAGGATCGCGAGTCCTTCGAGCAATGAGCGGCTGGCTGACGCCCGATTGGCCTGCCCCGGCGCGGGTGAAAACCTGCGTCACCACGCGAGCCGACGGATTCAGTCTGCCACCCTATGAAAGCTTGAATCTCGGCGACCATGTCGGGGATGACCCGCAGGCCGTCGAGCGCAATCGTGAACGCCTCATCGCCGCCCTGGGTTGCCGTCCCGCCTGGTTGAGCCAGGTACACGGCGTGCGGGTGGTCGAGGCCGAGCCCGGTCGAGTGGATGAGGCTGACGCCAGCTGGTCCGCCACGCCGGGAGTGGCCAGCGCGGTGCTCACCGCCGATTGCCTGCCGGCGCTGTTCTGTGATCGCGCTGGCACTCGCGTCGCTGCGGCCCATGCCGGCTGGCGCGGGCTGGCCAATGGCGTACTGGAAGCCACGCTGGAGGCGATGGCCCAGCCGCCCGAAGACGTTCTGGTCTGGTTGGGTCCGGCCATCGGCCCATCGGCCTTTGAAGTCGGGCCAGAAGTGCGTGAAGCGTTCGTTGCCCGCCATCCCGAGGCGGAGCAGGCCTTCAAGGCCAGCGCCAACGAAGGGAAGTTCATGGCCAATATCTATCAACTGGCGCGCATCCGACTGGCGGCTCGCGGTGTGCATGCCGTCCATGGCGGTGGCTTCTGCACCGTCAGCGATCCTCGCTTCTACTCCTATCGCCGCGCCTCGCGCACCGGTCGCTTTGCCAGCCTGATCTGGTTGGCCGACTGAGGCTCTTGCCTTCTCTGTAGATACCGTCTTGTTTTTTACTTCGCAATAGCCCGTTTGGGATCAAACGGCTTGCCTGATTTAAGTACGCCATAAGCGATGCATAGCAGCTTGCGCATGGCTGCGCAGACGATCTGTTTGCCGGCCTTACCGGCGCTGCGCATGCGCTCGGCCAGCGCGCGGATAGCTGGGTTGTAGGTCAGGGATACGACGGCTGGCAGATAGAGTCCTGCGCGCAACCTGGCAGAGCCCATCCGCGAGATACGAACATGGCCCTTGAGCGTGCCTGAGTCTTGCAACTTCGGGTTCAGTCCTGCAAAGGCGGTGACCGCTCGACTGTCCTCAAAGCGCTGGATATCGCCAAGCTCGGCCAGCAAGAGTCCCGCGGTTCGGTCTGCAATGCCATCGATGCTCTTGAGCAGGTTCCGCTGCCCCTTGAGATCATCGTTGTCGTCGAAGTGTTTTTCGATCGCCGCCAGCGTGTCCTGGATCTGTTGGCGGATGTGCTTGAGCATCGACTGAATCAATTCAATAGCTTTGTCATCATGCGTCACATCCAGGCGGTTTTGCTCCATCTGCTCCAGCTCCTGAAGATCTTTCAGGCGGTGCGTAAGTGCTCTGAGGCGGCGAATCTTCGGCTTTTCAGGCTCCCAGGCACGCAGCTTGTCCTGATGCCTGCGGCCGTACTCTGCAATCATCTTGGCATCGACCTTGTCGGTCTTCACGCGCTGCAACTGGCTACTGGCGTAACGCGCCGTCTGGCTAGGGTTTAGCACGCAGACCTTGTAACCCCGTTCGTACAGCCATTGGGCAAGGGCCTCGTGGTAAATACCTGTCGCTTCCATCACGACCCAGGCCTGCGGCTCTGCGTACTTACTCAACCACTGCTGCAAAACTTCGAAGCCGCCCTGGTCATTGCCCAGCTTGGCCTTGGTGCGGTACTTGCCGTTGGCTTGCAAGGTGGCGATATCGAATGTGTGCTTGGCAATATCAATGCCGATAACAACTCCCATCATGTCCTCCTGTGAAGGGCTGATCGTCACTGCATCCGTCCTACCTTGTTGATGCGAGCTCAAAGCTCTGGATACCGTTCGGACTTACTGGATGAGTGCGGAGGAGCGCAGCGCAATCTACGTTACAAGCTCGAGGCTTTAGGGTGGACACGGCTTGCGGTTCCTCCCCCGATGATCAGTCGGGGACTATCGCCTCTGAGGAGGCTCAAGTCGAGATACAAGGGTGGACCTCGCTTCATCGGTCCACCATTCGCGGCCTGGTTTGGCGTCGATGGTGGATAGAAAAGCGCTATCCACCCTTGGCTACTGGGCCCCTCGTCTGTGAGAGCGAATTCATTCGCGAATAAATTCACTCCTTCCGTCAGCCAGCCGGAATGCCTCATGACACCGATCAATCTCATAAAGGTTGAATCGCCCAGAATCGCCCCTATCTAAGCTTCATCCCGGCGGGCTTTTCGTGTCTGGCGCCACCATCGCGCCAGCCCGCTATCTGAAGGAAGGACGAACCTATGCGAATCGACCGTTTGACCAGCAAGCTGCAACTGGCATTGTCCGATGCCCAGTCCCTGGCGGTTGGCCACGACCACCCGGCCATTGAGCCTGTTCACCTGGTGCTGGCCCTGCTTGACCAGCAAGGCGGCTCCATCAAGCCCCTGTTGATGCAGGTGGGCTTCGACCTGGCAGCCCTGCGCCAGGGCATGACCCGTGAACTCGATCATCTGCCGAAGGTCCAGAATCCCACGGGCGACGTGAACCTGTCCCAGGACCTGGCGCGCCTGCTCAACCAGGCGGATCGCCTGTCCCAGCAGAAGGGCGACCAATTCATTTCCAGTGAGCTCGTTCTGCTCGCCGCGATGGATGAGAACACCCGGCTCGGCAAGCTCCTGCTTGGCCAGGGCGTGACCCGCAAGGCGCTGGAGAATGCCATCGCCAACCTGCGTGGCGGCCAGGCGGTGAATGATCCCAACGTCGAGGAGTCCCGCCAGGCGCTGGACAAGTTCACGGTCGACCTGACCAAGCGCGCCGAAGACGGCAAGCTGGACCCGGTGATCGGCCGCGACGATGAGATCCGCCGCACCATTCAGGTCCTGCAGCGGCGCACCAAGAACAACCCGGTGCTGATCGGCGAGCCCGGTGTCGGCAAGACCGCCATCGCTGAAGGCCTGGCCCAGCGCATCGTCAACGGCGAAGTGCCGGATGGCCTCAAGGACAAACGCCTGCTGTCCCTGGATATGGGGGCGCTGATCGCCGGCGCGAAGTTCCGCGGCGAGTTCGAAGAGCGCCTGAAGGGCGTGCTCAACGAGCTGTCCAAGCAGGAAGGGCGCGTCATCCTCTTCATTGACGAGCTGCACACCATGGTGGGTGCCGGCAAGGCCGAAGGTGTCATGGATGCCGGCAACATGCTCAAGCCGGCCCTGGCTCGCGGCGAGTTGCACTGCGTCGGCGCGACCACGCTGGATGAGTACCGCCAGTACATCGAGAAGGATGCCGCGCTGGAGCGCCGCTTCCAGAAGGTGCTGGTGGACGAGCCGAGCGAGGAAGACACCATCGCCATCCTGCGTGGCCTCAAGGAGCGTTATGAGGTGCACCATCAGGTGAGCATCACCGACGGTGCCATCATCGCGGCCGCCAAGCTGTCGCACCGCTACATCACCGACCGCCAGTTGCCGGACAAGGCCATCGACCTGATCGACGAAGCCGCCAGCCTTATCCGCATGGAAATCGACTCCAAGCCAGAGGCGCTGGATCGCCTGGATCGTCGCCTGATCCAGCTGAAGGTCGAGCGTGAGGCGCTGAAGAAGGAAGAGGACGAAGCGGCGAAGAAACGCCTGGCCAAGCTTGAGGAAGACATTCTGAAGCTCGAGCGCGAGTACGCCGACCTTGAAGAAATCTGGAAGTCCGAGAAGGCAGAAGTGCAAGGCTCGGCGCAGATCCAGCAGAAAATCGAGCAGGCTCGCCAGGATATGGACGCCGCACGTCGCAAGGGCGACCTGCAACGCATGGCAGAGCTGCAGTACGGCGTGATACCGGATCTGGAACGCAGCCTGCAGATGGTCGATCAGCACGGCAAGACCGAGAACCAGCTGCTGCGCAACAAGGTGACCGACGAAGAAATCGCCGAGGTCGTCTCCAAGTGGACCGGCATTCCGGTGACGAAAATGATGGAAGGCGAGCGCGAGAAGCTGCTGCATATGGAAGAGGGCTTGCACAAGCGGGTCATCGGCCAGCATGAAGCGGTGGTCGCCGTTGCCAACGCCGTGCGCCGGTCCCGCGCCGGCCTGGCCGACCCGAACCGGCCGAGCGGCTCCTTCCTCTTTCTCGGCCCCACTGGCGTGGGCAAGACCGAGCTGTGCAAGGCACTGGCCGAGTTCCTCTTCGATACCGAGGAGGCCCTGGTGCGCATCGACATGTCCGAGTTCATGGAAAAACACTCCGTGGCCCGCCTGATTGGTGCCCCGCCGGGCTACGTCGGTTACGAGGAGGGCGGCTACCTGACCGAAGCGGTGCGCCGCAAGCCTTACTCCGTCGTGCTGATGGACGAAGTGGAAAAGGCTCACCCGGACGTGTTCAACGTGCTGCTCCAGGTGTTGGAGGACGGCCGCCTGACTGACAGCCACGGCCGCACGGTGGACTTCCGCAACACGGTGGTGGTGATGACCTCCAACCTGGGCTCTGCGCAGATTCAGGAACTGGTGGGTGACCGCGAGGCGCAGCGTGCCGCAGTGATGGACGCAGTGAGTACGCATTTCCGCCCCGAGTTCATCAACCGGATCGACGAAGTGGTGGTGTTCGAGCCCCTGGGGCGCGACCAGATCGGTGGGATTGCCGAAATCCAGCTGCAACGCCTGCGCAAGCGCCTGGCCGAGCGCGAACTGAGCCTGGAACTGAGCCCGGAAGCGTTGGACAAGCTGATCGCCGTGGGTTACGACCCGGTCTATGGCGCACGTCCACTGAAGCGGGCGATCCAGCGCTGGATCGAAAACCCGCTGGCTCAGCAGATCCTCGCTGGCGAGTTCGCTCCCGGCGCGACGGTCAGCGCCAGGGTGCAAGGTGAGGACATCGTCTTCAACTGAGCGGTAACGCTGTTCACATAAGAAAAAACGCCGCTTGTCCTTCAGGAGGACGGCGGCGTTTTTGGTTTTGCATCATCAGAAAGTTGTTTATCCGAGGCATGCATCCCTCGTAGGCGCGAGCTCTGCTTGCGAACCCGCCTCCTTCGCGAGCAGAGCTCGCTCCTACAGGGCCTTCAGCTCGGTAGCCCGAAGGATGGACGGCATTACCGCGATGCGGGGCTTTTTCGTGCCGGTGGCAACTCAGGGCGCACGGATGAGCTCCAGCAGGGCCTCCAGGGCGGCTGCCTGATCCTCGGCCAGGTCGATGATATGAAAGCCTGCCCAGCAGTTACGCTGGTCTTCACCCGAGCGCGTCCACAGGCAGTCGGCTCCAAGGCGGATTTCCTCCAGTCCCTCGGCCCAAGTCAGGGGCACCAGCCGGCATTCCCAGACCGAATCGGCAGTGAGCGGCAGTTCGCTCAACACCATGAAACCATCCATCGACAGGTCGACGATACGGCCCAGGCGTTGCCCTGAATGCAGATCGAATACTTCCAGCTGGAGCTCTGTGGCATGGCGGCCGTGCTGGCGACGTTCTTCCATGTTCAACTCCTAGTGCGGGCTCAGGCGGTGCGGCCGGTAAAGCGCTGTAGCACCCGGTAGATCGCGCCGAGGGCGCGGTCGACCAGGGGCGTGCTGCGCTCCGGCGGGACCAGCCGAGCCAGTCCTTGCTCCATGTCCAGGGCCAGCTGGGTAATGGGCATGATCGCCACGCGCTGGCCGCTGTGGTCGACGAACATGTAGTTTCGGGTGGTCGGGCTGTACCAGGACAGTTTGAGGGTCCGCGTCTCCGGGCCGTCGACGAACTCGAACCAGGTGCCGAACTCCAGCCGCGCCAGTTCCTTGATCAACGCCAGGGCGCGAGGGGTAAGGCTGACCGGACGCCGGGCGTTGGCCAGTTCCGCATCTTCACCAAGCATTTCTCCCAGCTTGCTTTCGGGCAGAGGGCTGTCGATACGCGCGGCGACCTGGGGTTGCTGGGATTGAACGGCATGCTGGCAGGCCACGAGATCCTGGAGCAGGCGGCGTATGCCGTCTTCGTGGTAGCCACCCAGGAGCTCAAGGCCCTTGCGCAGGTCTTCGAGCAGGGGGATGCGCAGTTGCTGGAGGCGGGTGCGGCCTTCATCGTTCTGCGGGGTACCGCTCCAGGCAAGTTGCTCGGCCACTTCCACCGAACGCTGCCATTCATTGCTGCGGTCGCCGTGGCGGAGCAGCACGAAGACCAGTACGTCGGTCCAGGTGAGTTCCAGGAAGTGCTGGATGATGCCGGGCAGTTCGCGGCCCTCCAGTGCCCGGCTGATGACGTCCACGGCCTGTTGGCGTGCGCCCAGCAGTTTGTCGCGGCCCTTGGCCGCTTCCACGGCGCGTTGCTCGCGCAGTTCCACCTTGTGGCGCAGGGTGCCGGCGTACTCGTTGAACTCGTCCAGCAGACTGTCGAACAGCAGCAGGTCGCCGCTGAAGCCATGGACCACGCGTTCCACTACCCAGTGCATCTTGGCCAGCAGACCGCGTTCCTCCCCTTCGCCGGCATAAAGGACGCCGGCTTGGGCCATGCTGTTGAGCAAGCGGCGGGCGGGGTGGTGGTGCTGGGTGAAGAGTGCCTTGTCCTGCAGGGCGACTTTCAGATAAGGCGTGTGCAGGTGGGAAAGGGCGGTCTTGTAGATGTCCGCCAGGTTGTCGTCGTCGAGAATGAAGTCGAAGAGCATGCCCACCAGGTCGATCACGTCCGCTTCGTAATCGGACAGTTTCTGCTGGCCCGGCAGGCGGCTGTGGCTTTCCAGTTGTTGCTGCAGGTCGGCCTTCAGGCCATCGACGCGCTGCGGTTGGCGCAGCTTGCTGGCAAGGTCCTGGGCCGATTGCTGTTGCAGGCGGTTCAGGGCTTCCAGCAGCTCGGCGGCGCTGTAAGTACGGGTTGCGCCGCGCGGCGCGAAGCTGGAAATGCTGGGCGTACCACCAGGCAGCGGGGCGTCATTGTGATGCAGCCGGCGCTCGCCGAGCAGCGCGGCCAGGCCGCTGAACAGCTGGCCAGGATCTTGAGGCGGTGCGCCCGACAGGTCCAGGGGGCCACTGGCTGGGGGGCTGGTTGCGGGGCTGGCTGTGGCGCTGGTCGTGGGCTGCGCAGTCGGCGTGGCCGGTTGGCTCGGGGGCGCCTGTCCTGCGGTCGAGGATTGCGGGTGAGGCGCGCTGGTGGAGCGCTGAACGCTGTACTTGAGGTTAGGCAGCACGCCAGCCTGGACCAGCCGCTGATTGAGCGACTCGTAGACGCTGTCCAGCCCGAGCATCACGTGCTGGTCGAAGAGCATATAAAGGATGGTCTTGATCCGCAGCGGGAACGGACAGGGTTGCAGGGCCTCGCGGAAGGCCAGTGCCACCGCCTGCGGACCGAAAGGGTTGTCATCGTCCCCGAGCTTGCGTCCGCCATTGAGTACTGCCAGGCGCTGGTCGAGGGCAAACAGGGCTTGCGCGCAGCGTGCCTTGACCCGACTGACCATATTGGTGACCAGCAGGCTTTCCTCGTACTCCTCGTTCTCCATCAGTTGAAGGTGGTCAGCGTCCAGTTCACCGGCCTTGAGTTCGGGCTTCAGCTTGCCGCTGAGAAAGTCCTCGAAGTTCTTGGCGATGCGCTGGTGGTAGGCGCGTTCTACCTGGGGGCGCTGCTTGCGGATATCCCGCATGCTGTCGAAGAAGAGGGTCTGGACCTGATTGTTCTCGGCCTTCTCGGCGCACTCGAAGAGCGTGTCGTCGACCTGGCCGAACATACCGGTCAGATGTTCCGCCAGCCGGTTCATCACCAGCTTGCGGCAGCTTTGCACCAGTTCACCGAAGCGCGGTTGTATGCCGCGGCTGGCCAAGGTCGTCACGGGGCCGTGAGGGGGCGGGGGTCGATCCTGATTACTCATAACTGTCCTGTAGGGAGACAGGCCGCGACCACGACCTGCAACGATCTCGCCACGGCTCAGGTATAGCACTCGGCGGTTCTTCTGCAAATCATTGTCAGAATTCGTTTTTTGGGGGTTGACAGTCTGTTCTGGAACCGTAAAATGGCGCGCCTCTGAAGCGCTAAACCAAATCGGTGAGGCGAATAAGAGTTGGAAGATCGAAGTTCCGCGATAGCTCAGTCGGTAGAGCAAATGACTGTTAATCATTGGGTCCCTGGTTCGAGTCCAGGTCGCGGAGCCAACTTCCAGACGGGGTATAGCGCAGTCCGGTAGCGCGCCTGCTTTGGGAGCAGGATGTCGGGAGTTCGAATCTCTCTACCCCGACCACCTCACATTTGGGTCGTTAGCTCAGTCGGTAGAGCAGTTGGCTTTTAACCAATTGGTCGTAGGTTCGAATCCTACACGACCCACCATAAAAGACCTCGCACGAGGTCCGAAGAAGCGGTAAGGCGAAAGCCTTACCGCTTTTTTGTTTGTCCCGGTTTTCCGGAATCGCAACGGAGTGCGGCAAGAGATGGAAATCCGACATGCGGACTCCCGCCTCGCCAAGGGCTGCGCAGCAGCCCCGTAGGTTGGCGCAGAGCGAAGCGAAGCCCAACATGGCCATGTATCAACCCCTGCGCCGCGCGCACCAATGCCGCGGCGTGAGGGTCGCGGTGCGCGCAGCGCACCCTACGCGAGGGTTCCCTGCTCGGAGGCTTTGGCCCGCGCTGACCTCGATTGGTGGGCTGGAATTGCAACGGGATGCGCCTGGGGGCGGTCAGTGCAGCTTCAGGCGCGGGTCCGTGCTGCGCCCAATCCGGTCGCTGAGCATCAGCAGGAGGGTGCGGAAGCCGCCATACAGCGCCATCTGATGCATCCGGTAGAGCGAGATGTAGAACATCCGCGCCAGCCAGCCTTCCAGTTTGACGCTACCCATCAGGTTGCCCATGAGGTTGCCCACGGCGCTGAAGCTCGACAGCGAGATCAGTGAGCCGTAGTCCTTGTACTGGTAGTCCGGCAGTGGCTGGCCCTGCAGGCGCAGCTTGAATGACTTCACCAGCAGCGATGCCTGCTGGTGCGCGGCCTGGGCGCGCGGCGGCACGTTGCGTTCGCTGCCATCGCCCAGGGGGCAGGCTGCGCAGTCGCCGAAGGCGAAGATGTCGTCATCATGGGTGGTTTGCAGGGTTGGGCGTACCACCAGCTGATTGATACGGTTGCTTTCCAGGCCATCCAGGTTCTTGAGGAAGGCCGGCGCACGAATACCGGCGGCCCAGACCTTGAGGCTGGCGGGGATCGACTCACCTTGAGCGGTCAGCAGGCCGTCCGCGGTGACTTCCTTGACGGCCGCGCCGGTCATGACGGTGACGCCCAGCTTTTCCAGGGTGCTGTGCACCGGCGCGCTGATGCGCTCCGGCAGGGCGGGCAGCACGCGAGGGCCGGCCTCGATCAATGTGATGCGCATGTTTTCCGGCTGGATGCGGTCCAGCCCGTATGCTGCCAGTTCGTGGGCGGCGTGGTGCAGCTCGGCCGCCAGTTCGACGCCCGTGGCACCGGCGCCGACGATGGCAACGCTGATCTGCTCGCTCGCGTTCTGCTGGGCATGGGCGCGCAGGTAGTGGCTGAGCAGATTGCGGTGGAAGCGTTCGGCCTGCTCGCGGGTGTCGAGGAAAATGCAGTGCTGGGCCGCGCCTTCGGTGCCGAAGTCGTTGGTGGTGCTCCCGACCGCAATGACCAGGCTGTCATAGTCGAGCTCGCGGGCAGGCACCAGCTCGCGCCCGTCCTCGTCATGGGTGGCGGCCAGCTGGATGACCTTGCGCTTGCGGTCCAGTCCGCTCATGCGGCCGAGCTGGAACTCGAAATGGTTCCACTTGGCCTGGGCCACGTAGTTCAGCTCGTTCTCGGTGGAGTTCAGCGAGCCGGCAGCGACCTCGTGGAGCAGCGGTTTCCAGATATGGGTCAGGTTGGCATCGGCCAGCACAATCTTGGCCAGGCCTTTCTTGCCGAGGGTTCTACCCAGACGGGTAGCAAGCTCCAGGCCGCCGGCGCCGCCGCCGACGATCACGATGCGATGGGACATGGGAAGGTCTCACAAGGCTATAGGAATTCGTTGTCGCCGAGGGCGAGCGCAGGAGGCAGCTCATAGCACCAGTCGGCTCAGGAGGCGGCTCAGGATGCCCAGGGCGATGACGATGGCCAGTACGATCCACAGCAGGCGCCAGGGGCGGAACGGCTGGCGTTCCACCTGGTGCTGGGGCAGGTTCAGGTACTGGTCGACCTTTTGCTGGTCTTCGGGCGTCAGGCGGCTGGGCATGGGGGCCTCGACTCTGGAGTGGTTGGCATTCTAGCTGGCGAATTCGCTGGCGCTCAACGCGCAACGGGGATTTTTGCGCGCGGGCTACAGGCCGATGCCTACATCGAACAGGATGGTCCGGCCCAGGTTGTTGCGCAGGAAGTCCGGGGCGTCCCCATGGGCGAAGAGCACCCGGGCGAAATTGGGGCCGACCAGCGACAGTGAGCGCCAGCCCTGGCGCAGGTATTCGGTGGGGGGCGGAAAAGGGCTGTTGAAGTCCGGCGTGGCGCGCTTGAGATTGACGAAGGCCAGCAGGTCGAGAGTGCCCAGGTCGAGGCCGCGCTCTTCATAATTTCGCGCCTTCTTGCGCAGCGTCGGTCCCAGGCGGGCCTGGAGTTCGGCGGCGGGAATCCGTTTGGGGCGGTTCTCCCGGCGTACCAGTTGCGCAAGGGAGAAGGCGCTACGGCGACGCTCAAGCTCCGCGCGCCATTCCTCGTTCAGGCGGCGGCCCTCGTCCAGTACGAAGAACACTTCGAAGTTGGCTTCGCGGAACTGCACATCCGGTGGTTCCTGGCCGGTGCTGAAGTCCTTGAGGCGATAGGGCAGGTTGAGTGCCTGCAGGAGCCGCTGGCAAACCCAGCGTTCGCGTTCCCACCTGCGCGCATTCGACAGGAAGTCGTTGGCTTGCTCGGCCTGCCGCGTCAGCAGGCGCAGGTAGTCGGACTCGTTCATGTCCCGCAGCTTAGCGCTCCGGCGAGGGCTCTGGGTACCCCTGCGGTGCCAGCGAAGACGCCGTCGCGACAAATGCGCGCAGGTTGCCGGGCGTGGCTGCGGTGTAAACTTTCAGAACCTGCCTGGAGCACGCCATGCGCATCCGTCCGATTACCGTCGCCGATCACGCCGCCTTGCTCGACCTTTGGCGACGCACGCCCGGCATTCGCCTGCGGGCCGAAGATGAGCTGGAGCCGTTCTGTGCCTACCTGCAACGCAATCCCGATCTTTGCCTGTTGCTCGAAGACGACGCCGGGCACGTGGCCGGCAGCGTGTTGGTCGGGCATGACGGGCGTCGCGGTTACCTGCAGCACCTGGTGGTCGACCTGCCCTTCCGTGGTCGGGGCTGGGCGCGGGCGTTGCTGCAGGAGGCATTGAGGCGCCTGGCGCTGTTGGGTATCCGCAAGTCCCATGTATTCGTGCTGGAAGATGCGCCCGAGGCGCTGGCCTTCTGGCAGATGCAGCGGGGCTGGACGGTGCGTGAGGATATTCGGGTCTACTCGACCACTGGAGATTGAATCGATGCGGATCTGTCTTGGCTTGATGCTGAGCCTCGTGGTCACTTGCAGCCAGGCGCTGGAAGTGGGGGAGCGGCTAGCGCCCTGGACCTTGCTGGACCAATACGAGCAGCCCTACAGCCTGGACGATGGGCTGCAGTTACTCCTGGTGGCGCGCGACATGGACGGCGGCAAGCTGCTGAAGGCCGCGCTGGAGGGGCAGCCCAAGGGCTATCTGGACGTCCGCCACGCGGTGTTCGTGGCCGACATCAGCCGCATGCCGTCGCTGGTGTCCGCGCTCTTCGCCATTCCGGCCATGCGTGATTACAACTATCGCGTCCTGCTGGACCGCGAATCCCGCGTTGCCAGCCGTTATCCCGGAGGCGAGGCCCGCGTGCTCTGGCTCCGGCTCGATCGGGGCAAGCTCATTGAGCAAAAAGAGTTCACTGACGCCGCCGCGCTGCGTACGGCCCTGGAGTCGTTCACCCCGTGATTGCTGCCGAGTTGCTGTCCGCGGAAACCCTGGGCCTCGGCTGGGCGCTTTATCTGCCCGCGATTGCCTGGGCCCTGTGGCGTGCGCCCTGGGTCGAGCTGTTCAGCGACTCCCGTCGCCAGCACCTGCTGTTCGGCACGGTGCTGGTGCTGTTTCTGCTGTGGCTGATGCGACGCGACTTCGATTCCGGGGTGTCGTACCACTTCATCGGCATGACCGCCGTGACGCTGTTGCTGGACTGGCCCCTGGCAATATTGGGCGGCCTGGCGGCGCAGCTGGCCTTGCTGGCGCTGGGGAAGCAGGACTGGGCGGCCCTCGGCCTCAATGGTGCCCTGCTGGTGTTGCTACCGGTGCTGGTCACCGAGCTTTGTGCCAAGTGGGTGGAGCATTACCAGCCGCGTAACCTGTTCGTGTACATCTTCTGCTGCGGTTTCTTTCCTGCGGCGCTGGCCGCGCTGCTGTGCGTCCTCATCGGCTTGGGCGTGCTGTGGATGGATGGCGTCTTCCCCATGCCGCCCTGGCTGGAGGACTTCATCGGCTACCTCTGGTTGGTGATGTTCCCCGAAGCGTTCATCAACGGCACTGCCGTGACTGCGCTGGTGGTCTTCTGCCCGGACTGGCTGGAAACGTTCAACCGCACCCGTTACCTCCAGGCCCCCTGGAAAGACGACGACACGCCCCGCTGATAGCCGGAGATTCATCCGCGCTATCCCGTCTTCGCTTCTGACCTGGATCAATCATTCCGGGCGGAGTTTCGGCTTGAGTAGGGTGGATGGCGCTTTTTCATCCACCAGCATGAGGGACTGACAACATGGGCATTCACGATTGGGCAAGAACCGCCCTGGAGCAGAACCTTGACGAGGCGAAGCGGGGCGGAATAGGTGAAGAGCTGGCACTACGCGCCTTGCTAAGCGCAGTGGTAGAACGCAGCGCGGGGCTGCGCTCCGCGGATGACCTGGCTCAGGAGCTGCTCTTCCTCGCGGACAATCTTGATTCGGGGCGCGATTACAGCTTCATGCGCCCCTGAGCCGGTGGGTCAATGTTCGCGCGGCGGCAGGTCGCCCGAAAACAGCTCGTCTTCCAGGTTGTCGCCGGGGATCGCATGTTCCTCGGCAGCCCAGGCGCCCAGATCAATCAGCTTGCAGCGCTCGGAGCAGAAGGGGCGGGTGGGGCTTTGCGGGCCCCATTCCACCGGAGCGCCGCAGGTCGGGCACTCCACGGTGACGGGTTGGCTCATGGCTGGCCTCCTCGCAGGGTCAGATAGAAGTTGTGCAGGCGCTCCACCTCGGCGTGCAGCCAGCCCAGGTCGCGGTCGTTGAGCAGCACATCGTGGGCGTATTTCAGTCGCTCTTCCCGGCTGGCCTGTACCTTCAATATGGCTTGGACCTGCGCTTCGGGCACATTGTCGCGCTGCATGGTGCGCTGGACCTGCACCGTTTCCGGCGCATCGATCAGCAGCACGCGCTGGGTGAGACGATGCTGGCCGGATTCAATCAGCAAGGGCGACACCAGAATGGCGTAGGGGGATTCGGCCTTGGCCAGGTACTGGCTGATTTCCTGGCCGATCAACGGGTGCAGCAGGCCTTCCAGCCAGCGCCGCTCCTCGGGGTTCTCGAAGATGCGCTGGCGCAGGGCAGCTCGATCCAGCTGGCCATCGGCCTGGAGCACGCCGTCACCAAAGTGCTCAGCGATTTGTGCCAGCGCCGGGCGGCCGGGCTCGACCACCCAGCGGGCGGCGTGGTCGGCATCCACCAGGTGCACGCCAAGCTGGCTGAAATGCGCGGCAACGGCGCTCTTGCCGCTGCCGATACCGCCTGTAAGGCCAAGAATCCAGGGTTTGATCATTTGAAACCGGCGAACTGCAGATAGGTCGCCGTTATTTGATCACCCCAGAGCAGCGCAATCCAGCCGGCAATGGCCAGGTACGGACCGAAGGGTATGGGCGTGGCCGTGTCCTGGTTCCGCAGGCGCAGCATGATCACACCCAGAATGGCGCCCACCAGGGAGGACAGCAGAATGGTCAGCGGCAGCACCTGCCAGCCACCCCAGGCGCCCAGCATTGCCAGCAGCTTGAAGTCGCCGTGGCCCATGCCTTCCTTGCCCGTCACCAGCTTGAACAGCCAGTACACCGACCACAGGCTCAGGTAACCGGCCACCGCGCCCCACAGCGCATCCTCCAGGCCGGTGAACAGGCTCTGGCTGTTGAGGATCAGGCCCAACCACAGCAGCGGCAGTACCAGCACATCCGGCAGTAGTTGGTGATCGACGTCGATCATGCTCATCGCCAGCAGGCCCCAGGTCAGCACCAGGAAGGCGCCGGCCTGCCAGCCGAATCCGAAATGCCAGGCCACATAGGCCGACAGCGCGCCGCAGGCCAGCTCGACCAGCGGATAGCGCTTGCTGATGGGGGCCTTGCACGACGAACACTTGCCCCCCAGCGCCAGGTAACTCACCACCGGGATGTTCTCCCAGGCGCGAATCTCATGGCTGCAATGGGGGCAGCGGGAGTTCGGTAGCACCAGGTTGAACACCGGCCCCTTGGGCTCGGCCGGCAGGCTCAGGGCTTCGCGCGCCTGCTCCTGCCAGTCCAGCATCATCATCTTGGGCAGGCGGTGGATGACCACGTTGAGGAAGCTGCCGATCAGCAGTCCGAGCAACAGCGCGCAGAAAACAAAGGCCAGCGCATGGCTGGCCAGAAAGTCGATCAATTGCATGGTTAGACGACTGCGCCCAGTTGGAAAATGGGCAGGTACATGGCGATGATCAGCCCGCCGACCAGTACGCCGAGTACGGCCATAATCATGGGTTCCATAAGCGCGGTCAGGCCATCGACGGCGTTATCTACTTCCTGTTCATAGAAGCTGGCGACCTTGTCGAGCATATCGTCCAGCGCGCCGGACTCTTCGCCGATGGCAGTCATTTGTACGGCCATGGCCGGGAAGACGCCGGTGGTGCGCATGGAGAAGTTGAGCTGCATGCCGGTGGAGACATCAGATTTAACCTTTAGCACAGCGTTTTTGAAGACAACGTTGCCGCTGGCGCCAGCCACCGAGTCCAGGGCATCCACAAGTGGAACACCAGCGGCGAAGGTGGTAGCGAGTGTCCGGGCGAATCGGGCCACCGCCGACTTGTAAAGAATGTCGCCGACGATGGGCAGTTTGAGAACGGTGCGATCAACCCAGTCGCGGAACTTTTCAGACTTTCGATGAGTATGCTGGATTAGAAAACCAGCCGCAAAGAAGCCAAGTAAAACGATGAACCACCATTCTTGGAGTATCTCGGATATCCCGATGACCATCAGGGTAAAGGCCGGAAGCTCAGCACCGAAGTTCGCGAATACTGTTTTGAACTGCGGTACGACTTTGATCAGAAGAATTGCTGTCACGATGATCGCAACCACGACTACCGCAATTGGGTAGTTCATCGCCTTCTTGATCTTCGCCTTCAGGGCCTCGGTCTTTTCCTTATAGGTGGCAATCCGGTCAAGCAGCGTTTCCAGCGCACCTGCCTGTTCGCCTGAGTCCACTAGATTGCAATACAGTTCGTCGAAGTAATCCGGTTTCTTGCGCAGGGAGTTTGCCAGGCTATTGCCCGAGGAAACCTCCTGCTTGACTTCATTCACCAGCGTACGCATTGCCGGCTTCTCGAAACCTTCGCCAATAATGTCGAAGGACTGCATCAGCGGGACACCTGCCTTCATCATGGTTGCCAACTGACGGGTGAACAGTGCGATATCCATGGGCTTGATCTTCTTCCCTGTATTCAGCAGAGAAGCGGACTTCTTGCGCACCTTGGTCGGGTTGATACCTTGTTTGCGCAACTGCGCTTTCACAAGCGCCGGGTTCTGCCCTGTGAGTTCGCCCTTGACCTTTCCGCCTTTCTTGTCGGTGCCTTCCCAGGCGAAGGTACTGGTTTTAAGCGCTTTTTCCGCCATGGTTAATCCTTGGTCACGCGGTTGACTTCCTCAAGGCTGGTGATGCCATTCATGGCTTTCACCAGGCCGGAGGTTCGCAGGTCATTGAAGCCATCGCGGCGCGCCTGCTGGGCGATCTGGATGGAGTTGCCTTCTTCCATAATAAGCTGCTGCATGGCCGGCGTGATTTTAACCACTTCATAAATACCCACTCGGCCCTTGTAGCCCT
Organism: Pseudomonas sp. TCU-HL1; assembly: GCF_001708505.1. Classification (NCBI taxonomy): domain Bacteria; kingdom Pseudomonadati; phylum Pseudomonadota; class Gammaproteobacteria; order Pseudomonadales; family Pseudomonadaceae; genus Pseudomonas; species Pseudomonas sp. TCU-HL1. Next base: position 1,095,375 of record NZ_CP015992.1, read on the forward strand.
GGTTGCAGTTTTCGCAGCCGACCGGCCCATAGAGCGTGAAGGTGCCGACCTTCGCTTCGGGGAAGCCTTCCTCGATCAGCGCTTCCCGTGGAATGTTCAGCTCCTTCTTGCAGTGCGCACACAATTTGCGTGCCAGGCGCTGGGCGATGATCAGGTTGACCGAGGTGGCAATGTTGAAGGCAGGCACACCCATATTGCGCATACGGGTAAGGGTTTCCGCTGCGCTGTTGGTGTGCAGGGTGGACAGCACCATATGGCCGGTTTGCGCGGCCTTGATGGCGATTTCGGCGGTTTCCAGGTCACGGATCTCGCCCACCATGATCACGTCCGGATCCTGGCGCAGGAAGGCGCGCAGGGCTTGGGCGAAGTCCAGGCCCTGCTTGGGGTTGACGTTGACCTGGTTGATGCCTTCCAGGTTGATCTCCACCGGGTCTTCGGCGGTGGAGATATTGATATCCACGGTATTGAGAATGTTGAGGCCGGTGTACAGAGAAACGGTTTTGCCCGAACCGGTAGGGCCGGTCACTAGGATCATGCCCTGGGGCTGCTTCAGGGCCACCATGTACAGGTCTTTCTGTTCCTCTTCATAGCCCAGGGCATCGATACCCATCTGCGCGCTGGTGGGGTCGAGAATCCGCATCACGATCTTCTCGCCCCAGAGCGTTGGCAGGGTGTTGACGCGGAAGTCGATGGACTTGACCTTGGATATCTTCATCTTGATCCGGCCGTCCTGGGGCTTGCGGCGCTCGGAAATGTCGAGAGCAGCCATCACCTTGAGGCGCGCAGCAATACGGCTGGCCAGTTGGATGGGCGGCTTGGCCACTTCATGCAGCATGCCATCGGTACGAAAGCGAACACGGTAGGAGCGCTCGTAGGGCTCGAAGTGCAGGTCTGAGGAACCGCCGCGAATGGCGTCCAGCAGCATCTTATTCACGAAACGCACCACCGGGGCGTCGTCGGCATCCACACCGCCGGGGCTGTCCTTCTTGTCGTCGTCGACAGCTTCAACGTCCACGCCATCCAGGTCGACGTCGCCCAGGTCTTCCATCCCGCTGTTGGCGCTGTCGAAGAACTTCTCGATGGCATCGCCGAGCTTGTCGTCCTCGACCAGAATGGCCTCGGTGTTCAGGCCGGTGCTGAACTGGATATCGGTAACGGCCTGGTGATTAGTCGGGTCGGATATGGCGACGAACAGCTTGTTGCCGCGCCGCCACAGGGGCAGGGCCCGGTGCTGGCGAATCAGCTTTTCGCTAACAAGCTCCTTAGGCTGGGAATCCCTGTCGATGCTGCTCAAGTCCAGGAAGGCGACACCGAATTGCTCCGCCGCCATTTCCGCGAGATCCCGACTCTTCAGCAGCTTGTTCTGCACCAGGTAGGTGATCAGCGGAATCTTGTTGCGCTGCGCCTGGGTATGGGCCTGGAGGGCGCTTCGCTCATCCAGCAAATTGGTCAGGACAAGCTGTTTGGCTAGGCCGGATAGCGTGGGGGCGGTCTCGTTCATGAGGGAGCATCAGTCTGCCAGTTGTGACACTGCCTTATAACGTAGTTGAACAGCAGCGCCAAATGCGGTCATGGAGGGTGACAAAAAATGGCAGTTAGTGGCTGGGATGGTGATCTCGGTACATTCCGCTGTGGGTTGGAAGGCAAGCGGTGCGCTCTGTTGATTCTGAGGAGGAGCGTGATTAGTCGCGTTATACAGAGTTTTTGGCATGGTCCGTGCATTTAAGTTTTCAGGCAACCGGCCTACCACATTCGAGGATGAATACATGAAAGCGCAAAAGGGTTTCACCCTGATTGAACTGATGATTGTCGTAGCGATTATTGGCATCCTTGCTGCCATTGCGCTTCCTGCTTACCAGCAGTACACCAAAAAAGCGAAGTTTTCTGAAGTAGTGCTGGCAACGGCGGCTGTGAAAACCGAGGTCGAGCTTTGCGCTCAGGATCAAAATGCTGTCGCGAACTGCATGGCTGGTAGTAACGGTGTATCTGCCAACCAAGGCGCATCCGGCTATATTACCTCTGTTAACACCGCTGCAAACGGTGTGATTACTGCGACTGCTGTCAGCACCGGTGGTCTCGGTGGTGAGACCTATATTCTTACTCCTACCCTGAGCAACGGCCGTGTTACTTGGGCAGTTACTGGTACTTGCGTGACTGCAAATATCTGCAAGTAACTAGATTTAGTGGCTCAGTCTATGAGTCTGAGGAGCAGTTCACGCTTTGCGTGAGCTGCTTTTTTTTGAGGGGGTGAAATGTCTAGTAAGGGGATTTGGTGGGCAGCATGCCTCTTCTGGGTGCTGGTCCTGTCGATACTGTCTTTTTCTTTTATTCATAATCCACTCGTTTTTGATGATGTTTATTTTTTTCTGAATGCCAAACCAGGTGTGCTGCTTCATGGTGGCTTGCTGCCAATTCCCAGGGATATGATTTATCTCAGCTTCACGTGGTGGGGGGATGGCCAGTTGGACATTCCGGTGATGCGCATTGTTAATCTGGGATTGCACCTGGGTGTGGTGTTATCGGTGTTTGCGTTGGTTCGTCAGTTGCTTGGTGATCTTGGCGTGGTTCAGTGCCGGAAAAAGCAGATGTGGGCGGCATTCGCATCGGCTTCGCTGTTTGCCGTCCATCCATTTTCGGCGCTTGCATATGGGTACCTTGTCCAGCGAACGATACTGTGTGCAACGCTTTTTTCCATTCTCAGTCTCCTGGCTTTTTGGCGAGGCCTGGCAGGGAATCGCTTTGAACTATGGGGCAGTGCAGCTTTCTTTGCGATGGCGGTGCTCTCCAAAGAGCATGCTGTAATGATTCCCGCACTGTCTTTTCTGATGCTTTGCTTGTATCTCAGAAGTGGCAAAGCACTCGGGGTTTCAAGTCGGCAGGTTTTTCTTGTGCTGGCGACGCAGGGTTTGATCTCCCTCTATGCCGTAGTTGTTGTGAGGCGGGTGCTTGGCGCGTCGATCGAGATAATGACTGATGAGGTTTTGGGGGGGGCGGATGTATTGCCTGAGTATCTATACCCGCTGAGTGTTCTGAATCAGACGTCGTTATTCTTCAAGTATGTTTTCTTGTGGCTGTTTCCGAATCCTCTATGGGTTTCAATGGATATGCGGGAGACATTTCCTCTCGTCTTTTCATCTTGGTCTCTGTGGGTGGGGGCATTTTTTTACTTATTCTATATTGCTGCTGGGATTTTCTTGCTGTGGCGCGGAGGTAAAGTCGGACTGGTTGGGTTTGCGATGCTGATGCCTGCGTTACTTTTCTTTACTGAGTTTTCCTCGGTTAGATTGCAGGAGACATTTGTCGTCTATAGAAGCTATCTGTGGTGCTCGTTCCTGTTTGTATTGGTAGGGATTTTTCTGAGTGGATTGAAAGCGCGATGGTTTGTCTTCGCTTTTTCATTGTCTTTTTTTGTTTTTTCCCTGCTCTCGTATGATCGTTTGTTTACCTTTTCAAATCCCTATTTTGTTTGGCGGGAAGCTGCTGATCTGTATGAGAGATCTCCTGTTGAGGGTGGAGAAATTAGATTTGGCGGGTATCGAATATATTATAATGTTGGCACGAGTCTCTATAGTCATGGTTTTTCTGTGTCGGCTCTCGATGGTTTTAATAAATCGATAGAGCTTATGCCGAATTATGGATATGCCTACAATAATCGTGGGGCTGCGTTGCTAAGTTTGAACGAGTTGAATGGTGCTCGTGCTGATTTTGAGATGGCCATCAGTCTTGTGCCCAAGAATTCAAATTCGTACATCGGCTTGGCGCAGGCGCTGCGGGGGCTGGGAGAAAACGCTGCGGCGGAAGATGTTCTAGGAAAGGGATGTCGTATGGGGTTGCAAAAAGTGTGCTCCAAGCAGGCGTTATCGTTGGCGCAGTGAGCTTTAAGGAGTTTTCTTTTGGATCCTATTTTGGTAAGTTTCTCGGCGCCGTTGCCGGTGTAGCTCAGTCGGTAGAGCAGCTCATTCGTAATGAGAAGGTCGGGGGTTCGATTCCTCTTACCGGCACCATGATCCAGACAAAAAGCCCCGCAGGTTCTGCGGGGCTTTTTGTTTTTCGTGGGGCTGCCGTGGCCTGGTGCCTCGGTCATGCACTTTTCAGTCTCGTCTCTGGAGGTTGTCGGCAACCTTGTACAGGTCCATTGCCAAGCATTCCATCAGTTCCGAGATGCTTTTGACGGCGTGGTGAAGGCCTTTCAGGTCTTTGTCGCTCAGGCCGTGGTCCAGGCCGTCGCACCCCAGCAGGTCGGCGATGGTGCTGAGGGCGTAGCCGGCTGTCAGGAGGCGGTCGCCCTGGAGATCGGCAATGCGGGCGAAGTTGTTCATAGCCCACCTCCGGCAGTTCTCTGGTCCAGGGCGAGGGTGGCTGCCGAGGTGCGTGCATTCCTTGCGGGTGTGCGGGTGTGCATGGTCAAAGCTCCTTTTGCTGGGGAGCTGCCACGAATCGTCGCCAAACGATTGGGGTGGCAGCTGTGCGCAGGTTGGCGAACCGGGGCAAAAGGAACCCGGCAGACCTTTCGGTCTCCCGCGCACAGCCGCCATGACACGATGCCGGCACGGTAAGTACCTGCAGTATGTGATGGGCATCTATGCGCCTTTTGCGAATCGGGTCGCCAAACCCGGTCCTGGAATTTGCCAGGACGGCCGCACCATAGCCTTGCCCGGGGCACATGGCAACGCCCGGGGCTCGGCGGGGCGGGTTTTAGAGGCTCAACCGCATCGACAGGTCGATGGCCTTGACGTCTTTGGTCAGGGTGCCGATGGAGATGTAGTCGACGCCGGTTTCGGCGATGGTGCGCAGGGTGGTATCAACGATGCCGCCGGAGGCTTCGAGCTTGGCGCGGCCGGCGGTGAGGCTGACGGCGGTGCGCATGTCGTCGAGGCTGAGTTCGTCGAGCATGATGATGTCGGCGCCGGCGGCAAGGGCTTGCTGGAGTTCGTCCAGGCTTTCCACTTCCACTTCCACCGGTTTGCCGGGGGCGATGCGGTGCGCGGCGTCGATGGCCTGGGCGATGCCGCCGGAGGCTGCGATGTGGTTTTCCTTGATGAGGAAGGCGTCGTACAGGCCGATGCGGTGGTTGTGACCGCCGCCGCAGGTGACGGCGTACTTCTGCGCCAGGCGCAGGCCGGGCAGGGTCTTGCGGGTGTCGAGCAGTTTTACCTGGGTGCCTTTTACCAAGTTGACATAGTGGCCGACGCGGGTGGCGACGCCAGACAGGCACTGGAGGAAGTTCAGGGCGCTGCGCTCGCCGCTCAGCAGTGCGCGGGCCGGGCCTTCGAGGTGGAAGAGGGCCTGGTTGGCCTCGGCGCGCTGGCCGTCCTGCACCTGCCATTGCACCGTCACGCGCGGGTCGAGCTGGCGGAATACTTCGTTCACCCAGGCGGTGCCGCTGATGATGGCCGCTTCGCGGGTGATGACAGTGGCGCGAGCCTGCCGCTCCTCGGGAATGAGCTGGGCGGTGATGTCGCCGCTGCCGATGTCTTCCTGGAGGGCGGTGCGTACGTTGGCCTCGATTTCAGCGGTGAGGTCAGCGAGGAGAAGGTTGGGCATGGTGGGCTCCGCAGGCAGGATAGCGGCGATTATAAAGGCTGCCGACGGCCGGCGGGGCAACCGCTCCACGCTTTCTGCTAGACAGTCATATGTGCGTCTGGCGTGCTGTGCACTTGTCGGTCGAGCCCCCTGCATCTGTGACTTGATTCATGTCTGTAGGAAATCTCCGCTTGGTTGTCACGGCATCATCCCTATAATGTCATCGGAAATTTCTATTTTTGACGCCAGATGCTTGACGTTATGGATAACTCCCCATGATCGATGTGCGGTCCGATGAGCCCTGTGGAAGGGCGCGGCCTGCGGGAGGCTTGTGATGCAGACCGACGCTAAGGTGGTGCCGCTGAACAAGGGGGCCACCCAGCAATCGCCAACCTCGCCGGTAGGAAGGCTGCCCGTGGCCTTGATCCAGGTGCGCGACAAAGTGGCCTTGCAGCTGAAGCAGACGCTTCAGGTGCTGTTCGACAATGCGGACGACACCCTCTTCGAGATGGCGGACCGCGCCACCAGCAATGCCGAGCAGAACGCGTTCTTCGAGGCGATGCGCGACCTGAGGCTCAAGCGCAAGAGCATCGAGCGTGCCTTCCTGCAGAAGGTCTTCGAGTCGTTCTCGTCGCTCAATCAGTACGAGATCGGCAAGGCGCCGCAACTGGACGCGGTGTCCTTCGACAGCCTGTCCCTGGTGCAGAACGACGAGCTCGAGGAAACCGTGGCGCTGGACGCCATGGTCGCCAAGGTGATGGCCCGCGACAGCGTCGCCCTGGGTCACCTCACCACCCGCTTCAACGCACTCGTCAGCAAAAAGGTCGACGACAGGACCAACCCCTTGGGGCCGCGCCTGCTGTGCGAGGCGTTCCTCGACGCCTGTCGCAGCCTTGGCGTGGAAATCAAGGTCAAGCTGATCATCCTCAAGTTGTTCGAGAAGTACGTCCTCACGGAATTGGATCAGTTCTACGCCGAGGCCAACCAGCTCCTGGTGACGGCCGGTGTGCTCCCGGATCTGCGCTCGGCGCCTGCGCGGCGTCAGCCGGAACGCGCCAGCCCCGCCGGGCGCTCTGCTGCCCAACCCGGCTCGCTGGCCAGTGGCGGCCAGGGCGAGGTCAGCGCAGAAGGGGTTCAGGAAGTCTTCGGCGTACTCCAGGAGCTGCTGTCCCAGGTGCGTGGCACCGGGTTGCCACGCCGCGAGCAGCCTGCCGATGCGGTTCCCGTCAGCAGCATCGACCTGATGCGCCTGCTGTCGCACCTGCAGCAGCACCTGCCGCAGCAGCACAACGATGACTACGACTTGCGCATGAGCCTCGAACAGCTGCTGAGCCACGCGAGTGCTCGCAGTGGCCGGGTGCGTGTGGTGGGGCAGGTGGATGATGACGTCATCAACCTGGTGTCCATGCTCTTCGAGTTCATCCTCGACGACCGCACCCTGCCGGACTCGCTCAAGGCTCTGATCGGCCGCATGCAGATTCCGATGCTCAAGGTCGCGCTGCTGGACAAGACCTTCTTCAGCCGTGGCAGCCACCCGGCGCGCCGCCTGCTCAACGAAATCGCCTCCGCCGCCCTGGGTTGGGTGGAGCAGGACGACGCCCAGCGCGACAGCCTTTACCACCGCATCGAGCAGGTGGTGCAGCGCTTGTTGAACGACTTCGTCGACGACCCGGCGATTTTCTCCGAGCTGCTGGCCGAATTCCTGGCCTACACCGGTGACGAGCGTCGTCGCAGCGAGCTGCTGGAACAGCGTACCCGCGATGCCGAGGAGGGCCGTGCCAAGGCCGAACTGGCTCGTCGGCGAGTGGAAGACGCGCTCAACCAGCGTCTGCTCGGCCGCACCCTGCCTGAAGTGGTGGTGCGCCTGTTGCAAGAAGCCTGGAGCAAGGTGTTGCTGCTGACGTGCCTCAAGCATGGCGTCGAATCGCCTGAATGGCAGTCCGCCCTGCAGACCATGGACGATCTGATCTGGAGCGTGGAGTCCCACGACGCGCCGGAAGCCCGTGCCCGCCTGCTGGAGTTGGTGCCGGGCTTGCTCAAGGCCCTGCGTGAAGGCCTGGCCAGTGCGGCGTTCGACCCGTTCTCCACCAGCGAATTCTTCAGCCGGCTGGAAGCCCTGCACGTCCAGACCTTCGAGCGCTTGCGCAAGCCGGAGCCGGTCGAGGTCGTGGTTGACGACAGTCTGGAGTTGCCGCCCCTGCTGCTCGATCTGCCGGATGAGGCGGAGCCGGAAGAGAACGCCATGCCGGCCATGGTGGCGGTGGTCGAAGAAATCGTCCTGGTCGCACCGGGAGAGCCTCAGGTCGCGGAGCCCGACGTCAGCCTGGCGGATGACGATGAAGCCCTTGGCTTTGTCGATAACCTGCGCGTTGGCAGTTGGGTCGAGTTCCAGGAAGACGAAGAGCACAAGCTGCGTTGCAAGCTGGCGGCGCTGATCAAGCCCACCGGCAAGTACATCTTCGTCAACCGCACCGGCATGAAGGTGCTGGAAAAATCGCGCATGGGCCTGGCGGTGGAATTCCGCCGCAAGGCGATCCGCCTGCTGGACGATGCCTTGCTGTTCGACCGCGCCCTGGAATCGGTGATCGGCAACCTGCGGCGGCTCAAGGGAGCTTGAGCCGGGCCTCTGCCTGTGGGAGCGAATTCATTCGCCAAGGGCTGCGCAGCAGTCCTGCAGGTTGGCGTAGAGCGACGGTAGGGTGCGCCATGCGCACCAACGCCTCCGTGCCAGGATTTCGGTGCGCGCAGTGTTCAGCCGGGATAGATGGGTAACGCTTGTCGGGAGACATGGGTAACGGGTTGATGATCATGTTTTGCCCGGTCTCAAGTCGACTTGGCGCAGGATCTTGTGGATGAACACCACATCGTAGACGCCATCGACGGCGGTGGGGCGGAGAGCGACGCGTTCCCCGTACAGCCCCCCGCCGACGAACAGGCTGCGTCCCTGGAAACTGACCTGGCCGACGCGGCCGACCTTGAGCACCCGGTCGCCCGGTTCGTAGTCCAGTTCAGGCAATTGCTCCGGGTAGCTGCGCCGGCTTGGCTGGTAGCGCGTGATCGGTGGCAGTTGGCCCAGCGCCTCATGCGGGCGGTCGTGGTTGTACTGCTCCCGCCAGTGCGCCATCGCCTGCTGGCAGTGCGCCAAGTCGCGAAACGAGCGCTGCAGTAACTCGCGCTTGAGTGTCTGGTGGAAGCGTTCCAGCTTGCCCTGGGTCTGCGGATGATGAGGGCGGCTGTGGCTGACCTCGATGCCGAGCCGCATCAGCCAGACCTCCAGGGCGGACAGGCCGCCCGCGATGTTCGAGCCCCAGGGCGGACCGTTGTCGGCGGTGATCCGGCGCGGTAGGCCATAGCGGCGAAAGACCTGGATCAGGTGCGGTCGAACCAGTTCGAGGCGCTCGCCCTCGCAGGCCTCCAGGCAGAGGGCAAAGCGTGAGTGATCATCCAACAGCGTCAACGGGTGGCAGCGCGACGAGCGGCCGTCGGCGAGCGGGAAGTGGCCCTTGAAGTCCATCTGCCAGAGCTCGTTCGGCTGGCAGTGCTCGAAGCGCTGCGTGGCCGGAGCTTCGGCCTCCTCGGCGTGGTAGCGCACCCGGCAACCATGGCGGCGGAGGATGGCGTCGAGGGTGCTGTGGTGGGGACGCTCGAACGCGGCCGGCAGCAGGCCGCGCAGCTTGCGGGCGCCCCAATACGGGAAACGGTGGTGCAACTGCACCACCGCCTGTTCCAAGTCCGGGTCGCTGCGCCCAGGGCTGTGCAACGGCCGGCGTGAGCGCTCCTGCAACCCCGCATCGCCGTGCTCGCGGTGGCGCTGTAACCATTTGTAGGCGGTTTTCGGGCTGATGCCGTAGCGCCGACACAGCTCCCGCACGTTGCTCTGCGGTTGTTCGGCCAACCGCACAAACTCGCGTCGAATCGACATGGTGGTGCACTCCTGCCACGGCATCGCTCGAACTCCAGAGTCGAAGGATTCCGTAAGCCTAAATGCGTTACCCATGTCTCCCGACACCCGTTACCTATGTCCCCCGGCTGAACACGCAGCGCACCCTACGGGGCTCTTACTTCCGCCGCCTCTCGCTAAAATGGCTTCACTGCGCCTAAAGTGGGCGGCAGACCAAGGAGCCGACATGCAGCTGGACCCCGCCTCCGGTTGGTGCGAGGGCATCAGCCGTTGCCCATCCCCCAATTTCAATGAGCGCCCGCAGGGCGAAGTCTCCCTGCTGGTGATCCATAACATCAGCCTGCCACCGGCCCAGTTCGGCACGGGAAAGGTGCAGGCGTTCTTCCAGAACCGTCTCGACCCGGCCGAGCACCCTTACTTCGAGGGCATTCGCGACCTCAAGGTGTCCGCCCATTTCCTGATCGAGCGCGACGGTGCCGTCACTCAGTTCGTCTCCTGCAACCAGCGCGCGTGGCACGCGGGCGTGTCGCTGTTCGAGGGGCGGGAGAATTGCAATGACTTCTCCCTGGGAATCGAGCTGGAAGGAACCGATGACCAGGCGTTCACGGAACCCCAGTATGCTGCGCTGATCGCATTGGTGGAGCAGTTGCGCATTGCCTACCCGGCCATCACGTTGGAGCGCATCTGTGGTCATAGCGACATCGCCCCGGGGCGCAAGACCGACCCGGGTCCAGCATTCGATTGGGCGCGCCTGCGGAACGCGCTCAGAACCTAGGAAGAGGAGGGAACCATGTATTTTCTGGTGTTGTTGATGGTGCTCTGGATCGAGAAGTTTTCGGCCTGGCGTCGGCATATCCAGCAGGATGGATTCTGGCTGCGCGAGCTGGCCAAGGCTGAAGCCAACCCGCGCCTGGCGGGGAGCCCATCGCTGATCCTGGCGTTGCTGGTGCTGTTGCCCCTGGCGGTACTGGCGCTGCTCCTGCTGGTGCTGGAGCCGGTGGCTTACGGCTGGTTGGCGCTGCCGGTGCATTTGCTGGTGATCATCTACAGCCTTGGCCGTGGCGATGTGCTGGCCGACCTCGGCCCATTCCGCGATGCCTGGCGACGTGGCGACACGCAAGGTGCCTACCATGTCGCCGAGCGCGACCTAGGCCTGGAGGCGGAGGAGGGCGCGGATCTCCTGAATCAGGTGCAGGGCTACCAGTTGTGGCAGGCGTATGAGGGCTTCTTTGCGGTGATTTTCTGGTACGCCCTGTTGGGCCCGGTGGCAGCCCTGGCGTATCGGCTGCTGGCCCTGGCTTCCGAGGGTGCTGGCACGCCGGCGCTGCGTGAGCGTGCGGGCATGATTCGCCATGCCTTCGACTGGCTACCGGTTCGGGTCCTCGCGGCCAGCTTCTCGCTGGTGGGCAACTTCGTCGGCGTCAGTCGCGTGCTGCTGCACGAGCTGCTGAACTGGGAAATACCGGCGCACCGCTATATCGAATTGGCCGGCCGCGCTGCCGCTGAACTGCCGGAGCCGGCCACTGGCGATGCCGGTGTGGCAACCCTGGACGCGCTCTGGCAGTTGCTGGTCCGCGCTGCGGTGCTCTGGTACGCCGGCTTCGCCGTCTGGACGCTGCTGTTCTGAAACCCGCTCCATCGCCCGCCCGGTGCAGCTGCCGGGCGGGTCCTGCCTTGCTTAACCTTTAGTTACAGAAACTCCTGCCGATATCGGGTACACAGATGAGCGCGCCAGAAAAGTCTGAATTTGCTCACAGAAGCATCTGACTGAGTAAGACGGCCGCCTTGCAGCGTCGGGATGCTGCAAGGCTTGGCGGGTCACCCGTCGCCCAGAGCGCGTCCATAACAATAAATGAGAACAGGAGACGTCTCGTGAAGACCCTGTTGTATCCTGCCATCGCCCTGATGAATCGGCTCAGCTTCGGCATGAAGTTCAGTCTGATCAGTGTTCTGTTCTTCCTGCCGATGTTGATCACCAACTTCTATCTGGTGCGCGACTCCTACCGACAATTCGTCAGCACGCGCGCGGAGCTGGAGAGCCTCGACCTCCTGGGCGCCAGCCTCACGGTGCGGCGCAACCTGGAAAGCCTCAACGATATGGTGCTGATCAACTCGATGATCGGCCAGTCGGGTCAGGCCGGTGATCTGGAGAAGCGCATCGCCAGTCTCGAGCAAGAGCTGCTGGCCACGCTCCAGGGCCTGGAGCCGGTCGTGTCCGAGCCCGGACAGGTGGAGTCCTTCAAGACCAAGCGCGACGAGCTGCTGACTGCCCTGCAGGCCGCCAAGGGCGAGACCTCGCTGCAGAGCAAGAGCGCGATGATCGAGAAACTGCTCGGTAACGCCCAGGTCTTCATCAAGTTCGTCGCTGGCCAGGCCGGCCTCAGCCAGGACGATCAGGCCGATGTCCGGCAGATCACCGAACTGGTCACCTCGGCCACGCCGCAGGTGACCATGGCTCTGGGCAAGGGGCGCGCCACCGGTGCCTACTCGCTGGGACAGGGTTTCCTCAACTCGGCCGCGAGCACCAAGCTGGACGACCTGCTGCTGGACCTGGACAAGCTCAATGCGGAATACGGCCTGAAGATCGCCGATGCCCTCGACGGCAGCCCACGCGCCCAGCAGGCGCTGGGTGGCCTGACCGCCGCCAGCCGCGACACTATCAAGCAGAGTGCCACGCTGTTCGAGGATCAGGTCATCATGGCCGACACCCTCACTACGCCCTGGCAACAGTTCTACGACCGGGTAAGCGCCTCGCTGGACAAGACCTATCAGCTCAACGACGGCTCCCTGGCCTTCCTCAAGGCCGAACTGGAAAGCCGCCTGGCCGGCAAGCGCGTGCAAACCGTGCTGTTGGTCGTGGCGCTGCTGGTCGTGTTCATCGCCATCGTCTACCTCTACAGCGGCTTCTACGTGTCGACCCGTACGACGCTGAAGAGCCTGGGCAAAGTGATGGATCAGGTCGCCGCAGGCGACATGACGGTGAACTTCCGCGCGGAAAGTCGCGACGAGCTGGGTGAGTTGGGCCAGGTGTTCAACGGCACCGTGGAGAAGATCCATGACCTGATCGAGCGGGTCGGCCACACCGTTGCAGAAGTGGAGCGCCAGGCCGGTCGCGTGGAGCAGGTATCCGGTGAGAGCAATCAGGCGGTCGCCGGGCAGCGCAGCCAGATCGAGCAAGTGGCCACGGCCATGAACCAGATGTCCGCGACTGCCCAGGAAGTGGCGCGCAGTGCCGCCGCCGCCGTGGACAGTGCGCAGAGTGTGAATCAGGAAACCGTCAGTGGCCGTGCGCTGGTGGAGTCGCAGTTGGGCAGCATCGAGCGCCTGGCCAGCGAGATCGACCAGTCGGTGACGGTGATCAATCAGCTGGCGGCTGACAGTGCATCCATCAGCCGCGTGCTGGAAGTGATCAAGGGCATTGCCGAGCAGACCAACCTGCTGGCGCTGAACGCCGCTATCGAAGCCGCCCGTGCCGGCGAGCAGGGCCGTGGCTTCGCCGTAGTGGCCGATGAGGTGCGTACGCTGGCCAAGCGCACTCAGCAGTCCACCGAAGAAATCGAGCAGATGATCGTCAAGCTGCAAGGCGGTGTCGGCGCGGCGGTGAAAGCGATGAACACCAGCCACCAGATGGCCGACGGCACGGTCGGCCAATCCGGCAAGGTGCAGGCCGCGCTGGAGAACATCCTGGGCGCGGTGGGCATGATCGTCGACCAGAACCAGCAGATTGCCGCCGCGGCGGAACAACAGACTGCGGTGGCACATGACATCGACCAGAACATTGTCGAGATCAACCATGCCGGCGAGCGCACCGCCGAAGGTGCGAGCCAGACCGAACGGGCCAGCCGGGAGCTGTCCGGCCAGGTGGCGCAGCTCAAACAGTTGATCGGCGCGTTCCGCGTCTGACGTCCGAAGGCGCCTGCGTAGCGTGGACATCGCTTTTCATGTCCACCAGGCGGGGCCCGGTTTGAGCGCCGATGGTGGATGGAAAAAGCGCCATCCACCCTAGAGCCGAGCCCAGTTTCGTAGCCCGGATGAAATCCGGGGAGAAGTTCAGCCACCGCTCCCGAATTTCATCCGGGCTACGATTTGCCAGTTCCTACAAAGCAATATTCGCCCCTATAAGTTCTTCCAGCCGAACACCTCGCAGGTATTGCGCGTGCTGGCCTCGGCCAGTGCCTCGGGGGTGACGCCGCGAATCTCCGCGAGGGCTGCGCAGATATCCGGGAGGAACTCCGGGCTGTTGCGCCCGTAAGGGTGCATGGCGGGCGCCATGTCCGGCGAGTCGGTTTCCAGCACGATGTCTTCCAGCGGCAACTGCGCCACGACCTTGCGCAGGCGGTTGGCCTGAGGCCAGGTGGGGGCGCCGCCGAGGCCGAGGCGAAAACCCAGCTTGCGGTATTCCTTCGCGTCTTCAACGCTGCCGGCAAAGGCGTGGACGATTCCCGCCCGCTTGAGGCGGAAGCGCTTCAGGGTGGCGATCACCACCGCATGGCTGCGCCGCACATGCAACAGCACCGGGAGTTCGAATTCCGCCGCCAGGGCCAGTTGCGCGTCGAACAGGTGCTGCTGCGCGTCGCGGTCCAGTTCGGGGAGGAAGTAGTCCAGGCCGATCTCGCCCACTGCACAGAGCTTGGGGTGCCCGGCGTGGCGTTCCAGCAGCTGGCGCAGCTCCGCCACGTGCTCATTGCGGTGTTGCGCCAGATAGACCGGATGCAAGCCAAAGGCGGTGCAGAAGTCCTCCTCGGCGTTGGCCAGGTCCCAGATCCGTTGCCAGTTCTCGCGAAAGACCCCCAGCAGCACCTGACGCCGTACGCCCAGGGCACGGCAGCGCGCCAGTACGGCGCTGCGGTCGGCGTCGAAGTCGGGGAAGTCGAGGTGGTTGTGGGTATCGATCAGCATGGCGCCAGCATATACCGGTCGCGCCGGTCCGGCATGCGCATCCTTGGGGAATTCGGGCGGTTTTTCCGAGTGCATCCGCTCTGCCTCGGGGCATTGCGCTGGGCTGTGAGAATCGGCTGAAAAAACGCTATTGAACACTCGTTCATGCTCGGCTATGTTTGGGCCCACTTGCCGGTTCGCCGATGCAGTGGCGTGACCCGGATTCCACCATTTCAATGGGGCTCGAACATGCGTTTTGCTTCGCTTGTGGAGAGGATGGCTGGGCCAGGCACAGCAGCCTGGGATATTCACTACGCGGCTATCGCCGCCCAACGTGCCGGCGAGGACGTGATCGTCCTCAGCATTGGCGATCCGGATTTCGCCACCCCCGAACCCATCACCAACGCCGCCATCGAAGCCCTGCAGGCCGGTGACACGCATTACTGTGACGTCGCCGGCCGTCCCGAGCTGCGCCAGGCCATTGCCGATCTGCACGGGCGACTGACCGGCCAGCCGGTGTCGGCGGACTGCGCCATCCTCGTCGCGGGCGCCCAGAATGGCCTCTATGCGGCGGCCATGTGCCTGCTGGAAGCGGGCGACGAAGTCATCGTCTTCGATCCGGTCTACGTGACCTACGAAGCCACCCTGAAAGCCACCGGCGCTACGCTGGTGCGCGTGCCCTGTCCGGCCGAGGGTGGCTTCCGGCCTGACCTCGCGGCCCTGCGCGGGGCCATCAGCGAACGTACCCGGGCCATCTTCTTCGCCAACCCGAACAACCCTACGGGCGTCGTGCTGACGGCCGAGGAGATGCAGGCCATCGCCGAACTGGCGCGGCAGCATGACCTGTGGGTGGTCGTGGACGAGGTCTACGAGAGCCTGGCTTTCGAACAGCCGCACCGCTACTTCGCCACGTTGCCGGGCATGCGCGAGCGCACGGTGAGCATCGGCAGCCTGTCCAAGTCCCACGCCATGACGGGCTGGCGCACAGGCTGGGTCATCGCCAGCCCCGAGTTGGTGGCCCATATCGAAAACCTTGCGCTGAACGTCCTCTACGGCTTGCCGGGATTCGTCCAGGAGGCGGCGTTGGCCGCAGTGCGCGCCTATGACTCGGTCACCCGCGAAATGCGCGCGGTATATCAGCGGCGCCGCGACCTGGTGGTCAACGCGCTGGAAGGCTGCGCCCTGCTCAAGGTGCTGAAGCCCGAGGCGGGGATGTTCGTCCTGCTGGACGTACGGGCCAGCGGCCTCAGCTCCCTGGATTTCGCCTGGCAACTGTTCCGCGAAACCGGCGTGTCGGTGCTCGATGCTGCCGCCTTCGGCCCCGCCGCTGAGGGGTTCGTACGCCTCTCCTACAGCCTGGGCGAAGAGCAGCTGGCTGAAGCCTGCGTGCGCATTCGTCGCTTCGCCGCCACCTTGAAACCGGTGTCGATCATCGAGGTGCGTTCGACAGTCGTGGTCGATTCCACGGCCTTGAAGGCGGAGCGGCCGAAGATGGTCGAGGTGGATTCCATCCACAAGCGTTTCGGCCAGTTCGAGGTGCTCAAGGGTGTTTCGCTGACCGCCGAGGAAGGCGGTGTGGTTTCCCTGATCGGCGCCAGTGGCTCTGGCAAGAGCACCCTGCTGCGTTGCATCAACATGCTGGAGATACCCAACCAGGGCACGGTCACGGTCGATGGCGAAAGCATTCGCCTCACCACCGACCGGATTGGCGAGCCGATGGTGGCTGACCAGAAGCAACTGACGCGAATCCGCTCGCGGCTCGGCATGGTGTTCCAGAGCTTCAACCTCTGGCCTCACCGCACCGTGCTGGAAAACCTGATCGAGGCGCCGATCCAGGTGCTGCGCGAAAGCCGTGCCGAGGCGGTCGAGCGGGCCGAGGCGCTGTTGGACCGGGTGGGGCTCGCGGCCAAACGCCACGAGTATCCGTCGTTCCTCTCGGGCGGCCAGCAACAGCGTGTGGCGATTGCCCGCGCCCTGGCAGTGGAGCCCAAGGTCATGCTGTTCGACGAGCCCACCTCGGCGCTTGACCCCGAACTGGTCGGTGAGGTGCTGCGGGTAATCCGGTCGCTGGCCGAGGAAGGCCGCACCATGATCCTGGTGACTCATGAAATGGCCTTCGCCCGCGACGTTTCCAGCCATGTCGCCTTCCTCCATCAGGGGCGAATCGAAGAAGAAGGGCCTCCCCAGGAGGTCTTCCTGCGGCCGCATAGCGAGCGCTGCCGGCAGTTCGTCACCGCTCACCAGAATCGATGACAGTGGCCGCCACTGGCGGCCGCCTCGATACGCTCGAATCACAACAAAACCAAGCAGGGCAAGGGGATCACGATGAAGAAATCTGGACTGGCAGGTTGGATGGCTGGCGCGGCAATGCTCGTCGCCGGGATTGCGGGCGCGCAGGCCGAGCCCATCCGGTTCGCGCTGGCGGCGGAACCCTATCCGCCCTTTTCGGTGAGGCACCCGGATGGCCAGTGGACCGGCTTCGAGCCGGACCTGATCCGCAAGCTGTGCGCCGACATGCAGGCTGAGTGCGTGATCGAAGAGGTGGCCTGGGACGGCATCATCCCCGCGCTGCTGGCGAAGAAGGTCGATGTGATCTTCAACTCCATGTCCATCACCGAGGAGCGCGAGAAGCAGATTGCCTTCAGTCGTCCGTACTACAACTCCCCGACCGTGATCGTCGCGCCGCAGGCCCTGGAGGTGAATGCGACGCCCGAATCCATGAAGGGCAAGGCGATTGGCGTGCAGATTTCCACCAACAACTCCAGCTACGTGAAGAAGTTCTACGAGGGTGTGGCCGACGTCCGCTACTACGACACCCAGGACTCGGTGAACGCCGACCTCACGGCCGGACGCATCGACCTGATGCTGGCAGACGGCCTGGGCGTGGCCGACTTCGTCAAATCCGCCGATGCCCACGCCGCCAGCCTAGTGGTGAAGGGCGAGGTGCCCCATGACGCGGTGCTCGGACGCGGCATGGGAGCCGGCGTGCGCAAGGAGGATCAGGCACTCAGGGCCCGTCTCGACGACGCCATCGGCAAGCTCCTGGCCAGCGAGGACTACAAGACCATCTCCGCCCGCTACTTCGACGTGAGCGTCGCGCCGAAAGAATGACCCGCGTGGCCGCCCCGGGCTACCGGGGCGGCCGGTTTCTGCTTCGCGTCGAGGTGTCTTGATGTCGTCTTACTTCGATCTGGTCGGCTTCGGCCCCCAGGGCTGGGGCTCAGCCCTGCTCAAGGGCTTGTGGGTCACCCTGGAAATCTCCGTTGGCGCCTTCCTGGTCGGGATTCTGATCGGGCTCTGTGTTGCCGTCGCCAAACTCAACGGCCCGCGTCCGCTGGCCAAGCTGATGCGCGGATACACGACCCTGTGCCGCGCCGTGCCCGAGCTGCTCCTGATCCTGCTGCTGTTCTACGCCGGTTCCATGGGGATCAACGAGGTGGTGAGCTGGCTGGGCTACGGCCAGGTCAAGCTCAACGGTACCCTGGTGGCCATCCTGGTGCTGGGACTGGTGCAGGGCGCCTATGCCTCGGAGATCTTCCGGGGGGCGATCCAGGCCATTCCCCATGGCCAGATCGAAGCCGCGCGCGCCTTCGGCATGAGCGGTTCGAGCCTGTTCCGCCGGGTGACGCTGCCGGCGATGGCGCCCAACGCCCTGGCGGGGATGGCCAACCTCTGGGTCAATCTGATCAAGGACAGTGCGCTGATCAGCGTAGTGGGAACCAGCGAGCTGCTGTTCACCGCCAAGCAGGCTGCGGGCTCCACGCGCCAGTACCTGGTGTTCTATCTCACCGCGGCGGCGTTCTACTACGTGCTGACGCTGCTTTCCAATCTGTTGTCCGGCTGGCTCGAGCGACGCTTCCGTCGCTGGATGCCCGCGGTGTGAGGAGGTGTTTCCGATGAACCTGAGCTGGATCGCCGACTACGCCCACCTGCTGCTCGACGGGCTGGGTACCACCTTGCTGCTCTTGCTGATCTCCGCCGTGCTGGGCTTCGTCCTGGCGCTGGGGGTGGCGCTGGCGCGAATGTCGCGCAACCCGCTGATCTCCAAGCTTGCGCTGGCCTACACCAGCGTGATTCGCGGTACGCCGCTGCTGGTGCAGATCTACATCTTCTACTACGGCGTGGGCAGCCTGTTCGCCCAGTTCCCGCTGATTCGCGGCAGCTTCCTCTGGCCCTACCTGCGTGATGGCTTCTGGTACATCGTGCTGGCGCTGGTGCTTTCGGTCGGCGCTTATGTGGGCGAGGTGATCCGCGGCGGCATGAAGTCGGTGCCGCGCGGTGAGCTGGAAGCCGCCGCGGCCTTCGGCATGCATCGTCGGCTGGTGCTGGTGCGGGTCTGGCTGCCTCGGGCGATCCGCCTGCTGCTGCCGACCCTGGCTGGGGAGATGGTGCTGTTGCTGAAGTCCACCGCGTTGGCCTCCACCGTGGCGGTGGTGGACCTCCTGGGTGCGGCCAACGTGGTGCGTGCCCAGACCTTCCAGATCTACCAGCCGTTGCTGCTGGTCGCGGGGATCTACATCTGCCTGACCTTCGTCATCGAGGCAGGGGCCGCGCGGGTGGAGCGGCGAAGCATGTTCCGCCGCGCTGCCTAGCCTGGGGCAGACCTTAGGTCTGCTTCGCGAATTCATTTGAACGTGGGAAACCACGTCCTGAGGACGTGGTCATGAGTCACCGGCTCTGCCTGTGACGATTCGAGTCAGCAAACCAGCAGGATGCTGCTGGCCCCGTAGGGTGCGCCGTGAGACAGACTCGGAGTCACCGCCATCGCCTCGGTGCGCATGGTGCACCCTACTGCTGGGTACTGTGGCGGAGATCAGCTGGGTGCTGCGTGTGAGGATGGCCCCCTTATAACGTGGTTCTTTACTCGCGATGGGCGGCGCAGCTGGCCCCTGGCGGTTCCGGCTGCCCTCAGGCGTAGGCGCCGTCGCGCAGGCTGGCGATCCAGCGTCGGCTGATTTCCAGTCCCTCACCGGCGCTGAAGTTGGCCGGGTTCAGGCACCACTCCAGCCACAGACCGTCCAGCAGTGCGGAGAGGCCGATGGCTGCCAGGCGTGGCTTGGCGATGGCGAAGCCTTCCTTGCGTGACAGGTCGGACAGCAGCACTTCCAGCATCCGCAGCGTGCGGCCGTAGGTGCGCTCGTGGGCCTCGTTCACCTGCGGCGAGTGGCGGATCAGGCTCCAGAACACTACCCAGGGGCTGAGCAGGTCCGGATCCAGGGTCACCGGGGAGAAGTAGTTGGTAAGAAAGGCTTCCAGGCGCGCTGCCGGGTCGTCACCGGCGGCGTTGACCCGGTCCTGCAGGACTTGGTTCACCTCGGTGGCGAGCGTCTCGTAGGCCTGCGCCACCAACGCGTCGATGCTGCCGAAATAGTGATTGATCAGGCCGACGGCAACGTTGGCTTCCTTGGCGATGCGGCGGACGGAAATCCCCGCGTGCCCCTCCGCGACGAGGCATTTCAGTGTGGCCCGGACGAGGTGCTCGCGGCGCTCATCGGGGTGGGTTCTGGGTTGTCGTTCGCGGGGGGTGTCCACAGCGTTTGTCCTGCCCGATCAGTGGTGCTCGCGGGTGGCGCGGAATTTCACGTCCGGCCAGCGCTCTTCCATCAGGTTGAGGTTCACGCGGGTCGGTGCCAGGTAGGTGAGGTGGCCGCCGCCGTCCACGGCAAGGTTCTCGAAGGCCTTGTCCTTGAACTCCTTGAGCTTCTTCTCGTCCTTGCACTCGATCCAGCGGGCCGACCAGACGTTGATGGCCTCGTAGGCGCACTCGACCTTGTATTCCTCCTTCAGACGGCTGGCGACCACATCGAACTGCAGCACGCCCACGGCGCCGAGGATGATGTCGTTGTTGCGCTCGGGGAAGAACACCTGGGTGGCGCCTTCTTCGGCCAGTTCCTGCAGGCCCTGGCGCAGCTGCTTGGACTTCAGCGGGTCCTTCAGGCGCACGCGGCGGAACAGTTCCGGGGCGAAGTGCGGGATGCCGGTGAAGCCCAGGGCTTCGCCTTCGGTGAAGGTGTCGCCGATCTGGATGGTGCCGTGGTTGTGCAGGCCGATGATGTCGCCGGCGAAGGCTTCTTCCAGCTGCTCACGCTCGGAGGAGAAGAAGGTCAGGGCGTCGGCGATCTTCACGTCCTTGCCCAGGCGCACGTGGCGCATCTTCATGCCTTTCTCGTACTTGCCCGAGCAGATGCGCATGAAGGCGATGCGGTCGCGGTGTTTCGGGTCCATGTTCGCCTGGATCTTGAACACGAAGCCGGAGAACTTCTCTTCGGTCGGTTCGACGCTGCGCTCGTGGGTGGCGCGCGACAGCGGCTTGGGCGCCCAGTCGACGATGCAGTCGAGCACCTGGTCGACACCGAAGTTGCCCAGCGCGGTACCGAAGAACACCGGGGTCATTTCGCCCTTGAGGAAGGCGTTCTTGTCGAAGTCGTGGCAGGCGCCCTGCACCAGTTCCAGCTCTTCGACGAAGTTGTCGTAGAGGTCGCCCAGGTGGGCGCGTGCTTCGTCGGAGTCGAGCTTGTCGATGACCTTGGTTTCGATGCGCTCGTGGCCGTGGCCTGGGATGTAGACGATGATCTTGTCTTGGGCCAGGTGGTAGACGCCCTTGAAGTCCTTGTAGCAGCCGATCGGCCAGGTGATGGGCGCGGCCTTGATCTTCAGCACCGCCTCGATTTCATCCAGCAACTCGATGGGGTCGCGGATGTCGCGGTCGAGTTTGTTGATGAAGCTGACGATGGGCGTGTCGCGCAGGCGGCAGACTTCCATCAGGGCGATAGTGCGCGGCTCTACGCCCTTACCGCCGTCGAGGACCATCAGCGCCGAGTCCACCGCGGTCAGGGTGCGGTAGGTGTCTTCGGAGAAGTCCTCGTGGCCGGGGGTGTCGAGCAGGTTGATCATGTGCTCGCGGTAGGGGAACTGCATCACCGAGGTGGTGATGGAAATGCCGCGCTGCTTTTCCATCTCCATCCAGTCGGAGGTGGCGTGACGGTCGGATTTACGCGACTTCACGGTACCGGCCACGGCGATGGCCTTGCCCATCAGCAGCAGCTTTTCGGTGATGGTGGTCTTACCGGCGTCGGGGTGGGAAATGATGGCGAAGGTGCGGCGTTTCGCGACTTCGGCGGCCTGGATGGTCATGGGTGCGTGCCTGGCTGGAAGTGTGACGGGCAGCGGACGGCCCGGAAAAGCGCGGGATTATAGCGGGAAATGGCTGGCCGATCAGCGCCGCCGGGCATGTTGGGCTTCGCAGGCTCAGCGCCAGCCTACGATGCATGGGCCACCCGGTGACCCACAGTCTGTAGGGTGCGCCGCGCGCACCAGCGGTATTTGGACCACGACTTTCCCTATGCGGGCGCTGAACCGGTGCGCGCGGCGCACCCTACGGTGGGGCGTGCCGCGATGTCATGCCGAGGTTCGAGCTGGACCTCTCGCTCCCTTCCCGATCCTTCCCGGTCATCACCCTGAAACCCGCATCTGTGCAGCATTTCATGACGTTTTGTTGAGGATTCGAAACAGTCAACATGGCATGCGACAAAGGGATGCGACAAAGCGGCAATTTTTGATTGATCTGTGGTTCCTGTGGTCCTAAAGTTCGCGCCCGAACGTCCATGCTGGCAACGATCCATCCGGCTCAAGTACTGACGACGAGAGGTTTGATGTCGGAAACGACTGAAGATCCTCGGCGACATGCCTTGGGAAGTAGGCGAACCAAAGTGGGGAAACTGATCAGACGTTCAGGCCCGTTGTCCAACGAAACACTGGGCCACCCCTAACTACTTTTGTTTGTTTTGCCATATGGAGTCCCCTCGCATGTCGATCAAGGTCGAAGACTATTTCTCGCCCGAAACTTTCCAGCGCATGAAGGCGTTCGCCGACAAGCAAGAAACCCCCTTCGTGGTGATCGACAAGCAGACCATCGCTGATTCCTACGACCAGCTGGTGAGCTGCTTCCCCTTCGCCAAGGTCTACTACGCGGTGAAGGCCAACCCGGCCACCGAGATCACCGAACTGCTGCGCGACAAGGGTTCCAACTTCGATATCGCCTCCATCTATGAGCTGGACAAGGTGATGAAGACCGGCGTTGGCCCGGAGCGCATCAGCTACGGCAACACCATCAAGAAAGCCCGCGACATCCGTTACTTCTATGAGAAGGGCGTGCGCCTGTTCGCCACCGACTCCGAAGCCGACCTGCGCAACATCGCCAAGGCCGCTCCGGGCGCCAAGGTCTATGTGCGCATCCTCACCGAAGGCTCCACCTCGGCCGACTGGCCGCTGTCGCGCAAGTTCGGCTGCAACCCGGACATGGCCCTGGACCTGCTGATCCTCGCCAAGCAACTGGGCCTGGTGCCTTACGGCGTGTCTTTCCACGTCGGTTCCCAGCAGCGCGACATCGACGTCTGGGACGCCGCTATTGCCAAGGTAAAGGTGATCTTCGAGCGCCTGAAGGAAGAAGACGGCATCACCCTGCAGATGATCAACATGGGTGGCGGCTTCCCGGCCAACTACATCCAGCGCACCAACAGCCTGGAAACCTACGCCGAGGAAATCATCCGCTTCCTCAAAGAGGATTTCGGCGACGAACTGCCGGAAATCATCCTGGAACCGGGCCGTTCCCTGATCGCCAACGCCGGCATCCTGGTCAGCGAAGTCGTGCTGGTGGCGCGCAAGTCCCGCACCGCTGTCGAGCGCTGGATCTACACCGACGTGGGCAAGTTCTCCGGTCTGATTGAAACCATGGACGAGGCCATCAAGTTCCCGATCTGGGTCGAGAAGAAGGGTGAGATGGAAGAAGTGGTGATCGCCGGCCCTACCTGCGACAGCGCCGACATCATGTACGAGAACTACAAGTACGGCCTGCCGCTGAACCTGGCCGCCGAAGATCGTCTCTACTGGCTGTCCACCGGCGCGTACACCACCAGCTACAGCGCGGTGGAATTCAACGGCTTCCCGCCGCTGAAGGCCTTCTACCTGTAAGCCTTCGAGTGCGTCATACAGGGCCCGCCTTCATGGCGGGCCTTGTCATGTGTGGGGGCGAGGTTTCTTGCGCGTGGCCAGGGCAGTAAGATGAGCGCCAATTACATTTGCAAACGATTATCGAATGGCCCCTTGCGGGCCTGAAGAGGCCTATCGTCGTGACTGCTCCCATTCCTGCCGAGATCGTCGCCGTTGCCGACTACGAAGCCTTTGCCCGTGAGCGTATGACGCCGCAGGCCTGGGCTTACTTGTCCGGGGGGGCGGCGGACGAGCAGACCCTGGCCGACAACCTAGCCGCCTTTCAGCGGACGCGCGTGCTCAATCGGGTGCTGGAAGGCCTCGACGGCGGCCATACGTGTTCGACGCTCTGCGGGCTCGACCTGGACTATCCCATTCTCCTGGCCCCCGTGGCTTTCCAGCAGCTGGCGCACCCGGAGGGCGAACTGGCCAGCGTGCTGGGCGCATCGGCCATGGGAGCACCCATGGTGGTCAGTACACAGGCCAGCATCAGCCTGGAAGCCATCGCCCAGGCCGCGCAGGCGCCGCTTTGGTTCCAGCTGTATATACAGCCGGACCGCGAGTTCACCCGCGAACTGGTCCGGCGCGCTGAAACGGCGGGCTACCGGGCGCTGGTAGTGACGGTGGATGCTCCGGTGAATGGCGTGCGCAATCGCGAGCAGCGTGCTGGCTTCGTCCTGCCCGAGGGTATCGAGGCGGTCAACCTGAGGGGCATGCGCAGCCTGCCGCCCAGCATTGCCCAGCCGGGCGCCAGCCCACTGTTTGGCAGTCCGTTGCTGGCCCATGCGCCAACCTGGAAGGAGCTGGAGTGGTTGCAGTCGCTGACCCGGCTGCCCGTGCTGGTCAAAGGCGTGATGAATCCGAAGGACGCGGAGCGGGCGGTGGCACAAGGCGTCGCCGGTATCGTTGTTTCCAATCACGGTGGCCGCACACTGGACGGCCTGCCGGCGACCCTCGATGTGCTGCCGTCCGTGGCGCACGCGGTTGCCGGTCGAGTGCCGGTGCTGCTGGATGGGGGCATCCGTCGTGGCACGGATGTGCTCAAGGCCCTCGCCTTGGGGGCCAGCGCAGTGATGGTCGGCCGGCCCTACGTTCAAGCCCTGGCCGTGGCAGGCGCTTCGGGCGTGGCTCATGTGCTGCACCTGCTGCGTACCGAGTTGGAAGTCGCCATGGCCCTGACCGGGTGCCGGAACCTGGAGGCTATCGATTCATCGTTGATCTGGCGCTAGACCATTCGGCGCTGTTCATCGCTCCGAGTAGGGCATTCGACCGTCCAGTACAACGGCAAGCGGGCCTCTTTGATCTGTGTCGAAATCGAAGTGTGACCGGCGAGTCGCAGTATTTCAGGGGGGCTGCGCATTTGGCTGGTTGGGTTGGCGATGTTCGTTGGCTAATATTTTTCGGACAGTTGGCTGAGTCTCGAAGATTTTTCACGAATTTAATGGCCATTAAAGTATCCACAGAAGTGTAAAGATAATGTAAAGGTCGTGTTTTAATCTTTACTGATAAACATTCGCAAATAGAATCGCGCCCCATCTTCACTGGTGAGTGATTCTTATGAGCAACAAGAACAACCTGCCGCAACGTGCCGTCCTGGCCACTGCCATTGGACTGGTCACGGCGTCGTCCGCCGGCTTGGCTCTGGCTGCTGAACAGGGCAAAGCCCTCGAACTCGGTACCGTCACTGTCGACGGCAAGACCGAGAAAACCTACAAGGTCGAGCAATCCTCCTCCGCGAAGTACACCGCGCCTCTGCTGGACACCCCGCAGACCATTACCGTGGTCCCCAAGGAAGTCATCCAGGAGCAACAGGCACTGAGCCTGCGCCAGGTGCTGTCCAACGTATCCGGTATCACCTTCAACGCCGGTGAAGGCGGCGGTGGTTCCGGCGACAGCATCAACATTCGCGGCTTCTCCGCGAACAACAACATCCAGATCGACGGCCTGCGTGACAGCGCGCAGACCAGCCGTACCGACACCTTCAACATCGAGCAGGTCGAGGTCATCAAGGGCCCGAACTCGGTGTTCGGTGGCGCCGGCACCACCGGCGGCAGCATCAACATCATCAGCAAGCAGCCCATGGACCGCGCCTTCACCCGCATCGGCGGCGGCCTCGGTACCGACAACTATCACCGCCTGACCCTGGACGCTAACCAGCCGCTGGACGGCGTGGGCAGCAACAGCGCGTTCCGCGTGAACCTGATGGCCCATGAGAACGACGTTCCCGGCCGTGACGAGATCGACCGCGAGCGTTGGGGCGTCGCGCCTTCCCTGCGCCTGGGCTTCAACGACACCACCCGTCTGACCCTGAGCGCTTTCCACCAGACCGACGACAACCTGCCCGACTACGGTGTACCGGCCCTGAACGGCAAGAAGCTCGCTGGCGTCAGCCGCGAGGATTACTTCGGCTGGAAGAACCTGGACAAGGAAGAGATCGAGCAGAACGCCTTCACGGCGAACCTCGAGCACGACTTCAACGAGAACCTGCGCCTGCAGAACCTGACCCGCTACAGCCGCATCGATCGCGATACCGTGGTGTCGGCCTCGCATGTCAACCTCGAGGGACGGCGTAATAGCGCGGGTGCACTGGTATCTCGCCTGCAGCCGGGCAGATACCTGCCGGCTGGCCCACAGGCTTATGGCCGTGACATCACCACCGAGATGTGGATCAACCAGACCAACCTGCGCGCCAGCTTCGACACCGCCGGGCTGGGGCATGAGTTGGTGACCGGCGCCGAGGTATCTCGTGAGGACTTCGATCTCAGGACCTACAACCACGGCCTGGGAACCGGTGCGGGCGCCTACCCGGCCAACGGCTTCGACCTCTACAACCCGCTGGGCTCCTGGAACGGACCGGTCAACAAAGCCACCACCGGCTTCACCGAGAACCAGTTGGACAATAAGGCGCTGTACGTCTTCGATACCATCGCCCTGAACGAGCAGTGGGACTTGAATCTGGGTCTGCGCTACGACTGGTTTGATGCCAAGAGCGATACCTATTCGGCGACCCATGTGAAGACCGGCGACTTTTCCTCCCGTGATGAGGAGCTGAGCAGCCGCGCTGGCCTGGTCTACAAGCCGGCGGAGAACGGGCGCATCTACCTGGCCTGGGGCACCTCCTTCAACCCGTCCGCCGAAGGCGTGGCCACCAATGGTGGCGGCCTGACCGCTGCCACCCAGAGCCTGGACCCGGAGAAGAACGAAACCTGGGAGCTGGGCACCAAGTGGGAGTTCCTGGACGGCAGCCTGATGCTGGATGGTGCACTTTTCCGTGTGGAGAAAACCGACGCCCGCGAGCAACTGGCCGACGGCAGCTACATCCTGGCCGGCGAGCAGCGCGTGCAGGGCGTCGAGCTGGGTGCCACCGGCAAGATCAGCGACCGCTGGAATGTTTACGCCAACTACACCTTCCTCGACAGCGAGACCACCAAGTCCGAGGTGGAGCCGGCGCGTGAAGGTCAGGCGCTGGGCAACACGCCGCCGCATTCCTTCAACCTGTGGACGACTTACGAGCTGCCGGAGGGATGGACCCTGGGCTATGGCGCGCGTTACATCAGCGAGCGTAATGTGACCTCGGCCAGCAACGCCAAACTGGACGCCTACTGGCTGCACAACGCGATGGTCGGCTACAAGGTCAGCGAGAACCTGGACCTGCAACTGAACGTCAACAACCTGTTCGACAAGGACTACGTCGAGCGCGTGCGCCAGACCATCGGGACAACCGCGGGCTCTGGAACCACCGTGGCCCGCTCCTCGGCCATCGAATACGGCGACGCCCGTTCAGCGATCCTCTCCGCTACCTACTCGTTCTGATGGACGAGCCGCGGGCCCTGCCGGGCGCAGGGCCCGCGCTGCTGTAAATAAAAGGTAAAACATTCGTTTCCTGATTTAATGCATCCCGTTCTCAAATAAAATCGCCCCCCGGTCAGGCATGGGGCCTGCCGCGAACAAGCGATTTGACGCACCGCCAGGTGCGTATCCGAGGGATATCACGTGTTGAAGAAGACCCTGTTCCAGCTGCACTGGCTGTTCGGTATCAGTGCCGGGCTGGTTCTGGCCCTCATGGGCATCACCGGGGCCGCCTACAGTTTCCAGGAGGAAATCCTCCGCCTGCTCAATCCTGAAACCCTGACGGTCGAGGTGCGCGACAGCGGGGTTCTGCCGCCGGCCGAGTTGGTGAGCAAGATCGAGGCAGCTGAAGGCAAGAAGGTCTCCGGCCTCTGGATAGAGACCCACAGCGACCACGCCGCCCGTGTCTTCTTCACGCCACCGCCGGGCGAGCGTCGTGGTCCCATGCGTTACTTCGACCCCTACACCGGCGAACTCCTGGGCCAACCGGCGGGCCAGCAGTTCTTCGGCCTGATGCTGCAGTTGCACCGCTTCCTCGCCATGGGCGAGTTCGGCAAGCAGATCACCGCCGCTTGTACCCTGATCCTGATCTTCTTCTGCCTGTCCGGTCTTTACATGCGCTGGCCGCGCAAGGCGACCAGCTGGCGTGCCTGGCTGACCCTCGACTGGTCGCGCAAGGGCCGCAGCTTCAATTGGGACCTGCACGCCGTGGCGGGTACCTGGTGCCTGGTGTTCTACCTCCTGGCTGCGCTGACCGGCCTGTTCTGGTCCTATGAGTGGTACCGAGACGGCCTGAACCGGCTGCTTTCCGATGCGCCGGCCGGCCAACAGGGCAAGCCCGGCGAGCGCCGTGGCCGTCCCGGCGCGGAGCCGCCGTCCGGCCCGCCGCTGGTGGTGGACTACGACGCCGTGTGGAACAGCATCCGCGAAACTGCCGGCCCGACCCTGAGCGCCTACAACCTGCGCCTGCCACTGGTGGGTGGCAAGCCAGCGCAGGTGTTCTACCTGCTGGAGGATGCCGACCATCCCCGCGCCCTGAACCAGATCGTCCTGGACCCGGCCAGCGGCAAGGTGACGCGCAGCGACCGTTACACCGACAAGAGCTTCAAGGCCCAGCTGCTCACCAGCATCTACGCGTTGCACGTGGGCGAGTACTTCGGCCTGCCGGGCCGCATCCTGGTGATGCTCGCAAGCCTGAGCATGCCGCTGTTCTTCGTCACCGGTTGGCTGCTCTATCTCGATCGCCGTCGCAAGAAGCGTGCGATCAAGGCGGCCCGTGACGGCCTGTCCGAACACGGTGGCAAGGATTCCTGGCTGATCGGCTTCGCCAGCCAGAGCGGCCTGGCCGAACAACTGGCCTGGCAGAGCGCCGGCCAGCTCCAGGCTGCCGGCCTGCCCGTGCGCGTCGAGCCCCTGGCGGCGCTGGATAGCGGCACCCTGGCAGAGGCGCGCAATGCGCTCTTCGTGGTCAGCACCTTTGGAGACGGCGAAGCACCGGACAACGCCCGTGGTTTCGAGCGCAAGGTGCTTGGCCAGGCGTCGCAACTCGCCGGGCTGCGCTTTGCCGTGCTGGCCCTGGGTGATCGCCAGTACGAACAGTTCTGTGGCTTCGGCCGGCGTTTGCAGGCCTGGCTCAAAGGGCAGGGCGCCAGCCAGCTGTTCGCCCCGGTCGAAGTGGACAATGGTGACAGCGGCGCCCTGCAACAGTGGCAGCAGCAGCTGGCCCAGGTTTCCGGCAGCGCCGCGCTAACGCCCTGGAGCGGTCCTGCCTTCGAAACCTGGACCCTGGACAGTCGCGAACACCTCAATCCGGGCAGCCAGGGTGAATCCACCTGGATGCTGCGTCTGCGTGCTCCGGCGAGTAGCCAGGTGGACTGGCAGGCCGGCGACCTGGTGGAAATCCTTCCGCGCCAGGCTGAACCCCGTATCCAGGCCTGGCTCGACCAGCACCATCTGGACGGCGACGCCCAAGTGGAGCTGGACGGTCAGCGCCAGTCGCTGCGCCAGGCCCTGGCCGGGCGCCTGCTGCCGAACTCCTTCGAGCACCTCGTTGGCCTGCATCCGCAAGCGTTGGTGCAGGCGCTGATCGGCCTCTCCGTGCGCCAGTACTCCATTGCCTCGCTGGCCAGCGACGGCGCGCTGGAGCTGATCGTGCGTCAGGAGCAGCATGCCGACGGCAGCCTGGGCATCGCCTCCGGCTGGCTGACCCACTACCTGCCCGAGGGCGCCGCCGTGCCGTTGCGCCTGCGTCGTAACAGCCGCTTCCACCTGGTCGATGAAGACGGTCCGCTGATCTTCATCGGCAACGGCACCGGGCTCGCCGGCTTGCGCAGCCTGCTCAAGGCCGCCATCGCTGAGGGCCGCAACCGCAACTGGCTGTTGTTCGGCGAGCGCAACCAGGCCCACGACTTCTACTGCCGCGAAGAGCTGCAGGGCTGGCTGGCCAAGGGTGAGCTGCAACGCCTGGACCTCGCTTTCTCCCGCGACCAGGCCGAGAAAGTCTACGTGCAGGACCGCCTGCGCGAAGCCGCCGACGAACTGCGTACGTGGTTGGATGACGGCGCGGTGATCTACGTCTGCGGCAGCTTGCAGGGCATGGCCGAAGGCGTCGATCAGGCCCTTCGCGACATCCTTGGCGCTGATGCGCTGCAGCAACTGGGTGATGAAGGTCGCTACCGCCGCGATGTCTACTGATTGGACGGGGTGACGACGTCACCGAGTGATCCTCTTGCGTTTCTCCCCTCTCCCGGCGGGAGAGGGGTTCGCTCAAGGGCAGACCTTCGGCCTGCTTGGCGAATGAATTCGCCCCTACAAGGAGCGCCACGGTCCGAGATTGGCACGGACGGCCCCCTCTCCCTTCAGGGAGAGGGTTGGGGAGAGGGTGCTGTGCATCGCGAACGAATTCGCCCCTACAAGGAGCGCCATGGCCCGAGACCGGCACGGACTGCCCCCTCTCCCTTCAGGGAGAGGGTTGGGGAGAGGGTGCTTTGCATCGCGAATGAATTCGCTCCTACAAGGCTGCCGGCTTTTAGCCATAATCCGCTACATGAACAGACGAATCCTGCTGAACTGCGACATGGGTGAAAGCTTCGGCGCCTGGCGGATGGGCGACGACGAGCACGCCATGCCGCTGGTGGACCAAGCGAATCTCGCCTGCGGCTTCCACGCCGCCGACCCCCTGACCATGCAGCGCACCGTCGAGCTGGCGCTGCGTCACGGTGTGCGCATCGGCGCCCATCCGGCTTATCCGGATCTCGCCGGGTTCGGCCGGCGCCACATGGCCTGCTCGCCGGAAGAGGTCCGAGCCCAGGTGCTCTACCAGATCGGCGCCCTGGAGGCCTTCTGCCGTGCGGTCGGCACCCAGGTGGCCTATGTGAAGCCCCATGGCGCCCTGTACAACGACCTGGTGCGGGATGACGCACTGCTGGCCGCCGTACTTGATGCCTGCGCCAGCTATCGCAAGGGCCTGCCGCTGATGGTCCTGGCCCTGGCCGATAACAGCCGCGAGTTGCAACTGGCAGACGCCGCCGACGTGCCGTTGATGTTCGAGGCCTTCGCCGACCGTGCCTATCTCTCCGACGGTCAACTGACACCCCGGCGCATGGCCGGGGCCGTGCACCATGACCCGGAGCGTATCCTCGACCAGGCCCTGGCCATCGCTGCCGGCGAACCCTTCCCGGATATCGATGGCAAGTCGCTGCGGCTTACCGCTGACAGTCTCTGCGTGCATGGCGACAACCCTGAATCCCTGGCGGTATTGCGCCGTCTGCGAGGCAAGCTGGACGCCCTATGATCCGCCTCGAGCCCGCGGGCGCCGAAGCCTTGCTGCTGGTGCTGGCCGACGAACCGGACGCCCTGCTGCCGCAGCGCATCGCCACGCTGGCCGAGACGCTGCGTCAGCAGGCGGGTGACCTGCTTCTGGACCTGGTGCCTGGCTGGACCACCCTGCTGCTGCACTTCGACCTGACCCGCACCGACCACCAGGCCCTGGCCCAGCTCATCGAGCCGTTGCTTGAAGCCTGGCTGGTGGCGCCTGCCGCGACCGACGCTGGCCGGCTGCATGAAATCCCCATCTGGTACTGCGGCGAGGACCTGGCCTGGGTGGCCGAGTCCTGCAGCCTGTCCGTGGGCGAGCTGGTGGATATCCACAGCAGCGCCGAATACCGGGTCGGTGCCATCGGCTTCTCGCCGGGTTTCGCCTATCTCGGTGGTCTCGATTCGCGTCTGTCCCTGCCGCGTCGCAGCAGTCCGCGCCTGCGTGTACCGGCCGGGAGCCTGGCCATCGCCGAACGGCAGACGGCTATTTATCCACAGGCATCGCCTGGCGGCTGGCACTTGCTGGGTCGCTGTCCCTGGCGGCTGTTCGACGCCCGCCGCGAGCCGCCATGCCCGCTGGCCCTGGGTGATCGGGTGCGTTTCTTCGGGATCGACGAAGCTCGCTACCGCGCCGAAGGAGGTGAGGCATGAGTGCCCTGAGGGTGATCAAGCCCGGCCCCCTGAGCGTGCTGCAGGACACCGGCCGCCACGGCTGGCAGCATCTGGGGATATCCCCAGCGGGCCCCATGGACCCGCTGGCGGCGGCCTGGGCCAATCGGCTGCTGGGCAATCCACGACGTTGTGCGGTGCTGGAAATTGCCTTGGGCGGCGTAGAGCTGGAGGCAGAGGACGCGCTCTGGGTGGCCGTGACCGGCGCCGACATGCCGTTGAATGTCGATGGCGAACCACGCCTTGGCGGGTCACGTTTCCGCCTGGAGGCCGGGCAGCGCTTGCAGATCGGTTACGCCCGCAGTGGCCAGCGCGCCTACCTGGCACTGGTGGACGGCATCCGCGCCGAACCGGTGCTGGGCAGTGTCGCCTGCCAGCTGCGCGAAGGCCTGGGCGGGTTGGACGGGGAGGGCGCCCGGTTGGCAGAGGGTGATCTGCTGTTGGGCGGGAGCGCCGAGTTCCCTCGCGGCGCCAGCGTGCCCTGGCCGTGGCAGCCGGATTACAAGGCGGCACAGGTCTTGCGGGTGATCATCGGCGGCGATGCCGCCAGCTTCGACGCGGAACAGGCCCGGGCCTTCTTCGAGGGTGGTTGGCTGCTCAGCCCGCATTCCGATCGCATGGGCGCCCGCTTGCAGGGCGAGCCGCTGGTCGCGCCGCAACGGCAGTGGTCCCAAGGCGTGGTCAGCGGCGCCATCCAGGTGCCGCCGGATGGCCAGCCGATCATCCTGATGGCCGACCGCCAGACCATGGGCGGCTATCCCATTCTCGGCTGGGTCCATGCCCTTGACCTGGGGCGGCTGGCGCAATGCCCGGCCAACCAGGTGCTGCGCTTCACCGTGATGAGCCTGGACGATTCCCAGGACGAGCTGCGGGAGTTCTATCGCTTCTTCGGGCGGTAGGGGATGTCGTTCCTTTCGGTAAAGGCTTCAACGGCAGATGTGGACCACGCTTCATCGGTCCACCATTCGTGACCTGGCTTGGCGTCGATGGTGGATGGAAAAGCGCCATCCACCCTACATGGCTGTGGGAGATTCCATGTCAATCAGCCATGTATCGGCCCCGCACGTTGGGCTTCGCGGAGCTCAGCCACAACCTACCAGAGCCGCATCAGCCGTTGATGCTCTCCACGTTGTGGCAGGCCACCTGGCGGGCGTCGAGCAGGCGCAGTTGCGGTTCTTCCACCTTGCAGCGCTCGGTGGCGTAGGGGCAGCGCTTGTGGAAGGCGCAGCCAGGTGGCGGGTCGAGCGGGTTGGGCAGTTCGCCGGCGATCTTGATCTTCGGCTTGCTCGGGTCCGGATGAATGGCCGGCGTGGCCGAGAGCAGGGCGCGGGTATACGGATGCAGCGGACGCTCGTAGATCAGCTCGCTGGGGCCCATCTCCACCGGGCGGCCGAGGTACATCACCAGCACGTCGTTGGCGACGTGGCGTACCACCGCGAGGTTGTGGGAAATGAACACGTAGCCGGTGTTGTAGCGTTCCTGCAGGTCCATGAAGAGGTTGAGCACCTGGGCCTGGATGGACACGTCCAGCGCCGAGGTAGGCTCGTCCGCCACCAGTACCTTGGGGGTGAGCATCATGGCGCGGGCCAGTGCGATGCGCTGGCGCTGGCCGCCGGAGAACATGTGCGGGTAGCGCTGGAAGTGCTCGGGGCGCAGGCCCACCTGCATCATCATCGCCTGCACCTGTTCGCGACGCTCGGCGCGGGACAGACCGGTGTTGATCACCAGCGGTTCGGCCAACTGGTCACCCACCTTCTGCCGCGGATTGAGCGAGGCATAGGGGTTCTGGAAGACCATCTGCACGTCGCGGCGCAGCTGCTTGCGTTCGTCCTTGCTGGCGCCCGCCACTTCGCGGCCGGCGATCTGCAGCGAGCCGGAGGAGGGTTCCTCGATCAGGGTCAGCGCGCGTGCCAGGGTGGACTTGCCGCAGCCGGATTCGCCGACCACGGCCAGGGTCTTGCCGGCCTCCAGCTCGAAGGACACGCCGTTCAGGGCGCGCACCAGGGCGTTGGGCTTGAACAGGCCACGGGACACTTCGTAGTAGCGGTGCAGGTCTCGGGCGGTCAGTACGGCACTCATCGCGCCACCTCGATCAGGTTAAGGGGGTAGAAGCAGCGCACGGCGCCATGGGCGTGGGTGTCCAGCGTCGGCCGCTGGGCCACGCAGTTGGCCTGGCCATAGGGGCAGCGCGGCGACAGCAGGCAGCCGTGGGGCCGGTCGTAGCGGCCGGGGACGATGCCGGGTAGCGTGGACAGGCGGTGGGCGCCGAGGCTGTGCTCGGGAATCGCCTTGAGCAGGGCTTCGGTATAGGGATGGGTCGGCGCATCGAACAGGCGCGGCACTTCGCCGATCTCCACGGCTTGGCCGGCGTACATTACGCAGACGCGGTCGGCGGTTTCGGCGACCACGGCCAGGTCATGGGTGATCAGCACCAGGGCCATGTCCTGATCGCGCTGCAGGTCCAGCAGCAGGTCCATGATCTGTGCCTGGATGGTCACGTCCAGCGCAGTGGTGGGTTCGTCGGCGATCAGCAGCTTCGGCTCGGCAGCAATGGCCATGGCGATGGCCACGCGCTGGCTCATGCCGCCGGAGAGCTGATGCGGATAGGCGTCGAGCCGGCTGGCAGCGCCGGGGATTTCCACCCGTTCCAGCAGTTGCAGGGCGCGTTGGCGGGCGGCCTTGCCCTTCAGGCCCATGTGCTGGTGCAGCACTTCCTCGATCTGGAAGCCCACGGTGTAACTGGGGTTGAGGGCGGTCATCGGATCCTGGAAGACCATCGCCAGGTCCTTGCCCACGATGTGCCGGCGTTGCTTGCCCTTGAGCGTGAGCATGTCGTGGCCGTCGAAGCGCAGGCTGTCGGCGCTGATGCGGCCGGGGGCGTCGATCAGGCCCATCAGGGCCATCATGGTCACCGACTTGCCGGAGCCGGATTCGCCGACGATGGCCAGCACTTCGCCCTTGTTCACCGATAGGTCGAGGCCGTCCACCACCGGGACGGCATTGGCGTCGCCGAAGCGCACGCTGAGGTTTCTGATTTCAAGGAGGCTCATGCGTGTTGCTCCAGCCCGTGGTGCGCGCAGCGCACCCTACAAAGGTCGGCTGTAGGGTGCGCCGTGCGCACCGGACCGATGATGTGCTTGGATAGGGAGTCGTTCATGGCGGGCTCCTCAGACTGCATTCTTGAGTTTCGGGTCCAGCGCATCGCGCAGGCCGTCGCCCATCAGGTTGATCGCCAGCACGCTGAGCAGGATGGTCAGGCCGGGCAGCGAGACCACCCACCAGGCGCGTTCGATGTAGTCGCGCGCGGAGGCCAGCATGGTGCCCCACTCGGGAGTGGGCGGCTGCACGCCAAGGCCGAGGAAGCCCAGGGCGGCAGCATCGAGGATGGCCGAGGAGAAGCTCAGGGTGGCCTGGACAATCAGCGGCGCCATGCAGTTGGGCAGCACGGTGACGAACATCAGGCGCAGCAGGCCGGCGCCAGCCAGGCGCGAGGCGGTGACGTAGTCGCGGTTCAGCTCGCCCATGACCGAGGCGCGGGTCAGGCGCACGTAGGACGGCAGGGACACCACGGCGATGGCGATCACGGTGTTGATCAGGCCTGGGCCGAGGATGGCGACGATGGCCACCGCCAGCAGCAGCGAGGGCAGGGCCAGCATGATGTCCATCACGCGCATGATCGACGGGCCCAGCAGGCGCGGGAAGAAACCCGCCACCAGGCCGAGGAGGATGCCGGGGATCAGCGACATCACCACCGAAGACAGGCCGATCAGCAGGGACAGGCGGGCGCCATGGATCAGGCGCGAGAGCACATCGCGGCCGAGTTCGTCGGTGCCGAGCAGGAACTGCGCCTGGCCGCCCTCCAGCCAGACCGGCGGGGTCAGCAGGAAGTCGCGGAACTGCTCGCTCGGGTCATGGGGGGCGACCCACGGGGCGAACAGTGCGCAGAAGACGATCAGGACCATGAAAGCGAGGCCGCCGACAGCGCCCTTGTTGTGGGCAAAGGCCTTCCAGAACTCCTTCAGTGGTGAAGGGTAGAGGATGCTCGGGTCAGTGGCCGGGAGGTTGGTAACCATATTCATTCATCTCTCCAGAGAACCTGTCCAGGGCCATTAACGCTGATGGCGGATGCGTGGATTGACCAGGCCGTAGAGGATGTCCACGACGAAGTTCACCAGGATCACCAGGCAGGCGATCAGCAGGATGCCGTTCTGTACCACCGGGTAGTCACGGGCGCCGATGGCTTCGATCAGCCACTTGCCGATGCCCGGCCAGGAGAAGATGGTTTCGGTCAGCACGGCGCCCGCGAGCAGGGTGCCCACTTGCAGGCCGAACACGGTGAGCACCGGGATCAGCGCGTTGCGCAGGCCGTGGACGAAGACCACGCGGGCCGGCGACAGGCCCTTGGCGCGGGCGGTACGCACGTAGTCTTCGCGCAGCACTTCGAGCATGGCCGAGCGGGTCATGCGGGCGATCACCGCCAGCGGGATGGTGCCCAGCACGATGGCCGGCAAGATCAGGTGGCGCAAGGCATCGACGAAGGCGCCTTCCTCTTCGCTGAGCAGGGTGTCGATGAGCATGAAGCCGGTCTTCGGTTCGATGTCATAGAGCAGGTCGATCCGCCCGGACACCGGCGTCCAGCCGAGGCCCACGGAGAAGAACATGATCAGCAGCAGGCCCCACCAGAAGATCGGCATGGAGTAGCCCGCCAGGGAGATGCCCATCACCCCGTGGTCGAACAGGGAGCCTCGCTTGAGGGCGGCGATCACGCCCGCCAGCACGCCCAGGGTGCCGGCGAAGATCAGCGCGGCGATGGCCAACTCCAGGGTGGCAGGGAACAGGGTGAGGAATTCGTGCCAGACGCCTTCGCGGGTTCGCAGCGATTCGCCCAGGTCGCCCTGTGCCAGCTTGCCGATGTAGTCCAGGTACTGTTCCGGCAACGGTTTGTTGAGACCGAGGCGTTCCATGGCCTGGGCGTGCATTTCCGGGTCGACCCGGCGTTCACCCATCATCACTTCCACTGGGTCACCGGGAATCAGGCGGATCAGGGCGAAGGTGAGCAGGGTGACGCCGAAGAAGGTGGGGATCAGAAGCCCCAGTCGGCGTGCGATGAAACTCAGCATTTGGGCGAATCACTCCTCATCTTTTGTTTTGCCGGTCAGCGCACTGACCGTTCCCAGCAGTTTAGGCTGCGTGGGTAAAGGCGCCGGCCCGAGGGGGCCGGTTGCCTTGCGTTTTTTGTGGCAGGTGAGATTGGCCTCGTCCGATCTAAGTGTCGGATTGAGGATGCGAAGAAGGCCGGTTGCCCGGCCTTGCTCACTCAGCGCCCGTTGGAGACGCCGTAGAAGCTGTTACGTCCGAAGGGGCTGATCAGGAAGTCCTTCACGCTGGCACGCATCGGCTGGTAGACGGTGGAGTGGGCGATCGGGGTGATCGGCACCTGCTGCTGCAGGACGTGCTGGGCCTGCTTGTACAGCTCGGTGCGTTTCTCGACGTCGCTGGTGGCCTTGGCAGCCTTCACCAGTTTGTCGTAGCCGGCGTCGCACCATTTGGAGAAGTTGTTGCCATCCACCGAATCGCAGCCGTAGAGCGTGCCCAGCCAGTTGTCCGGGTCACCGTTGTCGCCGGTCCAGCCGATCAGCATGGCGTCGTGCTCGCCGGCATGGGCGCGCTTGATGTACTCGCCCCATTCGTAGCTGACGATGCGCGCCTTGATGCCGACTTTGGCCCAGTCGGCTTGGAGCATTTCGGCCATCAGCTTGGCGTTGGGGTTGTACGGACGCTGCACCGGCATGGCCCAGAGGGTGATCTCGGTGCCTTCCTTCACGCCGGCGGCCTTGAGCAGTTCCCGGGCCTTTTCCGGGTTGAAGTCGCGGTCCTTGATGGTTTCGTCGTAGGACCACTGGGTCGGCGGCATGCCGTTGACGGCGAGCTGGCCGGCGCCCTGGTAGACGGCGTCGATGATGGCCTGCTTGTTCACCGCCATATCCAGCGCCTGGCGCACTTCGAGCTTGTCGAAGGGGGTACGGGTGACGTTGTAGGCGATGTAGCCGAGGTTGAAGCCCGGCTCGCTCGGCACCTGCAGGTTCGGGTCCTTCTTCAGGGCCTCGATGTCGGCCGGGCGCGGGTTGAGGGTGACCTGGCATTCGCCGGCCTTGAGCTTCTGGGTGCGGACCGAGGCGTCGGTGTTGATGGCGAAGATCAGGTTGTCGATCTTCACGTCCTCGGGCTTCCAGTAGTCCTTGTTGCCGGTGAAGCGGATCTGCGCGTCCTTCTGGTAGCGCTTGAGCATGAAGGGGCCGGTGCCGATGGGCTTCTGGTTGATGTCGGCGGCCTTGCCGGCCTTCAGCAACTGATCGGCGTACTCGGCGGACTGGACCGCAGCGAAGTTCATCGCCAGGTTCTGGATGAACGCGGCATCCACCTCGTTCAGGGTGAAGGCCACGGTCATGTCGTCGACCTTCTCCACCTTGGCGATGTTCTTGTCCAGGCCCATGTCGGTGAAGTAGGGGAACTCGGTCGGGTAGGCCTTACGGAACGGGTGGTTCTTGTCCAGCATGCGCTGGAAGGTGAAGACCACGTCGTCGGCGTTGAACTCGCGGGTCGGCTTGAAGTAGTCGGTGGTGTGGAACTTCACGCCCGGGCGCAGTTGGAACACGTAGCGCTTGCCGTCTTCGCTGATGTCCCAACTGCTGGCCAGGGTCGGTTCGACCTGGGTGCTGCCGCGCTGGAACTGGGCGAGGCGGTTGAAGAGGGTTTCCGAGGCCGCGTCGAAGTCGGTGCCGGTGGTGTATTGGCCCGGATCGAAGCCGGCGGGGCTACCTTCGGAGCAGAAAACCAGGTTGCTGGCGGCGAGGGTGAAGCCGGAGCCGAGGAGCAGGCCGGCGGCGATCATGGTCTTGAGCTTGGTTTTCTGACGCATGCGAACCTCGTTGTTGTTGTTCTGAGGGCGGCGTATCAGGTGGTCGAAGCCTATGGTGTCCGTTGCACCTGAGCCTGCGGCTTCGTGGGCCGCAGGCTGCCCGTCATTCGCGAGCCGGGAGCCGGATGCTGACAGTCCCGGGCGGGCGATGGCGGCGGAGGGAAAAGGGATGCTTGCACCTGCGCCGGCCGAGGCCGAACTTAAGTGATGCTGAAATTAAGGTCAACTTAAATTCAGTGGTGCTTACATTCGGGAACCGACGAGTCAGGGCGTGGGGTGATCGTCGAACAGGCCCATGGTGGTGACGGTCAGGACCTCGGCCGTCTCAACGCCGGCGTTGGCGAGAAAGTGCGGCTTGGCGGCGTCGAAATGCACCGAATCCCCTGGGCCCAGCGGGTAGTTGCGGCCTTCGATGGTGTAGACGATCTGCCCGGACAGCACGTAGGCGAACTCGGCGCCCTCGTGGGAGATGAGTTCGGATTGGTAACCCACCGGCATGCTCATCTTCACCGCGTTGATCAGGTTGCCGGGGAAGTTGCTGGACAGGCGTTCGTAGGCCAGTGGCTGGCCGCCGATGGTGTAGCGCACGCGTTCGCCCTGGTGGGAGTCGGGCTGGTGCTGGGCGGGCTGGTCGAACAGGCTATTGAGCGGAATCCCCAGGGATTTGGCGATGTTCGCCAGGGATGAGATGGACACGCCAGTGAGGTTGCGCTCCGCCTGGGAGAGGAAACTGGCTGTGAGACCCGATTCGGCGGCGACCTGGTTCAGGGTCTTGTTGGCGGCACGGCGGTAGCGGCGCAAGCGTTCGCCGATCTGTTCTACGGTCATTGGCGTGGCTCTTGTTCTGAAGGGCGCCAGTATAACGGGCGGCGCATTGTAGAAAAGGCTTGTCGCCTTATTGAAATTAAGTGGGACTGAAAAATTGCGTTGACGGCTATTTAAGTGGAGCTTAAATTCGGTGCACTGCAACAGGACTCGGGAGAGCAAGATGACAGTGGGTGTGGGTGGCAAGACTCCGGAGCAGGCGCTGGCCGGCCTGGCGAACATGACCGCGGGCGCGGACCCCATCGGCCTGGCCGAATACCAGGCGCGCATTGCCAAGGCCCAGGGCCTGATGCGTGAGCAGGGTCTCGCGGCCCTCTACCTGAACGCCGGCAGCAATCTGCGCTACTTCACCGGGGTGAAATGGAGTCCGAGCGAGCGCATGGTGGGTGCCGTGCTGCCCGCTCACGGCCCGCTGGCTTATATCGCCCCCGCATTCGAGGAAGGCACTATCTGCGATTTCCGTGAGGTGGACGGGGTTATCCACAGCTGGCAGGAGCACGAGAGCCCCTATCGCCTGTTGCTGGAGATGCTGGCCGGCATGGGCATCGTCGCTGACGCCAGGGTGGGCCTGTGCCCGTCCCTGGCCTTCTTCATGTACGACGGTATCCGCCAACTGGGTTCGGGCTTCGACTTCGTCGATGCCGCTTGCGTGATCAACCCGTGCCGCTTCCACAAGTCCGCCACAGAGCTGGCGCTGATGCAGCGTGCCAAGGACATGACCCTGGAGGTGCACAAGGCCGCCGCGAGCATCCTGCGCGAAGGTATCAGCACCACCGAGGTTGCCGAGTTCATCCACCAGGCGCACCGCAAGGTGGGCGCGCCGGGATCGACTTTCTGCATCGTGCTGTTCGGCGAGGCCAGCGCCTTCCCCCACGGCGTGAAGCACGCGCAGGTGTTGAAGGATGGCGACATGGTGCTGATCGACACCGGCTGCCAGCTCCATGGCTACCAGTCGGACATCACCCGCAGCTATGTGTTCGGCACCCCGAGCGACCGTCAGCGCGCCCTGTGGAATACCGAGAAAGCCGCCCAGCAGGCCGCCTTCGATGCCGCGCGCCTGGGCGAGCCCTGCCAGGTGGTTGATGCCGCTGCCCGCCGCAGCCTGGAAGCCGCCGGCCTCGGCACGGATTACCAGTTGCCCGGCTTGCCTCACCGCACCGGTCACGGCATCGGCATGGATATCCATGAAGGCCCCTACCTGGTGCGCGGTGACGAGACGCCGCTGGCCGAGGGCATGTGCTTCTCCAACGAGCCGATGATCTGCGTGCCAGGGGAGTTCGGTATTCGTCTGGAGGACCACTTCTACATGACCGCCTCCGGGCCGCGCTGGTTTACCCAGCCGAGCCATTCCATCGACGACCCGTTCGGGTTGGAGGCTTGAGGCCTGCTTGGCGAATGAATTAGCCCCTTCAGATCCTACGGAACGACCTTCACCCGTGCGTAATTGTTCGAGCCCATCGGGTTCAACCGGAACCCTTCCACGCCCTTGCGCACGGCGGCGAACTGCTTGGGATGCGCGAGGGGAATCCAGGGAGCCTGCTCGTGGAAGATCGCCAGTGCCTGGCGATAGAGCTCGGCACGGCGGGCCGGTTCGGTCACGGCGCGGGCTTCGCGGATCAGCTCATCGAACGCCTGATTGCACCAGCCGGCCTGGTTCTCGCCTGATTTAGCCGCCGCGCAGGACAGGTTGGGGGTAAGGAAGTTGTCCGGGTCGCCGTTGTCGCCGGCCCAGCCCATGAACACCAGGTCATGTTCTCCGTTCTTGGCGCGCTTGATCAGCTCGCCCCATTCATAGACGCGAATCTCCGCCTTGATGCCAATGGCGGCCAGGTCGGCCTGGAGCATCTGCGCGCCGATGCCCGGGTTGGGATTGGTCGGGCCGCCGCCGGGGCGGGTCCAGATGGTCAGCTTGAAGCCATCCTTGTGCCCGGCTTCGGCCATTAACTGGCGCGCCTTCTCAGGGTCGTGGGGCCATGGGTCGAGCTTGTCGTTGAAGCCCAGCAGCGTCGCGGGGTAGGGCACCACGGCACGGCTGGCATTGCCTTCGCCAAACTGCGCACGCAGATAGGCACGGGTGTCGAAGGCGAGGTTGATGGCCTGGCGCACGCGCACGTCATCCAGTGGCGGATGGCGGGTGTTGATGCCGACATAGGCAACCAGCAGGGAGTCCAGCTCCAGAATCTGCAAGGCCGGGTCCTGGCGCAGGCTGGCGATATCGGTAGGGCGCGGATAGACCGCGATCTGGCAGTCACCGGCCTTGAGCTGTTGCACGCGCACGTTCGGGTCGGGGGTGATGGCGAACAGCAACTTGTCCACAGCCGGTTTGCCTGCCCAGTAATCCGGGTTGGCGCGGAAGCGCACCTGTGCGTCCTTGCGATAGCGCTCGAACACGAAGGGGCCGGTGCCGATCGGCCTGCGGTTGAGCTGCTCCGGCGTGCCGGCCTTGAGCAACTGATTGGCATATTCCGCCGAGTAGATCGAGGTGAAGCCCATGGCCAGGTCGGCCAGGAAGGGCGCTTCGGGGTGTTTCAGGGTAAAGCGCACGCGGTGGTCATCCTGCTTCTCGATGCGATCGATCAGCTGAGCGAAAGCCATGGACTCGGCATAGGGAAAACCGCGCGGGGAGAGCTTGTGCCAGGGGTGGCTGGCGTCTAGTTGGCGCTGGAAGCTCCAGAGCACGTCGTCGGCGTTGAATTCGCGTGTCGGCTTGAAGTCGTCGGTGGCGTGGAACTTCACGCCCTTGCGCAACTGGAACTCGTAGACCAGCCCGTCGGGGCTGATGGTCCAGCGCTCTGCGAGGCCTGGTTGCAGTCGCGTGCTGCCAGGGGCGAAACGTACCAGGCGGTCGAAGACGGTTTCGGCCGAAGCATCGGCCGTGGTGGCGGCGGTGTACTGGACGATATCGAAGCCCTCGGGACTGGCTTCGGTGCAGACCACCAGGGACTGGCCGGCGGCGGCACAGAGGGGAAGGCAGAGGGCGAGGGACGACAGGGTTCGACGCATCGGGCTTCCTTGAAGGTGTAAAGAAAACGGGGCCCGAAGGCCCCGTTTGCCGGCTTATTTGCCGACGCTCACGCCATAGAAGGAGTTGAGCGCGAACGGGCTGATCAGGAAGTCCTGCACGTTCTTGCGCATCGGCTGGTAGACGGTGGAATGCGCGATCGGGGTGATCGGCACGTTGTCCTTGAGGATGTGCTGGGCCTGTTTGTACATCTCGGTACGCTTGGCCTGGTCCGGGGTGGCCTTGGCCTGCTTGATCAGCTTGTCGTAGCTGGCATCGCACCACTTGGAGAAGTTGTTGCCTTCCACGGCGTCGCAGCCGTAGAGGGTGCCCAGCCAGTTGTCCGGATCGCCGTTGTCGCCGCTCCAGCCGATCAGCATGGCGTCATGCTCGCCGGCCTTGGAGCGCTTGATGTACTCGCCCCACTCGTAGGTGACGATTTTGGCCTTGATGCCAACCTTGGCCCAGTCGTTCTGCAGCATTTCGGCCATCAGTTTGGCGTTGGGGTTGTAGGGACGCTGTACCGGCATGGCCCAGAGGGTGATCTCGGTGCCTTCGGCAACGCCGGCGGCTTTCAGCAGTTCCTTGGCCTTTTCCGGGTTGTAGCCGGCGTCCTTGATGGTTTCGTCGTAGGACCACTGGGTCGGCGGCATGCCGTTCACGGCCAGTTGGCCCGCGCCCTGGTAGACGGCGTCGATGATGGCTTTCTTGTTCACCGCCATGTCCAGCGCCTGGCGTACTTCAAGCTTGTCGAACGGTTTGTGGGTGACGTTGTAGGCGATGTAACCGAGGTTGAAGCCCGGCTGCGAGGGCATGTTCAGGTTGCTGTCTTTCTTCAGCGCGTCGAGGTCGGCAGGACGCGGGAAGAGGGTGACCTGGCATTCACCGGCCTTGAGTTTCTGCATGCGTACGGAGGCGTCGGTGTTGATGGCGAAGATCAGGTTGTCGATCTTCACCTCTTCGGGCTTCCAGTAGTCCTTGTTGCCGGCGAAGCGGATCTGCGCGTCTTTCTGGTAGCGCTTGAACACGAACGGGCCGGTGCCGATGGGCTTCTGGTTGATGTCGGCGGCCTTGCCGGCCTTCAGCAACTGGTCGGCGTATTCGGCGGACTGGATGGAGGCGAAGCTCATCGCCAGATTCTGGATGAAGGCCGCATCCACGCCATTGAGGGTGAACTTGACGGTGTTGCCGTCGACCTTCTCCACCTTGGCGATGTTGGCGTCCATGCCCATGTCGGTGAAGTAGGGGAATTCGGTGGGGTACGCCTTGCGGAACGGGTGGTCCTTGTCGAGCATGCGCTGGAAGGTGAAGAGCACGTCGTCGGCGTTGAACTCGCGCGTCGGCTTGAAGTAGTCGGTGGTGTGGAACTTCACGCCCTTGCGCAGGTGGAAGGTGTAGGTCAGGCCATCGGGGGAAACGTCCCACTTCTCGGCCAGGCCCGGAA
This sequence comes from Pseudomonas sp. TCU-HL1, assembly GCF_001708505.1. Lineage (NCBI taxonomy): Bacteria > Pseudomonadati > Pseudomonadota > Gammaproteobacteria > Pseudomonadales > Pseudomonadaceae > Pseudomonas > Pseudomonas sp. TCU-HL1. Next base: position 1,139,188 of record NZ_CP015992.1, read on the forward strand.
TCACCGCAGTGCCGCCGCGCTCGAACTGGGTCAGGCGGTTGAAGACGGTTTCGGCGGCGGCGTCGAAGTCGGTGCCGGTGGTGTACTGGCCCGGATCGAAGCCGGCGGGACTGCCTTCGGAGCAGAACACCAGGTTGCTTGCAGCGCTGGCGAAGGGAGCGCTGGCGATCAGCCCAGCGGCGACAAGTGCCTGGATGACGGCATTTTTACGCATGTTGACCTCATGTTTATTCTGTTTGTCATTTTGAGGGGCCCTTTGTGGGGGCCTTGCGAGAAGCTATGCAGGGCATATGCCCGACGCAATAGCTGGACCGGAAAGAGTGTAGTCGGCGGAAAAAAGCTGTAAGCGCTTGTCGCAATTCTGCAAATGCAAGCCGCGGGAGGAAGGGGGCGCCGCTTCGAAAGCAGCGGCGCCCGATGCCGGATCAGGGCATCTGCACTTCGATGGTGCCGTCGGCGCTGACGCTGACGCGGCTGGTACCGGCTTCGATCTCGGGCACGGCGGCCGCATCGGCGTAACCTTTGGCGGCCATGGCGCGCATCATGATCGGCTGTGGCGGCTGGAAGCCGGCGCTGTTCAGGTTCAGGTTGACCAGCTTGTAACCCTTGCCGCCGAGGGCGTCGGTGGCCAGTTGGGCGCGGGCCTTGAAGGCATCCACGGCCTGCTTGATCAGGTCGTCTTCATGGGTCTTGCGGGTCTTCTCGGCAATGCTGAAGTTCATTCCCGCCATTTTCAGCTGACCCAGCAGGTCGGCGCTGAGCTGGGACAGGGTGGCGAAGTCGGCGCTTTCCAGGCGTAGCTCGGCGCGCTCGCGCCAGGCGGTGATCTTCTGGCCCTTCTCGTCATACACCGGGTAGCTGTTGCGGCTGCCCAGGCTGACGGTCACGCCCTTGGTGTTGCGGGCCTTGGCCACGGCAGCGTTGAGGGTGCGAGTGATTTCGTCGGCGAGCTTCGCCGGGTCGGCATTCTGCGACTCGCTGTAGAGCGTGACGTACATCAGGTCGTGGGCCACTTCCTGGCTGACTTCGGCACGCACCGCCACCTGGTTGTAGCGGGCATCGTCGGCGGCCTGGGCCGAGAGGCTGCCAAGGCTGGCGGCACAGAGGGCGAGGGCGGCGGCGAGACGGGTGAACGTGGGCATGACGACTCCTTGTGGGACAGGTTGGCGCGCGGGTTGCGCGGTGATTCTCCGTAGTGGACGAGGGTACCCGGCCATTCGGGTTAACAGCGCTGCAAATTGACCAGAAATCGGTACGGATGTTCCATGTAATGCTGGCTTTCTGATGACGTTGTAGGGGCGAATTCATTCGCCAAGCAGACCACAGGTCTGCCCTGCGAGGCCGAAGAGGGGCGACTGCGCCGCCCTTGGCGAATGAATTCTCCCCCACAGTAGTGCCATGCCTGCCGCGAGCACCGATCACTGCGGCGAGTTGCCGCACAGAGGCGGGCCGGGGTACGCCTTGGTTATACTCCGGCGATTCCAGGGAGTACCCATGCTCGAACCCGTCCAGCTACTGTCTGCCAGCCGCCAGAACCTGCTGCGGTTGACCTTGATCCGCATCCTCGTCCTGGCCGCTCAGGCCGGCTCGGTCGGCCTCGCCTACAAGGCCCAGTTACTGGAGTTGCCCTGGCTGGCTCTGAGCCTGACCCTCGGCGTCTCGCTGGTGCTCTGTGTCGGTACGGCGCTGCGCCTGCGTGGGCCCTGGCCGGTGACCGAGCTGGAGTATTCGGTCCAGCTGGGGTTCGACCTGGTTATCCACAGCGTGCTGCTGTACTTCTCCGGGGGCTCCACCAACCCCTTTGTCTCTTATTACCTGGTACCGCTGACCATTGCCGCGGCGACCTTGCCCTGGCTTTACACCATTACCCTGGCGGGTCTGGCGCTGGCGGCGTACACCCTGCTGCTGGTGTTGTTCCATCCGCTGGAAATGCCCACGGGCCAGCGCGAATCGCTGCTGATCTACGGCATGTGGTTGAGCTTCGCCCTGGCGGCGGCGCTGATTACCTTCTTCGTCGCGCGCATGGCCGAGGAGCTGCGTCGTCAGGACCAGTTGCAGGCGGTACGTCGCGAGGAAGGCATGCGCGACCAGCAACTGCTGGCCGTGGCGACCCAGGCCGCCGGTGCCGCCCATGAGCTGGGCACGCCGCTGGCGACCATGAGCGTGCTGCTCAAGGAATTGCGGCAGGAGTACGGTGACAAGCCGGCGCTGCAGGATGATCTGGCCCTACTGCAGCAGCAGGTGATGCTCTGCAAGGACACCTTGCAGCACCTGGTGCGCGCCGCCGAGGCGGATCGTCGCCAGGCCGTGGTGGAGCAGTCGCTGACGGAGTGGCTGGAGGTCGCCCTCAATCGCTGGCACCTGATGCGTCCCGAGGCCACCTACCGTTACCAGTGCCTGGGCCTTGGCGTGGCGCCCCGGCTGAAGCCGCCGGCGGATCTGACCCAGGCGCTGCTGAACCTGCTGAACAACGCGGCCGACGCCTGCCCGGAGAAGCTCGACATCCAAGTCAACTGGGACCACCAGTGGGTCGTCCTGAGCATTCGCGACCACGGCGCAGGCGTGCCCCTGGCCATTGCCGAACAACTGGGCCGGCCCTTCTTCACCACCAAGGGCAAGGGGTTCGGCCTTGGCCTGTTCCTGAGCCAGGCCAGCGTTACCCGTGCCGGCGGTACGGTTAAACTCTATAACCACGAAGAAGGCGGCACCCTGACCGAGCTGCGCCTGCCGCGCGCCTATGGCGTCGCCTGAATGCCTTGACGACGAGGATACGAGATGACTGACGAACCCCTGATCGAAGGCGAAGAACAGCCCCATCTGCTGCTGGTGGATGACGATGCCACCTTTACCCGTGTCATGGCGCGAGCCATGGCGCGCCGCGGTCTGCGGGTGTCGGTCGCCGGCTCCGCGGAAGAAGGCCTGCTGCTGGCCAAGGACGACTTGCCGGATTACGCCGTACTGGACCTGAAGATGGATGGCGATTCCGGCCTGGTGCTGCTGCCCAAGCTGCTGGAACTGGACGCGGAAATGCGCGTGGTGATCCTCACCGGTTATTCGAGCATCGCCACGGCGGTAGAGGCCATCAAGCGCGGCGCCACCAATTACCTGTGCAAACCGGCCGACGCCGACGACGTGCTGACGGCGCTGCTGTCCGAGCATGCCGACTTGGACAGCCTGGTGCCGGAAAACCCCATGTCGGTGGACCGCCTGCAGTGGGAGCACATCCAGCGCGTGCTGGCCGAGCATGAAGGCAATATCTCCGCCACCGCCCGCGCCTTGGGCATGCACCGCCGGACCTTGCAGCGCAAGTTGCAGAAGCGGCCGGTAAGGCGCTGACTCTATTGTGGGAGCGAATTCGTTCACGATTGGTTGGCCCGGTTTTGCGAATGAATTCGCTCCCACAGTTTCTGCGCCGTAGTTGGTATCCTTAGCCACCTAACTATTCCCGCTGCCAAGGTTCACCCATGCTCGCCGTCATCCAGCAGACCCTCAGCATCACCGCTCCGGTGTTCTCCATGCTGTTCCTGGGCGTGGGCCTCAAGCGCCTCGGCTGGATCGACGCGGCCTTCATCAACACCGCTTCATCACTGGTGTTCAAGGGCACCATGCCGACCCTGCTGTTCCTCGGGATCGTCCAGACGGACCTGCGCACGGCGCTGCAACCCGCCTTGATCGGCTACTTCGTCGCGGCGACGCTCGTGTGTTTCCTGATCGGCTGGGGCTGGGCCATCCTGCGTTGTCCGGCGGAGGATCGCGGTATCTATACCCAGGGGGCGTTCCGCGGTAACAACGGCATCGTCGGCCTGGCCCTGGCCACCAGCATGTATGGCGACTACGGCCTGTCGGTGGGCAGTATCCTCGGTGCGGTGGTGATCCTCAGCTACAACACCTTGTCGTCCGTCGTCCTGGCGATCTACAGCCCGGATGCCAAGAGCGATCCGCTGAGCCTGGCCAGGAGCATCATCAGCAACCCGCTGATCCTTGGCGTGCTGGCCGCGGTTCCCGTGGCGTACTGGCAACTGCCCCTGCCGAAATGGTTGCTCACCTCGGGCGAGTATTTCGCACAGATGACCTTGCCCCTGGCGCTGATCTGCATTGGCGGCACCCTGTCGCTGGCGTCCTTGCGCTCCAGCGGCAAGATCGCCATCAGTGCCAGCCTGATGAAGATGGTCTGGCTGCCGATACTGGCGACCCTGGGGGCCTGGCTATGCGGGTTCCGCGATGCCGACCTGGCGATCCTCTTCCTCTACTTCGCGAGCCCCACCGCCGCCGCCAGTTTCGTGATGGCCCGCGCGGTGAATGGCAACCACGAACTGGCGGCGTCGATCATCGTGATGACCACCCTGGCCGCGGTGGTGACCACCAACATCGGCTTGTTCCTGTTGCAGTGGGCGGGCTGGATCTGAGTGGGTCCCGGCTGTCCTGGGTAGGGTGCGCTGTGCGCACCGCAATCGCCGCGGCAGAGGCCGTGGTGCGCGCAGCGCACCCTACGCATGAGAGGAATCAGGCCTTCTGGTAGTCGTCGATGACTTCCTGGGCGGCGCGAAAGGCGTCGATGGCGGCGGGAACACCGGCGTAGACGGCGCAATGCAGCAGGGCTTCGCGGATTTCTTCCACTGTGCAACCGTTGTTCAGTGCACCCCGTACGTGGCCTTTCAACTCTTGAGGGCATTTCAGTGCGGTAAGGGCGGCGAGGGTGATCAGGCTGCGGGTCTTGCGCGGCAATCCCTCGCGGTTCCATACGCCGCCCCAGGCATGCTCATTGACGAAGTCCTGCAGCGGTTGGGTGAACTCGGTGGCATTGTCCAAGGCGCGGTCGACGAAGGCATCTCCCATGACCTCGCGGCGTACCTGCACGCCGGACTTTCGTTCTTCATTCATTGCGATTCTCCAGTCAGTCGAGGGATTCCACTCGCACCGGCGCCACGCCGGCGCGCAGCATGCCCAGGCGCTCGGCGGCTTCACGCGAGAGGTCGACAATGCGGCCACGGACATGCGGGCCTCGATCGTTGATGCGCACCACCACCGAGCGGTGGTTGTTCAGGTTGGTCACCTTCACCCGGGTGCCGAACGGCAAGGTGCGGTGGGCGGCGGTCAGGGCGTGCTGGTCGAAGCGTTCGCCGCTGGCGGTGCGCTTGCCGTGGTGCCTGGCGCCGTAATAGGACGCCTTGCCTTCCGCGCGATAGTCGCCCGAGGGCGTCTCGCGCTCGCGCTCGAGCGGGGAATAGGAGCAGCCGACCAGCAGGCTGGTGAGGGCGAGGAGGTAAAGCAGGCGCTGCATGGTGAACGCTCCAATCGAACTTCGGGGGCGGTCGTTTGTAGGGGGGATCGCGCTCTATCGATCCACCATCGAAGATGGGTGACCCACGATGGTGGATGTGAAAAGCGACATCCACCCTACCTATCAGCCGTCCCGGGGACGTTTGTCAGGTTCAGCTTTCGAGCTTCTTCTTGAGCAAATCGTTCACCTGGCCGGGGTTGGCCTTGCCTTTCGACGCCTTCATCGCCTGACCGACGAAGAAGCCGAACATCTTCGCGCGCTTGGCTTCGTCGCTGGCACGGTACTGTTCGACCTGCGCGGCGTTGGCCGCCAGCACTTCGTCGAGCATGGCGTCGATGGCGCCGGTGTCGGTGACCTGCTTGAGGCCCTTCTTCTCGATGATCTCGTCGGCGGAACCTTCGCCGGCAGCCATCGCTTCGAAGACCATCTTGGCGATCTTGCCGGAGATGGTGTTGTCCTTGATGCGCAAGATCATGCCGCCCAGTTGCTCGGCCGACACCGGGGACTGTTCGATCTCCAGGCCGTCCTTGTTGAGCAGGCTGGAGAGCTCGACCATTACCCAGTTGGCGGCCAGCTTGGCGTCGCCACAAACCCTGTTCACGGCTTCGAAGTAGTCGGCCATCTCGCGGCTGGCAGAGAGCACGCTGGCGTCGTAGGTGGACAGGCCAAACTCGCTCTGGAAGCGCTCGCGTTTCTGTGTCGGGAGTTCCGGCAGGCCGGCGCGTACCTTGTCGAGGAAGCTGCGCTCGATGACCACCGGCAACAGGTCGGGGCAGGGGAAGTAACGGTAGTCGTTGGCTTCTTCCTTGCTCCGCATGGAGCGCGTCTCGTCCTTGTTCGGGTCGTACAGGCGGGTTTCCTGTACCACTTTGCCACCGTCTTCGATCAGCTCGATCTGCCGCTGCACTTCGTGGTTGATCGCCTTTTCGATGAAGCGGAAGGAGTTGACGTTCTTGATCTCGGCGCGGGTGCCGAACTCGGCCTGGCCTTTTGGACGGACCGAGACGTTGCAGTCGCAGCGCAGCGAGCCTTCAGCCATGTTGCCGTCGCAAATGCCGAGGTAGCGAACCAGCGCGTGGATGGCCTTGACGTAGGCCACCGCTTCCTTGGCGCTGCGGATGTCCGGCTCGGAAACGATCTCCAGCAGCGGGGTACCGGCACGGTTCAGGTCGATGCCGGTCATGCCATGGAAGTCTTCGTGCAGGCTCTTGCCGGCGTCTTCTTCCAGGTGCGCGCGGGTAATGCCGATGCGCTTGACGGTGCCGTCTTCCAGGGTGATGTCGAGGAAGCCCTTGCCGACGATCGGCAGGTCCATCTGGCTGGTCTGGTAGCCCTTGGGCAGGTCCGGGTAGAAGTAGTTCTTGCGGGCGAAGACGTTCTTCTCGGCGATTTCGGCATCGATGGCCAGGCCGAATTTGACGGCCATGTGCACGGCTTCCTCGTTCAGCACCGGCAGGGTGCCGGGCATGCCGAGGTCAACCAGGCTGGCCTGAGTATTGGGCTCGGCACCAAAGGTGGTGGCGCTGCCGGAGAAAATCTTCGATTGGGTGCTGAGCTGGGCGTGGATTTCCAGCCCGATCACGGTTTCCCATTGCATGTTCGTGTTCCTCAGAATCCGGCCGGGGCACGCGTGTGCCAGTCGGTCGCCTGCTGGTACTGGTGGGCGACGTTGAGCAGGCGGCTTTCCTGGAAGTAGGGCGCCAGCAGTTGCACGCCGACCGGCAGACCATCGACGAAGCCGGCAGGCATGGAAAGGCCCGGCAGGCCCGCCAGGTTGGCGGTGATGGTGTAGATGTCTTCCAGGTACTGGGCGACTGGGTCGTTGTTCTTCTCGCCGAGTTTCCAGGCCGGGTTGGGCGTGGTCGGGCCGAGGATCACATCGACCTCATTAAAGGCGCTGATGAAGTCGTTCTTGATCAGGCGGCGGATCTTCTGTGCCTTCAGGTAGTAGGCGTCGTAGTAGCCGGCGGACAGGGCGTAGGTGCCGACCATGATGCGGCGCTTCACCTCGGCACCGAAGCCTTCTGCGCGGGAGCGCTTGTAGAGGTCTTCCAGGTTCTGCGGGTTTTCGCAGCGATAGCCGAAGCGCACGCCGTCGAAACGCGACAGGTTGGAGGAGGCCTCCGCCGGGGCGATCACGTAGTAGGCCGGGATGGCGTGCTGCATGTTCGGCAGGCTGACGTCCTTGACGGTGGCACCGAGCTTTTTCAGCTCCTCGACCACGGCCAGTACCGCGTCGGCGATGCGGCGGTCGAGGCCGGCGCCGAAGTATTCCCTGGGCAGGCCGATGCGCAGACCGGCCAGCGGCTGGTTCAGGCTGGCGAGGTAGTCATCCACCGGCTGGTCGACGCTGGTGGAGTCCTTCGGGTCGAAACCGGCGATGGCGCCCAGCATCAGCGCGCAGTCCTCGGCGGTACGGGCCAGAGGGCCGCCCTGATCGAGGCTGGAGGCGTAGGCGATCATGCCCCAGCGGGAAACCCGGCCGTAGGTGGGCTTGATGCCGGTGAGGTTGGTGAAGGCGGCCGGCTGGCGGATCGAGCCGCCGGTATCGGTGCCGGTGGCGGCGGGCACCAGGCGCGCGGCGACCGCCGCAGCGGAGCCGCCCGAGGAGCCGCCGGGCACGCGGTCCAGCGCCCAGGGGTTCTTCACTGCGCCGTAGTGGCTGGACTCGTTGGATGAGCCCATGGCGAACTCGTCCATGTTCAGTTTGCCGAGGCTGACCGCGCCGGCGGCCTTGAGGCGGGCGACGACGGTGGCGTCGTAGGGCGCCTTGAAGCCGCTGAGGATCTTCGAGGCGCAGCTGGTCAGCACGCCTTCGGTGCAGAACAGGTCCTTGTGGGCGATGGGGGCGCCGAGCAGGGCGCCTTGCTCACCGGAGGCACGCCGTGCGTCGGCTGCCCTGGCCTGTTCGATGGCCGGTTCGTCGGTGATGCTGATAAAGCTGTTCAATTGCGGATCGAGCTGGTGAATGCGTGCCAGCAGGCCGCGGGTCAGCTCTTCGGCGGAGAATTCCTTGGCGGCGAGGCCGCGGGCGATCTCGGCGAGGGTCAGTTGATGCATGGGGAACCCTTTCCTTATTCGATGACTTTAGGCACGAGGTACAGGCCGTTTTCGACGGCCGGCGCGATGGCCTGGTAGGCGTCGCGGCGATTTTCCTCGGTGACGCTGTCGGCACGCAGGCGCTGGGTGGCATCCAGCGGGTGAGCCATGGGCTCGACGCCGTCGGTGTCCACGGCTTGCATGGCGTCGATCAGGCCGAGGATGTTATTGAGGGTCTCGGTGGTACGCGGGATATCGGCCTCGTTCAGGCCCAGTCGGGCGAGATGGGCGATTTTTTCCACGTCGGAGCGTTCAAGCGCCATCGGGGGTCTCCAACTAGAAGCGGCCTGCGTGGGCAGCCAACCGTGCGGGAACCCGGCTGGGAACGGTGCTGCGAACGGGCGGTCAAAGGCCGCGATGATGGGCCTTGGTGGCCCGGAAAAACAGGCAATTTAACATATCGGCGCCTTGCCCAAAATCCCCGTCGTTGTTAGAGTTTGCCGCACTTTTTTACCCACGCGTTGCCTAGGGTCCCTCTCCCATGTTCAAGAAACTGCGTGGCATGTTTTCCAGCGATCTGTCGATCGACCTGGGCACTGCCAATACCCTTATTTACGTGCGCGAGCGCGGTATCGTCCTCAACGAGCCCTCCGTGGTCGCCATCCGTAACCACGGCAACCAGAAGAGCGTGGTAGCCGTAGGTACCGACGCCAAGCGCATGCTGGGCCGTACTCCAGGCAACATTTCCGCCATCCGCCCGATGAAGGACGGCGTGATCGCCGACTTCAGCGTCTGCGAGAAGATGCTGCAGTACTTCATCAACAAGGTTCACGAAAACAGCTTCCTGCAGCCGAGCCCGCGCGTCCTGATCTGCGTGCCCTGCAAGTCCACCCAGGTGGAACGCCGCGCCATCCGTGAATCCGCCCTGGGCGCCGGCGCCCGTGAAGTATTCCTGATCGAAGAGCCCATGGCTGCCGCCATCGGCGCCGGCCTGCCGGTGGAAGAGGCTCGCGGCTCGATGGTCGTGGACATCGGCGGCGGCACCACTGAAATCGCCCTGATCTCCCTGAACGGCGTGGTCTACGCGGAATCCGTTCGCGTCGGCGGCGACCGTTTCGACGAATCCATCGTCACCTACGTACGCCGCAACTACGGCAGCCTGATCGGCGAATCCACCGCCGAGCGCATCAAGCAGGAAATCGGCACCGCCTTCCCGGGTGGTGAAACCCGCGAGATCGACGTTCGCGGCCGCAACCTGGCCGAAGGCGTACCGCGCAGCTTCACCCTGAACTCCAACGAAGTGCTGGAAGCCCTGCAGGAGTCCCTGGCGACCATCGTCCAGGCCGTGAAGAGCGCCCTGGAACAATCCCCACCGGAGCTGGCCTCCGACATCGCCGAGCGTGGCCTGGTACTGACCGGCGGTGGTGCACTGCTGCGCGACCTGGACAAACTGCTCGCCCAGGAAACCGGCCTGCCGGTGATCGTCGCCGAAGACCCGCTGACCTGTGTCGCTCGCGGTGGCGGCCGTGCCCTGGAGATGATGGACCGTCACGCGATGGATCTGCTCTCCACCGAGTAAGGTTGGAGAGCGTCGCTGCCATAGGAGCGGGCCATCAAACCGCTATTTACCAAGGGACCTTCGCTCGGCGTACGCCTGTTGGTGTTCGCCGTGCTCTCGGCTGCGCTGATGGTGGTCGACGCCCGGTTCGACACCCTCAAGCCGATGCGCAGCCAGTTGGGCCTTGTGCTCACGCCTTTCTATTGGCTGGCGGACTTGCCGGTGCGCGTCTGGGACGGTGTCAGTGACCAGTTCACCAGCCGCAGCACCCTGATCGCCGAGAACGAGAAGCTCAAGGCCGAAGGGTTGTTGATGCAGCGTCGCCTGCAGAAACTGGCAACCCTCACCGAGCAGAACGTACGCCTGCGCGAGTTACTCAACTCGTCCGCCCTGGTGGATGAGAAGGTGCTGGTAGGTGAGCTGATCGGCGTCGATCCCAACCCCTTCACCCACCGCATCCTGATCGACAAGGGCGAGAAGGATGGTGTGTTCCTCGGTCAGCCGGTGCTCGACGCCCGTGGCCTGATGGGGCAGGTGGTGGAGGTGATGCCCTATACCGCCCGCGTCCTGCTGCTGACCGACACCACCCACAGCATCCCGGTCCAGGTGAACCGCAATGGCCTGCGCGCTATCGCCAGCGGTACGGGTAATCCCGAACGCCTTGAGCTGCGCCACGTTGCCGATACCGCCGACATCAAGGAAGGCGACCTGCTGGTCAGCTCTGGCCTTGGCCAGCGTTTCCCCGCCGGCTACCCGGTGGCCACGGTCAAGGAAGTCATCCACGACTCCGGCCAGCCTTTCGCCATCGTGCGTGCGATTCCCACCGCCGCGTTGAACCGCAGCCGCTACATGCTGCTGGTGTTCACGGATACCCGCAGCCCCGAAGAGCGCGCCACCGCCGCGGCCAAGGCCCAGGAAGCGGCCGACCGCGAAGCTGCGGCACAGCCTGCGTCAGGGGACGCGCCCGCTCCGGCCGGCCAGGCAGCGCCCGCAGCTCCAGGCGTCCCGGCGGCTCCCGATGCTGCAGCCCCGGCTTCGGTGCCTGCAGCACCTGCCGCGCCTGTCCAGGCCGCGCCCAGCAAACCGCCCGCGGCGCAGAATACCCAGGAGAGTCACTGATGGTTGGCCAGCGCTCCAACAATGGCTGGGTCATCTGGTTCAGCCTGATCCTGGCCCTGATCCTCAGTGTCGGGCCGGTACCCAGTTTCATGGAGATCGGCAGGCCGCTCTGGCTGGCGCTGTTCCTCACCTACTGGACCCTCGCCCTGCCGCATCGGGTGGGCATGACCACTGCGTGGGTGCTGGGCCTGGCGGAGGACGTGCTCTATGGCACCCTGCTCGGGCAGAACGCCCTGATCCTCGCCCTGATCACCTTCCTGGTGCTGACCCTGCACCAGCGCTTGCGGATGTTCCCCATGTGGCAGCAGTGCCTCGTGCTGCTCGTGGTATTCGGTCTGGCCCAGTTGGTGCAGCTGTGGCTCAATGCCCTCACCGGTAATCGTCCCCCGACCCTGGTCTTCCTGCTGCCAGCGCTGGTCAGCGCGCTGCTCTGGCCCTGGGTATACGCCGCCCTTCGCGGCACGAGTCGCCGCCTCAACGTCAACTGATCGGCTTGCGGCCATGTCGCAAGCCTCTGTCTTCGACAGGGAGAAGTCCGCATGGCCACGCTGTACCTGGCTTCGGGGTCGCCGCGCCGGCGCGAATTGCTGGCGCAGATCGGCGTCCCCCATATCACCCTGAGTGCCTCCATCGACGAAACGGCATTGCCTGACGAGGCCGCGTACGCCTACGTCGAACGACTTGCCCGCGAGAAAGCCTTGGCCGGGCTGTCCACCCTTGCCGAGCCCGGCGATGCCTGTGTCCTGGGCGCCGATACGGCGGTGGTGCTGGATGGCCGTATCCTCGGCAAGCCGGACGGCCGCGATGACGCGCTGGCTACCCTGGCGCTGCTCTCCGACCGTGAACATGACGTGCTTACCGCCATTGCCCTGGCCGATGTGTCACGCTGCGAGGTGCGAGTGGTCGCCAGTCGCGTGCGTTTCCGCCCGATCTCCCGCGCCGAGCTGGAAGCCTACTGGGCCAGCGGCGAGCCCGCCGACAAGGCTGGGAGCTACGCTATCCAGGGGTTGGGCGCGGTATTCGTCAGTCGTGTAGAAGGCAGTTATTCAGCGGTAGTGGGATTGCCGCTGCTGGAAACGGCGGAAGTGCTCGCCGGGTTCGGCATTCCTTGTTGGCAGCACCTGGGATAGGTCAACGGCATGAGCGAAGAGATTCTGATCAATATCACGCCGATGGAATCGCGCGTGGCGGTGGTGGAGAACGGTGTGCTGCAGGAGGTGCATGTCGAGCGCACCCTGCGTCGCGGCATCGTCGGCAACATCTACAAGGGTAAGGTCGTGCGGGTGCTTCCGGGGATGCAGGCGGCGTTCGTCGACATCGGCCTTGACCGTGCAGCATTCATTCATGCCTCGGAGATCAGCACCCGCGAAGGCAGTGCGGTGGAGAGCATCAGCGCCCTGGTGCATGAAGGCCAGAGCCTGGTGGTGCAGGTCACCAAGGACCCCATCGGAAGCAAGGGCGCGCGCCTGACCACCCAGTTGTCGATTCCCTCGCGTTATCTGGTGTACATGCCGCGCACCAGCCATGTGGGCATTTCCCTGAAGATCGAGGACGAGGCCGAGCGCGAGCGCCTCAAGCAGGTGGTCGCCGACTGCATTGCCGCCGAGGGCATCGAGGAAGCCGGCGGTTTCATCCTGCGTACGGCCGCCGACGGCGCCCGCACCGATGAAATCCTGGCCGACATCCGCTACCTGCGCCGCCTCTGGGAGCAGATTTCCGCGCAGATGCAGACCGCTCCTGCGCCCTCGGTGATTTACGAGGACCTCAGCCTGGCACTGCGCACGCTGCGCGACCTGGTCAACCCGCGTATCGAGAAGATCCGCATCGATTCCCGCGAAACCTTCCAGAAGGTTACCCAGTTCGTCGACGAACTGATGCCTGAAGTTGCCGATCGCCTGGAGCACTACCCCGGCGAGCGGCCGATCTTCGACCTGTATGGCGTCGAAGACGAGATCCAGAAGGCCCTGGAGCGCAAGGTGCTGCTGAAGTCCGGCGGCTACCTGATCATCGACCCCACCGAGGCGATGACCACCATCGATGTGAACACCGGCGCCTTCGTCGGCCATCGAACCCTTGAAGAAACCATCTTCAAGACCAACCTCGAAGCCGCCACCGCCATCGCCCGCCAGCTGCGCCTGCGCAACCTGGGGGGGATCATCATCATCGACTTCATCGACATGGAAGATGAAGAGCACCAGCGGCAGGTGCTGCGGACCCTGGAGAAGCAGCTGGAGCGCGACCACGCCAAGACCAACATCATCGGCATCACCGAGCTCGGTCTGGTGCAGATGACCCGCAAGCGGACCCGTGAAAGCCTGATCCAGGTGCTCTGCGAACCCTGCGTCAGTTGCCAGGGACGTGGCCTGCTGAAGACTGCAGAAACCATCTGCTACGAAATCTTCCGGGAGATCCTGCGCGAGGCCCGCGCCTATCAGGCGGAAGGCTACCTGGTGCTTGCCAACCAGAAAGTCGTGGACCGCCTGCTGGACGAAGAGTCGGGGAACGTCGCTGATCTGGAAGCCTTCATCGGGCGTCCGATCAAGTTCCAGGTGGAAACCATGTACTCCCAGGAACAGTACGATGTGGTCCTGCTCTGAGGCGCTGAGCTGAGTGGAAGCCTTCGTCCGTGGGGTGATGCGTTTCCTGCGCGGGTTGCTGGGCCTCTGTGCCCTGTTCCTGGTGCTGGCCGCACTCTACGTCAGCCTGGGTCGCGAGCTGGTGCCCCTGGTGGCGGAATACCGCGCCGAAGTCGAAGCCAAAGCGTCCGGCGCACTGGGCCGACCGCTGAAGATTGGCAGCCTGGAAGGCCGCTGGCGGGGCTTCGAGCCGCTGCTGATCGCCCATGACGTGCTTGTGGGCGAGGGTGAAAGCGCCCTGCGCCTGGATCAGATCCGCCTGGTGCCTGATGTCCTCGGCAGCCTGCTGGAGCGACAACCGCGCATCGCACGGCTGGAGCTGGATGGCCTGCAGCTTGGCTTGAGCCAGGACGAGGCGGGTAAATGGCAGCTGGAAGGCTTCGCGTCCAATGGCGAGAAGCCGTTGCCCGGTCCCCGCCAGGTGCGCGACCTGTTGCTGCGCATCGGCCATGTGTCGGTACTGAACAGCCAGCTCACCCTTGAGCCCCAAGGGCAGGCGCCCACCAGTCTCACCTACGTCAGCCTCAGTCTGCGGGCCAGCGGTAGCCGCCAGCGTCTCGACGGCCGCCTGACCCTGCCCGATGGGCAACCGATGGCGTTGCGCGTGCGTACCCGCCTGAATGCCGATGCCTGGCTGCAGAGCGACGCCGAACTGTACCTCAGCCTGCCGCAGACCGACTGGGCGCGCTGGTTGCCCGCCAGCCTGACGCGTGACTGGCACATCCAGCGCCTACAGGCCGGCGGCGAAGCCTGGGGCGATTGGGAGAAGGGTGGGCTGCAGCGTGTCGTGGTCAGGATGCATGTACCCGAGGCACGTGGCGCGTATGCCGAGCGCAAGCCGGTGACCCTGAGCAACCTCGGGCTGAATGCCTACTTCACACGCAACGAGCAGGGTTTTCAGGTTCTTGTGGATTCCCTGGCCGCGAACATCGGCAAGGAACGTTGGGGGGAAGCCCATATTCGGCTCGACCACCAATCCGGCGAGCAGCCTGAGTGGCAGTTGAGTGCCGACCGCCTGGACGTGGCGCCCTTGCTGCCAGTGGTAGACGCGCTCGTGCCGTTGCCCGAGCAGGTTGCCGCGGCCGTGTCCGGCCTCAAACCGCGTGGCGCCCTGCGCAACCTGAGCCTGCATTACCGGCCTCAGCAGGAAGGCTCCGCCCGCCTGGCATTCAGCAGCAACCTGGACGGTGTCGGCTTCAGCGCCTATCACGGGGCTCCCGCCGTAGAGAACGTCAGCGGCAGCCTGGCAGGCGACCTGGGCCAGGGTGAGTTGCGCCTGGATTCGAATGACTTCGCCCTGCACCTCGATCATCTCTTTCCCAAGCCTTGGCATTACCGCAAAGCAGGTGCCCGGCTGACCTGGAGCCTCGACGAAACCGCCTTTACCCTGGCCAGCCCCTACATGCGTCTGGAGGGCGAGGAAGGCAGCATCGCGGGCGACATGTTGATCCGCCTGATGCGCGACCCCAAGGCTGAGGATTACATGGATCTGCGCGTCGGTCTGTGGAGCGGCGATGCTCGCTACACCGAGAAATACCTGCCCACCCTGTCGCCGGGGCTCAGCCCCGCCCTGGCCAAGTGGCTGAAGGAAGCCATCAAGGGTGGAGCGGTGGATGAGGGCTTCTTCCAGTACCAGGGCTCCCTGGCCCAAGGTGCCGACCCGGCGGCGCGCTCCCTCAGCCTGTTCTTCAAGGTGCGTGACGCCGAGCTTGCCTTCCAGCCGGGCTGGCCGGAGCTGCGTGAGGCTCGTGGCAATGTGTTCATCGAAGACACCGGCGTAAGAGTCAATGTGCCGGCCGGGCGCATCCTCGACACGCGCGTGAGCGACGCTGAAGCAGAAGTGCCGCATGTGCAGCCGGGCGAGGTTCCGCGCCTGCAGCTGGACGCCAGGCTGGACAGCAGTTTTACCGACGGCCTGAAGGTCCTCCAGGAAGCGCCGATGGGCACTGCGCAGATCTTTGCCGGCTGGCAGGGGCAGGGTCCCCTGGACGGCAGCCTGAAGTTGGATATTCCGCTGGAGAAAGGCCATGCGCCCCACGTAGTGGTGGACCTCGCCACCACTGGCGCGCAGCTGAAGATTGCGCGTCCGGAGCTGGCTTTCACCCAGCTCAAGGGGGCCTTCCGCTATGACACCGCCAAGGGTCTGAGTGCCCAGGACATCCGTGGCCAGGCCTTTGGTCGTGAGGTGCGGGCCAAGGCCCAGGCAGAGGGCAGTGACGGCAAGGCCCGGTCGCGCATTCTTGCCAGCGGTAGCATCGCCCTGAAGGACCTCGCCGGCTGGCTTGGCGTCACCCAGCCGCTGCCGGCCTCCGGGCTGCTGCCTTACAACCTGAACTTGAGTCTGGATGGCAAAGACAGCCAATTGCGAGTCGATTCGAACCTCAAGGGCCTTGCGATCGATCTGCCGGCGCCATTCGGCAAGGCGGCCGACGAGACCCGCGACGCCCGCTGGCGCATGACCCTGGAAGGCGACGAGCGGCGGTACTGGCTGGACTACGGCGGCGTCGCCAGCCTGGCCCTGGCCGCGCCCGTGGGCAAGCTGGACCAGGCCCGTGGCGACCTGGTGCTCGGCGGCGGCGCGGCGGCCTTGCCGGGGAACCAGGGGCTGCGCATTCGCGGACGCCTCGAAGAACTGGAAACCGCCCAGTGGATGGCCCTGGCCAAGCAGTACGTGCCCAAGGAAGGCGCCGAAAAGGCCCGCATGTTGCGCAGCGCCAATCTGGAGATCGGCCGGTTCAAAGGCTTTGGCATGACCCTGGAGAGCCTCAAGGCCAACCTGGAGCGCTCCGCCAGCGGCTGGAGTCTCGGTCTGGACAGCTCCGTGATGCAGGGGACCGTCGTGGTGGCGGACGCCAAGGACGTTCCCATCTCCATTCACATGAAAGAGATTCGCCTACCCAAGCCGCCCGAGAATGAGGCCGAGGCTGACGCCAAGCCGGACCCGCTGGCCGGTGTCGACCCGCGCCAGGTGCCGGCGCTGGACGTGCGCATCGACCAGGTGGTGTTGGGCGACTCTCCGCTGGGCGGCTGGTCCTTCAAGGCCCGTCCCAACGCCAAGGGGCTGGGCTTCAACGAGCTGGATCTGGACCTTCGGGGTTTGAAGGTCAGCGGCTCGGCGGGATGGGAAGGCACGGCCGAGAGCAGTGCCTCCTGGTACAAGGGACGTCTGGAGGGCAGGAACCTCGCGGATGTGCTCAAGGCGTGGAACTTTGCACCCTCGGCCACCAGCGAACGCTTCCGACTGGAGGCCGACGGGCGATGGCCGGGCTCGCCTGCCTGGGTCAGCCTGAAACGTTACTCCGGCTCGCTGGACGCTAGCCTGCGCAATGGCCAGTTCGTCGAGGTGGAGGGCGGGGCCCAGGCGCTGCGGGTCTTCGGACTGCTCAACTTCAACTCCATTGGCCGCCGGCTGCGACTGGACTTTTCCGACTTGCTCGGCAAGGGGCTGGCCTATGACCGGGTCAAGGGGCTGCTGGTAGGCAGCGAGGGGCGTTTCGTCACCCGCGAGCCCATCACCCTGGAAGGGCCGTCGAGTGGAGTGGAACTGGATGGGACGCTAGACCTGGCGGCCGACCGGATCGATGCCAAGCTGCTGGTGACCCTGCCCGTCACCAATAACCTGCCGCTGGCGGCGTTGATCGTCGGGGCACCCGCCATCGGCGGCGCACTGTTCGTGGTGGACAAGCTGCTGGGCGACAAGGTGGCGCGCTTTGCCAGTGTGCAGTACAGGGTTGAGGGTTCGTGGAAGAACCCCAAGATCACGTTCGACAAGCCTTTTGAAAAGCCTCATTGAAGCGTAATCAAAAGGTGATTGTCCGAGGCATCTCTCTGTCGTAGGAGCGAGCTCTGCTCGCGAACCCGCCTCCTTCGCGAGCAGAGCTCGCTCCTACAGGCTCTTCAGCGACTCCGAAGGCCGGTCACGCCTCTCCTCATATGCGTTACCGCCACCACCTGAATGAACAGCATTACTCATTGAAGCGGGCTTTCGCAGCTTGGGTTAGCATGCCTTTCATGCTTTGAGCGGAGATCCCGATGTCCCTTGCCGTGATTCAGATGGTCAGCCAGGACGATGTCCTGGCCAACCTTGCCAGTGCCCGACGCCTGCTGGAACGGGCGGCCGAAGGTGGTGCCCGCCTGGCGGTTCTGCCGGAGAACTTCGCCGCCATCGGTCGACGCGACCTGGCGGACCTGGGCCGTGCCGAAGCGCAAGGGCAGGGTCCGATCCTGCCGTGGCTGAGCCAGGCGGCGCGAGACCTCAAGCTGTGGATCGTCGCCGGCACCTTGCCGCTGCCGCCTGACGGCCGACCGGGCGACAAGCCCAACGCCTGCTCCCTGCTGATCGACGAGCAGGGCGAGCGCGTCGCACGCTACGACAAGATTCACCTGTTCGATGTGGACGTCACCGACAACCGCGGCCGTTACCGCGAGTCGGACGATTACGCCCATGGTGCCCAGGTGGTGGTTGCTGACACGCCGGTGGGGCGCATTGGCCTGACGGTCTGTTACGACCTGCGTTTCCCCGAGTTGTATGGCGCCCTGCGAGAAGCCGGCGCCGACCTGATCAGCGCCCCCTCGGCTTTCACCGCCGTGACTGGGGCCGCCCACTGGCAGGTGCTGGTACGCGCCCGTGCCATCGAAACCCAGTGCTACCTGCTGGCGGCGGGGCAGGGGGGCATGCACCCTGGGCAGCGCGAGACCTTTGGCCATTCGACCATCGTCGACCCCTGGGGGCGTGTACTGGCAGAGCAGGCACAGGGCGAAGCCGTGCTGCTGGCCCACCGTGATGCCGAAGAGCAGTTGGCCATTCGTCAGCGCATGCCTGTTAGTACCCACAAAAGATTCATGACGCCGGCCACTCCCGGGCCGGCGCGTACGGAGAAGTTATGAGCGACCTCTTGTTATCCGTCAGCGAGCATCTGCTGGCGCCCGGCGACCTCAGCATCGAGCAACTGCCGGAAATCCTCGGCGAGCTGGCGGGCCCCGGTATCGATGCCGCGGATCTCTATTTCCAGGGGCAGATCTCCGAGTCCTGGGTCCTCGAAGATGGCATCGTCAAGGAAGGCAGCTTCCACCTCGACCAGGGCGTGGGCGTGCGCGCCCAGTCCGGCGAGAAGACCGGCTTCGCGTACAGCAACGCCATCACCGCAGATGCCCTGCGCCAGGCGGCACGGGCGGCGCGCTCCATTTCCCGGGCCGGGCAGGAAGGCCGAGTTCAGGCCTTTGCCAGCCCGCACATCACTCGCCTGTATGACTCCAGCAGCCCGCTGGATGTCATCAGCCGCGCCGAGAAGGTCGAGCTGCTGAAGAAGGTGGATGCCGCGACCCGCGCCCTGGACCCGCGCATCCAGCAAGTCACCGTGAGCATGGCCGGGGTCTGGGAGCGCATCCTGATCGCCGCCAGCGACGGTAGCCTGGGCGCCGACGTACGTCCGCTCGTACGTTTCAATGTCAGCGTGATCGTCGAGCAGAATGGCCGCCGCGAGCGCGGAGGCCATGGCGGCGGTGGACGGACCGATTACCGCTACTTCCTGCAGGAAGACCGCGCTATGGGCTACGCCCGCGAGGCGCTGCGCCAGGCCCTGGTAAACCTGGAAGCGGTACCCGCGCCTGCGGGAACCTTGCCTGTGGTCATGGGCGCAGGCTGGTCCGGCGTGCTGCTGCACGAAGCCGTGGGCCACGGCCTTGAAGGCGACTTCAACCGCAAGGGCAGTTCGGCCTACAGCGGTCGCATTGGCGAGAGGGTCGCGTCCAGCCTCTGCACCATCGTCGACGACGGCACCCTGGCCTATCGCCGTGGCTCCCTCAGCGTCGATGACGAAGGTACGCCGACGCAGTGCACCACACTGATCGAGAACGGCGTGCTCAAGGGCTACATGCAGGACAAGCTCAATGCCCGGCTGATGAAAGTGGCGCGTACCGGCAACGGCCGTCGCGAGTCGTATGCGCACCTGCCGATGCCGCGCATGACCAACACCTACATGCTGGCGGGCCAGAGTGACCCGCAGGAGATCATCGCGTCGGTGGAGCGCGGCATCTATTGCGCCAACCTCGGCGGCGGCCAGGTGGACATCACCAGCGGCAAGTTCGTGTTCTCCACCAGCGAGGCCTACCTGATCGAGAACGGCAGGATCACCACGCCGGTGAAGGGCGCCACCCTCATCGGCAACGGCCCCGAGGCCATGAGCCGGGTGTCCATGGTGGGCAATGACCTGGCGCTGGACAGTGGCGTGGGAACCTGCGGCAAGGACGGTCAGTCGGTGCCGGTGGGCGTTGGGCAGCCGACCCTGAAAATCGATGCGATTACGGTAGGCGGGACGGGGGCCTGATGGCGGCCCCCCGGAAGGATCAACGCAAGCCGCGCTTGGCTTCGTCCAGGTCGCGGATGTATTTGAACACCTTGCGCGCGGCGGCCGGCGGTTTGTTGTGGGCTGCTTCGTGCTGGGCATGACGGATCAGGCCGCGCAGGTGCTGGCGGTCGGTATCCGGGTAGTCGGCGACAAAGCTTTCCAGGGCGGCATCGCCGCCCTCGATCAGGCGGTCGCGCCAACGCTCCAGGGCGTGGAAGCGCTCGTTGTACTCGCGGGTGGAGCTGTCGAGCTGGTCGATCAGGCCGACGATGGCCTCGATGTCCTGTTCGCGCATGAGCTTGCCGATGTACTGGATATGCCGTTTGCGGGCAACGTGAGCCTTGTGCTTCGGCGCTTCCGCCAGAGCCTTTTGCAGTGCGTCGGTCAGCGGCAGCTTGGCCAGCACGTCGGCCTTGAAGGTGGTCAGGCGCTCACCGAGCTCCTGCAGGGCATGCAGCTCGCGCTTGACCTGGGTTTTGCTCTTCTCTCCGGAGAAGTCATCGTCGAGGAATTCAGACATGGGGGTGGTCCAGTTGGAAACGCCGCCATGATAACCAGTCGGGGCCGCCTTGTCCGTCCCGGCTGGCGCCGCCGGAGCGCGGTACGTGTGGCGAGGCGCCCCATTGCGCCCGCTGCGTCCAAGATTTTTTGAACTGGAGTGGCTATGAGTGAAGTAGAAGTGGTCGGCCCGGAAGCATTGCCGGAACTGCAGGCGCGGGTCGAGCGCATCCTCGCCGAGGCCCGGCGCCAGGGCGCCAGCGGCTGCGAGGTGGCTGTTTCAGTAGAGCAGGGACTGTCCACCACGGTTCGCCACGGCGAAGTGGAGACTGTCGAGTTCAACCGTGACCAGGGTTTCGGCATCACGCTGTATGTCGGACAGCGCAAGGGCTCGGCCAGTACCTCGGCGAGCGGTGAAGACGCGATCCGCGAGACCGTGGCCGCGGCCCTGGCCATCGCCAAGCATGCGTCCGAAGACGAATGTGCCGGTCTGGCCGATGCGGCACTGATGGCCCGTGACCTGCCCGAACTCGATCTCTTCCATCCCTGGTCCATCACGCCGGAACAGGCGGTGGAGCAGGCGCTTATCTGCGAGACGGCCGCGTTCGAGACCGACAAGCGCGTCAGCAAGGCGGACGGCACGACCCTCAACACCCATCAGGGTTGCCGGGTCTATGGCAACAGCCATGGTTTCGTCGGTGGCTACGCCAGCACCCGGCACAGCCTGAGTTGCGTGATGATCGCCGAGGCCCAGGGGCAAATGCAGCGCGACTACTGGTACGACGTCAGTCGTATCGGCAGCCAGCTGGCTGATCCCGCCAGCATCGGCCGGCGCGCGGCCGAGCGCACCGCTGCCCGACTGGGCGCCCGTCCGGTGCCGACGTGTGAGGTACCAGTGTTGTTCGCCGCTGAACTGGCCACCGGCCTGTTCGGCAGCTTCCTCGGCGCGATTTCCGGCGGCAACCTGTACCGCAAGTCTTCCTTCCTCGAAGGCGCCCTCGGCGAGCGGCTGTTCCCCGAGTGGCTGTCCATCGACGAGCGCCCGCACATCCCCCGTGCGATGGCCAGTGCCACCTTCGACAACGATGGCCTGGCCACCTATGCCAAGCCCTTCGTGGAGAAGGGTGAACTGGTGTCCTATGTCCTTGGCACTTACTCCGGCCGCAAGCTGGGCCTACCCAGCACGGCCAACGCGGGGGGGGTGCACAACCTCTTCGTCAGCCATGGCCAGGAAGACCTGACGGCGCTGCTGCGCCGTATGGGACGAGGCCTGCTGGTCACTGAACTGATGGGGCACGGGCTGAATATGGTCACCGGTGATTATTCCCGTGGTGCCGCCGGCTATTGGGTGGAAAACGGCGAAATCCAGTTCCCCGTGCAGGAGGTCACCATTGCCGGGAACATGAAGGACATGTTCCGCCAGATCGTGGCAGTTGGCGGCGATCTGGAGCTGCGCGGAAACATCCGTACCGGCTCGGTACTGATCGAGCGGATGACGGTCGCGGGAAGCTGAAGGCTGCCTGGCCCCGAAATGAAAAACGCGCCCGATTGGGCGCGTTTTCACTGGGGCACGGCGGAGGTCATTCGCCTTCGTCGAATTTGTTGTTGATCAGCTCGATCAGGGCGTTGAGAGCATCATCGTCCTGTTCGCCTTCGGTGTGCAGGTGGATCGGAGTGCCTTTGCCGGCGGCGAGCATCATCACGGCCATGATGCTCTTGCCATCCACAAGACTCTGCAGGTTGCGGCCCACGCGGATCTGGCAGGGGTAGCGACCGGCCACACCGACGAACTTCGCCGCAGCACGGGCATGCAGGCCGAGCTTGTTGATGATGGTGATCTCGCAGGCTGGCATCGCGTTTTCAATCCTTCTAACTGAGGTCGCGGTGGCGAACCTGGACATTCTTCAAACTGGGTTTCAGGGTCGAGCCGAGACGTTCGGCGATGTACACCGAGCGGTGGTGCCCACCGGTACAGCCGATGGCGATGGTGACATAGGCGCGGTTGCTGGCGGCGAAGCGCGGTAGCCATTTGCTCAGGTAGCCGAGGATATCCTGATACATCTCCTCGACATCCGGCTGGGCGGCGAGGTACTCGGCGACGGCCGGTTCCAGCCCTGAGTGTTCGCGCAGCTCAGGTTTCCAGTAAGGGTTGGGCAGGCAGCGCACGTCGAATACCAGGTCGGCATCCACAGGCATACCGCGCTTGAAGCCGAACGACTCTATCAGGAACGCCGTACCGGGCTCTGGCTGGTTCAGCAGGCGCAACTTGATGCTGTCGCGCAGTTGATAGAGGTTGAGATGCGTCGTGTCGATCTTCAGGTCGGCGAGATCGGCGATAGGGGCCAGCAGGACCTCTTCGTCGCGAATGGCCTCGGCGAGGGAGCGATTGTCATTGGTCAGCGGGTGGCGCCGACGCGTTTCGGAGAATCGCTTGAGCAGGGTGTCGTGCTCGGCATCGAGGTACAGCACATCGCACTTGATATGGCGATTGCGCGCTTCCACGAGGAGTTCGGGAAAGCGCTGTAGCTGGCTGGGCAGGTTGCGCGCGTCGATGGAGACGGCAACCTTGGGCTCTATCAGTTCGGTGTGCAGCAAGGCCTTCTCGGCCAGCTCGGGAAGCAGGCCGGCCGGCAGGTTGTCGATGCAGTAGAAACCGTGGTCCTCGAGTACGTCGAGGGCGGTGCTCTTGCCCGACCCGGAGCGGCCGCTGACGATGATCAGGCGCATGCAGGAGCCCTAGCGTCCGCTCTGCACGTCCACGACCACCTGGTAGAGGCTGGTGCTGTCGGGAGCCTGGCGCAGTCGCTCGCGCACATCGCTGCGGTCGAGCATGCTGGCGATCTGGCGGAGCAGTTCAAGGTGCTCATCGGTGGCGGCTTCCGGGACCAGGAGGACGAACAGGAGGTCAACCGGGGCGCCGTCGATGGCGTCGAAATCGACGGGGGCGTCGAGCCGGAGCACTGCGCTGATGGGCGAAGTGCAGCCGGTGAGGCGACAGTGGGGGATGGCGATGCCATTGCCGAAGCCGGTAGAGCCGAGCTTCTCCCGCGATACCAGGCTTTCGAAGATGTCCTGGTTGTCGAGGTCGGGAAGGTCACGGGCGACCAGCTTGGCGATCTGTTCCAGAACGCGTTTCTTGCTGCCTCCCGGCACGTTCACCAGGGAACGGCCGGGGGTCAGGATTTGCTCGAGTCGAATCATAGGGAGGGGAAGAGTGTCAGCGGGCCGTGGCGCCCTGCTGGCGATTCAACTGCTTTTCCTTGTGTTTGATCAGTTGGCGGTCGAGTTTGTCAGTGAGCAGGTCGATGGCGGCGTACATGTCTTCATGTTCCGCATTGGCCACGACCTCCCCGCCGGCGATGTGCAAGGTGGCTTCGATTTTCTGCTTCAGCTTCTCGACCTCCATGATGACTTGCACATTGGTGATCTTGTCGAAGTGGCGCTCCAGTCGGCCAAGTTTCTCGCCGACATAATCGCGCAGGGCGTCGGTCACATCCAGTTGATGTCCACTGATGTTGACTTGCATACCGCTTTCTCCTTATTGCCCGTGTATATAGAGACAGGCTAACGGGCCTGCCACCGGAACACTTTGGCGTGGGTCAATTTCCGCGTCACATCAGTCGCTTTCGTTCGCTGGAAGGGGCTATCCCCAGGGACTCGCGATACTTGGCTACTGTACGACGGGCCACTTGAATGCCCTGTGCTTCCAGTAAACCAGCGATCTTGCTGTCGCTCAACGGCTTTTTCGGATTTTCCGCTGCGACCAGTTTCTTGAGGATGGCGCGGATCGCGGTAGACGAGCATTCGCCGCCTTCCGAGGTACTGACGTGGCTGGAGAAGAAGTACTTCAGCTCGTAGATTCCACGGGGCGTGTGCATGTATTTCTGCGTGGTCACGCGCGAGATGGTGGACTCGTGCATGCCAACGGCTTCGGCGATGTCGTGCAACACCAGGGGCTTCATCGCCTCTTCGCCGTATTCCAGGAAGCCGCGCTGGTGCTCGACGATCTGGGTGGCGACTTTCATCAGCGTTTCGTTGCGGCTTTGCAGGCTCTTGATGAACCAGCGCGCTTCCTGCAACTGATTGCGCATGAAGGTGTTGTCGGCGCTGGAGTCTGCGCGACGGACGAAGCCGGCATAGTGCGGGTTGACCCGCAGGCGCGGCACCGCTTCCTGGTTCAGTTCGACGAGCCAGCGTTCGTTGTGCTTGCGGACGATGACGTCCGGAACCACGTACTCGGGCTCACTGGCTTCGATCTGCGATCCGGGGCGCGGGTTGAGGGCCTGGATCAGTTCGATGATCTGACGCAGTTCGTCTTCCTTGACCTTCATGCGCCGCATCAGTTGGCTGTAATCGCGGCTGCCGAGCAGGTCCAGGTAGTCGCCGGCCAGGCGCAGGGCTTCGCTCAACCAGGGCGTACTCGGGGGCAATTGGCGCAGCTGCAGGATTAGGCATTCGCGCAGGTCGCGGGCTCCGATGCCGGCGGGCTCGAACTGCTGGATGCGGTGCAGCACGACTTCGATTTCATCCAGCTCGATGCCAAGTTCCGGATCGAAGGCGTCGGCGACTTCGGTCAGGGACTCTTCGAGGTAGCCGTCGTTGTTGATGCAGTCGATGAGGGTGACCGCGATCAGGCGGTCGGTATCGGACATGGGTGCCAGGTTGAGCTGCCAGAGCAGGTGGCTCTGCAGGCTCTCGCCGACCGAAGTGCGCGAGGTGAAGTCCCACTCGTCATCGTCGTTGCTCGGCAGACTGCTGGCGCTGGTCTGGTAGACGTCTTCCCAGGCGGTATCGACAGGGAGCTCGCTGGGGATGCGTTCGTGCCATTCGCCATCTTCCATGGCCTCGGCATTGGACTCGACGCTGGACTCCTGGAAGCTCACTTCCTGGCTGCCGGGGTTGGGCAGTTGGTCGCCTTCGGCCATCGGGTCGGAGGTGTCGAAGTCGTCGCCATCCTCCTGCCGCTCCAGCATAGGGTTCGACTCCAGCGCTTCCTGGATTTCCTGCTGGAGGTCCAGGGTGGAGAGTTGGAGTAGGCGGATGGCCTGTTGCAGCTGCGGGGTCATCGTCAGCTGCTGGCCCATCTTGAGGACTAGCGATGGTTTCATGGCAGAGGGCTTAGCACCTTATTCGCCGGCGCTCACGCGCCATCCACTACAGGGCGCCGGAAGCGCCACCAGGAAGCAAATTATATGCCTGACCTTGAAGGATTTTCCTAGGTCCCGCAACCCGTCTCGTAGGCGAAAGCGCGGGTGACTACAGGCGGAACTCGTGGCCCAGGTAGACTTCCTTCACCAATTGGTTGGCCAGGATGGCTTCGGCATCGCCTTCGGCGATCAGTTGTCCGTCACTGACAATGTAGGCGGTTTCGCAGATGTCGAGGGTCTCGCGGACGTTGTGGTCGGTGATGAGCACACCGATTCCCTTGGCCTTGAGGTGGTGGATGATCTGTTTGATGTCGCCGACGGAAATCGGGTCCACACCCGCGAAGGGTTCGTCCAGCAGGATGAATTTGGGCGCGGTGGCCAGGGCGCGGGCAATCTCCACGCGGCGGCGTTCACCGCCCGAGAGGCTCATGCCGAGGCTGTCGCGAATGTGGCTGATGTGGAACTCCTGCAGCAGGCTTTCCAGCTCCTTGCGGCGTTCGGCCCGGTCGAGGTCCTTGCGGGTCTCGAGGATGGCCATGATGTTGTCCGCCACGCTGAGCTTGCGGAAGATCGAAGCTTCCTGCGGCAAGTAGCCGATGCCGGCGCGGGCACGGCCGTGCATGGGCTGGTGGGTGACATCCTGCTGGTCGATCAGGACGCGGCCCTGGTCGGCCTTGACCAGGCCGACGATCATGTAGAAGCAGGTGGTCTTGCCCGCGCCGTTGGGGCCGAGAAGGCCGACGATCTGACCGCTGTCGATCGACAGGCTGACGTCGCGTACCACCTGGCGGCTCTTGTAGCTCTTGGCCAGGTGCTGGGCTTTGAGAGTCGCCATTACTGTGCTTTCTGCTCTTTCTTCTTCGGCTGGATGACCATGTCGATCCGCGGACGCGGAGTGCTGACATTGGCGCCGGTGGCGCGGCCTGCATTAACGATCTGGCGCTGGGTGTCGTAGACGATCTTCTCGCCTTCGAAGGTATTGCCTTCCTGGATCACCTTGGCTTGGTCGAGCAGGATGATGCGCTCGTTGGCGGCGAAGTACTGGATGGTCAGGCCATAGGCCTTGACGATTTCCTTGTCTTCCGCGGGCTTCTGCTCGTAGTACGCAGGCTTGCCGACCGAGGTGAAGACCTCGACATCGCCGTTTGCATCCTGGGTGATGGTGACGGTGTCGCCAGTGATTTTCAGGGTGCCCTGGGTGATCACCACGCTGCCGCGATAGACCGCGACGCCCTGTTTGTCATCGAGCTCGGCGCTGTCGGCCTGGACGCGGATCGGTTGCTCGCGGTCCGTGGGCAGCGCCCAGGCGGCAGCACTTCCGAGTGCGGTGCCCAGGCTGAGCAACAGGGGGAGGGTATTAACGAACCTCATGCTGGCCTCTTACGTTGGACAGCAGGAGCATCCTGCCGTCATTCAAGTACGCTTTCATTCCTTGTGCCGTGGTCACCCCATTGGCCGCGTCGATTCTAACGGCTTGCTGAGTCTGCGCATATTCCTCATCGGGAAACACGGTCAGGCGGCTGGTAGTCAGGATAGTCGGACGGCCCTTGGCATCAGTGCGGGCAACCTTGACCTTATCGATCAATTCGACCTGCTTGCCTTCGGGGCCGACTTCGCCACGCTCGCTCTGCACGTGCCACGGGTAAGCCGTGCCGCGGTGCAGCAGCAGATCAGGGCTGGTCAGCAATGTGACATCGGTGGCCTTGATGTGTTCGAGGCGCTTGGCGGTCATTTCGTAATGGAGCTTGCCGTCGGGCTGGAACTGGGTGCTCTTGCCATTTTCCACGTAGAAGTCGATGGCATTGTCATTGCCCAGGGCAGGCGTCCGGTCCATGAAACTTTCCGGGCGGATATTCCAGTAGCCAAGGGCGATCAGCAGCGCCGCGATGGGTGTCAGGATCAGTGCCAGGCGAAGATACTTGGGCATGTTCTGACCTCAGAGATAAGTGGCTTGCGCCGCTTCCAGGCAGCCCTGGGCACGCAGGATGAACTCGCAGAACTCGCGCGCCGCCCCCTCGCCGCCGCGGGCCTGGGTGACGCCATGGGCATGCTGGCGGACGAAAGCATCGGCATTGGCCACGGCCATGCCGAGGCCGACGCGACGGATCACCGGCAGGTCGGGCAGGTCGTCGCCGAGATAGGCCACCTGGTCATGGGTCAGGCCAAGCTCGGAGAGCAGGCCATCGAGCACGACCAGTTTGTCTTCGCGGCCCTGGAACAGGTGCTGGATGCCCAGGTTCTGCGCGCGGCGCTCGACCACTTCGGATTGGCGGCCGCTGATAATGGCGGTACGTACGCCGGCGTTCATCAGCATCTTGATGCCCTGGCCGTCGAGGGTGTTGAAGGTCTTGAATTCACCGCCGCCAGGCAGGAAATAGAGGCGGCCGTCGGTCAGCACGCCGTCGACGTCGAACACGGCCAGGCGAACGGCCTTGGCGCGGGCAAGGAGTTCGTTACTCATCAGATCACTCCGGCGCGGGTCATGTCGTGGATGTGCAGGGCGCCGATGGGGCGGTCGTCTTCGTCGACCACCACCAGCACGTTGATCTTGTGGTCGTCCATGATCTTCAGGGCTTCAGCGGCGAGCATGTCCGGGCGCACGGTCTTGCCGTGGACGGTCATGACGTCGTCGATGCTGGCCAGGCGGAAATCGACAGCCTTGTCCAGGGTGCGGCGCAGATCGCCGTCGGTGAAGATGCCAGCGAGGCGGCCATCGCTCTCGATTACAGCGGTCATGCCGAGGCCCTTGCGGGTCATTTCCAGCAACGCTTCGCGCAGGGGGGTACCACGGGTGACGCTGGGCAGGCTGTTGCCGCCATGCATGATGTTCTCGACCTTGAGCAGCAGGCGTCGACCCAGCGCGCCGCCCGGATGGGAGAAGGCGAAGTCTTCAGCGGTGAAACCGCGGGCCTCCAGCAGGGCAATGGCCAGGGCGTCGCCCAGTACCAGGGCGGCGGTGGTGGACGAGGTGGGGGCGAGGTTGAGGGGGCAGGCTTCCTGGGCCACGCGGGCGTCCAGATTGGCGGCTGCGGCCTTGGCCAGGGGCGAGTCCGGGTTGCCGGTGAGGCTGACCAGGGTGATCCCGAGGCGCTTGATCAAGGGCAGCAGGGTGACGATCTCGGCGGTCGAGCCGGAGTTGGACAGTGCCAGCACCACGTCTTCGCGAGTGATCATGCCCATGTCGCCATGACTGGCTTCGGCCGGATGGACGAAGAAGGACGGGGTGCCGGTGCTGGCCAGGGTCGCGGCAATCTTCTTGCCGACGTGGCCTGATTTGCCCATTCCCACCACGACAACGCGCCCCTTGCAGGCCAGGATGAGCTCGCAGGCGCGGACGAAATCGGCGTCGATACGCAGCAGAAGGTCGTCGATCGCCTCGCGTTCGAGCTGGATAGTGCGTTGTGCGGACTTGATCAGATCGCTGGATTGGCTCATGGAGGGCGTGCAGTTGCCGAAGGAAAAGGTCGGGATTATAGCGATAAAGGCGATTTAGCTCACGCGTCATTGCCGTGGAAGCTGTCGCAAAGCTGAACAACCGCTGGCGCGGCCTTGGGGGGCGCCACTGCGCGGTGATATAGTTCGCGCCCTGTTCGGCCCGTCCTGGGCGGGGTGTCCTTGAATCGGGGCGCGACGTCTTTCAGGGAGGCTGTATCGCAAGGAGTCTAGATGAGCGCCGA
The DNA here is from genome assembly GCF_001708505.1 of Pseudomonas sp. TCU-HL1. Lineage (NCBI taxonomy): Bacteria > Pseudomonadati > Pseudomonadota > Gammaproteobacteria > Pseudomonadales > Pseudomonadaceae > Pseudomonas > Pseudomonas sp. TCU-HL1. Next base: position 1,168,490 of record NZ_CP015992.1, read on the forward strand.
AAACGCCTATGCCGTCGAATTGAAGAGCGTCACCTTCAAGCGCGGTACGCGAAGCATTTTCCAGGATGTCGATATCCGTATTCCGCGCGGCAAGGTCACTGGCATCATGGGGCCTTCCGGCTGCGGCAAGACTACATTGCTGCGCCTGATCGCCGCCCAGCTCAAGCCTTCGAGTGGCGAAGTCTGGGTCAACGGTCAGAACCTGCCGAAGCTGTCCAGGGCCGACCTGTTCGACATGCGCAAGCAGTTCGGCGTGTTGTTCCAGAGCGGCGCCCTGTTCACTGACCTCGATGTCTTCGAGAACGTCGCCTTTCCACTGCGGGTTCATACCCAGTTGCCCGAGGAGATGATCCGGGACATCGTCCTGATGAAGCTCCAGGCCGTCGGCCTGCGTGGCGCCATCGACCTGATGCCTGACGAGCTCTCCGGCGGCATGAAGCGCCGTGTGGCCTTGGCCCGGGCCATCGCCCTCGATCCGCAGATTCTGATGTATGACGAACCGTTCGTCGGCCAGGACCCCATCGCCATGGGTGTGCTGGTGCGCCTGATCCGCCTGCTCAACGATGCGCTGGGCATCACCAGCATCGTGGTCTCTCACGACCTGGCGGAAACCGCGAGCATTGCCGACTACATCTATGTAGTGGGTGATGCCCAGATACTGGGGCAGGGGACCCCGGACGAGCTGATGAATTCCGATAACCCGCGTATCCGCCAGTTCATGAAAGGCATCCCGGACGGTCCGGTGCCCTTCCATTTCCCGGCGCCGGATTACCGCCAAGACCTGCTGGGGGAGCGCTGATGCGCAAGAAGTCTTTGCTCGAGCGCATCCGCCTGCTCGGGCGTTCCGGTCTGGACGTGCTGGAGGCGCTGGGGCGCTCCACCCTGTTCCTGGGGCATGCGCTGTTCGGCCGTACTGGCGTGGGCAATGGTTTCCAATTGCTGCTCAAGCAGCTTTATGCCGTTGGTGTGTTGTCGCTGGCGATCATCGTGGTTTCCGGCGTTTTCATCGGCATGGTGCTGGCGCTGCAGGGCTATAACATCCTGGTCGACTATGGATCCGAGCAGGCGGTGGGCCAAATGGTCGCCCTGACCTTGTTGCGCGAACTCGGCCCCGTGGTGACCGGCCTGCTTTTCGCTGGTCGTGCGGGCTCCGCGCTGACAGCCGAGATCGGCAATATGAAGTCCACCGAGCAACTCTCCAGCCTGGAGATGATCGGGGTTGATCCGCTCAAATACATCATCGCGCCGCGTCTTTGGGCGGGCTTCATCTCGATGCCGCTGTTGGCGATGATCTTCAGCGTGGTAGGCATCTGGGGCGGCGCCATGGTGGCCGTGGATTGGCTGGGAGTCTATGAGGGCTCCTTCTGGTCCAACATGCAGAACAGTGTTGAATTCACCGAGGATGTGCTCAACGGCGTGATCAAAAGCGTCGTATTCGCCTTCGTGGTGACCTGGATCGCCGTGTTCCAGGGCTATGACTGCGAGCCGACCTCAGAGGGGATCAGCCGCGCAACGACTAAAACCGTGGTCTACGCCTCGCTGGCCGTGCTGGGGCTGGACTTCATCCTGACCGCCTTGATGTTTGGAGATTTCTGATGCAAATCCGCACCTTGGAAATTGGTGTCGGCCTGTTCCTCCTGGCCGGTCTGTTGGCCTTGCTGCTTCTGGCACTGCGGGTCAGCGGCCTGTCCTATGGCGTCAGTGACGATACCTACAAGCTTTACGCGCATTTCGACAATATTGCCGGTTTGACTGTCAGAGCAAAGGTGACTATGGCCGGCGTCACCATTGGCAAGGTCACGGCTATCGACCTGGATCGCGACAGCTATACGGGCCGCGTCACGATGGAAGTCGAGAAGCGCGTGGACAACCTGCCTACGGACTCCACGGCTTCCATCCTCACGGCTGGTCTGCTGGGCGAGAAGTACGTCGGCATCAGCGTTGGTGGCGACGAGGATTTGCTCAAGGATGGCGGCACCATCCGTGACACACAGTCGGCCCTGGTGCTGGAAGACCTGATCGGCAAGTTCCTGCTGAATACGGTCAACAAAGAGACGAAATGAGGATTAGAAGCATGATCAAAGCCCTGCGAAACGGCCTGCTGGTGTTGCTGGCGGCCCTGCCCCTGCTGGCCACGGCCGCGCCGAGCGCGCGCGATGTGGTGCAGCAAACCACTGACCAGCTGCTGGCCGATCTCAAGGCCAACAAGCAGCAATATCGTAGCGACCCGAATGCTTTTTATGACGCCCTGAACGGCATTCTCGGTCCGGTCGTGGATACCGACGGGATTTCCCGCAGCATCATGACCGTGAAGTATTCGCGTAACGCCACTCCCGAGCAGATGGTCCGCTTCCAGGAGAACTTCAAGCGCAGCCTGATCCAGTTCTACGGCAACGCCCTGCTGGAGTACGACAACCAGAACATCCGCGTGTTGAACGCCAAGGAAGGTGACGATGGGCGAGCCAGCGTCAACATGGAACTCACTGGGCGCAGTGGCTCCATCTACCCGGTGTCTTACACCATGGTGAACATCAATGGGCAATGGATGCTGCGCAATGTGATCATCAACGGCATCAACATCGGCAAGCTGTTCCGCGACCAGTTCGCCGACACCATGCAGCGCAATGGCAATGACCTCGACAAGACCATCAACGGTTGGGCCGAAGTGGTCGCCAAGGCCAAGCTGTCCGACGAAGCCAAGCAGGCGGGCGGCCAATGAGTGATGCTCGTATCGAACAGGCCGCTCCGGGCGAGCTGCGCCTGGTCGGCGTGCTCGACTACAGCACCGGGCCGCAGTTGCGTGAGGTCGGCAGGCAGTTGATCCGCGCGAGCAATGGTGCGGGTCTGGTACTGGATTGCTCCGCCGTTGGGAAAACCAGCAGCGTTGGCCTGGCCTTGCTGCTGGCGTTCATGCGCGATGCTCAGGCTGCGGGCAAGGTGGTCAAGGTGCGTGGGCTGACCACAGACATGCGACAGATCGCCGATGTATCCGGATTGACCGAGCTACTGCCCCTGGAGGCCTGAGCCGGTCCAGCGGCCCTCCGTCAGGCCCCGCACAAGCGGGGTTCGCAGGCGGAGGGCTTTTTTGTATCATGGCCGACCCGCGCGCGTTGGGCGCCGATTGAGGTTGAGCATGCAGGCCGTAGAAGTGAAAAGCCTCCTGGAGGCGAAACTGCCAGGTACCCAGGTGGAAGTTGAAGGGGAAGGCTGCAACTTCCAGTTGAACCTGATCAGCGACGAGCTGGCCGGCCTCAGTCCGGTGAAGCGTCAGCAGCAGGTATACGCCCACCTGAATGCCTGGATCGCTGATGGCAGCATCCACGCCGTCACCATGAAATTCTTCAGCCAGGCCGCCTGGGCCGAGCGTTCCTGAGCCCCGCTTCCGAGAGAGCTATGGACAAACTGATTATTACCGGCGGTCAACGCCTCGATGGCGAAATCCGCATTTCCGGCGCCAAGAACTCTGCGCTGCCGATCCTGGCTGCGACCTTGCTCGCCGACACTCCGGTCACAGTGGCCAACCTGCCGCACCTGCACGACATCACCACCATGATCGAACTCTTCGGTCGCATGGGCGTGCAGCCGGTGATCGACGAGAAGCTGGCCGTAGAAGTGGACGCCAGCAGCATCAAGACCCTGGTGGCCCCCTACGAGTTGGTCAAGACCATGCGTGCCTCCATCCTGGTGCTTGGCCCGATGGTGGCGCGCTTCGGTGAAGCCGAAGTGGCCCTGCCTGGCGGTTGCGCCATTGGTTCGCGCCCGGTCGACCTGCACATCCGTGGCCTCGAGGCCATGGGTGCGAAGATCGATGTAGAGGGTGGTTACATCAAGGCCAAGGCTCCGGCCGGCGGCCTGCGCGGTGCCCATTTCTTCTTCGATACCGTCAGCGTGACCGGCACTGAAAACATCATGATGGCTGCTGCGCTGGCCAACGGTCGTAGCGTGCTGCAGAACGCTGCACGTGAGCCGGAAGTGGTCGATCTGGCCAACTGCCTGATCGCCATGGGCGCGCAGATCCAGGGTGCCGGCACCGACACCATCACCATCGATGGCGTGAAGCGTCTCGGTGGCGCCCGCTACAACGTGATGCCCGACCGTATCGAAACCGGTACCTACCTGGTGGCTGCTGCCGCCACTGGTGGCCGCGTCAAGCTCAAGGACACTGATCCGACCATCCTCGAAGCCGTGCTGCAGAAGCTGGAAGAGGCAGGTGCCCACATCAATACCGGTAACAACTGGATCGAGCTGGACATGAAGGGCAATCGCCCGAAAGCGGTCAACTTGCGCACCGCGCCGTACCCGGCATTCCCCACCGATATGCAGGCCCAGTTCATCTCCATGAACGCCGTGGCCGAAGGCACTGGTGCGGTGATCGAGACCGTGTTCGAAAACCGTTTCATGCACGTCTACGAAATGAACCGCATGGGCGCTCAGATCCTGGTGGAAGGCAACACGGCCATCGTCACCGGCGTACCGAAGCTCAAGGGCGCGCCAGTCATGGCGACCGACCTGCGGGCCTCTGCGAGCCTGGTGATCGCTGGCCTGGTGGCCGAAGGCGACACCCTGATCGACCGCATCTACCACATCGACCGTGGTTACGAGTGCATCGAAGAAAAACTGCAGTTACTCGGCGCCAAGATCCGTCGCGTGCCGGGCTAGGTCGCCTTACCGGCCGGCCCGCCCCCGGGCCGGCATGGATCGACCGTGCAACAGGCCCTGAAGGGGCCGTAGCCAAGGAATAACAGTTTCATGCTCACCATCGCGCTGTCCAAGGGCCGAATTCTTGATGACACCCTGCCGTTGCTCGCTGAAGCCGGTATCGTGCCTACCGAGAATCCGGACAAGAGCCGCAAGCTGATCATCCCCACCACCCAGGAGGATGTGCGTCTTCTCATCGTGCGTGCTACCGACGTGCCGACTTATGTCGAGCATGGCGCGGCCGACCTCGGCGTTGCCGGCAAGGACGTGCTGATGGAGTACGGTGGCCAGGGCCTGTATGAGCCTCTGGACCTGAGAATTGCCTGCTGCAAGCTGATGACCGCCGGGGCGATTGGCGTGCCGGAGCCCAAGGGGCGCCTGCGTGTGGCGACCAAATTCGTCAACGTCGCCAAGCGCTACTACGCCGAGCAGGGTCGCCAGGTCGACGTGATCAAGCTCTACGGTTCCATGGAGCTCGCGCCGCTGGTTGGCCTGGCCGACAAGATCATCGACGTCGTCGACACGGGCAATACTCTGCGTGCCAATGGCCTGGAACCCCAGGAACTGATCGCGACCATCAGCTCGCGTCTGATCGTCAACAAGGCATCGATGAAAATGCAGCACGCGCGCATCCAGGCGCTGATCGAAGTGCTGCGCAACGCCGTCGAGTCTCGACACCCAAGCTGACACCTGAGCGCGACCCCGTGTCGCGCACGCCTATCCGTGTCATAGCCAATATTCTCGGGTGCCCGCACGGTGGGCTTGCTACTCTAGCGGCGCCCGAGCATTTGCCATTCATGAGGCCCGCTATGACTGCTCCTATCGCTATCCGCCGACTCAACGCTGCTGATCCGGATTTTGCGCGACACCTGGATCATCTGCTGAGCTGGGAAAGCGTGTCCGACGAAGCGGTCAACCAGCGAGTCCTCGACATCATCAAGGCCGTGCGCGAGCGCGGTGATGCCGCCGTGGTCGAATTCACCCAGCGATTCGACGGTGTACAGGCCACTGCCATGGCTGACCTGATCCTGCCGCGCGAGCGCCTGGAGTTGGCCCTGACGCGTATCACCGCCGAGCAGCGCAAGGCCCTGGAAACCGCCGCCGAGCGGGTGCGCAGCTACCACGAAAAGCAGAAGCAGGATTCCTGGACCTACACCGAGGCCGACGGCACCGTATTGGGCCAGCAGGTCACCCCACTGGATCGCGCCGGCCTCTACGTGCCGGGCGGCAAGGCGTCCTACCCGTCGTCCGTGCTGATGAACGCGATTCCCGCCAAGGTCGCCGGAGTCACCGAAGTGGTGATGGTAGTGCCGACGCCCCGTGGCGAGATCAACGAAATCGTCCTCGCCGCCGCTTGCGTGGCCGGGGTGGATCGCGTCTTCACCATCGGTGGCGCCCAGGCCGTGGCTGCGCTGGCCTATGGCACCGAGAGCGTGCCCCAGGTGGACAAGATCGTCGGCCCGGGCAACATCTACGTTGCCACCGCCAAGCGTCACGTCTTTGGCCAGGTGGGCATCGACATGATCGCCGGCCCGTCCGAGATCCTTGTGGTCTGCGATGGCGCTACCGATCCGGACTGGATCGCCATGGACCTGTTCTCCCAGGCCGAGCACGACGAGGATGCCCAGTCCATTCTGGTCAGCCCTGACGCCGATTTCCTCGACAAGGTGGCCGCCAGTATCGACAAGCTGCTGCCGACCATGGAGCGCGCCGAGATCATCCGCACCTCGCTGCAGAATCGTGGCGCGCTGATCCTGGTGGCCGACCAGGCCCAGGCTTGCCAGGTGGCCAACCGCATCGCTCCCGAGCACCTGGAGCTGTCTGTGGCCGATCCGCAGGCCTGGCTGCCGCAGATCCGCCACGCCGGCGCCATCTTCATGGGCCGCTATACCGCCGAGGCCCTGGGCGACTACTGCGCCGGCCCGAACCACGTGCTGCCGACTTCCGGCACCGCGCGCTTCTCGTCGCCGCTTGGCGTGTACGACTTCCAGAAGCGCTCTTCAATCATCTTCTGTTCGGCCGATGGCGCGTCCGAGTTGGGCAGGACGGCATCCGTACTGGCGCGTGGCGAGTCCCTGACCGCCCACGCACGCAGCGCCGAATTCCGGATCAAGGGAGAGTGAGCATGAGCAAGTTCTGGAGTCCCTTCGTCAAGGATCTGGTGCCCTACGTACCAGGCGAGCAGCCCAAGCTGGCCAAACTGGTCAAGCTGAACACCAATGAGAACCCCTATGGTCCGTCACCGAAGGCGATTGCGGCCATGCAGGCGGAGGTGGGTGAGAACCTGCGCCTCTACCCGGACCCGAACAGTGACCGTCTGAAGCACGCGGTCGCCGACTACTACGGCGTGCAGCCAAACCAGGTCTTTGTCGGCAACGGCTCGGACGAGGTGCTGGCCCACGCGTTCCATGGTTTGTTCCAGCACGGCGAACCGCTGCTGTTCCCGGACGTGACCTACAGCTTCTATCCGGTCTACTGCGGCCTTTACGGCATTCCCTTCGAGGCATTGCCGCTGGATGAGCAGTTCCAGATCCGCGTCGAGGACTACGCACGTCCCAACAGCGGCATCATCTTCCCCAACCCCAACGCACCCACCGGGTGCCTGCTGGCGCTGGAAGCCATCGAGCGTCTGCTCCAGGCCAACACCGATTCCGTGGTGGTGGTGGATGAGGCCTACATCGACTTCGGTGGGCAGACCGCGATCAGTCTGGTGGACCGTTACCCGAACCTGCTGGTGACCCAGACCCTGTCCAAGTCTCGCTCGTTGGCGGGCTTGCGGGTGGGCCTGGCTGTAGGCCATCCGGACCTGATCGAAGCGCTGGAGCGGATCAAGAACAGCTTCAACTCCTACCCGTTGGACCGCATGGCCATTGTCGGTGCGGCGGTTGCCTTCGAAGACAGAGCCTATTTTGACGAGACCTGCCGCAAGGTGATCGACAGCCGCGAGAGGCTGGTGGCTGAACTGGGCAAGCTGGGCTTCGAGGTACTGCCCTCGGCGGCCAACTTCGTCTTCGCCCGCCATCCGCAGAAGGATGCCGCTGGCATTGCCGCTGGCCTGCGTGAACAAGGCGTGATCGTGCGCCACTTCAAGCAGGAGCGCATTGCCCAGTTCCTGCGTATCACCATCGGCACGCCGGAGCAGAACCAGGCGCTGCTGGATGCGCTGAACAAGCTCTGAGCGTTCCTCGTTTGAGAAAAGCCGAGCGCGGGTCACCGCCTCGGCTTTTTTGTTGGGTGCCTATTCGTGGTGTGGGGTTCCGAGGAAGGTCAGCGAGCTGAACAGCCCCTGTTGCTTCACGTCGGGATCGTTCGGTCTATCGTAACCGCTCCATAAACCCCGTCTTCCTTTGACGGGGTATCGCGATCAGGATGTGCTAGTCGGCGGGCAGTTCCACGGCAGCAGGGCTTCGTAGTCTTCGACACTGTTGGCCGTTGGCAGGCGCTCCAGGACGTGGCGCAGCCAGGCATAGGGTTCTTGCCCGTTGGCTTTGGCCGTTTCGATCAGGCTGTAGAGCTGCGCGCTGGCCGTGGCGCCCTTGGGCGTGTCGCTGAACAGCCAGTTCTTGCGGCCGATCACGAAAGGACGGATGGCGTTCTCGGCACGGTTGTTGTCGATGGGCAGATGCCCGCCTTCGACATAGCGCACGAGCCGGCTCCAGTTGCTGGCCAGGTAGTTCACCGCCTTGCCCAGGGCATTCTGCGCGGCGACCTGTGGCTGGGTCTTGTCCAGCCAGGCCTTGAGCTGTTCCAGGAGGGGCCGGCTGCGCTGCTGTCGTGCGGCGTGACGTTCCAGGTTGCCGCTGTCCTTGTGATCGCGCTCGATGCCGTACAGCTGGTTGATCAGGTTCAAGGCCATGTCGGCGCGCCCGATCTTGCCCTTGGGCTGCACCGTCTGTGCCTCGATGAATTTGCGTCGAGCGTGAGCCCAGCAGGCCAGGCGCTCGATGCCGTCTTGCGCGGCCACGGCGTTGTAGCCGGCATAGTCGTCGGTCATCAGGTAGCCGCGATAGCCGGCGAGCAGGCGCAACGGCACCTCCTGCGCGCGGCTGGTGCTGTAGTCGAAGAGGACGACGGGTTTCTCCGGCGGGCCGCCGCTCTGTACCCACATCCAGGACTGCGCGGTGGGATCGCGCCCGGGTTCGTGCAGTACCTGCAGCCGGGTTTCGTCGCAGTGCAACACCGGGTAGCCCAGCAACTGGTCGCGCATGAGGTTGAGCAGGGGCTGCAACTGCTCGCCAGACTGGATCACCCAGCGCGCCAGGGTCTGGCGGGGGATGTCGAGGCCGTGGCGGCTGAGCATCCTCTCGAAGCGATACAGCGGGATGCCATCGGCGTACTTGGTGGTCAGCAGCATGGCCAGCACGCTAGGGCTGGCCACACTTTTCTCGATCAGTTGGGCCGGCTTGTCGGCCGTGACCGGAGCGCTTTCGCAGGCTTTGCAGGCGTAGGTTTTGCGGATATGGCGGATCACCCGTACCTGCATCGGGATGATCTCCAATTGCTCGCTGGTCTCCTCGCCGATCACCTGCTTGCAGGCGCCGCAGGCACAGGTCAACTCGTGCTCGGGCAGTTCATGGATGATTTCAACGCGCGGCAAGTCAGCCGGGAGGGGCTTGCGCTTGCCACGTCGTTTCACTGGGGCGACGACTTCTTCGGCTTCACCCGATCCGCCAGCAGGTTCTTCGAGCAACTCCTCAGCCTCGTTGAACATGGCCAACTGAGGGGAGTCGGCATCCTCGGGGCTACGCTCGGACTTTGGCGAGAACAGTTTGTGGCGCAGCAGAGCAACCTGTTCCTGCAATTGCAGAACCAAGGCCTTGAGCAGGACGGGATCGTCGGGAAGGGAGTCTGCGCCAGATTTCATGGCGCCGGATTATACCGACTCAGCTCACAAAACGCGGGGTCAGCACCTTGTGTGGCTGGTTCCCCCAGAGGTCGAATCCTGCCAGCAACTGATTCAGTTCCCGCACCGTCAACACGATGGGCTCTTCAGCATCAGGCTTGGTCTTGAAACGCTCGGCCTGCAGGCGCTTGAGCCACAGGCAAAAGCCATTGCGTTCCCAATAGAGGATCTTCACCCGGTTGCGTGTTTTGTTGAGGAAGACGAACAACACCGGGTCGAACACGGCCACCTTGATATCCAGCTCCACCAAGGCCGCCAGACCATCAATGGACTTCCGGAAGTCGACGGGTTTCGGATAGAGGTAGACGGCTTTGACCTTGGCGTCCGGACGCATCATGACGGGGCTCCACTGGGAAAACGGGAGCCCAGCATCCGCAAGCGGATCGTTCAGTTGAAGGTGGGGTTCATGGAGCGCTTACGGTCTATCCAGGGTGACCTGCGCGGCGATGATGTTCAGCCCGGCATTACGCACCATCACCTTGGCGCGGCCTTCGGCATCGGTCGTGGCGCTCACGGCATCAGGCTCTCCCCGGTAGTCACCGATCAGTTCGACGCCCGCCGCCGGCTTGCCATCCAGCAGGACCCTGACCGGCAGCGGCTTACCCGGTCCGATTTCCAGCGGGTCGGCTTCCGGCACTATTGCCAGGCGAATTCGCTTGAGTTCGGGCAGATGTGCGCCGGGTTGGTAGATGGCCAGGCTGTATTTCCAGGTGTGGATGGAGGCGATGGCCGCAGGTACTTGCTGCAGCCCCTGATTGATCCACTGCTTGTCGGCGGTCTGTGACCAGGGGCCGTTGTCCAGGGCGACCGCCAGGGTCGCCGGCGTTTTCAGTGGCTTGAGCCGGGCATGGTCGACGAGGCGTTCGACGGTCACCGGAATCATCCGGCCCAGGCCGTCGTAAGCCCAGGCGCCGCTGACCTTTTCGGCCCTGAAGGCGTCGTCCTCGGCGCCGTGGCCATAGATCACTTCGACGTTGCCGCGCCGTTGTTCGGTCCACAGACCGTGGGCCTGGACGTTGCTGGTGACGAGGGCGATGAGCAGGGGGGTGGCGAGCAAGCGCTTATTCAGTCGCATGAAGATTCCTTTCAGAGGTCGAGGGTGAGGTTGAGGCTGAGGTTGCGTGGCTCGCCCGGCATGACCCAGACGCTGTTGTAGGAGCGGTCGTAGTACTTGCGGTCGAAGAGGTTGTTCAGGTTCAAGCCGAGGGTGACGTGTTCGCTGGCTTTGTAGTGCGCGAGGAGGTCGAGGGTCGCGTAGCCGGGCAGCTCGAACTCGGTGCCCGCCTGGCCTGAGCGATCACCGACATGGTTGAGGGCCGCCCCAGCGTCCGAGCCGCGCAACCGTCCGTTCTGGAGTTCGTACACGGCCATCAGGCTTGCGCTATGTTCGGGTACGCCCAGCAGGCGACTGCCTTCGGGAAGCACGTTGTCCCGGGTGACCTCGGCGTTGATGTAGGCATAGGCGCCGATGACGCGTACGGCATCGCTCAGTTGGCCGCTGACTTGCAGGTCCAGGCCCTGGCTGCGGGCTTGTCCGGCGGCAATGTTCTGTCCGGGATTGTTCGGGTCGGCCGTGAGCACGTTTTCCTTGTCGATGTGGAAAACGGCGACGGTGGCACCCAGGCGGCCGTCCAGCAGGTCCAGTTTGACGCCCGCTTCCTTGCCCAGACCCTTCTCCGGTTCGAAGACCGTACCCTGGCTGCTGATGGTGTTGGGTTTGACCGAGCTGGCCGCGTTGGCGAAGAGCCCGACTTCCGGCGTCAGCTGATACAGCACGCCACTGCGCAGGGTCAGGTTGTCCTTGTCCTGGCGATTGTTCGCGTTGGTGGTACGGTTCAGCGCGATCTGTTCGAAATGCTCGAAGCGGGCTCCGATCACGCCTTTCCAGCCGCCCCCGAAATCGACCTGGTCCTGGAGGTTGAATGCGCGGCTTTCCACTTGCTCGAAGAAATCATTTGGGTTGACCAGGGCCGGCTTGGGCTTGCCGTACACCGGCTTGTAGATGCCCTGCCCGTAGGCCAGCGACGCGAGGCTCTGCGGGTAGCTCTGGCTATTGCGGTAGTTCTCGTATTCCAGCCCGATGAGCGGCTGATGCAGCCAGTTTCCCGTCTCGAAGAACCCGTGCAGTTCCAGTTGGGTGATGCTGTCATTCCATTCGAAGTCGCGCTGGCGATAAAAGCGACTGACCTGCGTGCCGATCAACCGTGAGCTCTCCGACGCGTCGCCGTGCAGGTGGCCCTGGGCATAGTGGTTGGCCAGGCGCAGCTTCCAGTTGTCATCGAGCTTATGCTCCAGGCTGGCCTGAAGCATCTGGTTGCGGTTGCGGATATCGCCGTCATTGGGCTCGCCGAGGAAGGTGGAGCGTTTGACCGAGCCCATCTCGCCGTTCACCGCCGGGATACCGCGATCGAACACCGAGTCGTGTTGGACGAATTCGGCCTCCAGCAGCAGGCGGGTATCGGGGTTCAGTTGCCAACTCAGCGAAGGGCTGACAAGCAGGCGCTGGTTGTCGACATGGTCACGGAAGCTGCCGTTGTCTTCTGTGGCCAGGTTGATGCGAGATAGCAGTTTGTCTTCGTCGTCGAGGGGAGCATTGACGTCCAGGCTGGCGCGATAGCGGTCCCAGCTTCCTGCGCTGGCCTTGAACTGGGAGAAGGTTTCGGTTTGCGGTTTCTTGGTCACGATGTTCACCGTGCCACCCGGATCGCCGCGACCATAGAGGCTGGCGGCGGGGCCCTTGAGTACTTCGATGCGCTCGATACCGGAGGCATCGGGCGAACTGTAGCTGCCGCGGTTGATGGCGAAGCCGTTCTTGTACAGCTCACCGGTGGTGAAGCCGCGAATGCTGTAGGAGAGGAAGGTCAGGCCACCAAAGTTGTTCTGCCGCGATACGCCACCGGCGAAGTCCAGGGCGCGATCGAGGCGAGTGATTTCCAGATCCTCCAGGGCCTGCGCCGGGACGACGCTGATGGCCTGGGGAATGTCGCGGATATCGGTATCGGTGCGAGTGGCGCTGGCCGAACGGGTAGCGCGATAACCCTGCACTGGGCCGTCGGCGATTTCCTGGCGGCGGCTGTCGATCTGGATGTCATCGAGCAACAAGGGGAGAGCGGTTTCGGCGGCTGCGGCTTCACCCATGAGGCTCAGCAGGCGCAAGATGACGGGAGGGCATCGGATGGTCTCGCTGCTTATGTAATAACATAGCATTTTGCGAGGTGAGAATTGTTCCTGTCCAGTATCGGAATCTGCTTGGACTCGATTGTGGAAAAGAAAACGGCGCCCGAAGGCGCCGTCATCGTCGATCAGCTACCGCCGTTGCTACTGGGCGGCGGGCGAACGCCGACCTCGGCGGTCAGTGCCAGCTCCTGGCCGTTGCGCATCACCTGGATGCTGACCTTTTCGCCTGGGCGGGCGCGGGCGACCTGGTTCATCGAGCGACGGCCATCGCCGGCCGGTTCTCCGTCGATGCTGAGAATGATGTCACCGGGCTGCAATGCGGCGCGCTGGGCCGGGCTGTCGCGATAGATGCCGGCGACCACGATGCCGGGGCGACCTACCAGGCCGAAGGATTCGGCCAACTCTGGCGTCAGCGGTTGTACTTCGATACCGAGCCAGCCACGAATGACCTGGCCGTGCTCGATGATCGCCTTCATCACTTCCAGCGCGAGCTTGACCGGGATCGCGAAGCCGATGCCCTGGGAGCCACCTGACTTGGAGAAGATCGCGGTGTTGATGCCGATTAGATTGCCGCTGGCATCCACCAGGGCACCACCAGAGTTGCCGGGGTTGATCGCGGCGTCGGTCTGGATGAAGTCTTCGTAAGTGTTCAGGCCCAACTGGTTGCGGCCGGTGGCACTGATGATGCCCATGGTCACGGTCTGGCCGACGCCGAACGGGTTGCCGATGGCGAGGGCGACGTCGCCGATGCGGATGTTGTCCGAGCGGCCGAGCGTGATCGGGGGCAGGTCCTTGAGGTCGATCTTCAGCACGGCCAGGTCGGTTTCCGGATCACTACCGACGAGGCGCGCCAAGGTCTCGCGGCCGTCCTTGAGGGCGACCACGATCTGGTCGGCACCGGCGGTCACGTGGTTGTTGGTCAGCAGATAGCCTTCGGGGCTCATGATCACCGCCGAGCCAAGGCTGGACTCCATGCGTCGCTGGCGCGGCAGGTTGTCTCCGAAGAAGCGGCGGAATTGCGGGTCTTCGAACAACGGATGAGCCGGCTTGCTCACCATCTTGGTCGTATAGAGGTTGGCCACCGCAGGCGATGCGCTGGTGACCGCGTCGGCGTAGGAGTCTGGGCCTTGGCGGGTGAAGTTGAACTTGGGCGCTTCCTGCAGGTGCACCTCCTGGCCGGGCAGGCCGACCCATTCAGGGTATTGCTGGATAATCAGCAGTGCCACGAGCACGCCGACAATCAGGGGCCAGCCGATAAATCGCAGGGCCTTGAGCATCGAGGGGGGAATCCTGAGGGTTGCGAGGGGCAGGGGTGCCCCTTAAGGTGGCGCCATTATACGAGGGCGCCCGTTAAAAACGAGTCGTCCGCAACAGCTTGTGAGGAACGCCATGGCCATTGCCCTGAACACTCTGGTGGACGAAGCCGACCGCTATCTGAATGCTGCGCGCATCCAGGATTACTGCCCCAATGGCCTGCAGGTCGAAGGGCGTCCCCAGGTCAGCCGGATCGTCACCGGCGTCACCGCCAGCCAGGCGCTCCTGGACGCTGCGATCGAGGTCGAGGCGGACGTGGTGCTGGTGCATCATGGTTACTTCTGGAAGGGCGAGAACCCCTGCGTCGTGGGCATGAAGCAAAAACGCCTGAAAACCTTGCTGGCCAACGACGTCAGCCTGCTGGCCTACCACTTGCCGCTGGACGTCCATCCTGACGTGGGCAACAACGTGCAGCTGGCGCGTCAGCTGGATATCATCGTCGAAGGCCCACTGGAGCCGGACAATCCGCGTACCGTGGGCCTGATCGGCGCGCTGGCCGAGCCCATGAGCGCCACCGATTTCGCTCGCCGCGTGCGTGAGGTCCTGGGGCGCGAGCCGCTGCTCGTCGAGGGCGACCGGATGATTAGCCGGATCGGCTGGTGTACCGGTGGTGGTCAGGGCTACATCGACACGGCCATCGCGGCGGGCGTCGACCTCTATCTGACGGGGGAGGCCTCGGAGCAGACCTTCCACAGTGCGAGGGAGAATGGCATCAGCTTCATCGCTGCCGGCCACCACGCGACAGAGCGCTATGGGGTGCAGGCACTGGGTGACTACCTGGCCCGCCGATTCGCGCTGGAGCACCTCTTCATCGACTGCCCGAACCCCGTGTGAGACGGGGCCGGGCGCATCTATCCGGTCGGCATATCGCTAGATTGTTTCGTTCTAAACAGGTCCCTCAATAGAATGAGGGGCTGTGTTAGAGTGCCGGCTCGTCCACGGCCCGCCGGCCGTCGTATCAGAAAGACCTTCGTGAGTAGCCATGCTCGATAAACTGACGCACCTGAAACAGCTGGAGGCGGAGAGCATCCACATCATTCGTGAAGTGGCCGCCGAATTCGACAACCCGGTGATGCTCTACTCCATCGGTAAAGACTCTGCCGTCATGCTGCATCTGGCGCGCAAGGCGTTCTTCCCCGGCAAGCTGCCGTTTCCGGTCATGCACGTCGACACTCGCTGGAAGTTCCAGGAGATGTACAGCTTCCGCGACAAGATGGTCGCCGAGATGGGCCTGGACCTGATCACCCACGTCAACCCGGAAGGCGTCGCCCAGGGCATCAACCCCTTCACCCATGGCAGTGCCAAGCACACTGACGTGATGAAGACCGAGGGCCTCAAGCAGGCGCTCGACAAGTACGGTTTCGATGCGGCCTTCGGCGGTGCTCGTCGTGACGAGGAGAAGTCCCGCGCCAAGGAGCGCGTCTACTCCTTCCGCGACAGCAAACACCGCTGGGACCCGAAGAACCAGCGTCCCGAGCTTTGGAACGTCTACAACGGCAAGGTGAAGAAGGGCGAGTCGATCCGTGTCTTCCCGCTGTCCAACTGGACCGAACTGGACATCTGGCAGTACATCTATCTGGAACAGATCCCGATCGTCCCGCTGTACTTCGCCGCCGAGCGCGAAGTCATCGAGAAGAACGGCACGCTGATCATGATCGACGACGAACGCATCCTTGAGCATCTCTCCGACGAAGAGAAAGCACGTATCGAGAAGCGCATGGTGCGTTTCCGCACCCTGGGCTGCTACCCGCTCACCGGTGCGGTGGAATCCACTGCCACGACGCTGCCGGAAATCATCCAGGAAATGCTCCTGACCCGCACTTCCGAACGCCAGGGGCGGGTCATCGACCACGATGCCGCCGGCTCGATGGAAGAGAAGAAACGTCAGGGCTATTTCTAAGGATTCCGTACCATGAGCCACCAATCCGATCTGATCAGCGAGGACATCCTCGCCTACCTGGCCCAGCACGAACGCAAGGAACTGCTGCGCTTCCTCACGTGCGGCAACGTCGACGACGGCAAGAGCACCCTGATCGGGCGCCTGCTGCACGACTCCAAGATGATCTATGAAGATCACCTGGAAGCCATTACCCGCGACTCCAAGAAAGTCGGCACCACCGGCGATGACGTCGATCTGGCGCTGCTGGTGGACGGCCTGCAGGCCGAGCGCGAGCAAGGCATCACCATCGACGTGGCGTACCGCTACTTCAGCACCGCCAAGCGCAAATTCATCATCGCCGACACCCCCGGCCATGAGCAGTACACCCGCAACATGGCCACCGGCGCGTCCACCTGCGACCTGGCCATCATCCTGGTCGACGCTCGTTACGGTGTTCAGACCCAGACCCGCCGGCACAGTTACATCGCCTCCTTGCTGGGTATCAAACACATCGTCGTCGCCATCAACAAGATGGACCTGAAAGACTTCGACCAAGGCGTGTTCGAGAGCATCAAGGCCGACTACCTGCAGTTTGCCGAACGCATCAAGCTCAACCCCACCTCGATCCACTTCGTGCCGATGTCGGCCCTGAAGGGCGACAACGTGGTGAACAAGAGCGAGCGCTCGCCCTGGTACACCGGTCAGTCGCTCATGGAAATCCTTGAAACCGTGGAAATCGCCGGCGACCGCAATGTCTCCGATATGCGCTTCCCGGTGCAGTACGTGAACCGTCCTAACCTGAACTTCCGCGGCTTCGCCGGCACCCTTGCCAGCGGCATCGTGCGCAAGGGTGACGATGTGGTGGCCCTGCCGTCCGGCAAGGGCAGTCGGGTCAAGTCCATCGTCACCTACGAAGGCGAACTGGAGCAGGCCGGTCCCGGTCAGGCCATTACCCTGACCCTGGAAGACGAGATCGACGTGTCTCGCGGCGACATGCTGGTGCATGCCGACAACCGTCCCGTTGTGACCGACAGCTTCGACGCCATGCTGGTGTGGATGGCCGAGGAACCCATGCTTCCGGGCAAGAAGTACGACATCAAGCGCGCGACCAGCTATGTGCCGGGCTCCATCCCGAGCATTGCGCACAAGGTGGACGTGAACACTCTTGAGGAGACTGCGGCCAGCAGCCTGCAGCTGAACGAGATTGCCAAGGTCAAGATCAGCCTGGATGCGCCCGTTGCCCTCGACGGCTACGAGCAGAACCGCACCACCGGTGCCTTCATCGTCATCGACCGTTTGACCAATGGCACCGTTGGTGCCGGCATGATCATCGCCGACCCGCAAGCCGGCCGAAACGTCGATGGCCATCATGGCAAGCAGGCTCACGTATCCCGCGAGGAGCGTTCCGCGCGCTTCGGCCAGCAGCCGGCGACCGTGCTGTTCAGCGGCCTTTCCGGCGCCGGCAAGAGCACCCTGGCCTATGCCGTGGAGCGCAAGCTGTTCGACATGGGGCGTGCCGTCTATGTGCTGGATGGCCAGAACCTGCGTCACGACCTGAACAAGGGGCTGCCGCAGGATCGTGTCGGGCGCACCGAGAACTGGCGCCGCGCGGCTCACGTCGCGCGTCAGTTCAACGAAGCCGGCCTGCTGACCCTGGCCGCGTTCGTGGCTCCAGATGCCGAAGGTCGCGAGCAGGCCAGGGCGCTGATCGGTGCCGACCGCCTGATCACCGTCTACGTTCAGGCATCACCCCAGGCATGCCGCGAGCGTGACCCGCAGGGCCTGTACGCTGCCGGTCAGGACAACATCCCCGGTGAGTCCTTCCCGTATGACATCCCGCTGGATGCGGACCTGGTGATCGATACCCAGTCCATCGATGTGGAAGAGGGTGTGAAGCGGGTGCTGGAGCTGCTGCGTTCTCGCGGCGCGATCTAAGCAACTGCCCAAACAAAGAGCCCCGCATTCGCGGGGCTTTTTGTTGGTTTCCAGCAAGGCCGGCAGCTTGCCCGGCCAGCCATGGTGGTTTCAGTATTTGCCTTTCAGGCCAAAGGTTTCGTCCAGGGTACCCGGAGCATCCGGAGACTTGGGCGCGTAATCCTTGGGTGCTTCGTTGCTCTTCGGCGGGGTCAGGCGCTCGCGCGGGCTGGCGGCTTCGTCAGCGTGCAGGGCAGCCAGCAGGCGCTGGCGGGTCAGTTCGTCCAGGGCCAGGCGATTGGCACCTTCAGAGAGGTGCTCCTGCACTTCCTGGTAGCTCTGGGTGAGCTTCTTCACCAGGCTGGCGGTAGTGTTGAAGTGGGTGACCACCTCGCTCTGGTAGGTATCGAATCGTTCCTGCAGATCATCCAGCTGACGCTGCGTCCGGTTCGGGGCCGCGTTGGGCACGATCCGGGCGATCAGGAAACCGATACCGATACCGGCGAGCAGGGCGAAGGCTGGTAACAACCAGACGGTGAGCGACTGTTCCACGAGTCCTTCCTCTATAAGCGGCTTTGCTTTACGTTAACGGCTCGAATCCGCGCTGTATACCGCGACGCAAGCCCTGTTGTGCTAATCCAAGACGAGTCGACCCGGCATGGGGTCACGGAGTTTCCCTAGTTGATCCGCGAAAACCCTCTTCTGCTCGACGGTCCCTGCGGCCAGCTCGAGGCGCTGCACCTTGATCTGCCTGAGGCCAGGGGCCTGGCGCTGATCTGCCATCCCAATCCGGTGCAAGGCGGCACCATGCTCAACAAAGTGGTTTCCACCCTGCAACGTACGGCCCGAGACGCGGGTTACAGCACGCTGCGCTTCAATTACCGGGGCGTCGGCGCCAGTGCCGGCAGCCATGACATGGGCACTGGCGAAGTGGATGACGCCGAAGCCGCGGCCCGCTGGTTCTGCGCTCAACACCCGGAGCTGCCGCTGACCCTGCTCGGTTTTTCCTTTGGCGGCTTCGTAGCTGCCAGCCTGGCTGGCCGACTGGAGCGCGAGGGCGTCGACGTGCCTCGCCTGTTCATGGTGGCGCCGGCAGTGATGCGCATGACTGCCGACAACCCGCTGCCCGAGGGCGGTGAGCTGACCGTGATCCAGCCCGACACCGATGAAGTCGTGCCGCCCCAGGCGGTGTATGACTGGTCCGCGGGCCTCGCACGCCCCCATGAGCTGCTGAAAGTGGCAGAATGCGGGCACTTCTTCCACGGCAAGCTGACCGATCTCAAGGACCTGGTCCTGCCGCGTCTCTGATTCCGAACGAACTCTGACAAGCGAACACCATGAGCACTCGTATCCTTACCGGCATTACCACCACCGGCACGCCGCACCTTGGCAACTACGCAGGCGCCATTCGCCCGGCCATCGTTGCCAGCCGCGCCAGCGACGTCGACTCTTTCTACTTCCTGGCCGACTACCACGCGCTGATCAAGTGCGACGACCCGGTTCGCATCCAGCGTTCGCGCCTGGAGATTGCCGCCACCTGGCTGGCCTGCGGTCTGGATGCCGACAAGGCGACCTTCTACCGCCAGTCCGACATTCCCGAAATTCCCGAGCTGACCTGGCTGCTGACCTGTGTCAGTGCCAAGGGGCTGCTGAACCGCGCCCACGCCTACAAGGCCTCGGTGGACAAGAACCTGGAAAATGGTGAAGACCCGGACGCCGGCGTCACCATGGGCCTGTACAGCTACCCCGTGCTGATGGCTGCAGACATCCTGATGTTCAACGCCCACAAGGTGCCGGTAGGGCGCGACCAGATCCAGCATGTGGAGATGGCGCGCGATATTGGCCAGCGTTTCAACCACCTGTTCGGCGCCGGTCGCGAGTATTTCACCCTGCCTGAAGCGGTGATCGAGGAAGAAGTGGCGACCCTGCCCGGCCTCGATGGCCGCAAGATGTCCAAGAGCTACGACAACACCATTCCTCTGTTCGGCAGTGCCAGGCAACTGAAGGACGCGATCGCACGCATCGTCACCGATTCGCGTGCGCCCGGTGAGCCGAAGGACCCGGACAACTCCCACCTCTTCACGCTTTATCAGGCCTTCGCGACTCCGGCGCAGCTCGCCGAGTTCCGTGCCGAGCTGCTGGCCGGCCTGGCCTGGGGGGAGGCCAAGCAGCGTCTGTTCCAGTTGCTCGACAACGAGCTGGGCGAGGCCCGCGAGCGTTATCACGCCCTGATCGAGCGTCCGTCCGACCTGGAAGACATTCTCCTTGCTGGCGCCGCCAAGGCCCGCAAGATCGCGACCCCCTTCCTCAATGAGTTGCGTGAGGCGGTGGGCCTGCGTTCCTTCCGCGCGGCCGCGCAGACGGGTGGCGAGGCCAAGGCGAAGAAGGCAGCCAAGAGCGCTCGTTTCGTCAGCTTCCGTGACGAAGACGGCAGCTTCCGCTTCCGCCTGCTGGATGCCGAGGGCGAGCAATTGCTGCTGTCCCGCTCCTTTGCTGACGGCAAGTCTGCGGGCCAGGTCAGCAAGCGCCTGCAGTCCGGGGATGAGCTGGATCTGCGTGTCGAAGGTGAAGCCTTTGGCCTCTGGCTCGACGACGAACAGGTGGCGACCAGCCCGGCCTTTGCCGATGATGCTTCCCGCGACGCGGCCATCCAGCGCCTTTACACAGCCCTCGCACCCCAGGAATAACGTTCATTCCAGCGACCGGCATTGCTGGCTGATTGCCAATCCACGGGGCAGGTCATAGGGTCAGTTGCCGTTTCGCGCGCTTGCGTCGGAACGGCAACTGACCCTAAAGTACCCGCCCCGTTTTTCGTTGCCTTGCTACCGATCATGACTCCCCTCGAGCGCTACCAGGCCGATCTCAAGCGGCCGGATTTTTTCCACGATGCCGCGCAGGAAACTGCTGTTCGCCACTTGCAGCGACTGTATGACGACCTGATCGCCGACGACCGCAGCAAACCCGGTTTGCTGGGCAGCCTGTTTGGCAAGAAGCGTCAGGGTCCGGTGAAGGGCCTTTACTTCTGGGGTGGCGTAGGTCGCGGCAAGACCTACCTGGTGGATACCTTCTACGACGCACTGCCGTTCAAGCAGAAGATGCGTACCCACTTCCACCGCTTCATGAAGCGCGTCCATGAGGAGATGAAGACCCTCAAGGGCGAGAAGAACCCGTTGACCATCATCGGCAAGCGTTTCGCCGACGAGGCGCGGGTGATCTGCTTCGACGAATTCTTCGTCTCCGACATCACTGACGCCATGATCCTGGCCACGCTGCTGGAAGAGCTGTTCAAGAACGGCGTGAGCCTTGTGGCGACCTCCAACATCGTTCCGGATGGCCTCTACAAGGACGGTCTGCAACGTGCCCGCTTCCTGCCGGCCATCGCGCTGCTCAAGGAGCACACGGACATCGTCAACGTCGACAGCGGCGTGGATTACCGCCTGCGTGCACTTGAGCAGGCCGAGCTGTTCCACTTCCCGCTGGACGCCGAGGCCGAGGCCAGCCTGAGCCGCAGCTTCAAGAGCTTGCTGCCGGACTGCACCATGGCGCAGGAAAATGAAGCGCTGATGATCGAAAACCGCGAGATCCGCGCGGTGCGTGTCTGCGAAGACGTTGCCTGGTTCGAGTTCCGCGAACTCTGCGACGGCCCGCGTAGCCAGAATGATTACATCGAACTGGGCAAGATCTTCCACGCAGTGATCCTCGCCAATGTCGAGCAGATGGGCGTGGCCAAGGACGACATGGCGCGGCGCTTCATCAACCTGGTGGATGAGTTCTACGACCGCAACGTGAAGCTGATCATTTCCGCCGAGGTGGAGTTGAAGGATCTGTACTCCGGTGGCCGCCTGAACTTCGAGTTCCAGCGCACGCTGAGCCGTCTGTTGGAGATGCAGTCCCACGAGTTCCTCTCGCGGCCGCACAAGCCCTGAGTTTTGCACGACAAAAAAGGCTGCCCGAGGGCAGCCTTTTTCGTTTCCATGTGGGCGCTTAGTTCTGCGCGACCTTGTGTTCCTGCTGCTTCAACAGCTTCTGCGCATGGGCTATTTCCAGTGCCTCCATGGCATTGATCGGTTTGATCGCCACGGCTTTCCTCAGGTGCTCCAGCGCCTTGGCTTCCTCGTCCTCGCCGTACACGTATTCCAGGGCGTTGGCATATTCGTAGTGGCCAATGGGCAGGTCGCTGGTGGCCTTGAAGGAGCGCGCGAAGTACTGCTCCATCTTGTCCGGGCTGACCCCATAGGTCATCTTGCCCACCAGCTTGCCGACCTTGCGGATCACGCCGGCTTCGTAGCCACCGTAGAGGGCAAGGGCGAAGGGCTGCTGCGGCTGTTTGGCGAGCAGGGCGTCCAGCTCCTCGGGGATCTGGCTGGTGTAGCCGCGCTTGAGCACCACTGGTACCGGTAGCTCCTCGCCCAGGCGGGCCTTGGCGTAAGCACGGCCGAACTGGGCGACCACGTCGGCCTTGACCAGTTCGCCGGCCTCGTCGGTGTAGCGGATCACTTCTTCGAGCAGGCGGTGTTTCTCGGCCTGGTCCGGTACCAGGAACATGGCGTAGACCACCTGGGCGAACATTGCCGGCACCTGGCCGCCGACACCCAGTTCCAGGCCCTGTTTCCTGGCTTCGGCAAAGTCTCCACGGAACATTAGCCGCCAGACATCCTGCAGCCTGGCGGCATAGGCTTCGGCTTCTTCAGGCTTGCCGGTGAAGCCAGTGTTGCCGGTCACGGTCAGTTCGAGGGCCTTGGGGTACCGGGTGGCCATGGTCACCACCCAGTCGGCGTCAGGATAGGGGTAGTTCGCTCCGAAACCACGCGTCAGGCGCGGCCACGCTTCGCGTAGCTTGTCGCCGGAGTAGTCGTAGGCGGCCTTGTCGTAAGGGAAGGGCTTCCAGTTGTCGTCCGCGGCAGCGGTGAGGCTGCAGGCGACCAGAAGGGCAAGCAGGTAGTGGCGCATGGCAGTGGACCTTTTCTTGTTGTTGTCCTTCCGCGCGGGGGATGGCGCGGGCTCGGGGCGTCCCGTTCGGGCATGCGCCGATCATAGGTCGCCATAGCCGCCGGCCAACCCATCCTTGGGATGGCGCCGCAACTAACGTGAAAACGTCGCGAGCGAAGGCCAGGCAAGGCGGAAACAGCCGAAGAGGCGCAGTTTACGAGCTGTAAATGAGCACTCTGAGGCTGTTTCCAACACAGCATGGCCGAGCGCAGCAGTTCTCACTCGCCTTTCTGCTGGTACTGGCGCCGGTACTGGTTCGGTGAGAGCTGGGTGTGCTGTCGAAACAGTCGGGCGAAGAAACTGGCGTCGTCGTAGCCCACTTCGTAACTGATGGTCTTGATGCTCTTGCGGGTGGCGGAGAGCAGCCCTTTGGCCGTTTCAATGCGTAACCGCTGCAGGTAGTGCAGGGGCTTGTCGCCGGTGGCGGCCTGGAAGCGCCGCATGAAGTTGCGGATGCTCATGCCGTGGTCGCGGGCCACGTCTTCGAAGCGGAATTTGTCGGCGAAGTGTTCTTCCAGCCATTGCTGGATCTGCAGGATGGTCATGTCCTGATGGAGCTTCTGCCCGCCGAAGCCTATGCGACCGGGCGTGTAGCTGCGTTGCACCTCATAGAGGATGTCGCGGGCCACCGCCTGGGCGATGCCTGCACCGCAGAAGCGCTCGATCAGGTAGATGTAGAGGTCGCAGGCCGAGGTTACGCCGCCCGCGCAATAGAGGTTGTCGGCGTCCGAAAGGTGTTTGTCCTGGTTCAGCAGCACGTTGGGGAAGCGCTCGGCGAATTCGCGGAAGAAGCGCCAGTAGGTGGTTGCTTCCTTGCCGTCCAGCAGGCCTGCCTGGGCAATCCAGAACACTCCGGTGGCCTCGCCGCAGATGACGCTGCCTGCGGCGTGGCGTACCCGTAGCCATTCGCAGACCTGTGGATAACGGGCGAGCAGGGCATCGAAGTCGCCCCAGAAGGCGGGGATGATGATGATTTCCGCAGCGTCCAGCGGACCGTCGACAGGGACGCGTACTTCGCTGAAGCTGCCGACTGGCCGTCCGTCCGGGCTGACCAGGTGTGTTTCGAATGCGGGGGTGAGGCCCTGGCCCTGCAGCTTGCCGAAGCGCAGGCTGGCCATATGGAAAAAGTCCTTGGCTTGCATCAAGGTGGAGGCGAAGACACCGTCGATGGCCAGGATGCTGACCTGTCGAAGGCTGGGGGAGTGCGGATTGCTCATGGAGTTGTTCTTATTAGGGGAAAGCGGTCATTCTGCGGCTGGATCGTCTTATTTTTTGTCCTAAGTGTCTAGTATGGCGAGGTGGTGGACTGGCCTAGAGTCGGTGGCCTCTGAACCCTGCCCGAACACAGTGCCACTCCAAGGTGATGCCATGATTCCGAGAACCCTGTTCAGCTCCGATCACGAACTCTTCCGCGACAGCGTACGCAAGTTCCTCGAGCAGGAAGCCGTGCCTTACCACCACCAATGGGAGAAGGACGGCCACATCGACCGCGCCCTGTGGAACAAGGCGGGTGAGGCCGGGATGCTGTGTTCGCACGTTCCGGAAGAATATGGCGGCATGGGGGCTGACTTCCTGTACAGCGCGGTGGTGATCGAAGAAATCGGCCGTCTGGGCCTGACTGGCATCGGTTTCTCCCTGCATTCCGACATCGTCGCGCCCTACATCCTTCATTACGGTTCCGAAGCGCAGAAGCAGAAGTACCTGCCCAAACTGGTCAGCGGTGAACTGGTGACCGCCATTGCCATGACCGAGCCCGGCGCCGGCTCTGACCTGCAGGGCGTGAAGACCACCGCTGTACTGGATGGCGACGACTACGTCATCAACGGTTCCAAGACCTTCATCACCAACGGTTTCCTGGCGGATCTGGTGATTGTGGTGGCGAAAACCGACCCGAAGGCCGGCGCCAAAGGCACTAGCCTGTTCCTGGTCGAAGCGAGCACACCGGGCTTCGCCAAGGGCAAGCGCCTGGAGAAAGTGGGCATGAAGGCCCAGGACACCTCCGAGCTGTTCTTCCAGGATGTGCGTGTGCCCAAGGCGAACCTGTTGGGGCAGGCGGGAATGGGCTTCGCCTATCTGATGCAGGAGCTGCCTCAGGAACGCCTGACGGTGGGTATCGGCGCCCTGGCTTCGGCCGAGGCGGCGCTGAGCTGGACGCTGGACTACACCCGTGAACGCAAGGCGTTCGGGAAGTCCGTGGCCGAGTTCCAGAACACGCGCTTCAAGCTGGCCGAGATGGCCACGGAGATCCAGATCGGTCGCGTATTCGTCGATCGGTGCCTGGAGCTGCACCTCAATGGCAAGCTCGATGTGCCGACCGCGGCGATGCTCAAGTACTGGGGCACGGATCTGCAGTGCAAGGTGCTGGACGAATGCGTCCAGCTGCACGGCGGTTACGGATTCATGTGGGAATACGCGGTTGCGCGGGCCTGGGCGGATGCCCGGGTGCAGCGAATCTACGCAGGGACCAACGAGATCATGAAGGAAATCATTGCCCGCTCGCTGGTTTGATATCGCGATGAATGCAGGAAGCCCGGCAAGTCAGGTCGTGTGAAAACGCCCTGATGTGAGGCCAAAGCAACGCCCCGACTGGTTCGGGGCGTTGCCGTTTCAGGGGTAAAGGAAAGCGCAACGCGGGCTCAGTCCATCAACTCGATCAACCGACCAGCACCGAGTACCTGAATGGCTCGTTTCAGGTTATAGGCTTGCACTGCCAAGGCCATTTCCGTGCTGGCACCGTGCAACTGGCGCAGCAGGAAGCGGCCATTGCCCAGGATCCACTGCTTCAGGTTGCCGAAGGGGTGTTCGACGATGGCTCGGCGCCTGACCATCATCTCCGGCCGCACCTGCATCCGCTGCTGCATGCGCGCCAAAGCCGCTTCATGAGCATGGCGGGTAAGGTACCGGCGCTTGGCTTTCGTGCAC
This sequence comes from Pseudomonas sp. TCU-HL1, assembly GCF_001708505.1. Lineage (NCBI taxonomy): Bacteria > Pseudomonadati > Pseudomonadota > Gammaproteobacteria > Pseudomonadales > Pseudomonadaceae > Pseudomonas > Pseudomonas sp. TCU-HL1. The sequence goes on from NZ_CP015992.1 coordinate 1,194,286, forward strand.
TGCGGCTGCAACGGGCAGGCGCTGCAATCGGTTCGGGCCGCGTAAATGCGCTGCGTACCGCTCACCTGCTTGAGCGGCAGCCACTGGCCCGCCGGGCACTGGTACCGGTCGCTTGCCGCGTCGCAGGTAAAGGCCTCGCGGTCAAACAGCGGCGTGTCGCCGCCCTGGTTGTTGACGCCCCGATTCGGCGGCACAAACGCAGTGATGCCCGCGTCGTCACGCGCCTGGAAGGCCGCGCCATTGTCCTTGTGAAAATCGGCGATGGCCTTGAAGTCCGGCGCCAACCGGCCCAACAGCCACATGACCTCGACATTGCGCTGGCACTCGGCCTCCAGCCGCCGCGAGGAGCGAATGCGCTGAAAGTAGCCGTACAGGTAGAGCTTGAGCAGGTCCGCCGGGTCGTAGGGCGGACGACCGGTCTTCTGCGGTTGCGCCTTGCTGAAGCCCAAGGCCTGCAAATCCAATCGGGCCACATAGGCCTCGATCACCCGCACCAGATGGTCCTCGGGAACCAGTTCGTCCAGCGTCGGTGGAAACAGGCTGCTCTGCTGGCGCCCCTCGCCCTGGATGTAGCCCATAAACGACAATGCCCGTATCGATCAATACGGGCATTGTCTTCATCTCGACAGCGGACTGCTAGGTTTTCACACAGTCTGAAGTGCCGGGCTTCCGCGCTTTCAAGGTGCCGGGTTCGGCTGGTCCTTGTGGATGGCGGCGATCGCGTCCAGCACGCCCTCCGAGAGTTTCAGCTCCGTGCTGCGCAGATTCGATTCGAGCTGCTCCATCGACGTGGCGCCGATGATGTTGCTGGTCACGAAGGGTTGCGCGGTGACGAACGCCAGCGCCATTTGTGCCGGATCCAGGCCGTGCTCGCGGGCCAGTTGCACATAGCGCGAGCAGGCCGAGCGGGATTGCGGATTGGTGTAGCGGGTGAAGCGGCTGAACAGGGTGATCCGCGCATGGGCCGGGTGTGCGCCATTCTCGTACTTGCCGGAAAGCATGCCAAAGGCCATCGGCGAGTAGGCCAGCAGACCGCATTGCTCGCGCATTGCCACTTCTGCCAGGCCCACCTCAAAGCTGCGGTTGAGCAGGTTGTAGGGGTTCTGGATGGAGACGGCGCGCGGCAGGCCGAGCTGATCGGCGAGCTGGAGGAATTTCATGGTGCCCCAGGGCGTTTCGTTGGACAGGCCGATGTGGCGGATCTTGCCCCCCTTGACCTGCTCGCCGAGCACTTCGAGGGTTTCCTGAAGCGGCGTGAAATCTTCTTCCTTGTGCTGATAACCGAGCTGGCCGAAGAAATTGGTGCTGCGCTCGGGCCAGTGCAGTTGGTAGAGGTCGATCCAGTCGGTCTGAAGGCGTTTGAGGCTGGCATCCAGCGCGGTGGTGATGTGCTGGCGATTGTGTTTGAGGTTGCCGCCGCGGATATGGCTGATGCCATTCCCCGGGCCGGCCACCTTACTCGCCAGGACCCAGTCGGCACGGTCGCGATGCTTGGCGAACCAGTTGCCTATGATGGTTTCGGTGGCGCTGTAGGTTTCCGCGCGGGGCGGTACCGGGTACATCTCCGCCGTGTCCATGAAATTGATGCCGTAGCCTTTGGCGCGTTCGATCTGGGCGAAGGCTTCCGACTCGGTGTTCTGCTCGCCCCAGGTCATGGTGCCCAGGCAAAGGCTGCTGACTTTGAGGTCGGTGCGGCCAAGTTGGCGGTATTCCATCGCTGCCTCCTGCGTTTTTGTAAAGGATGCATGAAATCAGGTTGAATTTTTTCCTGCAATCGGCATAATTCCGCGGCTTTCTTTGTGGGGATGCCTAGCCTGCAGAGAAGGAAGGCGGGGATGCCTAGCCTGCCGAACAACCCTTGCCGTAGCGGACGCGCTGACCCGAGCCCCCGATAGCGTCTGTTTCCGGCTGTCTCTGACCTTGTCAGGGCGAGCACTATTCAGTAAGATCCGCCGTCTAATTTTCAGGGCGGCCCCTGAGGCTATAGCGAATGAAGACTTTTACTGCAAAACCGGAAACTGTTAAGCGCGACTGGTACGTCGTCGACGCTGCAGGTCAGACCCTGGGTCGTCTGGCCACCGAAATTGCCAGCCGTCTGCGTGGCAAGCACAAGCCGGAATACACTCCGCACGTTGATACCGGTGACTACATCGTCGTCATCAATGCCGAGCAGGTTCGTGTGACCGGTGCCAAGACCACCGACAAGATGTACTACTCTCACTCCGGCTTCCCGGGTGGCATCAAGGAGATCAACTTCGAGAAGCTGATCGCCAAGGCCCCTGAGCGCGTGATCGAGACCGCGGTTAAAGGCATGCTGCCGAAAAACCCGCTGGGCCGCGACATGTATCGCAAGCTGAAGGTGTACAAGGGTGCTGTTCACCCGCACACCGCTCAGCAGCCCCAAGAACTGAAGATTTAACGGGATAAGTTGATTATGTCGGCTACTCAAAACTACGGCACCGGCCGTCGTAAGACTGCTACCGCTCGCGTCTTCCTGCGCCCGGGCACTGGCAAGATCTCCATCAACAACCGCAGCCTGGATACTTTCTTCGGCCGCGAAACCGCTCGCATGGTCGTGCGTCAGCCGCTGGAGCTGACCGAGACTGTCGAGAAGTTCGATATCTACGTCACCGTCGTTGGCGGTGGTGTAAGCGGTCAGGCGGGCGCGATCCGCCACGGCATCACCCGCGCTCTGATCGAATACGACGAGACTCTGCGCAGCTCGCTGCGTAAGGCCGGCTACGTGACTCGCGATGCTCGCGAAGTTGAACGTAAGAAGGTCGGTCTGCGTAAAGCGCGTAAGCGTCCGCAGTACTCCAAGCGTTAACTCAACGCTTGCAAAAAACGCCCAGTTTCTTCGGAGCTGGGCGTTTTTTTATGCGCAGAAAGATATGCCCTGCGACAGCTTGTCGCAGTCGCGAATCCCCCGCCAATCAAGGCTTGTGGCCTATTTGTATCCGGCTATTACCTTGTCAGGAAAGGGGGTTTTCTTTACCATTTGGCGAATTTTTTGCGCGGCTCGATTTTTTACTTAGTAGAGGCCTGAACAACAGGCCACAGAAGCTGATGGGAGACGACTGAATGAGCAATGACGGCGTGAATGCAGGCCGGCGTCGCTTCCTCGTAGCGGCCACGTCCGTGGTCGGTGCGGCGGGAGCGGTGGGGGCTGCGGTCCCGTTCGTGGGGTCATGGCTGCCCAGTGCCAAGGCCAAGGCCGCGGGTGCACCGGTCAAGGTGAATATAAGCAAGGTCGAGGCAGGCCAGCAGATCATCGCCGAATGGCGCGGTCAGCCGGTGTTCATCGTGCGTCGTACCGAGGAGATCCTCGCCGGCCTCGGCAAGATCAGCGATCGCATGGCAGACCCGGAGTCCAAGGTTTCGGTACAGCCGACCTACGTCGATCCGGTCAGTCGCTCGATCAAGCCGGAAATCCTGGTACTGGTCGGCATCTGCACCCACCTGGGCTGCTCGCCGTCCTTCCGTCCGGAAGTTGCCCCGGCTGACCTGGGCGCCGAGTGGACCGGTGGTTACTTCTGCCCCTGCCACGGCTCCCGTTACGACCTCGCCGGTCGTGTCTACAAGGCGCAACCCGCGCCTCTGAACCTGCCGGTGCCGCCGTATTCGTACGAGTCGGATGACGTCATCGTCGTCGGTGTGGACCAGGAGAAGGCCTGATGAGCAAATTCATGGAATGGGTCGATGCGCGCTTCCCTGCGACCAAGATGTGGGAAGACCATCTGAGCAAGTACTACGCCCCGAAGAACTTCAACTTCTTCTACTTCTTCGGTTCGCTGGCACTGCTGGTACTGGTCAATCAGATCCTCACCGGTATCTGGCTGACCATGAGCTTCACTCCGTCTGCCGAAGAAGCCTTCGCGTCCGTTGAGTACATCATGCGCGACGTGGAGTACGGCTGGATCATCCGCTACCTGCACTCCACGGGTGCTTCGGCGTTCTTCGTCGTGGTCTATCTGCACATGTTCCGCGGCCTGCTTTACGGCTCCTACCAGAAGCCGCGCGAGCTGGTGTGGATCTTCGGCATGCTGATCTACCTCGCCCTGATGGCCGAGGCCTTCATGGGCTACCTGCTGCCCTGGGGCCAGATGTCCTACTGGGGTGCCCAGGTGATCATCTCGCTGTTCGGCGCGATTCCGGTGGTCGGCGAAGACCTGACCCAGTGGATCCGCGGTGACTACCTGATCTCCGGTATCACCCTGAACCGCTTCTTCGCCCTGCACGTGATCGCCCTGCCGATCGTCCTGCTTGGCCTGGTCGTGCTACACATCCTGGCGCTGCACGAGGTGGGTTCAAACAACCCGGACGGCGTGGACATCAAGAAGAAGAAGGACGAGAACGGCATTCCGCTGGATGGCATTGCCTTCCACCCCTACTACTCCGTGAAAGACATCGTCGGCGTAGTCGTGTTCCTCTTCGTGTTCTGCTTCGTAGTGTTCTTCTTCCCGGAAATGGGTGGGTACTTCCTCGAGAAGCCGAACTTTGAACAGGCCAACCCGTTCAAGACCCCTGAACACATCGCACCGGTTTGGTACTTCACTCCGTTCTACGCGATTCTCCGCGCAGTACCGGACAAGCTCCTCGGCGTAATCGCCATGGGTGCTGCCATTGCCGTGCTGTTCGTGCTGCCGTGGCTGGACCGTAGCCCGGTGAAGTCCATGCGCTACAAGGGCTGGCTGAGCAAGATCTGGCTGCTGGTGTTCTGCATCTCCTTCATCATCCTGGGCGTGCTGGGCGTTCTGGCTCCGACTCCGGGTCGTACGCTGCTGTCCCAGGTCTGCACCACCCTGTACTTCGCGTACTTCATCCTGATGCCGTTCTACACAAGGATGGAAAAAACCAAACCGGTACCGGAAAGGGTGACAGGCTGATGAAAAAGCTATTTGCTGCATTTGTTATCGCTGCACTGCCGGCTCTTTCCTTCGCGGCTGGCGGTAGTGGAGTACATCTGGACAAGGTCGACATCGACCTGACCGACAAGGCTGCCATGCAGGATGGCGCGCGTACCTTCGCGAACTACTGCATGGGCTGCCACAGCGCCAAGTTCCAGCGCTACGAGCGCGTAGGCAAGGACCTGGGCATTCCTGAAGAGCTGATGCTGGAAAACCTGGTCCTCACTGGCGCCAAGATCGGCGATCACATGAAGATCGGCATGCAGCCCAGCGACGCCAAGGTGTGGTTCGGTGCTGCTCCGCCGGACCTGACCCTTGTCGCTCGTGTGCGTGGCACCGACTGGCTGTACAGCTACCTGCGTGCGTTCTATGAAGATCCTGCGCGTCCGTGGGGCGTGAACAACAAGGTCTTCCCGAACGTCGGTATGCCGAACGTCCTGGTCAGCCTGCAGGGCCGTCAGGTTATTGGCTGCAAGCAGGTTCAAGTGGTGGAGGGCGGCAAGAAGCAGTTCGACCCGCTGACCGGCGCTCCGCTGACCCACGAGGCTTGCGATCAGCTGACCGTGCTGCCGAAGACTGGCAAACTGACCGAAGCTGAGTTCGACGAGAAGGTCCAGAACCTGGTGACCTTCCTCGCCTACTCGGCTAACCCGGTCAAGTTGGAAAGCCAGCGCATCGGGACCTACGTCCTGCTGTATCTGGCCTTCTTCTTCGTGTTCGCCTACTTGCTCAAGCGCGAGTACTGGAAGGACGTGCACTGATAGACTGCAGCACCGCTGTATAAGCGCGCGCCCCTATTGGGCGCGCGCGTCTTTCTGCCCCTGAATAATCCCAAGCGAGGAGGGCGCAATGGCCGTCACCAATAGGCTGGCCTGTTACTCCGACCCTGCCGATCACTACTCCCATCGCGTGCGCATCGTGCTCGCCGAGAAGGGGATCGCTGCCGAGATCATCAATGTCGAGCCGGGCCGTTGCCCGCCCAAGCTGGCCGAGGTCAATCCTTACGGCAGTGTGCCGACACTGGTTGATCGTGACTTGGTGCTTTATGAGTCGACTGTGGTGATGGAGTACCTGGAAGAGCGCTATCCGCACCCACCGCTCTTGCCGGTTTATCCGGTGGCGCGCGCCAATAGTCGTCTGCTGATTCATCGGGTGCAGCGCGATTGGTGCAGCCTGGTGGATCGCATTCTCGATCCGCGCAGCAAGGATGCCGACAAGGCTCAGGCTCGCAAGGAGTTGCGTGAGAGTCTCACGGGGGTATCCCCTTTGTTTGCGGACAAACCCTACTTTCTGAGCGAAGATCTCAGCCTGGTGGACTGCTGCCTGCTGCCGATTCTCTGGCGCCTTCCGGTGCTAGGTATCGAGCTGCCTCGGCCGGCCAAGCCGCTACTGGACTATATGGAGCGAGCGTTTGCGCGCGATGCATTCCAGTCCAGTCTGTCCGCCGTCGAGCGCGATATGCGTTGAGGAGACCAAGATGAATTCCAGCCGTCCCTATCTGGTTCGCGCGCTCTACGAGTGGATCGTCGACAACAACTGCACCCCGCACCTGCTGGTAAATGCCGAACACGCCGATGTTCGGGTGCCGGCCGGGTACGCCAATGATGGCCAGATCGTGCTCAATGTTTCGCCCAGTGCCGTGCGCCACCTGCACATGGACAACGAGGCAGTGAGTTTCGAAGGGCGTTTCGGTGGGGTCGCCCACACTCTCTATATCCCTTCGGCTGCGGTCATGGCTATCTACGCCCGAGAGAACGGCCAGGGAATGGTCTTTGATCTTGAGCCGCCGTTGCCGGGTGATGATCCCGAGCCGGAGGATGACGGTCCTTCTGGTGGCGAACCGCCGAGTTCGGGAGGAGAGCCCTCGCGACCCGCTGGGCGGCCCAGCCTGAAAGTGGTGAAGTAATGAAAAAGGCGATCCTCGGATCGCCTTTTTTGTGCCTGTCGCCAGGGTCAGTTGGTGTATTCGAAGAGACGAACGATCTTCTGTACGCCCGATACGCCCTGCACGATGCTGGTGGCCAGTTGAGCTTCCTGGCGAGTTACCAGGCCCAGCAGATAGACGATGCCATTCTCAGTGATAACCTTGATCTGCGAGCTGGGAACCTTGCTGTCCGCCAGTAGCTGAGTCGTGATCTTGGTGGTGATCGTGCTGTCGTTCATGCGTGCCAGGGTGGTGGATGGCGGTAGTACCTGCAGTTCGTTGTGGACGCGGCGTACGCCCTGGGCTGTCTGGGCAGCCTGGCCGGCCAATTCCTTGAGGTCTGCGCGTGGCGTCTGGCCAGCGAGCAGCACTACGCCGTTGTAGCTGGCGACCACGACGTGCGAGTTGGTCTTCAGGTCGGGGCTGGCGGCTTCGACCTTGGCGCGTACCTTGGACGGCGTGGACTGGTCGTCGATGGTCTTGCCGACAGTGCGGCCGCCGCAGCCTGCCAGTGCAAGGCAGAGGGCGAGGCCGGCGAGGATCAGGGGGGAACGGGTCATTCTTCACTCCCAAACAATTGACGGTCGATCAGGTCGCAGAGGCAATGGATGCTCAGCAGGTGGACTTCCTGGATGCGCGCGGTGATCTTGGAGGGGACGCGAATCTCAACATCCTCCGGAAGCAGCAGCGACGCCATGCCGCCACCGTCTCGACCGGTCAGGGCGACGACTACCATCTCGCGGTCGTGGGCGGCCTGGATTGCCTGGATCACGTTGGCCGAGTTGCCGCTGGTGGAGATGGCCAGCAACACGTCGCCCGGCTGGCCAAGTGCGCGGATCTGCTTGGAAAAGACTTCGTTGTAGCTGTAGTCGTTAGCGATGGAGGTGATGGTCGAGCTGTCGGTGGTCAGTGCGATCGCCGGCAGGCTCGGGCGCTCGCGTTCGAAGCGGTTGAGCAGTTCTGAGGAGAAGTGCTGGGCGTCGCCGGCCGAGCCGCCGTTGCCGCAGGACAGGATCTTGCCCTCATTGAGCAGCGCGTGGACCATCACCATGCTGCCGTGCTCGATGTGCGGGGCCAGCAGTTCCATGGCCTGCAGCTTGGTGTCGATGCTGGCCTGGAAGAGTTGGCGGATACGGGGTTGCATGTCCATCGGGTAAGACCTTCAGTGGGGCGACCGATCAGGTGTCGAAGGCATTCTTCAGCCAGGTCAGTCGCGGGGGTGAATCGCCGTCCATTGCATCGACGGCAATCACATCAAATCGACAAGGGTATCTTGCCCAGCGGGATTCCTGCTGAAGGAACTGCTGGGCGGCGTATGCCAGTTTTTCTCGCTTGCGGGCGTCGACGCTCTCGAGTGCGCCGCCCCAGCCGGCATGACGTCGGTAGCGGACTTCGGCGAATACTACTGTATCGCCGTCGAGCATGACCAGATCGAGCTCGCCGCGTCGGCACAGCCAGTTCTGGGACAACAAACGCAGCCCGTTTGCTTCGAGGTGAGCGCGGGCAAGGGCTTCCGCCGCTTGTCCGCGTGCTCGTCTGTCACTCAAGAGTCGCTGTCTTTCAGGCGCTGGACCTGGCCGTTGCGGAACTCCGCCCAGGGCAGCTGACGCTCGACACGGCGCGCCGGGTTGAGGCTAAGGCGGCCGGAGAGACCATCTACCTGGGTTTCCGGCAGTGCCTTGAGTTGTGCCAGGCGCGGCGCAAGGCGGTAGGCGTCGGCGCCCATGGCGTAGAGGCGGCCCAGGCTGCCACCGGCCTGCGGCCACTGGCTGCCGACCTGTTGACGCAGCGGGTCGTCGCTGTTCAGCAGCCAGGGCGTTTCGCAGAAACGGATGCCGTTGAGGTCCTGGTACTGGGCCGGATCGTTACTCGCGGAGTACAGGTGGGAGGTGGCGTATACCGGCACGTCACCGGCGTACTGGAAGGCCAGGGTCGGCTTGATCTGCTGGGCCTGCTGCGGCGTGGCAGCGAGGAAGATGAAGTCGACATCCTGGCGGCGGGCGGGCTGAGCTGCCACGGCGACGCCCAGAGTGCTCTGCAGGCGCTTGGCGCGAGCTTCGCTCTGGCGGAGCTGGAAGAGGTCGGCGATTTGCTGCGCCAAGGCGACTGGCTGGTCCACGTGCTCGGCGGCAATCAGGCGGCCACCTTCGGCTTGCCAGCTCTGCTGGAATGCGCGCAGTACGCGATCCCCCCATTCTCCGCGGGGCACCAGGGCAACGGCGCTGCGCATGCCATCGGCCCAGGCGCGGCGTGCCGCTTCACGGGCCTCGTCCTCGGCGGCAAGGCCGAACTGGAAGAGCTGGGCTGGAGATTCCTGGCCGGAGTCGCTGTAGTTCAGGGCGAGGGTCGTAATGGGCAGTTGCTCGCGAGCGCTAAGCTGCTTGACCAGCGGTTTCTCGAGCGGGCCGACCACCAGTTGCACGCCATCCGCCTGGGCCTGGCGGTAGAAGTCGTCGATGGAGGTCAGCTTGGAACTGTCGTAGATATCGATGCTCGGTTGCGCCTGGCCGGACTGCTTGGCCTGGTAGTGGGCGGCGAGGAAGCCATCGCGCAGCGCTCGGGAGACGGACGCCAGTTGGCCTTCCTGCGGCAGCAGCAGGGCGATCCTGGTCAGCGGCTGGCCGGCAATTTCCTTCAGTTTGGTCAGGGGCTGCGGCAGTTGCTTGGCGGCCGGGTGGTCAGGGTTCTGTGCGCGCCAGTTATCGATGGCGGCCTGCTGTTGCTCCAGCGTGGAGGATGTCTTGGTCAATCGAGCCAGCTCCAGCCAGCCGGCCAGGTCCTTGTCGCCGCCACCTTGCAACTGATCCAGCGGCATGCCGGAAACCAGCGCCCAGATGGCTTCGTGATTGTTGTTGGCGGCTTCGCCGCTCAGCAGTGGGGCGATGAAGGCGCGCTCGCGGGCTGCGGCGAGCGTCTGGCCGTCTGCTTCCAGGGCGCGGGCGCGTACCAGTTGCGTGCGCACCTGCTGATCCACCGGCAGTTCGGCGAGGCGCTCCAGGCTTGGGTTGCTCAAGGATTTGAGGGCGCTCTTGGGCTGGTTGCGGGCCATGGCCAGTTCGGCGGCCAGGGTGCCGGCGAAGACCTGTTGAGCGGGTTTCAGCGTCTCAAACGGGATCTGCTCGAGGATGCGTGCCGAACGGCCGATATCCTGTTGCTTGTAGGCGAGGTCGGCTGCGGACAGGCGCAGCAGGGTGGCCTCTTCCGGCTTGGCTTCGCTGGCTTGTTGCAGCAGCTGCTCGATGCTGGCCTGGGGCGTGCGGGGCAGTTCGCCAAGGCTGGACGAAGGCGAGCTGGCGCAGGCAGCCAGCAGGCCGGCGAGGCAGAGGGCGGAGAACGGACGCAGGCAAGCGATCATTTATCGGTCCCGATACTCGTGAAAGAAAGGCGCGATTGTACCCAAGCCCCGGTTGGGGCGCGATGTCGGGTCGGTGAATCGGGATACAATGCGCGCTTTCAGTATTTTCCGAGGTGCCTTGTGACTCTTTCCACCGCCAGCGGCAGCGCTCCCGGCACGCTTTATGTGGTCGCAACACCTATCGGCAACCTGGATGACATCAGTGTCAGGGCGCTTCGGGTGCTGAAGCACGTTGCCCTGATCGCCGCGGAGGACACGCGGCACTCTGTGCGCCTGTTGCAGCATTTCGGCATCGAAACACCGCTTGCAGCCTGTCATGAACACAATGAGCGCGATCAGGGCGGGCGCTTCCTCTCGCGGCTGCAGGCGGGGGATGACGTGGCGCTGATTTCCGATGCCGGCACGCCGCTGATTTCCGATCCGGGATATCACCTCGTTCGTCAGGCGCGTGCCGCTGGTATTGCGGTCGTGCCGGTGCCGGGCGCCTGTGCATTGATTGCAGCGCTGTCGGCTGCGGGATTGCCGTCGGACCGTTTTATCTTCGAGGGCTTCCTGCCGGCCAAGGCTACTGCTCGTCGGGGACGCCTGGACGACATAAAGGAAGAGCCCCGCACACTCATCTTCTATGAGGCGCCACACCGATTGCTGGAGTCTCTCGAGGATATGCGCGGCGTTTTTGGCGGTGATCGGGCGGCAGTGCTGGCGCGCGAGTTGACCAAAACGTTCGAGACCCTCAAGGGGGCGCCTCTGGATGAGTTGTGTGGATGGGTGGCGGCTGACGCCAACCAGCAGCGAGGTGAGTGTGTGGTGCTGGTGGGAGGTTGGCAGGCGCCGGAAGGCGAGGGTGCCCTGAGTGCGGACGCCTTGCGAGTGCTCGATCTGCTTCTGGGCGAAATGCCACTCAAGCGTGCTGCTGCGCTGGCGGCAGAGATCACGGGAGTGCGCAAGAACCTGCTCTATCAGGCGGCGCTCGAGCGCCAGGGTGATTCCTGAGCTTGTTCTTGAGGGCGCCTGCCGTTAACCTTGTCGGCGGAGAGTCGATCGGACAGTCGCTGTCTCATATCGTTCGTCGGTATGGGAGGGAGGAAAGTCCGGGCTCCATAGGGCGGAGTGCCAGGTAACGCCTGGGAGGCGCAAGCCTACGGAAAGTGCCACAGAAAATAACCGCCTAAGCGCGCAAGCGCCGGTAAGGGTGAAAAGGTGCGGTAAGAGCGCACCGCGCGACTGGTAACAGTTCGTGGCTAGGCAAACCCCACTCGGAGCAAGACCAAATAGGAATCCATGGCGTGGCCCGCGTCGGATTCGGGTAGGTTGCTAAAGGCTGTCAGTGATGGCAGCCGTAGATGAATGACTGTCCTCGACAGAACCCGGCTTACAGATCGACTCTCTGCTTCTTCTCTTCCTTCCGCTTTAGCACTTCTGTGCTCTCTTCCCTTCGTCGAAATACCGAAAAGATCTTACTCTTAACAATTCACTTTAAGTTCGAAGTCCAGCTTCCTGTAAGTGTTGGATTTTGCTCCTTCTTTGCCCCCGGAAATCCGTCCAAAACCCTCCTAAACCCTCGCTAAATTGCCGTCCTGTAAGGAATTTTCCGCTTTTGCGCGCCTTGACGGTGGGGCTGGCGCATTTCTATAGTGTGCGGAAGTGGAGCGAAGTGGGTGGAAGTGGGATAAAGCGGCACGGAAAGCCAATCAAAGGGGAGCGCAGCCTTGTTTCGCGGAGCTAACGCCATCAGTCTCGACGCCAAGGGGCGACTCGCGATGCCAAGTCGGTATCGTGATGAGCTCGTTTCGCGTTGCGGTGGGCAGCTCATTGTGACAATCGACGCCGTCGACCCCTGTTTGACTGTCTACCCCCTGCCAGAATGGGAACTCATCGAAGCGAAGCTGCGTGAGCTGCCCTCCCTGCGCGAGGAAACTCGCCGCCTGCAACGTCTGCTGATCGGCAACGCCGTGGACCTCGAACTGGATAGCGCCGGTCGTTTTCTGGTTCCGCCGCGTCTGCGCGAACATGCCCGGCTGGATAAGCGGGCCATGCTGGTCGGCCAACTGAACAAATTTCAACTGTGGGATGAGGATGCCTGGAACGCGATTTCCGAGGCAGACCTCATGGCAATCAAACAACCTGGCGGTTTGCCGGATGAACTACGTGACCTGATCCTGTGAGCGCAACCAGCAGCTTCCGCCATATCACCGTACTGCTCGAAGAGGCTGTGGAGGGACTCGCCCTGCGCGCGGACGGCTGCTACCTGGACGGAACATTCGGGCGAGGCGGGCATAGCCGGCTCGTCCTGGAGCGGCTCGGGCCCGATGGCCGCTTGCTGGGGTTCGACAAAGACCCGCAAGCGATTGCGACGGGGCAAGCTCTGGCGGCCGATGACGGCCGCTTTGTCATTGTGCAACGCAGCTTTGCAGAGCTGGGCGAAGAAGTGCGCGCGCGCGGTCTGGAGGGCAAGGTGGACGGCGTGTTGCTCGACCTTGGCGTCTCGTCGCCTCAGCTGGACGACCCCGAGCGCGGCTTCAGTTTTCTCAATGACGGCCCGCTGGATATGCGCATGAACCCTGATCGTGGCCAGAGCGCCGCGCAGTGGATCGCCAGCGCCAGCGAGGAAGAAATCGCTAGGGTCTTCAAGGATTACGGCGAAGAGCGCTTCGCCAAGCGCATGGCGCGTGCCGTCGTGCAGCGCCGCACAGAAAAGCCCTTCGAGCGCACCGCCGATCTGGCTGCCGTGTTGACTGTTGCAAACCCGGCCTGGGAGAAGGGGAAGAATCCCGCGACCCGCGCTTTCCAGGGCATCCGCATCCACGTCAACAACGAGCTGGGGGACCTGGAGCAGGGGCTCGACGCTGCGCTTGATTCCCTGGCCGTTGGCGGCCGCCTGGTGGTGATCAGCTTCCACTCCCTGGAAGACCGCATCGTCAAGCAGTTCATGCGCAAGCACGCCAAGGGCGAGGCCGACAAGCTGCCGCGCGACCTTCCGGTGCGCCAGGCCGTCTTCGAGCCACGCCTGAAGTTGCTTGGCAAGCCACAGTACGCGTCGGACGCGGAGCTCAAGGCCAACCCGCGTTCGCGCAGTGCCGTCATGCGCGTGGCGGAGAAGGTGCGATGAGTCGCCTCTACGCCAAACCCCTTCCCGGCGGCAGCCTGCTGATGCTGTTGCTGTTCGCCGCTGTATTGTTGTCGGCCATCGCGGTGTCCTATAGCGCGCACTGGAACCGCAAGCTGCTCAATGAGCTCTACGCGGAACTCAGCGTACGCGACAAGGCTCAGGCCGAGTGGGGTCGCCTGGTGCTCGAGCAAAGCACCTGGACCGCTCACAACCGCATCGAGTCGCTGGCGAGCGAACAGCTCCGGATGCGTATCCCCGATCCGACTGAAATACGGATGGTGGCGCCATGATGAAGCTCGAAGGCGCTCTCTTCCCCTGGCGCTTCCGGGTTGTACTGGGTTTGCTTGCCATCATGGTCGGCGCCATTTCCTGGCGAATCGTCGACCTGCATGTGATCGACCGTGACTTCCTCAAGGCCCATGGCGATGCGCGCAGCGTGCGCCATATCCCGATCCCGGCTCACCGCGGCCTGATCACCGACCGCAATGGCGAGCCCCTGGCCGTCAGTACCCCGGTGACCACGCTCTGGGCCAACCCCAAGGATCTGATGGGCCTGCGCGACCAGTGGGCTCGAATCGCCCAGGTGCTGGGGCAGGATCCGAAGGTCTTCGCCCAGCGAATCGAGCAGAACGCCAATCGCGAGTTCATGTACCTGGTGCGCGGCCTGACCCCGGAACAGGGGCAGGCGATCCTCGCCAACAAGCTGCCGGGTGTGTATGGCATCGAGGAGTTCCGTCGTTTCTACCCGGCCGGCGAAGTGACCGCCCATATGGTGGGCTTCACCGATGTCGATGACCGTGGTCGTGAGGGCGTCGAGCTCTCCTTTGATGAGTGGCTGGCCGGTGTGCCCGGCAAGCGTCAGGTGCTCAAGGATCGCCGCGGCCGTCTGATCAAGGATGTACAAGTCGCCCGCAACGCCAAGCCGGGCAAGACACTCGCACTGTCCGTCGACCTGCGCCTGCAATACCTGGCCCACCGGGAGCTGCGCAATGCCCTGGTGGAAAACGGAGCCAAGGCTGGCAGCCTGGTGATCGTGGACGTGAAAACTGGCGAAGTGCTGGCCATGGCCAACCAGCCCACCTACAACCCGAACAACCGCCGCAGCCTGCAACCGGCAGCCATGCGCAACCGGGCGATGATCGACGTGTTCGAGCCCGGCTCTACGGTCAAACCGTTCTCCATGAGCGCTGCGCTGGAAAGTGGACGCTGGAAACCTACCGATACGGTGGATGTCTATCCCGGCACCCTGCAGATCGGCCGCTATACCATTCGTGACGTTTCGCGCGCCACCGGTGCTCTGGACCTCACCGGCATCCTGATCAAGTCGAGCAACGTCGGCATCAGTAAGATCGCCTTCGACATCGGCGCGGAGTCCATCTATCGAGTGATGCAGCAGGTGGGCCTGGGGCAGGACACCGGCCTCGGTTTCCCCGGCGAGCGCGTCGGCAATTTGCCCAACCACCGCAAGTGGCCCAAGGCCGAGACCGCGACCCTGGCCTACGGCTATGGACTTTCGGTGACGGCCATCCAGCTGGCCCACGCCTATTCGGTCATCGCCAACAACGGCAAGAGCGTTCCGCTGTCCCTGACCCGTACCGACAGTCAGGTCGATGGCGTGCAGGTGATCGACGAGCAGGTCGCCAAGACCCTCCAGGGCATGCTCCAGCAAGTCGTCGAGGCGCCGGGCGGTGTGTTCCGTGCCCAGGTGCCGGGTTACCACGTGTCCGGCAAGAGTGGTACGGCACGTAAGGCGAGTGTAGGAACCAAGGGGTACACCCAGAACGCCTATCGCTCGCTGTTTGCAGGCTTCGCCCCGTCCACCAACCCGAGAATCGCGATGGTGGTAGTGATCGACGAACCCAGCAAGGCGGGTTATTTCGGCGGCCTGGTTTCGGCCCCGGTCTTTGGCAAGGTCATGGCCGGTGCGCTGCGACTGATGAACGTCGTGCCGGACAACCTGCCCACCGAGGAACAACAGACCGCGAACGCGGCCAACGGCAAAGGAGGGCGGATCTGATGCCCATGCCACTGAACCAGCTACTGCCCCAGGCGCAAGGCGCCACCTTGATTCGTGAACTGACCCTGGACAGTCGCAAGGTGCGTCCGGGCGACTTGTTCCTGGCCGTGCCCGGTGCCCAGCACGACGGCCGTGCACACATCGCTGACGCCGTCTCTCGTGGCGCCGTCGCTGTGGCTTATGAGTCGACCAATGCCCAGGTGACTGAAGTCGTGGGTGCCGAACTGATCCCGATCAAGGGGTTGGCCGGCCAACTGTCGGCAATTGCGGGCCGTTTCTACGGTGAGCCGAGTCGCGCGCTGCGCCTGGTGGGGGTCACCGGTACCAATGGCAAGACCAGTGTCAGCCAGCTGCTGGCTCAGGCGCTTGACCAGTTGGGCGAGCGTTGCGGGATTGTCGGCACCCTGGGGACCGGCTTCTGTGGCGAGTTGGAAAGCGGTCGCCATACCACGCCTGATCCCCTGGCCGTGCAGGCCACCCTGGCGAATCTGAAGCAGGCTGGTGCCCGCGCCGTAGCCATGGAAGTGTCCTCCCACGGCCTTGAGCAGGGCCGTGTTGCCGCGCTGGATTTCGATGTTGCGGTGTTTACCAATCTGTCTCGCGACCACCTGGACTTCCACGGTTCCATGGAGGCCTACGCAGTGGCCAAGGCCAAGCTGTTCAGCTGGCCCAACCTGCGCGCGCGGGTGATCAATCTCGATGACGAGCTCGGTCGCCAACTGGCTGCTGAGCAGCGCGAGTCCCGCCTTTTCAGTTACAGCCTGGAAGACGCCGACGCATTCCTTTACTGCCGTGAAGCCCGGTTCGATGATCACGGAGTACGTGCCCAACTGGTCACTCCGCAAGGCGAAGGCCTGCTGCGTAGCCCGCTGCTGGGCCGATTCAACCTGAGCAACCTGTTGGCCGTGGTCGGTGCGCTGCTGGCCATGGACTATCCGCTGGATGAAGTGCTGCATGTCCTGCCGTCGCTGCAAGGCCCGGTCGGCCGCATGCAGCGCCTGGGCGGCGGCGAGAAGCCCCTGGTGGTGGTGGACTATGCCCACACGCCGGACGCGCTGGAGAAAGTCCTGCAGGCATTGCGTCCCCATGTCACCGGTCGCCTCCTCTGCCTGTTCGGCTGTGGTGGTGACCGGGATCGCGGCAAGCGTCCGCTGATGGCCGCGGTTGCCGAGCGCCTGGCGGATCGCGTCCTGGTAACCGATGACAACCCGCGCAGTGAAGACCCGGCGCAGATCTTCGCCGATATCCGTACGGGTTTCGACGTGGCGGACAACGCGGAGTTCGTCGCGGGCCGCGGCCTGGCCATCGCCCAACTGATCAGTTCCGCTGCTGCTGCTGATGTAGTGCTGCTGGCTGGCAAAGGCCATGAGGATTACCAGGAAATCGCTGGCGAGCGCCATCCCTTCTCGGATCTGGATGAAGCGGCCAAGGCGCTGGATGCCTGGGAGGTGCCCCATGCTTAAGCCGTTCCGCCTGTCCGAACTCCTCGGGCCGCTGCAGGCCGAGCTGGTGGGAGCCGACGTCAGCTTCACCGGCGTCTCCAGTGACAGCCGCAAGATTGAGGTCGGGCAACTGTTCGTTGCCCTCGTCGGCCCGCGTTTCGATGGTCATGACTACCTGGCCGATGTGGCTGCGAAGGGCGCAGTGGCCGCTCTGGTGCAGCGCAAAGTCGCCAATGCCCCGATTCCGCAGTTGCTGGTGGGCGACACCCGCGAAGGCCTCGGCCGTCTGGGGGCCTACAATCGTGACGGTTTCACCGGCCGGGTAGCGGCAGTCACCGGGTCCAGCGGCAAGACCACGGTCAAGGAAATGCTTGCCAGCATCCTGCGCACCCAGGGCAGTGTCCTGGCTACCCGTGGCAACCTGAACAACGACCTCGGTGTCCCGCTGACTCTGCTGGAGCTGGGGGCCGAACACGACAGCGCGGTGATCGAGCTGGGCGCCTCGCGCGTTGGCGAGATTCTTTACACCGTTGGCCTTACCCGGCCCCAGGTCGCCATCGTCAACAACGCCGGGACTGCCCACGTGGGCGAGTTCGGCGGTCCGGAAAAGATCGTCGAAGCCAAGGGTGAAATTCTCGAAGGCCTGACCGCTGATGGTGTGGCCGTGCTGAATCGGGACGATCGCGCCTACTCCACCTGGTACACCCGTGCCGCTGGCCGCAAGGTGCTGAGCTTTGCCGTGGCGGATACCGGCGCAGACCTGCGTGCCGAGAACTTGACCCGCGATGCCCGTGGTTGCATGGCTTTCCACCTCCTCGGTGTTGCCGGCGAAGCGGACATTCAGCTCAACCTGTTGGGGGCGCACAACGTCGCCAATGCCCTGGCCGCCGCCGCCGCCGCGCATGCCCTGGGCGTGCCGCTGGTCGGGATCAAGACCGGTCTGGAGAACCTGCAGCCTGTCAAAGGCCGCGCCGTAGCGCAGCTCGCCACCAGCGGCATGCGCGTGATCGACGACAGCTACAACGCCAACCCCGCGTCGATGCTCGCCGCCGTTGATATACTCGCCGGCTTTTCCGGTCGCACCATCCTGGTGCTCGGGGATATGGGCGAACTTGGCGAATGGGCCGAGCAAGGCCACCGCGATGTCGGTGAATACGCGCGCGGAAAAGTCAGTGCGCTGTATGCCGTCGGTCCGCTGATGGCCTATGCAGTCACTGCCTTCGGTGACCAGGGTCGCCACTTCGCTGATCAGGCCAGCCTGCTTCAGGCACTGACCAGCGAGCAGGACAAAAACACCACAATTCTGATCAAAGGCTCCCGCAGCGCGGCGATGGACAAAATCGTCGCGGCGTTCTGCGGGACGGGGGAGGCTCACTAATCATGCTGCTGCTGCTCGCTGAGTACCTGCAACAGTTCTATAAAGGGTTCGGCGTATTCCAGTACCTGACCCTGCGCGGGATTCTCGGCGTCCTGACAGCGCTGTCGCTGTCGCTCTGGCTGGGGCCCTGGATGATCCGCACCCTGCAGATCCGCCAGATTGGCCAGGCTGTGCGTAACGATGGCCCGCAATCGCACCTGTCGAAATCCGGTACGCCGACCATGGGTGGCGCGCTGATCCTGACCGCCATCGCTATCAGCACCCTGCTCTGGGCCGACCTGTCCAACCGCTATGTCTGGGTTGTGCTGGCCGTGACGCTCGCCTTCGGCGCAATCGGCTGGGTGGATGACTACCGCAAGGTGATCGAGAAGAACTCCCGCGGCCTGCCGAGCCGCTGGAAGTACTTCTGGCAGTCTGTATTCGGCGTCGCCGCTGCGATCTTCCTTTATATGACTGCCAGCACACCGGCCGAGACCACCCTGATCCTGCCGCTGGTGAAGAACATCGAGATCCCGCTGGGTATCGGCTTCGTGGTGCTGACCTACTTCGTGATCGTCGGCTCCAGCAATGCGGTGAACCTGACCGATGGTCTTGACGGCCTGGCCATCATGCCCACCGTCATGGTCGGCGGTGCTCTGGGGATCTTCTGCTACCTGTCGGGCAACATCAAATTCGCCGAGTACCTGCTGATTCCCTATGTGCCGGGCTCGGGCGAACTGATTGTGTTCTGCGCGGCGCTGGTCGGCGCGGGGCTTGGTTTCCTCTGGTTCAACACTTACCCGGCCCAGGTATTCATGGGCGACGTTGGCGCGCTGGCCCTGGGCGCGGCGCTGGGCACCATCGCCGTGATCGTGCGCCAGGAAGTGGTGCTGTTCATCATGGGCGGCGTGTTCGTCATGGAAACCCTTTCGGTGATGATCCAGGTCGCCTCCTTCAAGCTGACCGGTCGTCGTGTGTTCCGCATGGCCCCTATCCACCACCATTTTGAGCTGAAAGGCTGGCCCGAACCCCGGGTCATCGTACGGTTCTGGATCATCACTGTGATTTTGGTGCTGATCGGTCTGGCCACCCTGAAACTGAGGTAATCGAGCGTGACGTTGATCGCTTCCGACCAGTTCCGCATCGTTGTCGGCCTCGGCAAGAGCGGCATGTCCCTGGTGCGCTTCCTGGCGCTTCAGGGCGTTCCGTTTGCCGTGGCTGATACCCGCGCGAACCCGCCGGAGCTGGCGTCGCTTCAGAGCCAGTACCCGCAGGTTGAAGTACGCTGCGGTGAACTGGATCCGGACTTCCTCAGTCGCGCGAGCGAGCTTTACGTGAGCCCGGGCCTGGCCCTGGCGACTCCCGCCTTGCAGGAAGCAGCGCGGCGTGGTGTGAAGCTGTCCGGGGATATCGAACTCTTCACCCGCCATGCCAAGGCCCCGATCGTGGCCATTACCGGCTCCAACGCCAAGAGCACCGTCACCACCCTGGTTGGTGACATGGCCAGGGCGGCCGGCAAGCGAGTTGCCGTGGGTGGAAACATCGGTACGCCGGCGCTCGATCTGCTGGCCGACGATATCGAGCTCTACGTGCTTGAACTCTCCAGCTTCCAGCTGGAGACCACTGATCGGCTGAACGCTGAAGTAGCCACCGTGCTCAATGTCAGCGAAGACCACATGGACCGCTATGCCGACATGCAGGCCTATCACCTCGCCAAGCACCGCATTTTCCGCGGCGCGCGTCAGGTGGTGGTCAATCGTGGCGATGCCCTGTCGCGTCCTTTGGTGGCTGACCAGCTGCCGTGCTGGCCCTTCGGCCTGAACAAGCCGGATTTCAAGTCCTTCGGTCTGATCGAAGAGGGCGGCGAGAAGTACCTCGCGTACCAGTTCGACACGCTGATGCCGGTGCGCGACCTGAAGATCCGGGGCGCGCACAACCAGGCCAATGCCCTGGCGGCGCTTGCCCTGGGGCATGCGGTTGGGCTGCCACTCGAACCCATGCTGGACACCCTGCGGACCTTTGCCGGCCTGGACCATCGTTGCCAGTGGGTGCGCGAGTTGCGAGGCGTGTCCTACTACAACGATTCCAAGGCCACCAACGTTGGCGCGGCCCTGGCAGCCATCGAAGGCTTGGGTGCCGATATCGAAGGCAAGTTGGTGCTGATCGCCGGTGGCGACGGCAAGGGCGCTGATTTCTCCGGCCTCAAGGTTCCGGTAGTTCGCTTCTGCCGCGCCGTTGTGCTGCTCGGTCGCGATGCCGAGCTGATCGCCGGTGTCCTGGGCGATGACGTGCCGCTGGTGCGGGTCAATACCCTGGACGAAGCGGTTCAGCGTTGCGCCGAACTGGCTGAACCAGGAGATGCCGTGCTGCTGTCGCCAGCCTGCGCCAGCCTGGATATGTTCAAGAACTTCGAAGAACGCGGGCGTCTTTTCGCCCAGGCTGCGGAGGGGCTCGCCTGATGCTGGCCCGTCTGCTCGCCGCCCCGTCGCCGCTGCGCAGTCGCCGCGGCATCGACATCGACTTCCCACTGCTGGCCGGGTGCCTGTCGCTGCTCGGCCTTGGCCTGGTGATGATCACGTCGGCCTCGTCGGAAGTGGCTGCTGCGCAGGCCGGCAACCCGCTGTATCACATGATTCGCCATCTGATTTACCTCTCCATCGGGCTGGTGGCTGGTCTGCTGACCCTGCAAGTGCCGATGGCGTTCTGGCAACGCCACGGTGCGCGCTTGATGCTGGCGGCTTTCATTCTGCTGATCCTGGTGCTGCTGCCTGGCATCGGTCGTGAGGTCAACGGCGCCAAGCGCTGGATCGGTTTCGGCCTGTTCAACCTGCAGCCGTCCGAGTTGGCAAAGCTGTTCACCGTGATGTTCATCGCTGGCTACCTGGTGCGTCGCCAGGATGAAGTGCGCGAGAAACTCACTGGCTTCATCAAGCCGATGCTGGTACTGGGCCCCATTGCCGTACTGCTGCTGGCCGAGCCGGACTTCGGTGCCACCGTGGTTCTGGTGGGTTCCTGCATTGCCATGCTGTTCCTCGGCGGTATCAACCTGGTGCGTTTCATTCCCCTGGCCGGGGCGGTTCTGGCCGCGGGCGTGCTGGTCATGACCAGCCAGAGCTACCGGATGCAGCGCCTGACCAACTTCATCGACCCCTGGGCTGACCAGTACGGCGCCGGCTATCAGTTGAGCCAGGCGCTGATCGCGTTCGGTCGCGGCGAGTGGTTCGGTGTAGGCCTGGGCAACAGCATCCAGAAGCAGTTCTACCTGCCGGAAGCCCATACCGACTTCGTCTTCGCCGTACTGGCCGAGGAACTGGGCATGGTTGGCGCTCTGGCCACTGTCGGGCTGTTCGTCTTCGTCAGCGTCCGGGCGCTCTATATCGGCCTGTGGGCCGAGAAGGCGCGCCAGTACTTCTCCGCCTATGTGGCTTACGGCTTGGCATTCCTCTGGATCGGTCAGGTTCTGATCAACATCGGTGTGAATGTCGGCCTGCTGCCGACCAAGGGGCTGACCCTTCCTTTCCTCAGCTACGGTGGCAGCTCCCTGGTGATCTGCTGCGTCAGCCTGGCACTGCTGCTGCGCATCGAATGGGAGCGGCGTACCCAGCTGGGCGACGAGGAAGTCGAGTTCGTCGAAAGCGATTTCTTCGACGAGGAGGTGCGCCCATGAGCGGCAACGTACTGATCATGGCCGGCGGCACCGGCGGCCACGTATTCCCCGCACTGGCGTGTGCCCGAGAGTTCCAGGCACGTGGTTTCAACGTGCATTGGCTGGGCACTCCGAAAGGCATCGAGAACGAATTGGTGCCCCAGGCCGGCCTGCCGCTGCACCTTATCCAGGTCAGTGGTCTGCGCGGCAAAGGGCTCAAATCCCTGCTCAAGGCGCCGTTCGAATTGCTCAAGTCGCTGTTCCAGGCGCGCCGCGTCGTGCGTGAGCTCAAGCCGGTCTGCGTGCTGGGCATGGGCGGTTATGTTACCGGCCCGGGTGGTCTGGCTGCGCGGCTGTCTGGCGTGCCCTTGATCATTCATGAGCAGAACGCCGTTGCCGGCACTGCCAATCGCAGCCTGGTGCCTTTTGCCAGCCGCGTATGCGAAGCCTTCCCCGATACCTTCGGCCAAAGCGACAAGCGGCGGACCACTGGCAACCCGGTGCGCGAGGAGCTGTTCCTGGAGACGCCGCGCGATGCGCTGGGCGGCCGCAAGCCGCGGCTGCTGGTGCTGGGCGGCAGCCTCGGGGCCGAACCGTTGAACAAATTGCTGCCTGAAGCCCTGGCGAAACTGCCGTCGGACCTGCGTCCGGAGGTGTTCCATCAGGCCGGCCGTAAACATGACGAGATCACCGCGGAGCGATATCGCGAAGCCGCGGTCGAAGCCCAGGTCGCGCCCTTCATCAAGGACATGGCACGTGCGTACGCCTGGGCCGATCTGGTCATCTGCCGTGCAGGCGCCCTGACCGTGAGTGAACTGGCCGCTGCCGGCCTGCCTTCGTTCCTGGTGCCGCTGCCCCATGCGATCGACGACCACCAGTCGCGCAATGCCGAATATCTGGCGAAGGAGGGCGCGGCTGTCCTTCTTCCGCAACATTCCACTGATGCGGCCAAGCTGGCCGATCAGCTGACCGAGGTCCTGATGCAGCCCGAGAAACTCAAGGCCATGGGCGCAATCGCCCGCCGTCTGGCCAAACCTGCCGCCACCCGCACTGTGGTCGAGATCTGCCTGGAGGTGGCCCATGGTTGAGAGCCAGAAAGCCATGCCCCAGCCCGAAATGCGCCGTATCCGTCGTATCCATTTCGTCGGTATCGGCGGCGTTGGCATGTGCGGTATCGCCGAGGTGCTGCTGAACCTGGGTTATCGGGTCTCCGGCTCGGACCTGAAGACGTCGGCCGTGACCGAGCGCCTGGAGAGGTTCGGTGCACAGATCTTCATCGGTCACCGCGCTGAAAACGCCGAGCATGCCGATGTGCTGGTGGTGTCCAGCGCTGTGAACCAATCCAACCCCGAGGTCGCGGTTGCCCTGGAACGCCGTATTCCGGTGGTGCCGCGCGCCGAGATGCTGGCCGAACTGATGCGCTACCGCCACGGCATTGCCGTCGCCGGTACCCACGGCAAGACGACCACTACCAGCCTGATTGCGTCCGTATTCGCCGCGGGCGGGCTGGACCCGACGTTCGTCATTGGCGGCCGCCTTAATGCTGCCGGCACCAATGCCCAGCTGGGTACCAGCCGTTACCTGGTCGCTGAAGCGGACGAGAGCGACGCCAGCTTCCTGCACCTGCAGCCGATGGTGGCCGTGGTCACCAATATCGACGCGGACCACATGAGCACCTACGAAGGGGACTTCAACAAGCTGAAGAAGACCTTCGTGGAGTTCCTCCACAACCTGCCGTTCTATGGCCTGGCCGTGCTCTGTGTGGACGATCCGGTCGTCCGCGAGATCCTGCCTCAGGTGGCGCGCCCCACCGTGACCTACGGCTTTGCCGAAGATGCGGACGTCCGTGCCATCAATGTTCGGCAGGAAGGCATGCGCACCTGGTTCACCGTTCTGCGCAAGGACCGCGAGCCGCTGGATGTTTCGGTGAACATGCCGGGCAACCACAACGTGCTGAATTCCCTGGCCACCATCGCCATTGCTTCAGACGAAGGCATCAGCGACGAAGCCATCGTCCAGGGCCTCTCCGGCTTCCAGGGTGTCGGTCGACGCTTCCAGGTTTACGGCGAGCTGGACGTGGAAGGCGGCAGCGTGATGCTGGTAGACGACTACGGTCACCATCCGCGTGAAGTGGCCGCGGTGGTCAAGGCCGTTCGTGGCGGCTGGCCGGAGCGTCGCCTGGTCATGGTCTACCAGCCCCACCGTTACAGCCGCACCCGCGATCTTTACGACGATTTCGTACAGGTGCTGGGTGAAGCCAATGTGCTGCTGCTGATGGAGGTCTATCCGGCGGGCGAAGAACCGATCCCCGGCGCCGACAGCCGCCAGCTCTGCCATAGCATTCGTCAGCGCGGCCAACTGGACCCGATCTACATCGAACGGGGTGTCGACCTGGCCCCCCTGGTCAAGCCGCTGCTGCGTCCCGGCGACATCCTGCTCTGCCAGGGTGCCGGGGACATCGGTGCGCTGGCGCCGCAATTGATCCAGAACCCGCTGTTTGGCGGTCAGCCTGCTGATGCCGCCAAGAGGAAGACGAAATGAGCGCGCAACTGAACTCCACCTACGACCCGGCAGCGTTCGGTCGCGTCGCCGTGCTCTACGGCGGCAAGAGCGCTGAGCGCGAGGTCTCGCTGAAGTCCGGCACCATGGTGCTCCAGGCTCTGCAGAACGCCGGCGTGGACGCGTTCGGCATCGATGTCGGCGACGACCTGTTGCAGCGCCTGCAAGCCCAGAAAATCGATCGCGCTTTCATCATCCTCCACGGTCGTGGTGGCGAAGACGGCAGCATGCAGGGCCTGCTGGAGTGCCTGGACATTCCGTACACCGGCAGCGGCATCCTGGCTTCGGCACTGGCCATGGACAAACTGCGGACCAAGCAGCTGTGGGTCAGCCTGGGCCTGCCGACGCCCCGCCATGCGGTACTCGCCAGCGAAGCGGACTGCCGTCAGGCCGCTGCAGAACTGGGCTTCCCGTTGATCGTCAAGCCAGCCCACGAGGGCTCTAGCATCGGCATGGCCAAGGTGGAGGGCGTCGAGGCGCTCATCGAAGCCTGGCGCGCCGCCGGTGTCTACGACCCGCAAGTGCTGGTGGAACAGTGGATCCACGGTCCGGAGTTCACCGTCGCTTGGCTGCGTGGTGAAGTGCTGCCGCCCATCCGTCTCGGCACCCCGCACACCTTCTACGACTATGACGCCAAGTACCTGGCCAGTGATACCCGCTACCAGATCCCCTGTGGACTGGATGCGGACAAGGAGGAGGAGCTGAAGCAGCTCACCGCGCGCGCCTGCGAAACCCTCGGCATCCAGGGCTGGGCCCGTGCCGACGTGATGCAGGACGCCGAAGGGTGCTTCTGGCTCCTCGAAGTCAACACCGCACCGGGCATGACCGATCACAGCCTGGTGCCGATGGCCGCACGCGCTGCGGGCCTGGATTTCCAGCAACTGGTGCTGGCGATCCTCGCCGACAGCGTCGAGGCAAGGGGCTGACCCATGCGTAGCGCCACTATCCGCCGTCAGGAACCCGTAATCGGTCGCGCCGCACCGCCGCGCAAGCCGATACCGCGTGGCGCCAGTCGGATGGTGGAAAAAGAACCGCTGGCCCAGCGTCTGCCAAAGCCCAGCTTCGGTTTCCTGAAGATGCTGGCCTGGCCGGTGATGCTGGCGGTGCTCGGCTTCGGTGCCTATGAGGCCGCGCAGCGCCTGTTGCCCTACGCTGACCGGCCCATCGCCAAGGTCAACGTACAGGGCGACCTGAGTTACATCAGCCAGCAGGCCGTGCAGCAGCGTATTGCGCCGTACATCGCGGCCAGCTTCTTCAGCATCGACCTGGCGGGAATGCGCCGCGAGCTGGAGCAGATGCCGTGGATCGCCCATGCCGAGGTGCGTCGTGTCTGGCCGGACCAGGTCATGGTCCGGCTGGAAGAACAACTGCCCATCGCCCGTTGGGGTAACGAGGCACTGTTGAACAACCAGGGTCAGGCCTTCACCCCGCGCGAGCTGGCCCATTACGAGCAGCTGCCGCAGCTCTGGGGCCCACAGCGGGCCCAGGAACAGGTGATGCAGCAATACCAGATGCTCAGCCAGATGCTGCGCCCGCTCGGCTTCTCCATCGCCCGGCTGGAGCTGCGTGAACGTGGCAGCTGGTTCCTGTCTACCGGGCAAGGCGTCGAGCTGTTGCTGGGACGGGATCATCTGGTGGAGAAGATGCGACGTTTCATCTCGATCTACGAGAAGACGTTGAAAGAGCAGATAGCGAACATTGAGCGCGTCGACCTGCGCTACCCCAACGGCCTTGCAGTGGCCTGGCGGGCGCCGGTCGAAGCCCCGGCGGCGACTACGGTCGCCGTGCAGTGAATTGAGAGAGAAGGTTAGAACCATGGCAAGCGTACAGAGCGGCAAGATGATCGTGGGCCTGGACATCGGCACCTCCAAGGTGGTGGCGCTGGTGGGCGAGATCGCGGCCGACGGCAAACTGGAGATCGTCGGCATTGGCACCCACCCCTCGCGCGGCCTGAAGAAGGGCGTGGTGGTGAATATCGAGTCGACCGTGCAATCGATCCAGCGTGCGGTGGAAGAGGCCCAACTGATGGCCGGCTGCCGCATCCACTCGGCATTCGTTGGCATCGCCGGTAATCACATCCGCAGCCTGAACTCCCACGGCATCGTGGCGATTCGTGACCGCGAAGTGAGCGGTGCCGATATCGAGCGCGTACTGGACGCCGCGCAGGCCGTGGCCATTCCCGCCGACCAGCGTGTGCTGCATACCCTGGCGCAGGACTACGTGATCGACAACCAGGAAGGGGTACGTGAGCCCCTGGGCATGTCCGGCGTACGTCTGGAGGCCAAGGTGCACGTTGTGACCTGTGCGGTGAACGCGGCACAGAACATCGAGAAGTGCGTGCGCCGCTGTGGCCTTGAGGTGGACGACATCATCCTCGAGCAATTGGCCTCGGCCTACTCGGTGATCACCGACGACGAGAAGGAACTGGGTGTCTGCCTGGTGGACATCGGCGGCGGCACCACCGACATCGCCATCTTCACCGAAGGCGCCATCCGTCACACGGCGGTGATCCCGATCGCTGGCGACCAGGTGACCAACGACATCGCCATGGCACTGCGTACCCCGACTCAGTACGCCGAAGAGATCAAGATCCGCTACGCCTGCGCACTGGCCAAGCTGGCCGGCGCCGGTGAAACCATCAAGGTGCCCAGCGTGGGCGACCGTCCGCCGCGCGAGCTGTCGCGCCAGGCCCTGGCCGAGGTGGTCGAGCCCCGTTACGACGAGCTGTTCACCCTTATCCAGGCCGAGCTGCGTCGCAGTGGCTACGAGGACCTGATTCCGGCCGGCATCGTCCTGACCGGCGGCACCGCCAAGATGGAAGGTGCAGTGGAGCTGGCCGAAGAGATTTTCCACATGCCGGTGCGCCTCGGCGTGCCGCATAGCGTCAAGGGGCTCGCGGACGTCGTGCGCAACCCCATCTACTCCACGGGCGTGGGCTTGCTGATGTACGGGCTGCAGAAGCAGTCCGACGGCATGCCGGCGTCCTCTGGCAGCTTCGGTTTTTCCGAGGAAGCCAAGGCACCGGTACTGGAGCGGCTCAAGCGCTGGGTGCAGGGCAATTTTTAAACGCGGTACGCAGTAGGCGAAAAACTAAAAAGGAAGGAGAGGGGATATGTTCGAACTCGTAGATAATGTTCCGCAAACAGCGGTAATCAAAGTGATCGGTGTCGGTGGTGGCGGTGGCAACGCCGTGAACCACATGGCCAAGAGCAACATTGAGGGCGTCGAGTTCATCTGCGCCAACACCGATGCCCAGGCGCTGAAGAACATCGGCGCGCGCACCGTACTGCAACTCGGCCCGGGTGTGACCAAGGGCCTGGGCGCTGGTGCCAATCCGGAAGTCGGTCGTCAGGCGGCCATCGAAGACCGTGAGCGCATCGCCGAAGTGCTGCAGGGCGCCGACATGGTCTTCATCACCACTGGCATGGGCGGTGGCACCGGTACCGGTGCGGCGCCGATCATCGCTGAAGTGGCCAAGGAAATGGGCATCCTCACCGTTGCGGTGGTGACCCGTCCGTTCCCCTTCGAAGGCCGCAAGCGCATGCAGATCGCCGACGAGGGCATTCGCTCGCTGGCTGAAAGCGTCGACTCGCTGATCACCATCCCCAACGAGAAGCTGCTGACCATCCTCGGCAAAGACGCCAGCCTGCTGTCCGCCTTCGCCAAGGCCGACGATGTGCTTGCCGGCGCTGTGCGTGGCATCTCCGACATCATCAAGCGTCCCGGCATGATCAACGTCGACTTCGCCGACGTTAAGACCGTGATGGGCGAGATGGGCATGGCCATGATGGGTACCGGTTGCGCCAGCGGCCCGAACCGTGCTCGCGAAGCCACCGAAGCGGCCATCCGCAACCCGCTGCTGGACGACGTGAATCTGCAGGGCGCCCGCGGCATCCTGGTGAACATCACCGCAGGTCCGGACCTCTCCCTCGGCGAGTACTCCGACGTGGGTAACATCATCGAGCAGTTCGCCTCCGAGCACGCCACCGTCAAGGTGGGCACCGTGATCGATCCGGACATGCGCGACGAGCTGCACGTGACTGTGGTCGCTACCGGCCTGGGCGCGCGCATCGAGAAGCCGGTCAAGGTCGTCGACAACACCGTTCAGGCAGCTGCCGTGGCCACCGCCACTGTCGCCGCTCGTCCGGAGCAGCCGTCGGTCAACTACCGTGACCTGGATCGTCCGACCGTGATGCGCAATCAGGCTCACGCCGGCGCGGCCACCGCGGCCAAGCTCAACACTCAGGATGACCTGGATTACCTGGACATCCCGGCATTCCTGCGTCGCCAGGCCGATTGATGATTTGTATCAGGAGCATTAGGGTGATTGGTGTTCAGCAAAGGGCGGTTCTGCTATTATCGCCGCCCATTGTTGAAAACAGTTCGCAACTTGCGCACAAGCGGCCAATGCCATGATCAGACAACGCACTCTCAAGAACATTATCCGTGCCACTGGCGTAGGGCTGCATTCCGGGGAAAAGGTCTACCTGACCCTCAAGCCCGCGCCGGTGGACACCGGCATAGTGTTTCGCCGCACTGACCTCGACCCCGTGGTGGATATCCCCGCGCGTGCCGAGAATGTCGGTGAGACCACCATGTCGACCACACTGATCAACGGTGAGGTCAAGGTGGACACCGTGGAGCACCTGCTTTCGGCCATGGCTGGCCTGGGCATCGACAACGCCTACGTCGAACTCTCCGCGTCGGAAGTGCCGATCATGGACGGCAGTGCCGGCCCCTTCGTCTTCCTGATTCAATCCGCCGGCCTGCAGGAACAGGACGCGCCGAAGAAGTTCATCCGCATCCTGCACGAAGTGACTGTGGAGGAGGGCGACAAGCGCGCCACCTTCGTTCCCTTCGACGGCTTCAAGGTGAGCTTCGAGATCGATTTCGATCACCCGGTGTTCCGCAACCGTACCCAGAGTGCGAGCGTGGATTTCTCCAGCACCTCGTTCGTCAAGGAGGTCAGCCGTGCGCGGACCTTCGGCTTCATGCGCGACATCGAGTTCCTGCGTTCGCAGAACCTGGCACTCGGCGGCAGCGTGGAGAACGCCATCGTGGTCGACGAGAACCAGGTGCTCAACGAAGACGGCCTGCGTTACGAGGACGAGTTCGTCAAGCACAAGATTCTCGATGCGATCGGTGACCTCTACCTGCTCGGCAACAGCCTGATCGGCGAATTCCGTGGCTTCAAGTCGGGCCACGCGCTGAACAACCGCTTGCTGCGCCAGCTCATCGAGCAGAAGGACGCCTGGGAAGTGGTGACCTTCGAGGATGCCAGGACTGCGCCTATCTCCTATATGCGACCGGTAGCAGCCGTTTAAGCAATACCCTCTTTCCTGACTTCAAAGGCCACCCTCGGGTGGCCTTTTTTAGTGCGCCCAGCATGGGCGCAATCTTGCGGGTGAGAGTCCCGTCGTGAGTTGACCACAGCGAACGAAGTGAAGCGCAACTGCGGAAGGGCGACCGACCGTGGGGAGGAAGCGTGGAGCGAAACTGCGAGCCGATGGACAAGAACCGGATACAAGGCGCTGCCGAGCAGGGCGAGCGGGCAAGAAGCCGCGAAGCTCTCGTGGTCAAGGGTCGGCGGCGTAGATCCGGCGGTTGTGCGTTGAAGGGTTGCGTTCTTACCTGGGGAGATCTCGCCTCATGCCTGAAAGGGCGACGGCGCCAGCCGGAGCGAGAAGTCAGCAGAGGCCGTAGTAGTCGTTTTTTTCGACGAAGGGCCGAACGAGAGAGAGCGCCATAGGCCATCTTGATGCGACATGACCGGAAGTCAGATGCCCGCCAAACGCGGGGCGGACGCAGACGAGAAACGGGGAAGCCGTGAATCGCTCCGTCAGCGACGAGGCATTGCGCCCGCAAGGTGATCCCGAAAGCGCAGGGCAAGGGCTGCTGCAACGCGCCTTTGCGAGAGGCAACCTGCAACGCGCGTGGAAGCGCGTCAAGGCCAACAAAGGGGCGGCGGGAGTCGACGGTCTGGACATTGAGCAGACGGCCGAACACCTGCTGACCGAGTGGGCCGGGGTTCGCCAGCAATTGTTGTCAGGAGTGTACCGGCCCAGCCCGGTCCGCCGCGTGGTGATTCCCAAGCCGGACGGTGGCGAGCGCGAGCTGGGTATTCCGACGGTCACCGACCGCCTGATCCAGCAAGCGCTGCTGCAAGACTTACAGCCGCTCCTCGATCCCACCTTCAGTGAGCACAGCTACGGTTTCCGTCCGGGTCGTAACGCCCACGGCGCGATTCTCGCGGCGCAGCGGTATGTCGCTTCAGGGCGGCGAATCGTGGTGGATGGACGACTGCACTTGAGTGTCAATGAGAGCAAGAGTGCGGTGGTCAGCGTGTTTGGCCGCAAGTTCCTCGGTTATGCCCTCTGGTTGGCCTCGAATGACGAGGTTCGGCGCGGGGTGTCGACGAAGGCGCGGTAAACGCTCAAGCAACGGGTCCGGCAACTGACTCGCCGATCCGGTGGCCGCAGCCTTGCCGACGTGGTGGGGAAACTGCGCAGCTACCTCTTGGGATGGAAAGGGTATTTCGGGCTGGCCCAAACCCCCCGCATCTGGCGAGAGCTGGACGAGTGGGTACGCCGCCGTCTGCGAGCCCTGCACCTCAAGCACTGGCGTCGTGGCAAGACGACCTACCGGGAGCTGCTCCGGCTTGGAGCCACCCCCCGGGTGGCGCAGTCGGTAGCAGCGCTGAGCCGCCGCTGGTGGCATAACAGCCTTTCCGCCGTACACCGCGTACTGACGATTGCCTACTTTGACCGTCTCGGCGTGCCACGCCTCTCCTAACCTCAATCTCTCGAACCGCCCGGTGCGGACCCGCATGCCGGGTGGTGTGGCAGGGGAACGGCCTGTGAAGGCCGTCCCCTATGCCGATTTCAGTGTTTTTGCCGGCCCCAGGTTTCTCAGTCTTGCGGTTTTCCGTGTCGAGCCAAGCGCTCCAGGGCCTGCCGCAGCCGCGGATCGGTCACTGTTTCCGCCGTGGCTTGCAGGCTTTCCGCTGCGGTGGGGGACAAGCGCCCCTCACTGGTCGGAGCACTGTTCGGGGTGAAGCTTGGCTGTACCTTGAAGACGATCCGCTCCAGCCCGGCGAATGCTTCGAAGCCTTTCAACTGGCGAAGCAGGCGGGCCTGCTGGTAACGCAGCCGGGTTGCCCAATGCCCATCGGTGACGATCAACAGCAACCGGCCTTCGCGCCAGGACGCCACATGGCAGTGCTCACGGGCGGCCGGTTGCAGCTGGCTGGCGAGCAACTGCTGCAGCTGATCGATGCGCTGGGCCTCGTTGAACAACGCCCGCAGGGGTTTCTCCTCGCGCAGCAAGGAGGCGGGAGAGCGGGCGGGAAGAGGTCGAAACGCCATGATGGGTGCTTGAATGATGGCTTGGCAGCCCATATTAACAGAAGGGGCTCACCACCCCGGCGTGCGTGTATTGCACGAGGGGCGCGGCGGTCTATTCGAATTCCTCGCGAGGAAGGGCATTGACCAGTGCCATGGACTACGTCCTACGGCGACCGGGAAGTGCTCCCGCTTTCCTCGACAACGATTCCGGGTAGAATGCCCCCTTCGCAAGCAGCCATGGCGGCTGCGCGGGCGACTCCAGGCCGCCCTCCATCCCAATGTGTGGAAGATCCTCTCTATATGTTTGCGCCATTGTTGAAGAAACTCTTTGGAAGCAAGAACGAACGCGAAGTGAAGCGCATGGCCAAGGCTGTCCAGGCTATCAACGCGTTCGAAGAGCAGATGGTGGCCCTGTCCGATGAACAGCTGCGTGCCAAGACCGAAGAGTTCAAGGCGCGCCTGGCCAAAGGGGAAACCCTCGATCAGTTGCTGCCGGAAGCCTTCGCTGTGGCGCGTGAGGCCGGCAAGCGGGTCATGGGCATGCGCCACTTCGACGTGCAGCTGATCGGCGGCATGAGCCTCCACGAGGGCAAGATTGCCGAGATGCGTACCGGCGAGGGCAAGACCCTGGTAGGCACCTTGGCGGTCTACCTCAATGCGCTGTCCGGCAAGGGCGTCCACGTGATCACGGTGAACGACTACCTGGCTCGCCGTGACGCCAACTGGATGCGTCCTCTATACGAATTCCTCGGTCTGTCCGTCGGTATCGTCACCCCCTTCCAGCCGCCGGAAGAGAAGCGTGCCGCCTACGCCTCCGACATCACCTACGGCACCAACAACGAGTTCGGTTTCGACTACCTGCGTGACAACATGGCGTTCAGCCTGGACGACAAGTTCCAGCGCGAGCTGAACTTTGCCGTGATCGACGAAGTCGACTCCATCCTGATCGACGAAGCGCGTACTCCGCTGATCATTTCCGGCCAGGCGGAAGATAGCTCCAAGCTCTACATCCAGATCAACAAGCTGATCCCGCGCCTCAAGCAACACATCGAAGAGGTCGAGGGCCAGGTCACTCAGGAAGGCCACTACTCGGTCGATGAGAAGACCCGCCAGGTCGAACTCAACGAACTGGGTCACCAGTTCATCGAGGAGATGCTCGCCCAGGCCGGCCTGCTGGCCGAGGGCGAGAGCCTCTACTCCGCGCACAATCTCAGCCTGCTGACTCACGTCTACGCTGCGCTGCGCGCCCACACCCTGTTCCATCGCAACATCGAATACATCGTGCAGAACGAGCAGGTGCTCCTGATCGACGAGCACACCGGCCGTACCATGCCGGGTCGTCGCCTGTCCGAGGGCCTGCACCAGGCCATCGAGGCGAAGGAAAACCTGCCGATCCAGGCCGAGAGCCAGACCCTGGCCTCGACCACCTTCCAGAATTACTTCCGTCTCTACAAGAAGCTGTCCGGCATGACCGGTACCGCTGACACCGAAGCGTTCGAGTTCCGTCAGATCTACGGCCTGGACGTAGTGGTCATCCCGACCCACCGTCCCGTCGCCCGTAAGGACTTCAACGACCTGGTCTACCTGACCCAGGAAGAGAAGTTCGGCTCCATCATCACCGACATCAAGGAGTGCCAGGCCAGCGGCCGTCCGGTGCTGGTGGGTACCGCTTCGATCGAGAGCTCCGAATACGTTTCCCAACTGCTAGTGAAGGCCGGCATCGAGCACAAGGTGCTCAACGCCAAGTACCACGAGAAGGAAGCCGAGATCATCGCCCAGGCCGGTCGCCCGGGCGCCGTGACCATTGCCACCAACATGGCCGGTCGCGGTACCGACATCCTCCTCGGCGGCAACTGGGAAGCCGAAGTGGCCGCGCTGGAAGCCCCGAGCGACGAACAGGTCGCGCAGATCAAGGCCGAGTGGCAGAAGCGCCACCAGCAGGTGATCGAGGCCGGCGGCCTGCACGTGGTTGCTTCCGAGCGCCACGAATCCCGTCGTATCGACAACCAGCTGCGTGGCCGTGCCGGTCGTCAGGGTGACCCGGGGTCCAGCCGCTTCTACTTGTCGTTGGAAGACAACCTGATGCGCATCTTCGCCTCCGACCGGGTGAAGAACTTCATGAAGGCCCTCGGCATGCAATCCGGTGAGGCCATCGAGCATCGCATGGTCACCAACGCCATCGAAAAGGCGCAGCGCAAAGTCGAAGGCCGCAACTTCGACATCCGCAAGCAGCTTCTCGAGTACGACGATGTGGCCAACGAGCAGCGCAAGGTGATCTACCACATGCGCAACAGCCTGCTGGCCGCCGAGGACATTGGCGACACTATCGTCGAGTTCCGCGAAGAAGTGCTTAACAGCACAATCGACGCCCATATCCCGCCGCAGTCCATGCCCGAGCAGTGGGACATCTCCGGCCTGGAGGCCGCGCTCTACAGCGATTTCGGCCTGAAGCTGCCGATCCAGCAGTGGCTCGACGAAGACGACAAGCTCTACGAAGAGACCCTGCGCGAGAAGATCCTCACGGACCTGCTGGCCGCCTACAACGAGAAGGAAGACCTCGCCGGCGCAGAAGCGCTGCGTGCCTTCGAGAAGCAGATGCTGCTGCGCGTGCTGGACGACCTGTGGAAGGACCACCTGTCCACCATGGATCACCTGCGCCACGGTATTCACCTGCGCGGCTATGCCCAGAAGAACCCGAAGCAGGAATACAAGCGCGAGTCCTTCACCCTGTTCCAGGACCTGCTCGACTCCATCAAGCGAGACACTATCCGCGTCCTGTCCCACGTCCAGGTGCGTCGCGAAGACCCGGCCGAGGAAGAGGCTCGTCTGCGTCGCGAGGCCGAGGAAATGGCCAGCCGCATGCAGTTCCAGCACGCCGCCGCGCCGAGCATCGATGAGCCCGAAATGGACGAAGAGCAAGGTGACGTAGCCGTGGCCGCCGCTGCCGCTGCCGCTGCCGCCCCGGTGCGCGCTGAGCCCAAGGTAGGCCGCAACGAGCCTTGCCCGTGCGGTTCCGGCAAGAAATACAAGCACTGCCACGGCCAGATCAGCTAACGCCTGCCGTAGTCATTGCCCGCGCCGCGACCGGCTCTGCCGCTCGCGGCGTTTTTCCAGCTAACCCCTGGCCGGCTGCGTCCCCCGCAGTCGGCTGTCCGATCACAAAGGAGCGCTTCCCATGGCTGTTGGTCTTGGCCCTCTGCCCACCCTGCACCCGGTTCCCGGTTTCGAACTCGGCATCGCTTCCGCCGGCATCAAGCGCCCAGGGCGCAAGGATGTAGTGGTAATGCGCTGTGCCGAGGGTTCCACCATCGCTGGGGTGACCACCACCAACGCATTCTGTGCGGCACCGGTGCTGATCACGCGCGAGCGCCTGGAAGGCGACGTGCGCTACCTGCTGACCAACACCGGCAACGCCAACGCCGGTACCGGTCCGGATGGCCTGGTTCGCGCCCGCCGGGCGTGCGCCAGGCTGGCTGAGCTGGCTGGCGTGGGTGAAGACGCGGTGCTGCCGTTCTCCACCGGCGTGATTGGCGAGCCGCTGCCGGTCGAGAAGATCGAGGCCGCGCTGCCGGCCGCTCTGGCCGATCTCAAGGTGGACAACTGGGTGCTGGCCGCAGAAGGCATCATGACCACCGACACCCAGCCCAAGGGTGCCAGCCGCCAGTTCGAGCACAACGGCGTGACCGTCACCGTCACCGGCATTAGCAAGGGCGCCGGGATGATCCGCCCGAACATGGCCACCATGCTCGGCTACATCGCCACCGACGCCAAGGTTGCGCGTGACGTGCTGCACGCCCTGGTGCGCGACGCGGCGAACAAATCCTTCAACCGCATCACCATCGATGGCGACACGTCCACCAACGACTGCTGCATGCTGATCGCCACTGGCCAGACCGGCCTGCCGGAAATCACCGCTGCCAGCGGCGAGTTGTTCGCCAAGCTCAAGCAAGCGGTGTTCGATGTCTTCATGGAAATCGCCCAGGCCATCGTGCGTGATGGCGAAGGCGCCACCAAGTTCGTGACCGTGCAGGTCAACGGCGGCGGCAACCACCAGGAGTGCCTGGACGTGGCTTACGCCGTGGCCCACTCGCCGCTAATCAAGACCGCGTTGTTCGCTTCCGACCCCAACTGGGGCCGTATCCTCGCCGCCGTGGGCTACGCAGGCGTACCGAACCTGGACGTGAGCAAGATCGACGTGTTCCTGGGCGAGGTCTGCATCGCCAGCCAGGGCGGCCGTGCCGCTACCTACACCGAAGCACAGGGCGCAGCGGTCATGGCTCGGGAAGAGATCACCATTCGCATCCAGCTGGGTCGTGGCGATTGCAGCGAAACGATCTGGACCACCGATCTGTCCCACGAGTACGTGAAGATCAACGCCGAGTATCGCACCTGAAGACACGCTCACGATCGGCGGCATATCTGCCCGTCGGATCGTGAGCGGGTGCTGAGCCCTAGCTTGGCATTCCTGACTTTCATGCCCCGATGAAAATCGGGAATTTGCCAGGCGCGCATGCGGCTTCCATGATCCAGCGACACGTACAGGAACTGGAACAAAGGAGCACGACATGTCCCTCTCGCTGGTAATTGGCAACAAGAACTACTCGTCCTGGTCGCTGCGCGCCTGGCTGGCCATCGAGCTGACCGGTGCCCCCTACGACGAAGTGCGTATTCCCCTCTATCAGGCAGACAGCCACAAGCGCCTGCTGGCTTACTCGCCTACGGCCAAGGTTCCGGTTCTGCAGTCTGAGGACGGCACCATCTGGGATTCCCTGGCGATCGCCGAATACCTCGCCGAGCGCTTCCCCGAGGCGCATCTCTGGCCTTTCGGCCAGGCGGCACGCGCCATGGCCCGTGCGTCTTGTGCCGAGATGCACAGCGGCTTCGTACCGCTGCGCAGCCACATGCCGATGGATATGCGCCGCAACCAGCCGTTGGCCGAAGTGCCGGCTGAAGTGGCCGACGACATCCGTCGAGTCTGCGCCCTCTGGGCTGAGTGCCGTTCGCGCTTCGGCCAGGACGGCCCCTTCCTGTTCGGCCATGCGAGCATCGCCGACGCCTTTTTTGCGCCGGTTGCCAGCCGACTGCGCAGTTATGCCGTGGAGCTGCCGGCGGACGCCGCGGCCTATGTCGAGACCATCTACAACTGGGCGGCCTTCCAGCGTTGGTACCAGGCAGCCTTGCAGGAAACGGAGATCATCGAATGAAACGAGTGCATGTGGCGGCCGCCGTGATTCGCGGCGCCGACGGACGGGTGCTGATTGCCAGGCGCCCGGACGACAAGCACCAGGGCGGCCTCTGGGAGTTCCCGGGCGGCAAGGTGGAGGAGGGCGAGGCCGTGCAGGTCGCGTTGTCCCGAGAGCTGGAGGAAGAGCTGGGCATTCGTGTCAGCGCTGCCCGGCCGCTGATCCAGGTCCACCATGACTATCCGGACAAGCACGTGCTGCTGGACGTTTGGGAAGTCAGCGCTTTCACCGGCGATCCCCACGGCGCCGAAGGCCAGCCTTTGGCGTGGGCGTCGCCGCGCGAGCTGGCGGACTATGAGTTTCCCGCGGCCAACAAGCCGATCGTGGCGGCCGCGCGTTTGCCGGATCGCTACCTCATTACGCCTGACGATATCGAGCCTCCAGCGCTGCTGGCGGGCCTCACGACCGCTTTGGCCAATGGGGTGCGCCTGGTACAACTGCGTGCGCCACGGATGTTCGACGCCCAGTATCGCGACCTGGCCGTGGACGTGCAGGGGCTCTGCGCCGGGCGCGCCCAGTTGATGCTCAAGGGCCCCCTGGAGTGGCTGGGCGATTTTCCCGCGGCGGGCTGGCACCTGACCGCCGAGCAACTGCGCAAGTACGCCCCTAACGGCCGTCCGTTCCCCCGCGAGCGCTGGCTCGCGGCGTCCTGCCATAGCGTCGAGGAACTGCAACTGGCCGCCGCCATGGAGGTGGATTTCGTCACCCTCTCGCCGGTGCAAACCACCCAGACCCACCCCGAAGCCCAGCCTCTTGGCTGGGAACGTGCGGAACAGTGGCTGCAAAGCTTCAGCCAGCCTGCTTTCCTGCTCGGCGGTGTCGGTCCCAATGACCTGGTACGTGCCCGACAGGTCGGCGCGCAGGGTGTGGCGGGGATTCGGGCCTTCTGGCCGGAGGCTTGAGCTGTTCGCGAGCAGAGCTCGCTCCTAGGAAGCGTCACAGCCAGATGGCATCCCACAGCGGATAGTCGCCTACGCGCCGGACCAGTCCGGCGCGTAGTGGATTGGTCACCACATACCGCGCCAGTGCCCGGAGATCCTCTTCGGTGCGCACGGTGCGGTCGTGGTAGCCCTTCTGCCAGACCTGGCCACTACTGCCCAGAAAGGCATTCACGCTTTTTGCGCTTCGTGACTTAAAGCGCTGCATCAATTGCTCAAGTGAGCCCGTTTGCAGTTGCACCATCCAATGCAAGTGGTCCGGCATCAGCACCCAGCAAAGTGTCCTGGCCAATCCGGTTTCCTGCACTTCTCGCAACTGCTCGACCACCTGGCGCCCAACATCCAGTTCGCCGAACAAACGGCGGCGCTGGTGGGTGACGGTTGTCAGCAGGTAAATACGGTCAGCCTCTGAAAACCGGCCGCGACGCAGGGCGTTGCCCTGAAAGCGCTGCATCTCGAAATCCTTCTCAAGTTTCTGCTCCCGTCCGTAGGAGCGAGCTCTGCTCGCGAAGCGCTGGTGTCACTGCTTGCTTGCCGCCTGCCACAGCACTTCGTCCACACCCTGCCGTCGGGCGATCAGGCGCGCGGCGACGAAGAGCAGGTCGGAGAGGCGGTTGAGGTAGGCCAGCAACGCTTCGCGCAGCGGTTCTTCGCTATTCAGCGTCTGAGTGCGGCGTTCGGCGCTGCGGGCGAAGCTGCGGCACACGTGGGTCTGGGCCACCAGGCGCGAGCCGCCGGGCAGGATGAAGTTTTTCAGTGGGCCCAACTCGTCGTTCCAGCGGTCGATGGCGGCTTCCAGTCGCTCGATTTCCTGGTTACCCACCACCTGGTACTCCGGCATCGCCAGCTCGCCACCCAGATCGAACAAGCGATGCTGGCAGGGAGCCAATACCTCGATCACCTCTGCCAATCCTGGCCAGCGCTCGACGCCGTCGGTCAGCTCAGCCAGCAGCAGGCCCAGTTGGCTGTTCAGCGTGTCCACTTCGCCGATCGCTTCGATACGGGGATGGTCCTTGGGCACCCGACGACCACTGGACAGGCCGGTTTCGCCCTTGTCGCCGGTGCGGGTGTAGATCTTGGAAAGGCGGTTGCCCATGTCAGGCTCCTGCGTCCGCGGGGCTGGAAGTCAGTGGCAGGCGCAGCGTGAAGCGGGTGCCCTGGCCGGGCTTGGATTGCACTTCCATCTGGCCCTTGTGGTTGTTGGTGATGATGAAATAGGACACCGAGAGGCCGAGCCCGGTGCCCTGGCCCACTTCCTTGGTGGTGAAGAAGGGTTCGAAGATGCGTTTGCGAACGTTCTCGGGAATGCCCACGCCATTGTCTTCTACCTGGATTTCCGCCCAGGGCGGACTCAGGCGGGTGCGCAGGCTGATGCGGCCTTCCTCGTCGTCCTCGCGCAAATGGATGGCTTGCGCGGCGTTCTTCAGCAGATTGAGCAGGACCTGCTCCAACTCATTGGCGGTGCCCGGCACAGGCCCAAGGTCCGCATCGAACTCGCGGCTGATCTGCAGGCCTTTGAAATCGAAGCCCTCGGTCAGGTCGAAGTCGTTACTAGCGATCTCCAGTGCCTGGTCGATCAGCACCGGCAACTGGCAGGGCGCCAGTTGCCGGTTGCTGCGACGGCTGAAGGCCAGCATGTGGGTGACGATCTTCGCCGCGCGGGCGCCGGCCTGGTGGATATCATCCAGCAGCTTGGGCACTTCGCGGGCATCCAGGTACAGGTTGACCGCTTCCAGGCTGATGCCGTTGATGGCGGCCTGTTCCTGGTTGCGGTCCAGCTCCGGGGAGATGCGTCGGCGAATGTTCTGCACGTTGTGCAGGATGGCCCCCAGGGGGTTATTGATTTCATGGGCCATGCCGGCGGCCAGGCCGCCCACCGAGAGCATTTTCTCCGATTGCACCATCAGCTCTTCCATGGATAGGCGCTGGGTGATGTCGTCGATCCGGATCACCACGCCACGACCGGTACCGCCCATCAGCGGGTAGAAGGTCAGGGCGTAGTGCTGGACGTTCTCGCCGACCCGCCAGCTCACCCGCTCCACCTTCTCCACTTTG
The DNA here is from genome assembly GCF_001708505.1 of Pseudomonas sp. TCU-HL1. Lineage (NCBI taxonomy): Bacteria > Pseudomonadati > Pseudomonadota > Gammaproteobacteria > Pseudomonadales > Pseudomonadaceae > Pseudomonas > Pseudomonas sp. TCU-HL1. The sequence continues at coordinate 1,234,181 of NZ_CP015992.1, forward strand.
TGTTTTTCGGCGGTCAGGCGGATTTGCGGGAGGAAGGGTTTGAGTGAAGGGAAGGCGAGGAACACCGGCTGGTTCAGGGCATCGTCCATGGGTGTTCCGGAGAGGGCGCTGGCTTCCTGGTTCCATTGGGTGACGTAGAGCTGCTCGTCCAGGGCGATTAGCGCCGAGGGCATGGAGTCGATGATGCTGTTGAGGTAGTTCTGGAACCCCGTGAGCTTTTTCTCGATCTTGCTGCGCACCTGCACTTCCAGCTCCAGCTTGCGGTTGGAGTGGCGGGTTTCCTCGGCCAGTTCATGGGCCTGGTCGAAGGCGGCCTGGGCGTCGTCGCGGGCGCGCTTGAGTTGCTGCTCGCGGGCCTCGATGCGGCTGAGCATGGTGTTGAAGGCATCGGCCAGGCTGCCGATTTCGTCGCGGTTGCCTCGTGGCGCGCGCAACGCGTAGTTCTCTTCACGGGTGACTTGGCGTGAGAGTTCCTCGAGACGGCGAATCGGCCGGGTGACCATGCGTTTTATCTGCCGCGCGATCAGCAGCCAGAGCAGCACGCTGCACGCGAGGATCGCCAGGCTGGCGGTCAGGGTGCCGGTGTAGAACACGCCGGGTAGTTCGCTGGAGGCAACCAGCAGCAGGTGACCGGGACTCTTGCCGGGGATGGGCAGCTCGGTGAGGTGAGTGGTGCGGAACTCCTGCCGGCGCCAGCGTGGCAGCTCCGACGCCGTCAGGGGCAGGTCGAGCTGCTCGCCCCGCTGCAGGTGCGCCAGAAGGCGGCCGTCGCTGTCGTACAGGGCCGCGGCGCGAAGTGGGGTATAGCCGTCCAGGCGTGCCAGCATCTGTTTGGCGCTCTCTTCCGAGGCTAGCGCCTCGGGGCCGAGGGCGGAGGTGGCGAAGAGGCGGCCCACGGTCACCAGCCCCTGCGGTGCGACGCTTTCCTGGGATATCCAGTAGGCGGCGCTGATAAAGGCCAGATTGGCGATGAGCAGGACGGTGGCGAGAAGCACCAGCAGGGCGGCGAGCAATTTACGGCCGACCGACAGGTTCTCGAGGCGCTGACGCAGGCTGGTCAAGGAGGTGGATATCCGAGGCTGGACTGAAGGGCAGGTTAGCGCGGGGTCAGGTGACGGGCAATCCGCGCTGGTGCAGGTGGGCCTTCAGGCGTTCATGGAGGCTTTCCAGGTGCGGCAGTCTGAGCCGGTGGCGGGTGGCGGTCGCGCAAGCGTGGCCGAGCAGGTAGCTGATCTCGGTACGGCGCCCGTTGGCGACGTCCTGGTACATGGAGGAATAGTTCGCCGCGGTGGCCTGGATCACGCGTAGCACTTCGTCGTGCAATCCCTCGGCGGCGTCCGGCTGGCCGCAGCGTTGCAGCAGCTCGCTCAGTTCCGCGCACAGCACGCCGACTTCAGCGGGGTGCTCGGCCAGGCCGCCATTGCGGCAGTCGTGCAGTACAGTGAGGGGATTGATGGCGCAGTTCAGCGCCAGCTTTCGCCACAGGCGCGACAGAATGTCCGGCGTCCAGCCATGGGGAATGCCCGCTTGCTCCAGATCGGCCAGCCAGCCCGGCGCGGCCGGTTGCAGCGGGTCGCCGAGCCAGGTGAAGCCGTGACCGGCAAAGACCACGCGGAAGTCTGCCTCGCGAAAAGCGCCCTCGGTGCTGGAGGCGAGCACGCAGCGAGCGTGGGGCAGGCGCAGGGCGACGGCATTCTGGCTGCCCAGGCCGTTCTGCAGGAGGATCAGTTCGGCGCCGGGGGCCAAGCGCTGCAGCAGGGGCTGAACTGCGGCTTCGGCGTCGTAGGCCTTGCAGGCTACCAGCAGTCGGCTGATGGGGCCGGGGTGGCTGGGCAATTCGGCAGGGATCGGGTACTGGTGGGCCTTGCCTTGTTCCACCAGGGTCAGGCCTCCCGCGTCTTCATAGGCCTTGAGGCGAACCCGGTCGCGCAGCAGCAGGTGTACCGGTAGTCCGTTGCGCGCCAGGCGCGCGGCCCAGAGGCTGCCGAGACTTCCGGCGCCGACGATGTGCCAGGTCATGGCTGCGGCAGGCGCAGGGCCGTGACCCGGCCGCTGGCATAGGCTTCAGGCAGCATGGTGGCGGCCTTGTCCAGCAGCTCTTCGGCATCCAGCGGCAGGGCCTTGGTGTCCAGGCCCACGAGGGAGATGCCGGCCTTGAGGGTGATGAAACCTTCGCTGGTCTTGAAGGCTTTCAGATTCAGCCCTTCGTGCAGGCGGCGGAAACTGCTGGGCGAGCATTCGTGCAGGTCGTCCAGCAGGGTGATCAGGCCGAAGTGGCTGTCGTCCACGCGGGTCAGCACGTCCAGCGGGCGCACCAGTTGCTGCAGGCGCCGGGCGACCCCGTGCAACAGTTCGTTGTAGAAGGTTTCGCCGTACTGCTGGCGCAGTTGCGGCGCATCCAGTAGACCGATCAGCAGATAGCACAGCGCGCCGCCACGGGATTCCACCTGGCGCAGGCTGTCGGTCAGCTTCTGTCGCAGGTAGCGCGGGTTGCCGAGGCCGGTGAGGGAGTCGACCAGGTTGCGCTGTTCCAGGCTGGCGATATTCTGGGTGAGCAGGCGGTTTTCCTGCAGCAGGCGTTGCAGGGTGTTGCACAGGCGGTCGGCGGCGTAGACGCGCGGAACCAGCTGTTCGCTCATGGCTGCCTTGCTGATGAAGTCGTCCACCCCACGGTCGAACGCCTCGCCCAGGACGTTTTCACCTTCCTTGCCGGTGAGCAGGATGATGTAGCTGTAGTGATCGGTCATCTCGTCGAGCTGGCGCACCCGCGCGGTAAGCTCCAGGCCATCGATCTCGGGCATCAGCCAGTCGGCGAGGATGACATTGGCCGGCTTGTGCTCCAGCAACTGCAGGGCCTCGCTGGCGCTGCTGGCGAAGCGCAGATCCTGGTAACCGGCCTGGCTCAGGGTACGGCCGATCATGGCGCTGGAGAACTTGGCATCGTCCACCACCAGGATGCTGAGGTGAGGGTTGGGCATTTGGCAGGCTCGCAAGGGGAGTGGGACAACGGAGTATGGCGTTATGATATCAAGCCTCTTGCAGGTTGCCTTGTCGCCCTACCGTTCTGCCGGTTGCGGACTGCTGGGGAAGGCCCCGTAAGACGGCTTGTCGCTCGGTTATAATGGGTGCGCATTTTTAACCGTCAAGCCAGGCGCTTTCATATCCGTGATGCAGATCGCGCCGTCTATCTGGAGGAATCCCATGCCCTCGTTCGACGTGGTGTCCGAACTGGACAAACACGAAGTCACTAATGCCGTCGATAACGCCATGAAGGAGCTCGATCGCCGCTACGACCTGCGCGGCAAGGGCAGTTTCGAGTTCAAGGAGCTGACGGTCACCCTGACGGCCGAAGCGGACTTCCAGCTGGAGCAGATGCTGGAAATCCTCAGGATGGCTCTGGTCAAGCGCAAGATCGACGTCCAATGCCTGGAGATCAAGGATTCCTACGCATCCGGCAAGGTCGTGAAGCAAGAAGCCTTACTGCGTGAAGGTATCGACAAGGAACTGGCGAAAAAGATCGTCGCCCATATCAAGGAAAGCAAGCTCAAGGTCCAGGCCGCGATCCAGGGTGAGCAGGTTCGTGTCACCGGCAAGAAGCGCGACGACCTGCAGGAAGCCATCGCTGCCCTGCGTGCCAAGGAGTTTGGCATGCCCCTGCAGTTCAACAACTTCCGCGACTGAGTGGAACCTTCGCGGCCGATTCGCGTCGCAACCCTGGAGTCCGTTGAACCTTCGCCGCCATGGCTTGTGCATGGCGGCGGGGTTTTGCATTGCTGAAATACTCAGGAGAACGCCCATGGAGATGAACGTCGACCAATTGGTGAAAGTATCCGAGGCCTGGTTGCCCATACTGCTGGAATACAGCGGCAAGCTGACGCTGGCCTTGCTCACCCTGCTGATCGGCTGGTGGCTGATCAATCTGCTGACCGGCAGGGTCGGCACCCTGATGCAGCACCGCCGGGTCGATCGCACCCTGCAAGGGTTCATTGGCAGCCTGGCCAATATCATCCTGAAGGTCCTGCTGATGGTCAGCGTGGCCTCGATGATCGGCATCTCGACCACCTCCTTCGTTGCGGCCATTGGTGCGGCGGGCCTGGCCATCGGTCTGGCGTTGCAGGGTAGCCTGGCGAACTTCGCCGGCGGCGTGCTGATCCTGCTGTTTCGCCCGTTCAAGATCGGTGACTGGATCGAGGGGCAGGGCGTGGCCGGGACGGTGGACAGCATCCAGATCTTCCACACCACCCTGAAGACCGGCGACAACAAGGTGGTGATCGTGCCCAACGGCAGCCTGTCCAACGGCAATATCACCAACTACTCGCGGGAGAAGACCCGCCGGGTGGATATCAATATCGGTATCGATTACGACTGCGACATCAAGCGTGCCAGGCAGGTGCTGTTGGATATCGCTCACGATCCCCGTGTCCTCAGGAACCCCGAGCCGGTGGTATTCGTCACCGGGCTGGGCGAAAGCGCAATCAACATCTCCCTGCGAGTCTGGGTCGCGACGAACGACTATTGGGCGGTGAACTTCGACTTCATCGAGCGCGCCAAGGAAAAGATGGACGAAGCGGGGATCAGCATTCCGTTCCCCCAGCGGGTCGTGAAGCTGGTGCAGAGTGCGTAACGCACCCGAATAAACAAGGTTCATCGCGCTTTCCCGGGGAAGGCGGCCTTGATTTTCAGGAAGAAGTAGGCCGAGTCCCGGAAGCCATAGGCCATGCGTTTGATCACCTTGATGCGGTTGTTCACCCCCTCCAGAACACTGGTGTGCATGGGGAAGCGAGCACTGGCGAGGATGCCCCGAGCGTATTTGCGCAGGTTGCGCGCAAAGCGCTGTAGCGGTGCGAGGCCGCTTTCCTGGGCATGTCGCAGCCAGGCCCGCCAGCGCCGCCAGCCTTCCCGCACGCAGGGGGCGTACCAGACTTCCTTCAGAGCATCCTTGAGCACATAGACAGTAGCCAATGGCTGGTTGGCGTCGAGGAGCTCCTGCAACTGCACGGCCTGTCCGTCCTTGAGGTTTTCGCGATTGCGCAGCAACAGCCAGCGGCTTTGCTTGACCACCTTGCGCGCCGGTTTGTCTTCGCGCAGGAGGTTGGCTTGGTCGACCCGGATACGGTCGATCACGTCACGACCGTAGCGCGCCACCACATGAAACAGGTCGTATACCACTTCGGCCTGCGGGCAGTGCTGCCGCACTTCCAGGTCGAAAGCGGTGTTCATGTCCATGGCCACCGCCTCAATCTGCTGGCAGTGCTCGCCGAGTAATTCGAAGAACGGGCGGATCGCCTCACGGCTGTTGCCGTGCCCCACCCACAGCACCCGCGTGCGCTCGGCATCCATGATCACCGTGGCGTAGCGATGGCCTTTGTGCAGGGCGAACTCGTCCATCACCAGCCGACGCACCTCGCCTGGCTCAAACGCGCCAACCGAGGCTTCCAGGCGGCGCTTGTCGAGTGTCTTGAGGGTGTGCCAGTGCAGGCCGGTGAGGCGGCTGACGTGGCTGATCGGCAACAGTTGCAGCAAGCCCTCGAGCCAGACTCGCAAGCGCTGGGTCAGGCGGGAGGCTGGCTCCAACCAGTCAATCCGTTCGGTCACCCGCCCACAATCCAGGCAGTCGACGCGGCGCACCGGCAGTTGGAGCAGCACACGCTGATCCAGCAGGTCACGGTCACGCACCTGACGAATTCGCCGCTCGTGGATCAACGGACTGGGCTTGGCACACCGGCTGCAAATCGGTAAGTGCTCGGCCAGGGGCTCAAGACTGATTAGCAGGGTGTCGTGAGTGGCTTGGCGACAGGCGACGACCGCGTAGCCTGGCCAGAAAGCAGCAAGATCAATAGGATGCACGGCGGCAGCAGGGAGTGGGGGTTGGTTCGTTTGGCGACTGCCAATCTACCCACTTTCCTGACTGTCAACTCGCTCTTTCCCCAGAATCCGCGAAGAACCATAAACAAGGCCGGCTTATGCCGGCCTTGTTTCTATCTGCGGTAATCAGGACTGCTCGGGGGAGCCGGGGGCCGCAGGCGAGTTGGAGGAACCGTTCTCCTTGGGCTGCTGGCGGTCGCGACCCCATTGAATGGCGATCAGCACCAGGGTGGGAATACCCAGCAGGGCCGTGAGCATGAAGAAGTTGTGGTAGCCCACGCTTTCCACCATCACGCCCGAGTAGCCGCCGATCAGGCGCGGCAGCAGCAGCATGATGGAGCTGAGCAGGGCGTACTGGGTGGCCGAAAACTTCAGGTTGGTCAGGCTCGACAGGTAGGCGACGAAGGCCGAGGTGGCCAGTCCCGCGCTGAAGTTGTCGCAGGAGATGGTCAGAATCAGCATGTTCAGGTGCGGGCCCATATCACTCAGGGCCACGAACATCAGGTTGGTTGCCGCCGAACTGACGCCGCCGATGAAGAGAATGGGCAAGATGCCGAAACGCACGATGAGCAAGCCGCCAGCGGCCGCGCCGAGCAGCGTCATCACCAGGCCGAACAGCTTGCTGACGCTGGCGATCTGCTCCTTGGTGAAGCCCTGGTCGATGTAGAAGACGTTGGCCATCACGCCCATCACGGTGTCCGACATCCGGTACGTGGCGATCAGGCCGAGCAACAGCAAGGCCTGCCAGCGGTATCTGTGGACGAACTCGTTGATCGGCGTCAGCACCGGTGCCATCAGCAGGCGGCCGGCAGCAGAGAAGCAGGCCAGGGTGATCAGCAGGAACAGGGTACCGCGGGGCCAGGCGCCGGAGGAGAACGCCTTCGCGGCCGCGGCGACGGTCACCAGGATCACGATTAGCACGATGATCGACACCGCCTGGTGGACGAAGTCGAAGTTCGGCATCACCTTGCCCCGTGCGGCGACCAGCAACTGGCGGCGCTGCTGGCTGAGCAGTTCGCGCACCGGCATGATCTGGCGCATGCCCCAGGGCGACAGGCAGGTGACGAGGAAGATGGCGTAAAGCGCCGCGCGTGGCCACGCGCGGTCGAGCAGTCCGGTGACCATCGCTGGCAACGAAATCAACATCACCAGCAGGATCAGCACCGACGACAACTGATGCTTGAGCTTGAAGCGCGAGGTCGTGCTGGCGGCCGGCAGGTCCACTGGGGGTTCGCGCATCCACAGGCTGGTGATCAGCCCCGGCAGCATCAGCAGGGCGAACAGCAGGTAGGTGCCGGCCCAGGCGCCGTACTCATAGACCTTGACGGTAGAGCCGAACCACTCAGCGAAGTAGAGCGCTCCGGCAGTCGCCAGCAAGGCGGCGACGCGGTAGCCAGTCATGTAGCTGGCGGCGAGGGCCGCCTGGCGGTTGTCTTCGGCGATTTCCAGGCGGTAGGCGTCGATGGCGATGTCCTGGGTGGCCGAGGCGAAGGCCACGATCACTGCCAGGGCGATCAGCCAGGTGAGGTTCGTCTGCGGATCGCACAACGCCATGCCTACCAGCCCGAGGCCCACCAGTGCCTGGGACAGCACCAGCCAGGAACGCCGGCGGCCGAGGCGGCCCAGCAGCGGCAGGCGCCATTGGTCGAGCAGGGGCGACCAGATCCATTTGAAGGCGTAGGCCAGGCCGATCAGGCTGGCGAAGCCGATGGTCTCGCGGGATACCCCGGCCTCGCGAAGCCAGACGGAGAGGGTGGAAAACACCAGCATGTACGGCAGGCCGGCGGCGAAGCCCAGCAGCAACAGGGAAAGGGTGGCCGGCGAGGCATAGGCGGCGATGGCGGCGCGCCAGGAGCGATGGGACATTAGCGATGCGGTCCGAAAAGCGTGGTGCTGGGCATTGGGTTGCTCGTGGCGTGCAGGACAGGGGCGGGCAACAGGGCAGGGCGCACTCTAACCCTTGGGCGGCATGGGATGCCAGCCGTGCCGACGCATGTCCACCCTATCGTTCAGGATACTGACCCCTTCGGCGCGCAAACGTGCCCGCTGCTCGCTCCCCGAGGGGGTGCCCAGCGCCAGGCTGAAGCGCCCGCCAGCCCCCAGTACCCGGTGCCAGGGCAGCTGCGTGCCGTCTGGCAGTTGGCTCAGGGTGCGCCCGACCCAGCGCGCCGCCCGCCCCAGGCCTGCCAACTCGGCCAGTTGGCCATAGGTGACCACCTTGCCTTCCGGTACCTGGCCGAGGGTCAGGTACAGCGCCTCGCGACGGACGTCCACGCTTGCCGTTGGCAAGTCCCCCCCTGCATGCTCTGGCGCCTCATTTCTCTTCTTCTTGCCGACCATGCTGCTCCGTAGCCTTTGTGCTGTGTTCTCGTTTGTCCTGTGCGCGCCGATCTGGGCCGACACCGTCTGGTTGAACAATGGCGACCGCCTGAGCGGCGAGATCATCCTGCTCGATGGTGGCAAGCTTGCGCTCAAGACCCAGTATGCCGGCCGGGTGCTGATCGATTGGAAGGATATCGACACCCTCAGTTCCGAAAAACCGCTGGTGCTCAAGCGCGACGGTCTCGACAGCCAGCATAGCCGCAGCCTGAAAGCGGCAGGCAAGGGAATGGTGCGGCTGGAGAACGGCAAGCGCGAAACCGTGCCCCTGGCCAGCATCCGCCAGATGGTGCCGCCGCGCCCCTTGCTCAAGGACCGCGTCTGGGAGGGCAATCTCGACGCCAAGCTGGACATGGAACGCAATGAGGACACCAAAGATGAGTGGAAGCTAAAGGGCGACACCCGCGTCGAATACGGGCGCTGGCGCCATGTGCTGAGCGGCCAGTTGGAAAAGGAAACCAAGAATAGCGCCCGCACCGAGGATAACTGGGAGCTGGAGTACGACCTCGATCGCTTTTTCACCGAGCACTGGTTCGTACGCGGCAGTTACGACCAGGACAACGATGACTTCGCGTTTTTCGAACGCCAGCGCTCCTACGGCGTCGGTCCTGGTTACCGCTTCTGGGACAACGAACTGGGCCGCTTCGATCTGATCGCCCAGTTCACGCGTTTCCAGTTGGAAAGCGATGCCGGGAATCTGGACTTCAATGCCCACTCCTTCGAATGGGACTTCAAGCGGCTGATCTGGGGGACGCGTTTTGAGCTGTACTCCAAGGCTCAGTTGCAGGTGCCGCAGATGGAGGAGGTCGACTACGTGCTCGACAGCGAATTCGGCTTGCGTTACCGCCTCAACGATTGGGCGCGACTGTCGTTGCTCTATGAGCTGGACCAGTTGCGCGGCCTTGGCCAGACGAACTCGGACCGGCACTACCTCATCGGTGTCGGCATCGGTTGGTAGCTCCGGAGCAGGGCGCGTCCATCGATTTTCTGGAACTCGTCGGAAGCAGGCCGGTCAGTTCTTGCTCTGCTGTCGGTCATAAGGATAATGCCCGGCTTTTTTTGAGAACCAGAGCCGAAGAAGCCGCTTTATGTTGTCCAGAACCCTGCTTTGCGTGGCGCTTGCCGCCGCTTCCACCGCCACTTTCGCCGACACCGTCTGGCTGAAGAACGGCGATCGACTCACAGGCACCATCCGCGTCTTCGATGGCGGCAAGCTGGTGCTGGAAACCGACTACGGCGGCACCATCCCGCTGGACTGGAAGAAGGTCGCCACCCTGGAGAGCGACCGCGAACTGCTGATCAAGCAGGGCGACCTCGATGGTGAGCGTGCCAAGTCGCTGCAGCGGGCCGGGGACGGCAAGGTCATCCTCGCCAATGGCGAAGCGCCCAAGGAGGTGGAACTGGCCAGCATCGAGCAGATCATGAAGCCCAAGCCCCTGGTCGAGGACCTGACCTGGACCGGCAACGTCGGCCTTTCCCTGGACTACAAGCGCGCCGAGAAGGACACCGACGACTACGACGTCGACTTCAAGACCAAGGCCCGTCACGGCCGATGGCGCCACAACGCGTCGGGTGAGTACAACCGCGAGTTCACCGATGACGTGAAAACCACGGAGAACTGGGAAACCGAGTACGCCCTCGATCGTTTCATTACCGAAAAGTTCTTCTGGCAGGGACGCGGCGAGTACAAGCGCGACAAGATCGAAGACCTCGAGCGTCAGCGCACCCTGGGTACCGGTCCCGGTTACCAGTTCTGGGACGACGAACTAGGCGCCTTCTCCCTGGCCGGCCTGGTCAACCGCAGCGACTACCAGTTCTCCAATGGCGAGAAGGAGAACTTCTATTCGCTCAGCACCAAGTGGGACTACAACCGATATCTGGTGGGAAAAACGGTGGAGCTCTTCACCACCGGCGAAGTCGGTCGTCCGCTGGACAACACCGCCGACTACTCCCTGGATGCCGAAGTGGGCCTGCGCTACAAGCTGACGGATTGGGCTTCCCTCAACATGAAGGCCGAGAAGGACATGGTCAGCGGCTCTGAGGGCGAGATCGACGAGACCCGCTACACCGTCGGCTTCGGCGTGGGCTGGTAGTAAGCCCGCCCTGCCTGTGGGAGCGATTTCAATCGCGATTGAAATCGCTCCCACGATCAAAAGCCCCGCAGCGCTCCTTATACCCACGCGCCATTCCCATACATCCGGGGTGCCTTCCCCTTGCTGGTGTAAACTTAAAAGTCCAATATGGACAAAATGTTTATATCCGGCCTCGGGAGCGTCTCCATGTCCAGCACACCGCCCTTCATCCTCCAGCAAGCCGAAGCCCGTCGATTGCTTCAGCAGGTGGATGTCCACCAGGCCATGCGCCGCATGTTCCTCGACCTGGCTGCCGGCGAAGCCGTACAGCCGGCCCAGCAGTTGGTGGAATTCCCCAATGCCAGTGGCGACTTCATCAACTACCTGGGCGTGCTGGCCAAGGATGGGGTTTACGGGGTCAAGACCTCGCCCTACATCAAGACGCCCCAGGGCGCGGTGGTCACCGCCTGGACCCTGTTGATGTCCATGGAATCCGGCCAGCCGCTGTTGCTGTGCGACGCGGGTGAGCTGACCATCGCGCGCACTGCGGCCACCACCGCAGTGGCGGTCGACGTGCTGGCGCCCGAGCAGGCGAGTACCCTCGCACTGATCGGCAGCGGCCCGGTGGCCCGCGCCCACCTGCATTACGTGAAGGGCTTGCGCGAATGGCAGCGTATCGCCGTGTTCTCGCCGTCCCTGGGTGCCGATGCCGAGGCCCAGGCGCACCTGCACGATCAGCACCCACGCGTCGAGATCTGCGTCAGCATTGAGGCTGCGGTCGCCGACGCCGACGTGGTGCTGCTCTGCACCTCGTCTGCCGGCCCGGTGCTGGACCCGCTCAGCCTGGGCAAGCCGGCCCTGGTCACGTCCATCAGCACCAACGCCCCGCGTGCCCATGAAGTGCCGCCGCACGCGTTGGGCGAAATGGATGTCTACTGCGACTACCGCGCCACCACGCCGGGCTCGGCTGGCGAGATGCTGCTGGCCGCCGAGCAGCATGGCTGGAGTCCTGAATCCATCCGTGGCGATCTGCCGGAGCTGGTCAGCGGCCGCTTGCCGCGACCGGACTATCGCCGCCCGGTATTCTTCCGTTCCATCGGTCTCGGGCTGGAAGACATGGCTCTGGCCAACGCCCTCTATCACTTGCAGCGCCAAGGCCAGTGAGGCACTCCATGCACCAGGCTGACTTCATCATCATCGGCGCCGGCATCGCTGGCGCCTCCACCGGCTACTGGTTGTCCCGGCACGGCCGCGTGCTGGTACTGGAACGCGAGGAACACGCGGGCTACCACTCCACCGGCCGTTCCGCTGCCCTTTACACCGTGGCCTACGGCACGCCCCAGGTGCGCGCCCTGACCGCCGCCAGTCGCGCGTTCTTCGATTCACCACCGGAAGGCTTCAGCGAGCACCCGCTGCTGACTCCGCGCGGCGAGATGGTGGTGGATTTCAGCGGTGACGCCGAGGAACTGCAGCGCCAGTTCGACAGCGCCCTGGAAAACGTCCCCGAGATGCGGATGCTCACGCCTGATCAGGCCTGCGCGCTGGTGCCAGTGCTGCGCCGCGACAAGGTGCAGGGCGCCATGCTGGACCCCAGCGCTGCCGATATCGATACCGATGCTTTGCATCAGGGTTACCTGCGCGGTATCCGTCGCAATGGCGGTGAGGTGCGGCACAACTGCGAAGTGACCGGCGTTCGCCGTGAAGGCGAACAGTGGTGGGTGGACACTTCTCAGGGCAACTTCCAGGCACCGACCCTGGTCAATGCCTCCGGTGCCTGGTGCGACCAGCTTGCACAACTTGCTGGCGTCCAGCCCCTTGGTCTGCAACCCAAGCGCCGCGCTGCTTTCATCTTCTCCCCGCCCGAAGGCGTGGATGTGCACCAGTGGCCGGCCCTGGTGAGCCTGGACGAATCCTTCTACTTCAAGCCCGACGCCGGGATGCTGCTGGGGTCACCGGCCAACGCCGACCCGGTGGACCCGCATGACGTGCAGCCGGAAGAACTGGATATCGCTCTCGGCATCTACCAGATCGAGGAACACACCAGCATGAGCATCCGCCGCCCTGCGCGAGTCTGGGCCGGTCTGCGCTCCTTCTTCCCCGATGGTGACCTGGTGTCCGGCTACGATCCGCGTACACCTGGCTTCTACTGGGTGGCGGGGCAGGGCGGCTACGGTATCCAGACGTCCGCGGCCATGGGCGAGGCCAGCGCCTGCCTGATCCTGCGCCAGCCGCTCTCGGAGCACCTGGCTCACTTCGGCCTGACCGAAGCCATGCTGTCCCCCGCGCGGCTGGGATGACGGCGCAGGCGCTTTGCGCCACACTCGCTGCGCCGGGCCTCGTGCCCGGCGCCGATTTTCCCGCTCCAGGAGCCGCTCCATGACCCCTCGCCCAGACCTCGCCCTGGACAACTATCGCGCCATCGCGGATGCCATCGCCACGTTGTTCTTTCCCCATGCCGAGGTGGTGCTGCACGACTTGCGTACACAGAAGATCGACTACATCGCCAACAACATCTCCAAGCGCTGCGTCGGCGACGACGCGGCACTCGAGGACATGCTCAGCGAGGACGTGGACGAGCGGAACATTGGTCCTTACGAGAAACTCAACTGGGACGGCCAGAAGATCCGCTCCGTGAGCACCGTGCTGCGCGATGTCCAGGGCGCACCGCTTGCCGTGCTCTGCATCAACCTGAACATCTCCATGTTCGAGGCGGCCAAGGCGGCCCTCGACCTGTTCCTGTCTTCCAGCAAGCTCATTCCCCAACCCGACGCACTGTTTCGCGACGACTGGCAGGAGCGCATCAACACCTTCCTGCACAACTGGTTACGCCAGCGCCAACTCGGCCTCAACCTGCTGACCCGCGAACACAAGCGAGAACTGGTCCTGGCGCTCCACGCCGAAGGTGCCTTCAAAGGCAAGAGCGCCGCCAACTACGTGGCCAACGTCCTCAACATGGGGCGCGCCACCGTCTACAAGCACCTCAAGGAACTCAAGGAAGAATCGGTCTGACATTCAGACGTCGACATTGTAGGAGCGAGCTCTGCTCGCGATTGCGAGGCCAATTCGCGAGCAGAGCTCGCTCCTACGACAGATTTCTCAGCGATCTTCTCGCAAGCGCCTCCTGAACGCCCTTGGCGTCTCCCCGCACAACTGCTTGAGCAACTTGGCGAAGGTCGCCAATCGCCGTCCTTCCCATTCCGGTCAATACTTCATGCCATACCGCCCTTTGCCGGAGTTGCCCATGGTTCACCCCAACGCCGAACTCATCACACGCTTCTACCAGGCCTTCCAGCGTCTCGACGCCGAAGCCATGGCCGCCTGTTACAGCCCCGACGTGCATTTCAGCGACCCGGTGTTCACCGACCTCAATGGCCGGGAAGCCGCCGACATGTGGCGTATGCTCGCCAGCCGCGCTCAGCAGTTCAGCCTGACCTTCGAGGGCGTCGAGGCCGACGACCTCACCGGTCGCGCCAATTGGGTCGCCACCTACCTGTTCAGCCAGACCGGGCGAATGGTGGAAAACCGCATCCAGGCGCGCTTCCTCTTTGCCGACGGCAAGATCATCGAGCACTACGACAGCTTCGACCTCTGGCGCTGGGCGCGGCAGGCCCTGGGTGCCAAAGGCCTGTTGCTGGGCTGGCTGCCGGCGGTACAGAACGCCATTCGCCAGCAGGCCGCACGAGGCCTGGCCGCCTACCGCACGGGGGCGTTGAAAGACTTGTCTTGATGGGCGCCGCCATTGCCTAATGCCGCGGCTTTCCTTCAGGACGCCGCAATGCCCGAACCCGTCGAAGCCATCCCCGCCGCCAAGCCCTGGTTCGTCTACCTGGTGCGTGCGGAGAACGGCGCGCTCTATTGCGGCATCAGCGACGACCCGCAGCGGCGGTTTGCCCAGCACCAGAGTGGCAAGGGCGCGCGCTTCTTCCACTCCAGCCCGGCCAAGGCGCTGGTGTTCGTCGAAGCCTGCGCCGACAAGCGCGAGGCCCTGCGCCGCGAGCGCGCGATCAAGCAATTGCGCAAGGCGGCCAAGGAGCGCTTGGTCGCCCTCCATCCAGCGGGCTGATGCCGCGCTATCAGGCACAAGGCATGGGCCGCCCCGGTTGCGCCGGGTAAGCTGCGTTATCCACAGACCTGACGCGGAGACCGTCATGCATGAGCTGATCCTGCACCACTACCCGACCTCGCCCTTTGCCGAGAAGGCCCGCCTGATGCTGGGCTTCAAGCAGTTGTCCTGGCGCTCGGTGATGATTCCGCCGGTAATGCCCAAGCCCGACCTCGTCGCGCTGACCGGTGGATACCGCAAGA